>JAXLWJ010000003.1:0-198615 GCA_046328535.1 Anaerolineae bacterium
GCGTTCGTCGTGACGCTCCAGACAATCGGGGTATCGGCCCCGGCGCGGGCCGTGATAAGACAGGACAGCAGGAGAGCGCAGATTAGCGCCGGCCAACGTAGTTGTCGCACAAGAAACTCCAGAAGGGCATCGAGCAATCGAACATCACTGTCAATGACGCGCAGCGCCGCGTTCGGATACGTCGGGCGGCGTGATGGGATAAACTGTCTTTGTCGTTGCGCTCTCGAAGCGGGGTGGCTTGGAGGGGCCTGGCCCCTCCAAGTTTTTCCCTTTCCGCGCTGGGCGTACGACAGTGGTATAATCGTGGTCGAGCAACGCCCGAATTGACAGGAGCCGAAGCATGCCCGATATCACCGTTGCCGTCGCCGTGGCGACCGCCCTGAGCCGCGGCGCGCCCGTCGTCGCCCTCGAATCCACCGTGATTACCCACGGCCTGCCCTGGCCGGCGAACCTCGAAACAGCGCAGGCCATGGAGCGCGTCGTGCGCGAGGCGGGCGCGACCCCGGCGACCGTGGCGCTGCTGGGCGGCGAGATCCGCGTCGGCCTGGGCGATAATGAGCTAGAGCGCCTGGCGCGACAGGGCGGCGCAGCCCGCAAGGTCAGCCGCCGCGACCTGGGGCTGGCGGTGGCGCGGGGCGAGGACGGCGGGACGACCGTCGCGGCGACGATGTGGGCGGCGCACCGCGCCGGCATCGCCGTGTTCGCCACCGGCGGCATCGGAGGCGTCCACCGCCGCCACCCGTTCGACGTGTCCGCCGACCTGCCGGAGCTGGCGCGGACGCCGGTGCTGGTGGTGTGCGCGGGCGCAAAGGCCATCCTCGACCTGCCGCTCACACTGGAGTGGCTGGAGACGCACGGCGTGCCGGTGCTCGGCTGGCAGACCGACGAGTTCCCGGCCTTCTACAGCCGCGACAGCGGCCTCCCGGTGGACGGGCGCGTCGCCGACGCCGCCGAGGTCGCCGCGTTCTGGCGGGCGCAGCGGCGGCTAGGGCTGGGCGGGGCGCTGCTGACCGTCCCCGTGCCGCAGGCGTTCGCCGAGCCGTCCGCCGAGGTGGAGCGCGCCATCGCCGAGGCGCTCGACGCGGCCGACGCGGCGGGCGTGCGCGGCCGGGCCGTGACGCCGTTCCTGCTTGAGCGCGTCTCGACGCTGACCGAGGGGGCGAGTCAGCGGGCGAACCGCGCGCTGCTCGAAAACAACGCCCGCGTCGCCGCCGAGGTCGCCACGGCGCTGGCGAGCGCCCCGGCCTGACCGGCACAGAAAGATCGCCACAGAGCCACAGAGCGCGCCCGCACGACGCTCGAAGCGTCGCGCTACTGACTGCAAGCCCGATGGGCTGAGAGCCAGCCTCCCAGGCTTGCCCGTCGTAGCCTGCGCGTTCGAGGGGCAGGCGGGCCTCTCCTACGAGGTCCGTTGTCCTTGCCCTAGGGCGGCAAGCTTATGCTCGCATTGCTTCACAGCCCTGGTATTACGCCGCGTGCCAGCCGCCGTTCTCCCAGCGTGTCCCGCGCGTTTCGCCGTCGGCGGCGGAGAGCAGCGCCAGGACGGCGGCGAAGCGCGCGCTGTCGCCGGAGGTATAGTAGCGCCGCATACCGGCCGCACCGCCCGGATGCAGCAGGCCGCGCTCGGCCAGGACACGCTCGACCTGGGCGGCGATGGCCGGGCTAGGCTCGACGATGGTCAGCCGCCCCCCGCTGACGCGCTCAATGGTCGGGCTGAGGAATGGGTAGTGGGTGCAGCCGAGGACGAGGGTGTCCACGCCGGCGTCGAGCAGCGGGGCCACGTAGCGGGCGACCGCCGCCTCCGCCGCCGGCCCCTCGATCTCGCCGGCCTCGACCAGCTCCACCAGTCCCTGGCCGACCTGGGTATGCACCTCCGCGCCGTCGGCGAAGCGCTCCACCACGTCGGCGTACAGGCGGCCGCGGAACGTCCCCGCCGTCGCCAGCACGCCGACCTTGTGGCTGCGGCTGCGGGCGACGGCGGGCTTGATGGCGGGAACCATGCCGACGAAGGGGACGGGGTAGGCGGCGCGCAGGGCGGCGAGGGCAGCGGCCGAGGCCGTGTTGCAGGCGACGACGATGAGCTTCGCGCCCTGGCGCAGCAGGAAGTCGGCGGCGGCCAGGCTCAGGCGCTCGATGTCCACCTGGGGGCGGTTGCCGTAGGGGACGTTGGCGCTGTCCGCGAAGTAGACCAGGTCTTCGGCGGGCAGGCGGCGGGCGATCTCGCGCAGCACCGACACGCCGCCGATTCCAGAGTCGAACACCCCGATGGGGCGCGTATCCGACATACGGTGTCCTCATAGAGAAGACCCGTTCCCAGCGTGGGAAACGGGTCTCTCGGTTCTATCAGGCAGACATGGCGGCGGGATGGGGCGCGGCGGTTAGGCGGCCTGCTCCATTTTGGCACGGCGCGCCTTCCACGCGCGAGCCTCGTCCACGAAGGCGGCGAAGAGCTGGCGCATGCCGGCGTCCTCGATGGCGAGGACTTCGGGGTGCCACTGCACGCCGACGACGAAGGTCGTACCCGCCTTCTCGATGCCCTCGACCAGCCCGTCGGGCGCGATGGCGTTGGGGACGAAGCCGGGGGCGACATCCTTGACCGCCTGGTGGTGCAGGCTGTTAACCTGGACGCGCGCGCCGAGGATGTCGTGCAGCCGCGTGCCGGGCTTGACGTCCACGTGGTGGGCGCGGTAGTGGCGCGGGCGCTTGAGGTGCCAGTTGTGGGTGATCGGCGACGGGCGCATGCTCGGCACATCCTGGTACAGCGTGCCGCCCGAGGCGACGTTGAGCATCTGGACGCCGCGACAGATGGCGAGGATCGGTTTGCCATCTTCCAGCGCCCACAGGGTCATGATCGTCTCAACCCGATCGCGCAGCACATCCACATCCCACAGATACGGGTTGGGGGCCTCACCGTACCGCGCCGGGTCCAGGTCGCCGCCGCCGGCCAGCAGCAGCCCATCGAGCTGATCATAAAGCTGGCGCAGAATGGCCTTGTTCTGGAGAAGCGGGAGCAGGATCGGGGCGCCGCCGACTTCCTCCAATGCCCAGGTATAGCTCTGGCTCATGGCGTAGCGCGGCGGAACCTTGTCCTCCTTCGACCGTTCGTTGTGGGTCGGAATGCCGATCAGAGGAAGAGACATAGTTTCGTACTCCTGAGAATCTACACTGCGGCGGTATTAAGAGTGCAGAATAGTATAGGGCCGCCGACGGCGTTTGTCAAAGTTGCTTGTACGCCCGCACCTTGACGCTGTAAATCGGGCCGTTGGGGCCGCCTAGCCCCTGCCACTCGGGCGTGTCCTCGGTGTACCCGGCCCGCGCCAGCACCTCGACGCGCGTCAGCCCGGCCGCCGCCGCCTTGCCGGTGTACTCTGCCTCCGGCAGCGCGCCGGCGATGCAACCGGCCCACAGCTCGATGTCGCGCCGCACCGCGTCCGGCAACTGCCCCGCCGTGACCAGGTCGGACACCAGCATGCGCCCGCCCGGCTTGAGGACGCGGCGCACTTCGCGGAAAACGGCGTCCTTGTCCGTGGACAGGTTGATGACGCAGTTCGAGATGATCAGGTCTACCGAGTTGTCCGCGACCGGCAGGGCCTCGATGAAGCCCTCGCGGAACTCGACGTTGGCGAAGCCCATGCGCTCGGCGGCGTTGCGCGCCCGCTCCAGCATCGCTGGCGTCATATCCACGCCGATGACGTGGCCCGTCGGGCCGACGAGCCGCGCGGCGATGAAGCAGTCCAGCCCGCCGCCGCTGCCCAGGTCCAGCACCGTCTCGCCCGGCTGCACGTCGGCGTAGACAATCGGGTTGCCGCAGCCGAGGCTGAACCCGGCGACCTCGTCGGCCAGCCCGGCCAACTCCTCGGCGCTGTAGTAGCCGACGCCGCTCGACGTGTTCGGCGCGTCGTCGGTGCAGCAGCTCGAAGGGCCGCAGCATGAGCCGCTCGTCGCCGCCGTCGCGTAGTGCTCCCGCACCGCTGCCCGCACCGTCTCAGTGTCCATCATCGTGATATCAGTCATTGTCGTCTCCTTGTGCTTTCGTCAAGCGGCGGCGGCCGCCGCGAACTCTTGCAGCTTAGCGTCAATCTCATCGCGCACGCGGCGAAAGACCGCCAGCCGCGCGTCCTCGCTCCCCTCGGCCGCCGCCGGGTCCTCGAAGCTCCAGTGGATGCGCTGCGCCGGGCCGGGGAACACCGGGCAGTTCTCCTTCGCGTTGTCGCACACCGTCAGCACATAGTCGAACGGCTGGCCCAGGAACTCGCTCGCGCTCTTGCTCCGCGCGCCCGAGATGTCTATGCCCTTTTCTGCCATCGCCCGCACCGCGAGGGGGTTCAGCCCTTTCGGCTCCGTCCCCGCGCTGTGGACCTCGAACCTGTCGCCGGCCCGCGCCCGCAGCAACCCCTCGGCCATCTGCGACCGCGCCGAGTTGCCGGTGCAGAGGACCAACACGCGCTGTCGTGATTGCTCGCTCATTCTACCTCGCTGCCGACCCAAGTCGGCGCTACAGATTGCGTATGTTCCGTGTAGTCCGTGATCTCTCTCAACATCACCAGCGCCGAGACGGGGCAGACGCTCGTGAATTCAACCGACTGCTGCACCTCCGCCGCGACCTCGGTCCGGGCAACGGGCCGGAACCCAAAGCGCGGGAAGAAGTCGGCCGCCGTCTCCGTCAACAGGTAGACCTGGTGAATGCCGCGCCCCCGCGCTAGCTCAAGCGCCGCGTCGGTGAGGCGCTGCCCTAGCCCCTGGCCGCGCACGCCCTCGTCCACTGCGACGGAGCGCAGGAGCGCCGCATCGCCGTACACCTCTAGCGCCGCGCTCCCGACCACGGCGTCGCTGTCGCGGGCGACGAGCAGCCCGTCGCGGTGGTCGGCCAGGCCGTCGGCGGGCAGGTGGCTCCGCTCCAGGAGCGCCAGCACTTTGGGGAAGTCTTCCGGCCGCGCCGGTCCAATCGTGATGCTCATTCGATGCTCCTTGCAGGGATGACCGGCTCGATGGCGCAGCACGCCTCCAGGTCCTGGGTCAGCAAGGACACCTGCTCGCGCAGCCAGCGTAGCGTGTCCACGTTGAGGCAGTAGGAGCGCGCCGGCCCCTCGACCACTCCGGCGATGATGCCAGCCTCGCGCAGCACCTTGAGGTGCTCGCTGACAGTGGACTGGGCGAGGTCGCTCGCCAGCACCAGATCGCCGGTGATGCACTGGGGATGCTCGGCCATGTAGCGCACCATCTGCAGGCGCAGCGGGTTGCCGAGCGCGCGGAACATCTGCGCCAGGCGCTCTTCGGCCGGCGGCAACGTCACATTCTTCATGGGCCCTCCATCGGTTATTTCCGATTATCGTCATTATACGATATAACGCCGCGTTTGTCAAGGGGGGGGAGGCGCTGGAGAATTATCTCCAGCGCCAGCGAGGAGGCCGACTGGAGTCGGCGCGACAGGCGACAGGCTCAATAGATACGATAGAAGAGTGGGACGACCTGGCCGTTGTTGAGGGTGATGAACAAGGTGTAGCAGCCGCGCCCCGGCAGTGTCCAGTTGTACACCCACGCCCGCTGCACACTGTCGTACCTCGGGTTCGCGCTCGTCACGCTCGCCGCCGTCGCCCCGGTCGGGTCCGTGGGGAATGTCCCGCAGCCGGGGTTCGCCTTGTACGACACCCCCGTCACCGTCCCGGCCGCCGTGATCGCCGTCCCCGCCGCGTTCGTCAGCTTCCAGCGGATTGGGGTGGCCGTCGTCCCGATGCTGGGGGAGTAGAGGCTATTGACGCCTGGCGGGCCGACGAGCGGCGAGACGGAGGTCACGGTATAGCCGACGACGTAGCGGACGGTGCGGCTGGCCGTGTTGCCGGCAGTGTCCGTGGCCGTGACGGTGAAGCTGTACGCGCCGACAACGGCGGTGCTGATAGAGCTGCCGTTAGCGACAGTCCCGACGCACGAAGCCAGCCCTGAGCCGCCGGGGTCAGCGCAGGAGAAGCTCGCCGTGAGGGGCGCGCCCTGCGGGTAGACCGCGCCGTCGGCCGGACTGGTGATGGTGATAGTCGGCGCGGTCTTGTCCACCTTGACGGTGTAAGACGCAGCGCCGGGGTTGCCGGCCAGGTCATAGCAGGCAGCGTTCACCGACACTGCTGCGCCTTCCCCGCTCGTCGTGGTACTCGTCGGACACGTCGCCGTGTTGAGGCCGGAGCCGCCAGCGTTGTCGCTCCAGTTCCACGTCACTGTCACGTCCGAGGTGTACCAGCCGTTGCTGCCGGGCGTGCCGCTCCCCGTCGGGCTGGCCGTCGGCGCGGTCTTGTCCACCTTGACGGTGACAGAGGCGTATCCGGTGTAGCCATTCGAGTCTTTGCACGTCGCCGACAACGTGAGTGTGCCTTCACCGGACGACGTGGTGGTCGCGGGACAGTCGGCGCTCGCCGGGATGGCGCCGCCCGCGTTGCTCCAATTCCACGTCACCGTCACATCGGTGTTGTTCCAGCCGGCCGCGTTGGCGGCGGGCGTCGGGGACGGGCTGGCCTTGATCTGCGCCTCGTACGCGCCCATGTCAACCGTCGTGAACACGATGCGCGGGTTGTCGTCCAGGTCGGTCGCCGGCAGGGAGGGGGTGGTCACATCGTTGCTGCCCACATTGATGGCGGGGGAGTTCGCCTGCAGGCGCAGGTTGCCGGTGGTCGTCGGTGCGGACGCGGTGATCGGCGCGACGAACAGCGGGTCCAGGTTGAGATTGCCCGTGCCGGTGGACAGGCCCTGCACGATGCTGTAAACCACAGTGGTGGAGCTATTGTAGAGGTCGGCGATCTCGCTGCTGTTGCCCCAGAAGATGCTGTTGCGGATCGTCGGGTAGCTGTCGCTATTGCTCGCGATCCCGCCGCCGTAGACGCGGGCGTAATTGCCGCTGAAGGTGACGCCCGTCAGCGTGGGGCTGCTGTTACCGTAGTTGTACATCCCGCCGCCGTAGTCGAGGGCGTAATTGCCGCTGACGGTGACGTTGGTCAGCGTCGGGCTGCTGTTCTTGTTGTACATCCCACCGCCGTACACGGCGTAGTTGCCGCTGATAGTGAGGTTGCTCAGCGCCGGGCTGCCGCCATCGTTGTACATCCCGCCGCCGATGGGGTTGGGGTTCAGGTAGTTATCAAGGTCGGCGTTGCCGCCGGTCACGGTGAAGCCGTCGAGGATGGCGGTGCTGTTCGTCCCGCTCCCCGTCACGACGTGGTAGCTGTTGTCGCTGCTGCTGTTCGCCGTCCCGATGTCGCCGCTCAGGGTGGTGACGTTGGTGCGCCAGTTGCGCTGGCTCAGCAGTGTCTGCCCGCTGGTAAACCCGCCGTAGATTGCCAGGTTGTTCCTTAGCCCGAACGTCGCGGTGCGGTCTGCGCCGCTCGTCGGCTTATAGGTACCGGCGGCGACCCAGATCTGCGTCACGTTGGGGCAGTCTGAAGCCGTCGTCAGCGCCGCCGCCAGGGACGCATAGGCGTTGGCCCACGACGAGCCATCGCCCGTCCCGCCGGACACCGACGCGTTGACGTAGAGGGTGGCGGGATTGGGAGATGGGCAGGCCGTGACCAGGCGCGCCGAGCCCGAGGCCGGCCGTCCCACAGCGAGGACGACGGCGAAAGCGAGGAGAACGAGCAGGGCGCGGACGAGCGAGCGCAGGCGAGAACGGGTATTCATTTGCCCCCCCGGTGTTGGCGACGATGATATCTCATCATTATAGAGCATGGGACGGCGGGGAGGCAATCACAACGCGCCGAGTTGGGACGCGGCTCATGCAGCACGCTGGTCCAAATCCCCCTATAATTGCGTTCAGGACTTCAGACCCACCATCGGGTCATTGCAATGACAGAGATATAGAAGAGGTTTCGCCATGATGGTTTCCCCCGCGACTCTGGAGCCTGTGCTGGCCGCCCTGGACGTGGAGCCGTTCGGGTCGGGCGTGCAGCTTGCCGATGGCGCAGCCATCGCGTCGCGCTACAGCCCGCACCTGGACGTGGACCGCCCGGCGCTCATTGCCCTGAACGGGGCGGATCTCGCTCTATTGGCGCGCAGCCTGCGCAACGCCTACCCCGCCGCCCACCCGGCGACCCTCGTCAGCCTCGCCGACGGCGGCGTGGCCCTGCGCCCGACGACCCTGACGGAGATGGTCGAGGTGTCCGCTCCGGCCGCCTATCTCTACGTCCCCGCCCTGCCGCACCCCGGCTCGGTGCTATCGCTGGACGGCGTCATGGCGACGCTGCTGAGTCCGACCGGCTGCCCGTGGGACCGCGAACAGACGCACCTGTCGCTGCGCCCGTATCTCCTGGAAGAGACCTACGAGTGCCTCGACGCGCTCGACGCCGGCGACCTGGACAAGCTCAGCGAGGAGCTGGGCGACTTGCTGTTGCAGGTGGTGTTCCACGCCCAGATCGCGACGCGGGACGGCGAGTTCCAACTCAGCGACGTGGCAGGCCACATCACGAGCAAGCTCATCCGCCGCCACCCCCACGTCTTTGGCGATGTGGAGGTGGCCGACGCCGAGGGCGTGACGCGCAACTGGGAGCGGCTGAAGGCGGCGGAGCGGGCGAAGAAGGGGGAGCGCGCCGCCAACCCCTTCGCCGGCATCGTCCTGGCTCTGCCGGCCCTGTCGCGGGCGCAGGAGATCCAGCGCCGCGCCGCCCGCTACGGCTTCGCGTGGCCGTCACGCGAGGGGGCGTGGGCGAAGCTCCAGGAGGAGTTCGCGGAGTGGCAGGCGGCCCAGACGGCGGAGGAGCGCGCCGCCGAGTTCGGCGATATGCTGTTCGCGCTGGCGAACGTGGCGCTGTGGGACAACGTGGACGGGGAGAGCGCGCTGCGGGAGGCGAACAACCGCTTCACGCGGCGCTTCAGCGACATCCTGGCGGCGCTGGAGGCGGCGGGCGCCGATCCTCATGCCCTGACGGCGGACGAGTGGCTGGCGCGGTGGGGATGAATGCGTAAGGTTTGGCGGCCGCGAGCGTCTTACTGGTGCATGGGGATGACTTGGTTTCGACCGGGAGGGAAGATCGCGGGTTGCAAGCCGAGGCGCCTGATCCTCGTAAAAAGTGGGCAAACAAACAACAGCCAACAATCGTTTGGCCCTCGCCGCCTAAGGGTGGCGATGCTGCGCTAGTCTCACTCCGACAGTCTAGTTAGCAGCACCATTTAGCCGGAGTGCCGCTTCCCCGACGGCGATGAGGGAAGCGAAAGACCGTCGCCTGGCGCTGGATCCGGCTTGGTCGGCTAAGATGGACCAGCGCGACAACTCGGGAGCCGACTAAGCTTGTAGACGCCTTCGGTGCAGCTTTCGGGACGCGGGTTCAATTCCCGCCATCTCCACCTCCAGACAAGACCCTGAATGTCTTAACGGCCTTCAGGGTCTTTCTCTATTTCTATTTGACCTCCGGGCCAGTTGCCCGCGCGCTCTTATGTCACTATCATTAGACTCTATGTTTGCACTTTGTGTCTGGTGGGGAGGCTTGGAGGGCGCAGCCCTCCAAACTACTCCCTTTCCGCTTCTTCAGTGGGGACTGCGCCCCTGAACGACGCGGGGAAGAGGGGGTTCGTGGGGGCCGGAGGCCCCCACATCCCCGCTGCACAGCAAAGTGCAAAGATAGAGATTAGAGCGAGAGTGTGGCCTGCCGGAGCATGGTTCATAGGGGAGGATGTATGCCGAGCTTCAACCCGAACGCGCCGCCGTTCACCACTGATGGCGCCGCCAGCCCCCCGCCGGGCGCATCCCCCGGTCCGATGCCGCCACCGGGGGCCGGGCCGACGCCGGAGGCCGTCTGGTCGTACCGGGGCTACAACCTGCGCGCCTCGGAGTTCACGACGGCGATGGTCCACTACTACCGCGCCGAGATCCAGCGCAGCAACGCCTGGCGGCAGCGCCTCGATACCACGACCAACTGGGCCGTCATCACCACCAGCGCCGCGATCACCTTCGCTTTCTCCAGCATCTCCAACCACTACGGTATCCTCCTCATCAACGTCGTTCTGATCAGTCTGTTCCTGTGGATCGAAGCGCGCCGCTACCGCTACTACGAGCTGTGGAGCTACCGCGCCCGCCTCATCGAGACCGACTTCTTCGCGGCGATGCTCGTGCCGCCGTTCACCCCCCACGCCGAGTGGGCGGAAAGCCTGGCCCACTCCTTGCTTGTCCCTAAATTCCCGATTACCACGGCGGAAGCCTTCGGCCGCCGCTTCCGCCGCAACTACGTCTGGCTGTACATTGTCATGGCCTTCGCCGTCCTGTTCAAGCTCTACCTGCACCCCATCCCCATCTCGTCGTGGGATGGCATCGTGCAGCGGGCGGGTGTCGGCGATATGTCGGGCAGCGTCGTCCTGACCGCGGTCCTCATCTTCTACGCAATCCTCTTCGCCGTCGGCTTCGGCACCATCGGCCTGCACGAGTCGCCGGGCGAGATTCTACCGAAGTACGAGGACATCCCTGTCGTCGGCGACCTGTTCCAGAAGGGCGGGCCGTCGGGGCGGCGCTGGGGCCTCGGCCAGATCATTCCGAGCCTCACGCGCCACCGCCAGCAGGTGCTGACGCTGGTCGTGACGGAGCAGCCGCAGGCCGTCGCCGACAAGATCATGCAGGAGCTGAAGCGCGGGGTGACGGCGCTCCACGGCAAGGGCATGTACAGCGGGCAGGAGCGCGATGTGCTCATGGTGGCGCTCACCGTGACCGAGATTAACCATCTCAAGGCGCTTGTCAACGAGGCCGACCCGAAGGCGTTTGTGATCGTCTCGCCGGCGCAGGAGGTGCATGGGCGCGGCTTCCAGCCGCTCCAGGAGTAGGGCGGGGGGGGGGGCCGCGAAGGTCACGGAACGGCCGCGAAAACCGCGAAAGGTACACCTTTCGAGAGAAGGGCAACGCAAAGGCGCAAAGACGCAAAGGAAGACGAAACGAGCTTCTTCCCTTTGCGCCTCTGCGCCTTTGCGTTTCTATATCATAGGAGTTCCTTTGGCGGGGTTGTCGTGTCAGCGCATGCCGTTGGTAATGTTTGGGCGGCTCGCAGTCTCTGAGTAATGGGGTGGTGACGCAAAGCGTGTCAGGAACGTTAGTGACGTATGGGGCCATGGTTAGCAGCGATCCAGTATATTGAGGCGAACAGCGCGCGGTTCACCCAGGCCGTCGAGGTTCACCTGTGGCTGAGCGCCGCCGCCCTGCTCATCGCCGCCGCCATCTGCGTGCCGCTGGGCATCCTGACCTCGCGCAGCCCGGCATCGTCCGCCGTCGTTCTGGGCATCATCAACACCCTGCGCGTCATTCCCAGCCTGGCGATCATTCTGCTCGTCTTCCCGTTCCTCGGCCTCGGCCCCAAGCCGGCCCTGGTCGCCCTCATCGTCCTCGCCTGCCCGCCCATCCTCGTCAACACCGACGCCGGCTTCCGCAACGTGGACCCGGCCATCATCGAGGCGGCGCGCGGGATGGGCATGTCGCCGTCCCAGGTACTGTGGCGGGTGCAGGCGCCGCTCGCGCTGCCGGTCATCGTCGCCGGGTTCCGCACCGCCACCATCGAGGTCGTGGCGAGCGCCACCCTGGCGACCTTCATCGGCAGCGGCGGCCTCGGCGACTTCATTTCGGCCGGGCTGGCCCTCAACGACAACAAGCTCCTCCTGGTCGGCGCTGTCCCGGTGGCGATCCTCGCGCTGACGGCCGAAATCTTGCTGAGTCGTTTGGAGCGCCGTTTGCGGGTCCACACCGCGTGACAGGGACGGCGAGTGTTCGTCTTGCCCCTTTGTACCCGATACGGACTGCAAGCAACCTGGAATAGGAAGCAGAAGAAGGAGATTACCATGAACCGCATAGCACGATACACTGTCTATGCCGCGCTACTCGCTCTGGTCGGCGTCCTCGCCGCCTGCGCGAGCGGCGGCCAGGCGACACCGGCCGCACAGACACAGGCTCAGCCGACGGCGGCGGCGGGCGCGACAAGCCCAACTGCCGCGCCAGCGGCGAAGTCAGCCGGCGCGGCCGTCGGCAGTGGCGCGACGGTGCGCATCGGCTCGAAGGACTTCACCGAGCAGTTCATCCTCGGCGAAATCTACGCCCAGCTCCTCGAAGCCAACGGCTACAAGGTCGAGCGCAAGCTGAACCTCGGCGGCACGAAGGTGGCCCAGGAGGCGCTCACGCGCGGCGACATTGACTTCTACCCCGAGTACACCGGCACGGGCCTGACCGTCGTTCTCGGCAAGGACGCCATGTCCGACCCGAAGCAGACGTTTGACGCGGTCCAGGCGGGCTACAAGCCCATGAACCTGACCTGGCTCGACCCGGCGCCGATGAACAACACGCAGGCGCTCGCCATGAAGAAGGACAAGGCGGCGCAGCTCGGCATCAAGACGCTGTCGGACCTGGCGCAGAAAGCGCCGCAGCTCCGCGCCGCCCTCATCCCTGAGTTTCTGGAGCGGCCCGACGGCCTGCCCGGCCTGAAGAAGGTCTACGGCGGCTTCGACTTCGGCTCGGTGCAGAACGTCGCCATCGGCGTGAAGTACAAGGCTCTGCTGGACGACCAGGCGGATGTGACACTGGCCTTTGGCACCGACGGCCAGATCGCCGGCTACGACCTGATGACCCCCGTGGACGACAAGAAGCTGTGGCCGCCCTATCAAGTTGCCCCCGTTGTGCGCAACGACACGCTGCAGAAGAACGCCAACCTGGCCGCGCTGCTCAACAGCGTCGCGCCGAAGCTGACGGACCAGACGATGCAGCAGCTCAACTGGGAAGTGGACGGCAAGAAGCGCGAGCCGGCCGACGTGGCGAAGGAGTTCCTCGTCAAGCAAGGCATGGTGAAGCAGTAGGGCGCGTGAAGGCGATCGAGTTTCGCGGCGTCAGCAAGCAGTTCCCTGGCGCGCCGCGCCCGGCGGTAGACAATGTCACCCTGGGCGTGGCCGCCGGGGAGTTCGTCGTCCTGCTCGGCCCCTCTGGCTGCGGCAAGACGACACTGCTCAAGATGGTCAACCGGCTGATCGAGCCGACCGGCGGCGCCATCCTTGTCGAGGGCCGCGACATCCGCGACGGCTCGGTCACGGACTTGCGGCGCGGCATCGGCTACGTCATCCAGCAAACCGGCCTGTTCCCGCACATGACCGTCGGCGACAACGTTGCCGTCGTGCCGCGTCTGCTGAAGTGGCCCCGGCCGCAGATTGACGACCGCGTGAACACCCTGCTCAACCTCGTCGGGCTGCCGCCGGAGGAGTTCCGCGGGCGCTACCCGTCGCAACTATCCGGCGGCCAGCAGCAGCGCGTCGGCCTGGCGCGCGCCCTGGCCGCTGACCCCCACATCCTGCTCATGGACGAGCCGTTCGGCGCAATTGACGCCATCACCCGCGCGCGCCTCCAGGATGAGATGCTCGACCTCCAGCGCCAGCTCCACAAGACGGTGCTGTTCGTGACCCACGACGTGGAGGAGGCGCTGCGCCTGGCCGACCGCATCGTCATCATGCGCGCGGGCGAGCTGGTCCAGTACGACACGCCGTTCAACATTCTGACGCGCCCGGCCGACAGCTTCGTGCGCGACCTGGTGGACGCCGACGACATCCTGCGCCAGCTCAGCCAGGTGCGGGTCAGGGCGGCCATGATCGCCGCCACCGACCCACTTCCACCCCAAGATGGGATGATCCTGCATCCCGACGATGATCTACGTAGCGCGCTGTCGCTGTTCCTGCGCACCGGCGCAGACGACCTGCCGGTCGTCGAGGATGGGCGGGTCATCGGCTGCGTCTCCATCGCCCGCCTCCGCGCCCAGGCCGAGGATGACCGGGCCCGCGTGGCCGCCGCCGACCGCGCCCCATGACCTATCTGACGCGCTATCCCGACCGTGTGCTGGAGCTACTGCGCCAGCACCTCGTCATCACGGCGGTTGCCCTGGGCATCGCCATGCTCCTCGCGTTCCCCCTCGGCATCCTCGTCGCGCGGCGGCGCTCCCTCGACGTGCCGGTCATCGGCGCGCTGGGCGTCATCTACACCATCCCCAGCCTCGCCCTGCTGGCGTTCCTCATCCAGCCGTTCGGCCTCGGCCTGCGGCCGCTACTGTTCGCCCTCGTCATCTACGTGCAGTTCGTCCTGGTGCGAAACATCGTCGTGGGGCTGCGCGGCGTGGACCCGGCGATTCTGGAGGCGGCGCGGGGAATGGGCCTGAGCAGCATGCAGTCGCTGTGGCAGGTGGAGCTGCCCCTCGCCGCGCCGATCATCCTGGCCGGGGTGCGCCTGGCGACGGTGAGCATCGTCGGGCTGGCGACCATCGGCGCGTGGATCGCGGCCGGCGGGCTGGGGGTGCTGTTCAACGAGGGCATCTCTCAGGACAACCCCGACAAGATTCAGGCCGGCGTCCTTGTCATCGGCGTCCTCGCCGTCGCCCTCAACCAGAGTCTCCTGTGGCTGGAGCGCCGCGCGGGGCGGTGGCGCACGCAATGACAGGAATGTGATTCGTTTTGCGTCCGTTGCGCACCATTGTATACTTCTCTCATTGCGGCCGGAGGAGGATGAGTGCGCATTGTCGTAGACGCGATGGGGGGGGATCACGCGCCTGGTGAGATCGTCAAGGGCGCGGTGAAGGCGGCGAATGAGTGGGGTGACGAGATCATCCTGGTCGGCCGCGAGGCGGATGTGCGGGCGGCGCTGGGGGCATCTCCGCCGGCCGCCATTCGTGTTGTCCACGCCACTGAGGTTATCGAAATGGACGACCAGCCGGCCACGGCTGTGCGCGCCAAGAAAGACTCGTCCATGAGCGTCGGCATCCGTCTCGTCAAGGACGGCCAGGCCGACGCTTTCGTGACGATGGGCAACACGGGCGGCGCGCTGGCGTCGGCCCTGTTCGGCCTGGGGCGCATCGGGGGCATCAAGCGCCCGGCCCTGGCGACGGTCTTCCCCACACTCCACGGCTTCACGTTCCTCCTCGATATCGGGGCCAACGCCGACACGCGGCCAGAGTGGCTGATGCAGTTCGGCCTCATGGGCAGCATCTACGCCGAGCGCGTCCTGGGCATCACCAACCCGCGCGTGGGCCTCATCTCCAACGGCGAGGAGGAGTCCAAGGGCAACGAGCTGGTGCTGGCGGCGCATCCTCTGCTGAAGGCCGCGCCCATCAACTTTGTCGGCAACATCGAGGGCAAGGACATGCTGCTGGCCCAGGCGGTGGATGTCGCGGTGACGGACGGCTTCACCGGCAACGTCGTCATCAAGTTCGCCGAGGCCATCGGCAAGATGATGCGTGACATTATCAAGGAAGAGGTCACCCGCGACGTGTTCTCCATGCTGGGCGGCGCGATTGCGAAGGGCGCTTTCAGCCGCGTCAGCGCCCGCGCCGACGATAGCCCCTACGGGGGCGCGGTCTTGCTCGGCGTGGACGGCATCGTTGTCATCGGCCACGGGCGGGCGAAAGCCGACGCGGTGGTCAGCGCGATCCGCGCGGCGCGGCGGGCGGTATCGCAAGACGTTGTCGCCACCATCGCCGAGGGGGTCAAGGCGCTGCCGCAGGTCGAGTCGCCGGCGGCCTGAGCCGACACGGCTCTTCACGGAATTACACTCAAGACACGACGCCGCTGTCGCCCTGAGCGGCGCGAAGGGCCTCCAGAAGCGCCGGGGGATGCTTCGTTGCACTCAGCATGACAGCTGCGAAAGAAGTAAGGAAATCATGCGCATCGTCAAAAACGAAAAAGTCATCCAGGCTCGCGGCCGCTGGGCGCGCATATTGATGCCCCTCGGTCTCGTGTTCCTCGTCGGTGGACTCATCCTGTCCCTCCAGACCGGCAACCAGACGTCGCAGATTCTGGCGTGGGCCGCCCTGATCGGCGGTGTCCTCTGCTCGTCCTTTGGCATCGGCCTGGCCGACAAGTGGCTGTCGGTGCCAGGCCGCCCGCGCGCCGACCAGGCGCTCGAGACGGCCTTGAACGCGCTGGACATCAAGCACAAGCTGTATTCGTGGTCGCTGCCCGCCGCCGAGCAGGTGATGCTGTCGCCGGCTGGGCTGACGGTGTTCCTGGTAAAGAGCCAGGAGGGCGTGGTTCAGTGCCAGGACGGCAAGTGGAAGAACAAGTTGAGCATCCTCAAGATGCTCAGCAGCCTCAGCCGCGAGCGCCTCGGCAACCCGACGAAGGACCTCGACCGCCACATCGCCCAGGTCAAGCAACTGGCAACGGCGGCCGCGCCCGACAGCGACATCCCCGTGGACGGCATCATCGTGTTCACCAACGCCGCCGCGCAACTCCAGGTCGAAGACTGCGCCGACAACGTGGCGACGCCGGAGACGCTGCGCAACAAGTTCCGCGAGGTGACTGGCGGCGGCAAGCGCATCACCGACACGGCGTACCGCCAGATCGAAGAGGCGTTCGACAACCTGGCCGGGCCGGAGGTCACCACGACCACGCAGACGGCGACCCGCGCGACGGGGACGCCGCGCCAGGGCGGGCGCTTTGCGAAGGACTCCAGCCGCAAGTCGTCGGGCGCGAAAGCCACCAAGAAGTCGGGCAAGTAGAACGTATTCTAGGTAGAGACGCGCCCTGGGGGCGCTTCTACCGCCCGTGGAAAGAAGGGACGAGCCTGGCTCGTCCCTTTTGCGTCCGTCTACGCTTTCGGCTTCACGACGAGGACGCCGCGCATGAAGGGGTGCATGGAGCAGCGATAGGCATAGGAGCCGGCCGTCGTCGGTGTCAGGATGAAGCTCCGCCCCGGCTCGATAGCGCCGGAGTCCCACTGCCCTGTCAGCTCGGTCACGGTGTGGGACGTTGTATCAGCATTAGCCCACGTGACCGCCTGCCCAACGGTCGCGGTGACCGTCGCCGGAAAGGCGAAGTGGTCTATCGTCACCATGACGCCGCCGTCGGCGCTGGCCGCCGCCTTAGGTTGCGCCACGATCTTGCGGGGCGCGGCGCCGACGGGGACCGTGGCGACGACCTTCCGCGCGTTGAGGTCCACGACCGAGACGTCGTTGGAGGCTTCGTTAGTCACGTAAGCGGTTTCACCGTCGGGGCTGGTGGCGATCCAGTGGGGCTGCTTGCCAACGGTGACCGTGCCCAGCACTTTTCGCGTCGCAGGGTCGAACACGGCCAGCTCGCCCGGCCCCTGGCTCACGACCAGCCCGTATTCGCCGCTGGGTGTGAAAAAGATGTGGTGCGGCGAGGCCCCGACAGGTATCGGGGCGACGATCTTGTTGCTCGCCGTGTCCACGACCTGTACCGAATCGACCGCCGCCTGGCTGAAATACACCGTCTTGCCATCCGGGCTGTCGGTCACGTCGCGGGGCGCTTTGTCAAGTGGAACCTGGCCGGCGATACTTCTATCAGCGAGGTTGACAACGACCAGGGCAAACCCATTCGGCTTCTGCGAGGCGACATAGGCGGTTCGCCCGTCGGGGCTGACCGTCACGGTGTGGGGGTTGGCGACGGCCACGCGATCCACCACCTGATTGGTCTTGCTATCAATGACAGCGATCTGGCTGGCATCGTACACCGCGGCCAGGACGTGGCTGCCGTCCGGCGTGATGGCGAGGCCGTGGGGCGTGGGGCCGACTTCGATGGTCTTGATCACCTGATCGGTGGCCGTGTCAATGACACTGACTTTCGAGTCACCGTCGCTGCTGACGTACACGTAGCGGCCATCCGGCGTGATGACCATGCCGTGGGGGCCGGTGGGAACGGGGATCTTCCCAATCATGCGCCCAGCGCCGCTATCGAATACGCCCACGGCGTTGTCCTTGAACAGACCGATGTAGGCCTTTGGGCCGGCGGCGCTCGCGGCAGCGCCGGTGGGCGCGCTGGTGGGCGCGGACGCGGTCGGCATGGACATCGGTGTTGGCACGCTTGTGGCGGGGGCTGTCGGCGGCACGCTCGTCGCGGCCAGGGTTGGGCTGGGCGCGGCAGTGGGAACGGCCGCCACCTGAGCCGAGGCTTGATTCGACGGCGCGGCTGTCGGCGCGGCGGCGCAGGCGCTGAGAAGGAGCGCCGCGGCCACGAACACGACGGCGCGGCCGACGCGGGCCAAACGAGATCGCGTGTCGGCAATAACAACTCGTCCAGGCATCTTCATCCTCACTTTCATTCCCGATAAGCTACCTTCGCGCCGTCTCATCCTCGGCGCTCATCCAGCATGACCGACGCGCAGGCCAGGTTATTCCCGGCGGAGACACAGTGGCCGCCACGGGAATAAACTGGGCGTGGGTCGAGTCTGGATAGAATGGGGAGCTTGTTGGAGGACAAAGGAAGGCAAGCGGGTGACAGACCAGGAGCGAAACGCGCGGTTCGAACAGACTGTGTTACCCCACCTGGACGCTGCCTACAACCTCGCACGGTGGCTCATCCATGACGAGCGGGACGCGGAAGACGTCGTGCAGGAGGCTTGCCTGCGCGCGTTCAAGTTCGTGGACGGCTTTCGCGGCGGCGACAGCCGCGCCTGGCTGCTGCGCATCGTGCGCAACACGTGCTACAGCTGGCTGCGCCAGAACCGCGAGGCGCAGGCCAGCATGCCGTTCGAGGAGACGCTGACCAATTCGGCGGATGAGACGGCGGATCCGGAGGTGGTCGCGTTCCAAGAGGTAGACACCGAGATGCTGCGGCGCGCGCTGGCGGAGATGCCCGTCGAGTTCCGCGAAGCGCTTATCTTGCGCGAGATCGAAGGGTTGTCCTACAAGGAGATCGCCAGCATCACCGATACGCCGATGGGGACAGTCATGTCGCGGCTGGCGCGCGCGCGTCACTGGCTGCAACGCTTTCTGATCGAGACGATGCGCAAGGAGAGCCGAGGTGGATTGCCAAGAAACACGCACCTTGCTGCACGGGTATATTGACGACGAGCTGGACCTCGTCAGCAACCTGAAGGTGGAGGAGCATTTGCACACCTGCGCGGATTGCACGCGGCGCGTTGAGGCGCAGCAGGCGCTATACGCCCGGCTCAGCGACCCGGCCCTCTACTTCGCTGCCCCCGACCGTCTCCGTCAGACCGTCCGCGCGTCCGTCCGCCACGCCGGCAAGGGCGCGCCCAGGCGCTGGGCCTGGTGGCCGTGGCTGGGCGCGGCGGCGACGTTGGCCGCGCTGGTTCTCGCTGTGTGGTGGGCGGCGCCTGAGTGGCAGGCCAGGCAGACGAACAACAGCCTCGCCGACGACGTCACAGCCGGCCACGTGCGCTCGCTCATGGTCAATCACCTGGCCGACATCCCCTCGTCCGACCAGCACACGGTGAAGCCGTGGTTCGACGGCAAGCTCGACTTCGCGCCGCCGGTCGTGGACCTGGCCGGGCAGGGGTTCCCACTCACCGGCGGCCGGCTGGATTACATAGACAGCCGCCCCGTCGCGGCGCTGATCTACTACCGCCAGCGCCACCCCATCAACCTGTTCGTCTGGCCCGCGCCCGATGGCGCACGCACAGGGATGAGTGTCGCCGAGCGCCAGGGGTACAATCTGGTCCACTGGACGGGCCACGGCATGACCTACTGGGCCGTGTCGGACCTCAACGTGGCGGAGCTTCAGGAGTTCGCCGCGCTGCTCCAACAGCAGGGGCTGGGGCCGTAACAGGAGCGACACCCTATACACGTGCAATGGCGAGACGTAGGAACGACTGGTCTATTTTGTTAAAGTTCATTAGTCGTTTCCCAGGCCGCAGAACGACTGAAGTCATGTTCGGCAAAGCGCCCGCGCAACGCTCGAAGCGTCGCGCTACTGGATGGAAGCCCGAGGGGCTGAGAGGTAGCCTCTCAGGCTTGCACGTCGTAGCCTGCCCGTGAACGGGCAGGCGGGCCTGGATAGCCGACGAGGTCCGTTGTCCTTGCACTAGAGGCGCTGAGAACGGTCACATCGGAATGACCTGGCCGAGCAGGAACTTGAGGTAGCGGCCTTCGGGGAAGTGGGCCGGGACGGGGTGGTCGAGGGGCTGGCCCGCGTCATGCAGGATGAGGAAGCGGCGCCCGGCGGCGGCCCCCGCCTCGGCGACCGCCCCCTGAAAAGCGTCGTGGCTCACCTGCGCCGTACAGCTCGCCGTCGCCAGCAGGCCGCCGGGCCGCACAACGCGCATCCCCAGCGTGTTTAGCCGCGTGTAGGCGCGCAGGGCCGCGTGGAGGTTCTGGCGCGAGCGGGCAAAGCTCGGCGGGTCGAGAATGACCAGGTCGAACTGGCGGCCCTCCCTGTGGTAGCGGGCCAGGCTCTCGAACACGTCGGCCACCTCGAAGGCGTGGGCATCCGGGTCGAAGCCGTTGCGCGTGAAGTTCTCCTGGGCGTCGGCCAGGGCGTCGGCGGCCACGTCCACACTCGTAACGTGCGCCGCCCCGCCCCGCGCCGCGTAGACCGAGAACCCCCCGGTATAGGCGAATGCGTTGAGAACCGTCTTGCCGCCGCTCCACCCCTCGACCGTGCGGCGGTTGTCGCGCTGGTCCAGGAACAGGCCCGTCTTCTGGCCGGCGACGAGGTTGGCGCGGAAGGTCAGGCCGTTCTCCTGAATCGTCAGGTCGCGCGGCGGCGGCGCGCCCCACAGGCGGACGACGCGCTCGCCCTCGGCGTGGCCGTCGCCCCCTTCGGCGGCGCGGTGCGGGCGGTGCAGGATGCCCTTTAGCGGCGCGGTCGCCCGCAGCGCCTCGACGAGCTGCGGCAGCAGCGTCTCGACGGAGGCGGCGTAGGTGGCGACGACGGCGAACTGGCCGTATAGGTCCACCGTGATGCCCGGCAGGCCATCGCCCTCGCCGAACAGCCAGCGGTAGGCGGTGGTCGGCGTGGCGCGGAGGGGCGACCGCCGCTCCCACGCCTCGGCGACGCGGGCGGCGACCCACGCGGCGTCAGGGATGGCGCGGGTGGCGAAGAGGCGCACGGCGATCTGGCCGCTCGCGTCCCACAGGCCGTAGGCGGTGAAGCCGCCGCAGCGGACCCGCACCCACGTGCCAGAGGGGAGGCGCGGCGCGTCCGGCAGGTGGCTGCGGTACACCCAGGGATGTCCCTGGGAGAGGTGGCTTTTAAGGTGACTGGGGAGGATCAAGTCGCGCATGATGGACACAGCATTCGTGAGGTAGAGTCATTGCGAGACCCCATGCCCGTGACGGCATGCGCCGACACGAGGAACGTCCAGGCTGTCACCCCGAACGAAGTGAGGGGTCTGGACTGCGGTACAGAGGCGGCCCAGATGCTTCGCCTTCGGCTCAGCATGACATCGTAGGTGAAGTTCCTGAGCAGGCGGACGAAGGACGACGAGGCAATGACAACTTGACGCTGTCGTTGTAGCGATGGGGTGGGGTCACTCGACGACGAGCTGGATGTTAGAGATGGAACTGTCGAAGTCCCAACCGGCGGCGCGGGCCTCGACGCTCATGATCTGGAAGGGCAGCAACCCCTCATTGTGCAGGTCGAACTCGACCGGCACCCACACGCCGGGCTTAATCCGCTCCCCGTTCAGGGTCGGGTTGCCGTTGTCGTTCTGAATATAGAAGCCCTTGAACCACTCGACATCCGAGCCATACACGTCCTTGTACAGCACGCGCAGGATGAGCGGGTACTCGGTGGACAGGTAGCCGCCGCCGCTGAGACTCTGGCTGTCAATCTTGATGTCGGCGCGCAGCTTGAGCGAGGTGTACGGGTTCGGCAGGTTGCGGTTGAGCGTCTGGACAGCGCGCGCGGCGGCGTAGTTGCCGCGACCCGGCGCGATCTCGGAGCCGGCCCGCTTGAAGTGCAGCGCCCGCCGATCGCCGGCGTCCATGACTTCCCACGTCGGATCCACCGAGCCGCCGTCGCTGCCCTGGTCTATCTTGATCTCCCACGGGCCGGCGCTGCCGCTCGGCGCGACCGCCCCCCGATCCGTGAAGTCGCCATCGGCGATGAGGTCCACCTCGCCGGCGGCCGGCGCTGCGGGCAGGCGGCCGTTCGCCACGCGGGTATGCTCGCCGCGGCGAACCATCACCGGCTCACCGCCAGCGACGGCGCCGACGACGGCCGGGCTATTGTAAGCCTGCACGTCGGTGGTGTCGGTGGTGACGTCGAAGAAGTAGCCGCCGTCGCTGAGCTGGGCGGCCATGTGGGGCGAGGTAACCTGGAAATCTGTCTGCGGGCCAGCCGTCGGAATCTGGGGCGCGACGCCGACCTTGATCGTGCCGGAGACGACTTCGAGGGCAATCTCGTTGTGCCGCTGGCTGAGGCCCAGGCCCCCAAAGCGCGGCGCGCGCAGCGTATCGAGGCGGACGATGGTGTTGGGGTAGACCTGGACGGTGCTGTTGTCGAAGAAGGTCAGCAGGCCGCGCGATTCGTTGTCGGTGACGATGGTCTGCCCTTCGTCGAGACGCGCCTGGTCCGAGACGGCGATCGGCGCCGTGTTCGGCCCAGAGCGGACCTGGACGATGGGGCGAATGACCTCTAGGTCGGCCGTCCGCGCGACCATGGCGTTATTCAGGTAGTAGCGGACGACGAGCGGGCCGCCGATGACCAGGGTGAGGAACGCGCCGAAGGACGCGAGGAGGATGAGCCACGCCAGGCGCTCGTAGCGGCGGCGCAGGGGCGCCGTTCCCGCTGGCGCCACCAGCGGCGCATCGGCAACCGCCTGCGTGACGTTCGGCGCGTCGGCGACGCTGGCCCGCGAGGGCGACGAGCGGGTCGGGCGCGACGAGGTCGCCATGCTAGAAGCTCACCCGGAAATCGGCGAGGTTGGCGGCCGGCTCCTGCCAGGCAACGCGGACTTCGCGCACGCGGGCGCCGGGCGGGCCGTCGTGCAGCCAACCCACGAGCCTTTGCAGCTGCGGCCGCGGCCCCTCGGCCACGACCTCGACGCTTCCATCAGTCCGGTTCGCCACCCAGCCGACCAGGCCCAACATCATCGCCTGTTTCTGGGTCGCCTGCCGGAAACCGACGCCCTGCACACGGCCGTTGACCGTCGCGTGCAGACGAGCCAGCTCAGTCATAACGGGGGTCTCTCCTGTGGCGAAGTATAGCATGAAGAAACCGTGACGACAAAACGCTAGAAATCGTAGTGGACGCCCGTCATCTCCTCGGACACCGCCCACAACCGCTTTGCTGCCGCCTCGTCGTACGACGCCGCGCTGGAGCGCGCCTTATTGGGATGGCCTCGCGAGCCGCCCATGCCCGTCGGTCCGATGTAGTCGCAACCGTTGACGCCCGGCGCGGTCGCGGCGTAGAGGAGCGGCAACGCGCCCATCGCCGCGCTCTGGGCGAAGAGGCGATTGCCAACGCTCATGAACGCTCCCCGCAGGCGCGAGCCGGACATGCGCGGCCCGGCGTGCTGGAGGTTGGTCGCCGCGTAACCGGGGTGGCAGCCGACGCTGAGCGCATCAAGATGGTCGGCAGCGAACTGCCGCTGCAACTCGTAGGCAAAGAGCAGGTTGGCGAGCTTGCTCTGGCTGTACGCGCCCCACTCGCTGTAGCCGCGCTTGGCGTCGAGGTTGTCGAAATCCATGCGGCCCCGCGTGTGAAGCGAGCTGCTAACCGTGACAACGCGGGCGCCGGGCGCGGCGAGAATGGCCGGCAGCAGCAAGCCGGTCAGGGCATAGTGGCCGAGGTGATTCGTTCCGAACTGCACCTCGAACCCGTCGGCGGTGGTGTGGTAGGGCAGCGCCATGACGCCGGCATTGTTGATGAGGACGGGCAGCGGCTCGCTCCGCGCCAGGAACGTTTCGGCGAAGGCGCGCACGCTGCCGAGGTCGGCCAGGTCCAGGCGCATAACCTCGACGGCGGCCTTGGGGGTCTCGCGGCGAATGGCGGCGGCAGCCCCCTCGCCCTTGTCGGCGCTGCGCACGGCCAGGATGACGCGCGCGCCTTTGGGGGCCAGGGCGCGGGCCGCCTCGTAGCCGACGCCGCTGTTGCCGCCAGTAATGATCACGGTCTTGCCCGCCTGATTGGGGATATCACTCACATTCCACTTGCTCATACTCAAGTCCTTTTTGTACTCTATGTTTGCACTTTGTGTTTGGTGCGGAGGCTTGGAGGGCGCAGCCCTCCAAACTACCCCCTTTCCCCTTCTTCAGTGGGGACTGCGCCCCTGAACGACGCAGGGGCGAGGGGGTTCGTGGGGGCCTGCGGCCCCCATACCCCCACTGCGCAGCAAAGTGCAAAGATTGAGTTTGTACGTTACCCTGGTATATCCAGCAATTCTGAGTCCGGCAGGCCGATGATCCTTTCATCAAGAAACGGGGTGAGCCATGTTGGCCCACCCCCTGTAGATAGCGCGTATACGGATGCCCAGGTTAGCGGGCGGTGTGCGGCTCCGCAGAGACGGCGTGGTCAGACGTTGTGGTGACAACAATCGGTTCGTCGGCGGTTGGCGTGGCTTGCTGCGTTGCCTTTGACGTCAGGCCGCTGCTGGGCGAGTAGATAGCTTCGTCGAAGGTGGCCCCGCTCGGCGCGTTCGCGACGGCGAACACCGGATGGCCCTTGCCGTCGCCGGCGAAGGAGGTCGAGATGTAGTCGCCCACCATCGGCCCTTGAGTTGTACTCGGCAGCCGGTTCAGCGTCATCGGTCCGGCGAGTTGCGTCGCTGCGCTCCACGACCCGCCACCGTTCGCAGAACTGATGTAGCCGACGGTGAGTTGGCAGGTGGCCGCTGTGCAGTTGGCCGTCGGGTAGTAGTAGTACGTCAGGCCCAGCCGCGTGGTCGAGCCGGAAGTAGTCTTGTCAACGGCGAGGCCGGGGATAAAGTGATCAACGCCGCTGTTCGTGGCATCAATGGGAATACGGATCACCGCTGACCAGTTCGTCCCGTTGGTGGATGTGCTCATAACGATGTCGTTAGAGGTGCAATTCGAGCGGAAGCGACAGTCCTGCCAGACAACGTAGACCTTGCCCGCGCCGTCAATCTCGGCCGAGGGCAGTGGCTCGGTGCGCAGCCCGCCCGCCACGGCATGATCCGAGATTGTGGCGACGGTGCGGGTGCGGCTCCACGAAGCGCCGCCGTTGGTCGAAGTGAACGCCAGGATGGCGGTCGTGTTCGCGTTGGCGATGGGGACGATGACTGTGCCGTTGGGCTGCACCACGGGCTGACCGCCGAGGCCCGTCGCATTGTTGGCGGTATTGAGCGCCGCGCCCCAGGTGAGTCCGCCATTGATGGACGTACTCATCTTGATGCGGTTGCCGGCGCCATTGTCATCCCACTCGACGTAGCAGCGTCCGAAATACGGACTGGTGGACGTATTGTCGCAAACGACCCACTCCTTGTCAAGGTTGGCCGAGCCTGTGGCCGCGTTTACAGTGACAGGGTTGCCCCACGTCAGGCCGCCATCAGTGGAGCGGTTGACGATGACCGCTGCGCCGAGAACGGAGCTACCGGAAGTCGTGATCGCCAGCGACGAAATGAGCCACACATTGTCCTTCGCGTCGTAGGCGACGGCGGGGTCACTGATGCGGTTGTACGGGCCGGCCGGCGAAGCGAACACAGTGGTACCCGGCAAAAAGCCGTTGGTCCATGTTTGGCCATTGTTGGTGGATGTCGCAAAGCCGATGTTGGAGGAACCGCCGTCGGTGAAGCGGCCCACCTGCGTCGCCATGACGATCGTGTTGCCGTAGGAGAAGCTGTCGGGCTCGACTTCGGTCTTGTGTTGGCTCGTCGAGTTGGTATAGGGGTCCGAGCTGATCTGGATCAGCGATGCTGCCGAGGCGACAAGGCCCGACGACAGCGCGACCATAAGGGCGACGAGCGCCGCCCAGGCGACAGTCCAGCGCACTCTCTTCATCTGTGTCTCCTTGTGTGTTGCCGCGGTTGCGGCGGGTTACGAGGACTCACGACCGTCACCGATGCCCCAGCGGAAAGGCGCGGGGAAACACCAGCGCACAGGGGCAACGGCTGTGACACGCGATAGGGGGCATTCCTTCGGGTTGGCCGGGGTGCGATGATGGCAGCGTGAAGGGGCCGTCTACGAAAATGGAGACCGGCATTATAGGGGCTTCCAGACCGAAGTCAAACGTGCGACAGGCAGGGCATGACCGGGGTTAAGGTGTCGCTGTCGGGTGGATCACGGCGTCGAGCGTGAGGGTGTCGCCGAGGGGATGGCCGTCGGCGTCAAAGGCGGGTAGGAACGCGCCCGTTTTGGCGTCGGCGAGGCCGATCTGGATGCGGTACTCGCCCTGGCCCTTGACCGGGAAGCTCAGCTTCTGCCGGTCGGCGATGGGCCGCCCCGCCGGCCACGTCGTCGTCGGCGCGTAGCCGTCGTCCGGCTCGCCCTCGTCCGTGTCCACGACCCGTCCCGCGCCGTCCACCAGCCGCGCCACGACTTTGTGCGGCGTATCCGTCGGCGCGAGGGCGCGCAGGTAGAGCGTCAGGCGCGTCCGCTCGTCGTTCGTGTCCAGGTTGTAGCCCAGTAACGCGGCGTTCGCGCCGAAGCGCCCGCCCTGGGGCGTCATCGGCGCGTCCTCCAGCGGCACCCAGATGGCGCGGTCGCCGGAGCGCAGGCCGGTGACGTAGCGCATCGTGAGCCAGTCGGTGAAGTTGGGGATTTTGTCGAAGTGGCCGAGCCACAGCGCAACCGCCGCCGGCCGCCGCCGCTCGATCTCGGCCAGCGTCGCGTCCCAGCCGAGCTGTCCCGTGTCAATGCGCTTGCTGCTCTGGTCTACGAGCCACGGGACCTGGAGGCGGCCGGAGCGGAAGGCGATCATGGGCGGGTCGGATAGGACGAAGGCGTCCGGGACGGTGTTCTCGCGGATCCAGTCCGCCGCCTTGAGGTACGAGGTGTACTTGTCGTTGGTCACGGCGTCGGCCAGGCTGGCGGCCTGAGCGGGCAGGTTGACCAAGAGGACGGCCAGCGCGGCCACGCCCGGCGCGAGCAGCCAGCCGGCGCGGCGCGGCGCGCATAGCGCCAACCAGAGCGCGCCGACGCCGGCCCCGGCGAGGGCGGCCAGCGGCGGGAGCAGCAGCGCCAGGTGGTGCGTGGGAAACAGCGGCTCCTGGTTCGAGAGGATGACGGCGGTCAGGAGCAGCCAGCCGACGGCGACAGCGCCGGGGTACGAGCGCCGCACGAGCAGCGCCAGCCCGCCGAGGGCAGCGAGGGCGGTCAGCCCGACATTGTCCTGGCCGAGATACTGGACGAGCCAGCCGACATTGTACGCCTTGTTGCTGCCCCAGGCGTCCCGCGCCCGCAGCGGCGTCAGGATCGCCTGGTCGAGAAAGCCGCCCACGTCGAAGAACAGGAGGAACGGCAGCGCGGACAGGGCGGCGCCCAGCGCCAGAGCCAGGAGGCCGCGCAACGCCTCGCGCCTGGGGTTCGGCGCGCGCCACAGCCGACCGGCGGCCATCGCCACCAGCGGCACGGCGAACACCGCGCCGGTGAGCTTGAGCCACACCGCCCAGCCGAGCAGCGCGCCGGCGACGACGAGCCACGCCAGGCGGCCGGTGCGCGCGTAGAGCAGGGCCACGGCGACGGCCAGCGTTCCGACGCCGATGGGCGGGATGTCGTGGCTCACGGATCGCGCCAGCCAGAAGAAGTTGGGGACGACGGCCAGCAGCGCCGCCGCCGCCACCGCCGCGCTGGGCGCAATCCATCTCGTCCCTCTCCCCCCGTCCCCCTCTCCCAAAATGGGCGAGGGGGGGGCAGAGGAGGAAGCCGTCCCTGTCGCCCCCCTCTCCCCTTGTGGGAGAGGGGCCGGGGGAGAGGGGCTGGGCGCGGGGGTGAGCGTCTCCCCTAGCAGCCCGGCGAGGAGGGCCGCGCCGACCATCGCCATCAGGCCATAGGCCATGACGACCAGCCGCCCGCTCTCCACGCTCTCCCCGAACAGGCGGAAGCCCGCCACGAGGGAGACGGCGAGACCAGGCGGCTGGTCGCTCCAGATATCGGTGTACATGCGGAAGCCGCGCCCCATCAACTGCGCCCAGCCGAGCAGAATGCCCTCGTCCGGGTCCCACTGCACTGTAGATAGCCAGCGGGCGTACACCAGGGCCGTGGCGATAACGACAGCCAGGACGCCGAGGACGCCGACCAGGGCCGGCGACAGGCGCGTGTCCTGCGGCGCAGCCGTGTCGGCCTCAGCGGCGCGCCTCACCGTCGCCGGTCCCGTCGTCGCGGCGGGCGGCTTCGCCACGCGCTAGGCCCCGTACTTCTTCAACCGTTGGGCGTGGGCCATCGCCAGAGGCATGATGTCCGCCGCCATGACGTGGCCGAGGCCGCCGACGCGGCACTGGCGCTCGAACCAGCGGGCGTAGCCATCGGCGCGGGCCGTCTTGCTACAGATGAGCAGCGGCACCGGGTGCCAGGAGTGGCTGCGCAGCGCCGCTGGCGTCGAGTGGTCGCCGGTGATGATCAGGACGTCGGGCTTGAGCGCGAGGATGTCCGGCACGACCGAGTCGGCTTCCTCGATGACCTTGACCTTGGCCTCGAAGTTGCCATCCTCGCCGCGGCTGTCGGTGTACTTGACGTGCATGAAGAAGAAGTCGTACTTCGCCCAGTTCTCGCGCATGAGCGCGACTTCCTCGGTCGTCCTCGTCGGCAGAGGCTTCAGCACGTCCATGCCGACCAGACTGGCGACGCCGCGATACATCGGGTAGACCGCGATGGCCCCGGCCCGCAGGCCGAACACGTCGGCGTACTTGGGCAGGGCCGGGTCGCCCGCCGCGCCGCGCAGCATGACCATGTTGGCCGGCGCCTGGTCCTTGAGCGCCTCCCTGGCCCTGGCGATCCACTGGTTCGTCAGGTCCGCCGTGTACTGCGCCTTCGGGTCGAGGGCCTGGACGGCCAGCGGCGGGACGCCGGTCGCCTGGGGGTCGGTCTCGGCCAGCTCCGGAGAGAGGTTCGGGCCGCGCAGGCGTAGCACGAAGCGGTACTCGCGCACTTCCTCGACCGCTGTCTCGATGCCGGGAATCTGGATGCCCTGGAGGATCTTGACGCGCTTCTCGGCTTCCTCGGTCGCAATGCGGCCGGCGCGGCGGTCGGTGATATTACCGGCGGCGTCAATGGTGGCGAAGTTGCCGCGGAAGGCCACGTCGCCCTCCTGGATGTCCATACCGATGCCGACGGCCTCGAGGGCGCCGCGGCCGACGAGGTACTTCAGAGGGTCGTAGCCGAACAGGCCGAGGTGGCCGGGGCCGCTGCCGGGCGTGACGCCGGGGGCGACCGGCAGGCTCAGGCCCATGACGGACTCGGGGGCGATGCGGTCAATGTTGGGGGTCTGGGCGGCTTCCAGCTCGGTGGGGCCGCCGGGAACGACCGGCAGGCCGCCGAGGCCGTCCATCACCAGGAGGACGATTTTGGTATCGTTTTTTTCGGACAATTCGCGCATCAGCGCCAGTCTATCGTAGGACATTCCTTATCTCCTTAGTACTGTACTGACGTTCAGTGTCATGCCGAGGGCAACGAGCCATTCGGCATTCTATCTATCCGTCGCTTTGGGGAGTTTAGTCTCCGTGTGTACTTGCTGTCTCGACTTCCCGCTTCGGGATTTTCGCCATTTGGATGACAAGCCGCAACGCTTCATTCACGGCGTCATCGCTAGGGAATGCCTCTGCTACGTCCGGGGCCAGCACGACAACGTTTTTGCCTTGCCTCCGCCCTGGCGCAAAACGGCCTTTCGGAACGACCGCCATCTGCGACAGGTCGTATTCAGCGCGCAAGTCATAGTCCTCAGCTTCATTCGGCCTCTGCATAGAACTGTTCCTCTCTTCTGGTCGCTTTCCTGGCGCTGATAAGGCGAATGCGCCCGTCACGGTCGGTATGAGCTACCATCAACAGCCGTCCCTGGTTCGACATGCCAATCGTGATGTACCGTTCCTCAGCCATCGAATGCTCTTCATCAATGACTGTGATGAACATCGGGTCGTTGAACACGGTTTGTGCCTCATCGAACGGGACGCTGTGTTTCTCGAAGTTGGTGGTTGCTTTGTTAGCATCCCACTCGAACTGCAATGACTCGCTCACGACGGGCCACCCTAGATCAGTGTAATGCAAGAATAGACTGTGCGGTTGGACGAGTCAAACACTTCCGGCGAAGAACCGGCGGATTTCAATGAAGCCAGGAATGCTGCGCATGGCTGCTCCAGGCTCAACGGTAGCTCCGTTGACGGACGCGCCCCGCCGCCGGGCGGCGGATGGACAGCCAGCCCAACGTCCCTAGCAGGATCGCTTGCAGCACCGTCAGCCCGACAATCAGCAGCGAGCCGTTGTACCATAGCTCTTCGGGGTAGAGCTGAATGAGCGTGTCCGTGTCGAGGAACAGCCACGAGTTGCCCTCGAAGAACAGGCGGTGGAACAGGGTGAAGAACAGGTCGAAGCTCGTCGCGGCGAAGATGCCGAGCAGGATGACGACGGCGATGGTGAACACCCCGGCCCAGATGAGGGTGCGGCCCGCGCTGCGGCGGATGACGAACAGCGACACCAGGATGAGGACGCCCATGATGGCCTGGGCGATGAAGGCGTTGCCCAGGACCTTGCGCACGTCCACCATGTGGCTGACCTCGCGCTCGTTGAAGGCCGGCTTGCCGTTGACGGTCAGGGCGACGAAGGCGGACAGGGGCAGGCTGCCGCGCACGAAGTCCAGGGCGGCCAGCCCGACGGCCTGACGCTCATCCGGGCGGATCGTGGGCGCGGGCGGGAAGTTGCCCTGGGCGTACTGCCAGTTGACGAACCAGTGATTGAACACGATGTTGGTGTTCGTGATGAGCAGGAAGAAGGGCATCAGCCCGATAACCAGCACGCGCGCAAGGAGCTTCATGAGAGTGCCTCAGTCCTGTCGTTGCCCTGTAAAGACGTAGCGCAGGATCATCGCGTCCGTCAGCCACTCCACCGGCGCGCGGTCGTCCGTCAGCGCCGCGCCGCGGCCCGGCCACGGCGTCACCCGCCCGGCTACGCTCGCCGCCACCGCGCGCACCGCCGCGTTCTGCGCCGCGTCGGCGTGGGTGGCGTAGTCGGTGGGGGATGTTGGCCGCCGCGTCGCCACCAGCAGGCTATTGAACGAGCCGTCGGGCGACACGACGTAGACGCTGAGGAACACCGCCCGCAGCGTATCGGCGATCGCCGCGACGAGCCGGTCATCGCCCGGCCCGTGGCCGACATTCACCACCAGCACGCCATTCTCCGTCAGCCGCTCCCGCGCCAGGCCGAAGAACTCCCGCGTCGCCAGGTGGAACGGGATGTACGGCTGGCGGTAAGCGTCCACGGCGATGACGTCGTAGCGCCCGCCGTCGCCCTGGAGCCACGCCCGGCCATCGGCGGCCACGGTGCGGGCGTTCGCCTCGTCCAGCGCGAAGTAGCGGCGACCGATGTCCAGCAGCGCCCCATCTATCTCGACGCCGACGATCTGCGCGTCGGGGTAGACGGCGGCGTACTGCCGCGCCACCGTTCCCGCCGCCATGCCGATGATGGCGACATGGCGTGGCGGGGCGAGCGGGTCGGGCGCGAACAGCGGGGCCAGCAGAAAATCGTCCCAGATGCCCCCCGATAGGAGCGCGCCGGGCCGATACCACGAGTGGAGCGCCTGCCCCTCGTTGAGCGCCAGCCAGCGGTCGTCGCCCGTCTGGAGCACCTGGACGTAGTTGTAAAGGGTCTCGGTCTCGTATAGCACACTCGCGCCCGGACGGACGGTGCTCGGCCCGACCAGCGCCAGCAACGCCACGCCGGCCAGCCCGGCGGCGGCGGCGAGGGCGGCGCGGCGTCTGCGGTGCGCCAGCAGCCCGGCCAGCGCGGCGAGCAGGAGCGCCGCCGCGAACGTCAGGAACGTCGCCCGCGTGCCGACCAGCGGCACGAGTACGAGCGCCGCCGCGAACACCCCCACGATGCTGCCCACGGTGGACAGGGCATACAGCGACCCGACATCGCGGCCGGCCGAGGCCACGTCGCGCAGGGCGAGGCGGGCGGCAAACGGCGTGACCATGCCGAGCAAGATCACGGGTAGCGAGAACAGGGCCAGCGTTCCCAGCAGCGAGCCGACGAACAGGCCGACCGAGGCATCGAAGAAACTCTGCTGCGAGGCGCGCAGCACCGGGCCGGCGGCGATGGGAACGAGGGCGGTCAGCGCGCCCGCCAGCGCCGCGATGCCGTACAGCCGGGGCGGGTCAGGGCGCCGGTCCGCGAGCCGCCCGCCGAGCCAGTAGCCGAGCGCCAGGTAGACCAGCATCAGGCCGATGATGTTGGCCCAGATCAGGAGCGATGTCCCGAAGTAGGGCGCGAGCAGGCGCGACGCCGCCATCTCGATGCCCAGGCTCGCCATGCCGGCCACCAGCACCAGGGCGCGCAAGACCGCGAGCTGCGCGGGCCGCAGCCGGACCGAGGCTGGCGCGGGGGCCGATGGGGCCGAAGGAACGGGCATATCAAGAGGAAGTATACCGCAAGCGGGACGGGCGGCAAAGTAGGACTCACACCAATGATTTCCCAACAGGTTCTTCACAATGTCTGAAAATCTCCCTGGTACACTAGGGACAAGTCGCGCGATGGTAGCTCCGCACAATAGCGCGGAGACCCCCTGCTGGCGGTGGAGTGACAACTCCACCGCCAGCACATATGCTCTTCCACGTTAAATTGCGAAGCGAGTCGCGCGATGAAGATCACGACGGAACATAGCTAGTGAACAAGGAGAAGACGATGAAGCGAGTTAAGAGTGTCGTTCTGGCCGGCGCTGCGGCGCTGGCGTTGCTGATCGGCGTGTTGGGCTGGGGCGCGGTGACGAACGTCGCCAACGCCCAGGCGCCGACACCGGCCGCGCCCACCGCTCCGACCGGCCAACCCCCGGTCAACACCCTGGATCAATCCTTCTGGACGGCGCTGGCCGGCAAGCTGGGCATCACCCAGAACGCGCTGATCACGGCGGTTAAGGCGGCGGCGAAGGACACCGTCGCCAGCGCCCTGCAGAGCGGCAGCCTCACCCAGGACCAGGCGACCCAGGCGAACACCCGCATTGACGCGTGGCAGCCCGGCCAGGGCCTGCCGTTGGGCAAGGGCGGCCACGGCGGCCCCGGCGACTTCGGCGGACCGATGAGCGGACAGGCCGTGTTCGACGCGGCGGCGAAGGCCCTCGGCATGACGACCGCTGACCTGCAAACGGCCCTGCAGTCGGGCCAGACCCTGAGCGCGATTGCCCAGTCCAAGGGCGTGAGCGCCGACACGGTCAAGGCGGCGATTGTCGCGGCGAAGAAGGCCGAGGTGGACGCGGCGGTGACGGCCGGCCGTCTGACCGCCGACCAGGCGACGCAGATGAAGGCGCAGATTGATCAGGAAGCCGCGAGCCAGACCCTGGACAACATGCTGCGCGGCGGCGGCCGCGGCCACGGTGGCCCTGGCGCCCCTGGCGGCCCCGGTCAGCCCCGCCAGACGCCAGCCCCGTCGGCGACGCCGGGCGCGTAAGAGGACCCTTTCCACGTGATGACACCCTCTCTCCCGCGCCTGGGGGAGAGGGTGTCGCGGTATACGGCGACGGCCCTTCCGGAGTATACTTATGTTGGATACTTTGACTCAACGTGGGACGCCTCAAAGCATGATCCAGACAATCCTTATTGTTGACGATGAAACCAAATTGCGCCAGATGATCCGCGTCTACCTGGAACAGGAAGGCTACCGCGTGGTCGAAGCCGCCAACGGCCGCGAGGCGATGTACGTCGCCCGCTACGAGAAGCCCGACCTCATCATCCTGGACCTGATGATGCCGGAGATGGGCGGCTACGAGTTCATGCGCGCCTACAGCAAGGAGGCCGACACGCCGGTCATCATGCTGACGGCAAAGGTCGAGGACACCGACAAGATCCTCGGCCTCGAAGTCGGCGCCGACGACTATATTACAAAACCGTTCAACGTGCGCGAGCTGATCGCCCGCGTGCGCGCCGTGCTGCGTCGTAGCGGGCGGGCGGCGGCCGAGCCGGACGTCCTGCGCGCCGCCGACATCGTGCTCGATCGCGAGCGCGCCACGGTGACTGTTGGCGCGCGGGGCGTGGACCTGACGCGCTCCGAGTTCGACATCCTCGCGGCGCTCATGTCGGCGCCGGGCAAAGTCTTCTCCCGCCTCGACCTGCTCGACCGCACCGCCGGCGACGCCTACGACGGCTACGAGCGCACCATTGACGTGCATATCCGCAACCTGCGCACGAAGATCGAGGCTGATCCGAAGCACCCCCGCTACGTGGAAACCGTCTATGGCATGGGCTATCGCTTCACGACCGATAACGTGGTGGATTGACCCATGGATCGGATGGGCGTATGCGCTCCCTGACGTTGAAACTCACCCTGGCGTTCCTGCTGGTCGGCCTCGTCGGCGCGATCCTGGTGGCCGTTCTGGTGCAGCAGCAGACGCGAACGGAGTTCGACCGCTTCCGCCAGGGGCTGGAGCAGGATCAAGGGCTGGCGGTGTCGGCGCTGGGCGACTATTACCGCACGACAGGAAGTTGGGCCGGGGTGGATGGCTACCTGGCGAACAGCTCCCTGCTGAGCTTCCCGACCCGCGGCATGGCGCTCTTCGATGCGAACCGCGTCGCGGTAATTGGCAACCGCCCTTTCCCCGCCGGTCAGCCGGCGCCGCCGAACGCCCTGAGCGACGCCACGCCGGTCGTCGTCAACGGCCAGACGGTGGGCTACGTGCTGTTCGACCCGCGCGCCGAGCGAGCGCCGGGCGGCCCGGCCGATAACCCGCCCCGGGGCGGCGCTCCGCCGGGCGGCGGGCCATCGCCGGACACGCAGTTCTTGCAGCGCGTGACCTGGGCGTCGGCCATCAGCGCCGCCATCGCCGCGCTCATGGCGCTGGCGCTGGGCATCCTCCTGGCGCGCTCCCTCGCCCGCCCCATCCGCGAGCTGACCGCCGCGACCAAGGTCATGGCGAGCGGCCGCTTCGACCAGCGCGTCGCCGTGCGCTCGAAGGACGAGATCGGCCAGCTGGCCGAGTCGTTCAACCAGATGAGCGCCGACCTGGAGCGCGCCAGCCAGTCGCGCAAGCAGATGACGGCGGACCTGGCCCACGACCTGCGCACACCGTTGAGCATCCTGCGCGGCTACACCGAGGGGCTGCAAGACGGGCGTATCGAAGGGACCGCCGCGCTCTACGCTGTGATGCACGGCGAGGTCGAACACTTGCAGCGCCTCGTCGAGGACCTGCGCCTGCTGTCGCTGGCCGACGCTGGCGAGCTGCGGCTGAACCGCCGCACCGTGGACCCGCGCGCCCTGTTGGAGCGCACCGGCCTGGCCTACATGGTGCAGGCGCAGGCGCAGGGTGTGACACTGACGGTGGACGCGCCGGAGGACCTGCCCTCGATCTACGTGGATACCGACCGCATGACCCAGGTGTTGAACAACCTGGTCTCGAACGCGCTGCGCCACACGGCGGAGGGCCAGGTGGCGCTCGCGGCGGCGGCGCAGGGCCGCGTCGTCCAGTTGCGGGTCAGCGATACGGGCAGCGGCATCGCCCCAGACGACCTGCCGTTCGTCTTCGACCGCCTCTACCGCGTGGACAAGGCCCGCCATCGCTCCGATGACACCTCGTCCGGCCTCGGGCTTGCCATCGCCAAAGCCATCGTGGAGGCACACGGCGGCACAATCGCCGTCGAGTCCGCCAGCGGCCGCGGCACGACCTTCACCATCGCCATGCCGACGACGGGCGACGGTGTCCCCGGCAGCGCTGGCAGCGCCGACGCGCCGACGCGCCCCACCCTCGCCGCCCGCGTGACCGAGTTCCGCGCGAGCGTCGCGCACCCCCACGGCAGCCAGTAAGTGGTCTTCTCGCTAAGTTTGTGCGCCAGGCGCTTGTCATGCTGAGCCGAAGGCGAAGCATCCCCCGCCCACTGCGCCACGTAGCGGGGCGTCTCGCCACGCGCAGGTTTTTGGGAGGAAGGTAACGCAAAGGCGCAAAGGCGCAAAGAGGGAAGATTCAATCGTGTGTTCTTGCGTCGCGCCGCGTCTTTTTTCGCGTCTTTCCTCCCTTTCGCGCCTGTCGCGGTCCAACATCCTCGCCGCTCGCAGGTTTTCGAGAGGAAGGTAACGCAAAGGCGCAAAGACGCAAAGGGGAAAATTCATTTGCGCAAACCGTCAGGCACACCCTATAATTGCGCTCCCCGGCCGCCAGGAGACGCATCATGCCCGACCAGCCCAGCGGAACCGTCACCTTCCTCTTTACCGACATCGAGGGCAGCACCCAACTCTGGGAGAGCTTCCCCCAGGCCATGCAAGCGGCGCTCGCCCGCCACGACGCCCTGCTGCAACAGACCATCGAGAGCCACAGCGGCTACGTCTTCAAGACCGTCGGCGACGCCTTCTGCGCCGCCTTCGCCACCGCTCCCGACGGCCTGCGCGCCGCCCTCGACGCGCAGCGCGCCCTCGCCGATGAGCCGTGGGGCGACGTCGGCCAGATCCGCGTGCGCATGGCCCTGCACACCGGCGCGGCCGAGGAGCGAGCTGGCGACTACTTCGGGCCGCCGGTCAACCGCGTCGCCCGGCTGCTGTCGGCCGGCGCCGGCGGCCAGGTACTCCTCTCCGGCGTGAGCTACGAGCTGGCGCGGGCCGCCCTGCCCGACGGCTGCGACCTCCGCGACCTGGGCGACCACCACCTCAAAGACCTCGGCCAGCCGGAGCGCGTCTACCAACTCGTCGCCGCCGACCTCCCGTCGGACTTCCCACCCATCAAGACCCTCGACACGTTCCCCAACAACCTGCCGGTGGAACTGACGAGCTTTATCGGGCGCGAGCGCGAGATGGCCGAGACGAAGGGCCTGCTGGCGTCGTCGCGCCTGCTCACCTTCATCGGCCCCGGCGGCGCCGGCAAGACGCGCCTCTCGACGCAGCTCGCCGCCGACCTGCTGATGACCTTCGCCGACGGCGCGTGGCTCGTCGCGCTGGCGCCACTGGCGGACCCCGCCTTCGTCGCGCAGACCGTCGCCGCGACGTTCAACCTGCGCGAGCGGCCTGGCGTCGTCCTCGAAGACATGCTGCTCGGCTACCTGCGCCGCAAGCGCCTCCTCCTGGTCCTCGACAACTGCGAGCACCTGGTCGAAGAGTGCGCCCGCCTGACCGACACCCTCCTGCGCGCCTGCCCGCAAATCAAGATTGTCGCCAGCAGCCGCGAGGCCCTCGGCATCGCCGGCGAGACCATCTACCGCGTGCCGGCCCTCTCCTTGCCTGCTGCCGATGGGGTCACGCCGGAGGCGCTCCGCTCATCGGAGGCGGCGCAGCTCTTCGTCGAGCGGGCGCGGGCCGCGCAGCCGCGTTTCGCCCTCACCACGCGCAATGCCCCCGCCGTCGCCCAGATCTGCCGCCGCCTCGACGGCATCCCCCTGGCGCTCGAGCTGGCGGCGGCGCGGGTGCGCGTCCTGACCCCGGAACAGATCGCCACGCGGCTGGACGACCGCTTCCGCCTGCTGACCGGCGGCAGCCGCACGGCCCTGCCGCGCCAGCAGACGCTGCGCGCCCTCATTGACTGGAGCTACGATCTGCTGCCCGACGAGGAACGGGCGCTGCTGCGGCGCCTGTCGGTGTTCGTCGGCGGCTGGACGCTGGACGCGGCCGAGGCCGTCAGCGGCGACGCCGATACCCTGGACCGGCTCGCGCAGCTGGTGGACAAGTCGCTGGTGCAGGTGGATGAAGACGACGACGGCTCTGTGCGCTACGAATTGTTGGAGACGATTCGCCAGTACGCCCGCGACCGCCTGCTAGAAGCGGGCGAAGCCGAGGCGGCGCGCGACGCCCATCTGCGCTACTTTCTGCGGCTCGCCGAGACTACGACGCCGGACATTACGTTTGGCCCCGTCTTCGCCGCCGACGAGGACTGGCTCGACGACTGCGAGCGCGAGAAGGGCAACTATAGGGCAGCCATGGAGTGGGGTTTGGAGCGGGACCCCGAGGCGGCGCTGCGGCTGGCCGGAGTGCTTGTCAGCTTCTGGGAGTTGCGCGGCTATCGTCGCGAAGCGTTCCCGCTGGTGAAAGCAGCCCTGGCTCGGGTCGCGGCCTTGCCGCCAGCCGAAGGTGACCGCGCCCGGTCAAGGCAGGCCATGCGAGCCCATGCGCTCGTCGCCGTCGCCAACATGGGCATTGGCCTGGTCGGCGGCGCAGAGGGGATCGAAGCGAACCGCGAGGCCGTCGGCCTGTATGAGGAGCTAGGGGATCAGCGCGGGCTGGCCTTCGCGCTCTCTCATCTGGGCTTCCTGAGCGCAATCAGCGGGCAAGTGGCGCTCGCTGAATCGTTCCTCGAGGAAGCCATCCTCGTGGCGCGCCAAAGCGGCAACAAGCTGGCGCTGGGCATGGCGTTGGGAACCCAGGCGCAGTTTGTACTGATGCACCGCGGCGAGATCGGCCGGGTGCAGGCCAACCTGGAGGAAAGCGCGCGGCTGGCGCGCGAAGCCGGATCAGCCTGGGGTACTGCTATGGCGGACCTGGGTCTCGCGGAGCTTGCCGCCGCGCGGGGCGATTGGACGGAGGCTGAAACGCGCGCTCAGGAAGCGAAGGGCCTGTATGCGCAAATTCGTGACCCGCTCATGGTCAACGCCTCGCACAGCCGCCTGGCGCATGTCGCGCGCCGCGCCGGCCGCCTGGATGAGGCCGTGAGCATCTATCGCCACACGATTGTGGCTTTCGAGGAGATGGGCCAGCTGCCGGCCGTGGCGCACGAATTGGAGTGTTGCGCGTTCATCGCCCGGGCGCAAGGCGACCCTGTTCGCGCGGCGCGGCTGCTCGGCGCGGCGGAGGCGCTGCGAGAGAGAGTGGGTGTGCGGATGACGGGCATGGAGCGCGTCGAGTACGACGACGACGTGGCGGCGCTGCGCGGGCAGCTGCCCTCCGCCGAGTTCGACGCAGCGTGGGCGGCCGGCCGCCGGATGACGCTGGACGACGCCGTCGCCTACGCGCTGGAGGGGTGAGCACGAGTCCCCTGCCGCCTACGGCGCATCCTCACGGATGAAAGTTGCGTCCCCGACTCCTGTAGCGCCGACTTCCAGTCGGCTCTCCGCAAGGCTCGGCATCGTGGTCGCCCGCCGACGCCGCCGATTGAAATCGGCGTCTGATACGGTCAAGCCTGCTCAAGCAGGCTGGCTAACCGATGGCGTCCTCCTCCGAGCCTGCTTCAGTAGGCTTCGTCCACTCAGCCACCGACTTGAGTCGGTGGCGTCGGCGGGCGACGACACGGCCCTGGACCAACTTTCATAGCAGGTTCTCATGGACTTGCGTCCACCACCAGACGGATGAAAATACGCCGTCGCACCGACAACCCCCGCCTGTCACCCCGAACGAAGTGAGGGGGCTGGACTGCGGGCCAGATGCCTCGCTATGCTCGGCATGACAGCCCAGGCGCTAAGTCTGCGGACCACGAAGGTCACGAAAGTCCGCGAAAGGCGCGGAAGGCACACGCTGGGGGATTGCCTTTCGTGGTCCAACCCCCCCTCGCCGCCCACAGGAACCGCTGGACCACGAACGCCGCGCCACGTAGCGGGGCGTCTCGCTACTCGCAGGTTTCCAAGAGTAAGGTAACGCAAAGGCGCAAAGGCGCAAAGGGGGGAGATTCAATCGTGTGTTCTTGCGTCGCGCCTCTCGCGGTCCAACATCCCCGCCACTTGCAGATTTTCGGGAGGAAGGTAACGCCAAGACGCAAAGGGAGAGATGCCTTAGAAGCGGAGGGCGTCGGCGGGGCGGGGCTTGCCGTCGCGCGGCTCGCGGCCGGCGAGGGGACTGCTGAGCACGCGGTGGTAGACCGTCGCGACGCCGCCGATGGCGCAGGCGTCCGGGCCGTACTTGGCGATGACGATCGCCGCGCCCTCGCGGGAGCAGCGCAGAGCGCGCCGCTCGATCTCGGCCGTCATCGCCGGCAGCAGGTACTCGTGCGCCAGACTCAGCATTCCCCCGAAGACGATGCGCTCCGGGTTGAGCAGATTGATGAGGCCGGCCAGCCCAATGCCCAGGTAGCGGCCCGTCTCGGCGAGGGCGTCCAGCGCCACCCCATCCCCCCGCCGCGCGGCGGCGATGACGAGCTGAATGGTGATCTGGTCGAGATGGCCGTCCGTCGCCGCCGCGAGCCACGAGTCGCGCCCCGTCCAGATCGCGGCGCGGACGCGCTCGAAGAGCGCCCGCTGACTGGCGACCGTCTCCCAGCAGCCGTGGTTGCCGCACGCGCAGGGCGGCCCATTCGGCTCGACGGTCATGTGGCCGACTTCGCCGGCGAACCCGGCGACGCCGGAGAGAACGCGGCGGTCGAGGACGACGCCCGCGCCCAACCCCACGCTCGAGTGAATATAGAGGACGTAGCGCGCATCCTCCGCCGCGCCGAAATACGCCTCGCCGAGCGCGGCCAGGTTGGCCTCGTTATCCACGTAGATGGGGAAGTCGAAGCGCTCTTCGAGCGGCTGGCGCAGCGGGACATCGGTCCACCCCAGGTTGGGCGCGAACAGGAGCGTCCCCGTGGCGACATCCACCAGGCCCGGCACGCCGAGGCCGACGCCCAGCACCGGCAGCCCCAGTTGGCGCGCTGCGTCCCGCGCCTGCTCCAGCCCTCTGACCACGCGCTCGAGGATGGCGTCCCGCCCGTCGAGATGCGACGTGCGCTCGTAGAGCCGCCACAGCACCCCCGCCGAGAAGTCGGTCAGCAGGAGCGAGACGAAGTCCACGCCGATCTCAGCGCCGATGATCGCGCCCGCCGCCGGGTTCAGCTCGAGCTGGATCGCCGGGCGGCCGGTGTCGCCGGTGTTCAGGCCGTTCTCGCGGATGTACTGCGCGTCGAGCAGCTCGCGCACCAGGCTGGAGACGGTCGCCTTGTTCAGCCCTGTCATGTCGGCCAGCCGCGCCCGCGACAGGGGCGCGTGCTGGTGCAGGCACTCCAGGATGAGGGCGGTATTCATTTCACGCATCATGGCGTGATCTACGCTGCGCAGGGTATCCACACTTGACCCCTCGACATTAGTTTGTTTGATAAACAAACCTTGCGAGTAGTATATCGCCCGCGCTGAGGATGTCAAGTCACGGTTACTCTCGGCACAGCAGCCAGTCGGCGAGGAGGGCGACGACGAAGGCGCTGAGGCACACGCTCGTCACGCCGCTCCACCCGACGCTCTGCCACGCCAGGCCCGGCACCACGCCGCCGAGCGTCCCACCGACGTAGTAGAACACGAGGTACAAGGCGCCGGCGCCGCCTTTGCTGTGGGGCGCGACGATGTTGACGAAGGCAGGCGTGACGGCCTGCGCCGTGAACATCCCGCTGCACAGCACAAACAGGCACACGATGATGACGGGCAGCACCGGAATGAGCGTCAGGGTGATGCCCAGCATGGCGATGCCGAGGCCGACGGCGATGAGCCGACGGCGCGAGACGCGGGCGGACAGGCGGCCGGCGATGGGGGAGACGATGACGCCCGCCAGGTAGCTGAGGTAGGCCAGGCTGACGATGCCGGGCGACAGGTAGAACGGGGCGCCGGTGAGGTAGTACGGTAGGTAGGTGAAGAAGCCGAGGAAGCCGAAGAACAGCGCGCCGCCGATGATGAACGCGCCCACCAGCCGCCGGTAGCGCAGCAGCGCGAACATGCCGCGATACGCCGCGCGCCAGTCGCCGTGGGCGTGCCGCCCGTCGCGCGGCAGGGCGAGGGCCATGCCGATGGCGGCCAGCAGCGTCAGGCCGGCGAACACGGCGAACGCCGCCCGCCAGCCGTAGACGTCGGTGATGAGGCCGCTGCCGACGCGGCCCACAAGGCCGCCCGCGACGTTGGCGGCGATCCAGCCGCCCACCGCCGCGCCCAGCGCGCGGTGGTCCACCAGGTCGCCCAGGTAGGCGACGGCGACGGCAGTCAGGCCGGGTATGAACAGCCCCTGGAGCGCGCGGAAGATAAGGAGAACGCCGAACGTGGGCGCGAGGGCGCACAGCAGCGTCGGCAGCGTCAGCAGGGCCGTGCTCCACACCATGACTGGCTTGCGGCCCAGGCTGTCGCTCAGCGAGCCATAGCTCAGGGAGGCGAACGCGATGAGCAGGACGACGGCGGAGACGGACAGCCCGGCGGTCGCCGGCGCAATGCCGAACTCCTGGGACAGGATCGGCAGGATCGGCTGCGTGAGGTACATGTCGCCGAAGACAACGACGGCCGCCGCGTACAGGGCGACCATCGCCCAGCGGCGACGGGCGAGGTCCACGGCGGCAATCTGGCTGCTCATAAGCAGGTATTATAGCGCATCTTCCGCCCATGCCGTCCGTAGAGAGGGTAGGACCCCGTGGCCCGCCGCTTGACAACGACGCCCAAGGGGAGCAAGCTTGCCCGTGGAAGGACGACCTATGCAAAGCGCATTTACCGGGCCAATGATGATTGGCTACGCCCTGGCAATCGCATTCGAGATTCTGTTTCCGTTCGCGCTCGGCGCGATCTTCTGGCGGCGGCTCGGCGCGCGCTGGCGCACCTTTTTCATCGGCATGCTGATTTTCGGCGTCACCCAGATTCTCATCCGTATCCCCATCGTCCAGATCCTGTCCATGATGCTGGCCGACACCCTCAAAGGTTCGCCGGTCCTCGCCGCCGTTTGGGGCGTCGCCCTGGCGCTCACGGCGGGGCTGTTCGAGGAGACGGGCCGCTGGCTCGGCTACCGCTACCTGTTGAAAGGGCCGAAGACGTGGGCGATGGGCATCATGTACGGCACGGGCCACGAAGCGATGGAGTCGGTCTGGGTCGGCGTCTCCGTCATGGCGAGCCTGGCGACCATCATGAACTTCGCCGCCATGTCGGCGGAGCAGATTCAGGCGCTCCCGCCGGAGGCCGTCAACCAGCTCCAGAGCGGGTTGCAGCAGCTCCAGGCGCTCGGCCCGGCCACGCCGTTGGTCGGGGCCTACGAGCGCGCCATGACGATGGCGATCCAGATTTCCCTGTCCATCCTGGTGTTGCAGGTGTTCACGCGCGGCTCGTTCATCTGGTATTGGGCGGCCGTCGGCTACCACGCCCTGATTGACGCCGCCGCCCTCTTCCTCCCGCGCTACATCGGGCTGATCGGCGTCGAGGTCGTGGTCACGCTCTTCGCCATCTTCAGCATCTGGATCATCTTCCACTTCCGCCCGCAGCCTGCCGCGCCATCGGACGCGCCGTCGGAAGTGGCGGCGGCCACGGGAGGGTAGACGATGACCGCGGCGAACGGGCGCGTGATCGAGACGCGCGGGCTGACGCGCACCTTCGGGGCGACGACGGCGGTGCGCGACCTGAACCTGGCGGTGGAGCGGGGCGAGGTGTTCGTCCTGCTGGGGCCAAACGGCTCCGGCAAGACCACCACGGTGCGCATGCTGGCGGCGCTCATCGCGCCCACGGCCGGCGAGGCCATGGTCGTCGGCCAGCCCCTCGACGGCGACGACGAGGCCCTGGCGCGGCTGCGGGGGCGGGTCGGTTTCCTGACCGAGTCGCCCGGCCTCTACGACCGGCTTAGCGCCGAGTCTAACCTGATGTTCTTCGCCCGCCTGTACCGCGTGCCGCAGCCGGAGCGGGCCGTCGAGAAGTACCTCAAGCTCCTGGGGCTATGGGAGCAGCGCCGCCAGCTCACCGGCGGCTTCTCGAAGGGCATGCGTCAGAAGGTCGCCATCGCCCGCGCCTTCCTCCACGAGCCGGACCTGGTGTTCCTGGACGAACCGACGTCCGGCCTCGACCCAAGCGCCAGCCGCACCGTGCGCGACTTCATCGAGGAGCTGAAGGCGGAGGGACGCACGATCTTCCTGACGACGCACAACCTGGACGAGGCCGAGCGCCTGGCCGACCGCGTCGGCGTGCTCAAGCAGACGCTCATCGCCGTGGACACGCCGGCGGCGCTGCGCCAGCGCCTGTTCGGCGCGCGCACCCTGGTGACCGTCGCCAACCCCGCCGCGCGCTGGGTGGCCGTCGCCCAGGGCGCGCCCCACGTGCGCCGGGCCGAGCTGCGCGACGCCGTTTTACACGTGGATGTGGACAGCCCGGCCGAGGCGAACCCCGGCCTGGTCGCGGCGCTGGTGGCGGCGGGGGCGCAGGTGCAGTTCGTGGCGGAGGACCGCGCCAGCCTGGAGCAGGTGTACCTCGAACTGGTGGACGGCGCCGGCGCCGGCGGGCCATCTGGGACGGAGGCGCAGCGGGGATAGGGAACGCAAAGGAAGAAAATCTGGGCCGTCATTGCGAGGCGGGCTTTGCCGCCGAAGCAATCTCACGCGAGGATGAAACACACGCTGTTGCTGCATAGACGGCCCTTTGCAAAAGCGGGGGATTGCTTCCCCTTCGCGTTGCTCAGGGTAGCTCCCAATAATAGCGTGGAGACCCCCTGCTGGCGGTGGAGTGACAACTCCACCGCCTCTGGGAGGCGCTGGAGATGGCTCTCCAGCGCGAGCGCGATAGCTCTTCCACGCTAACCTGCCGATCTACCTTGCTCAGGGCTTCGGCACGCTCCTCTGAAAATAAGCCTGGGCTGTCATGCCGAGCCTAGCGAGGCATCTGGGCCGCAGTCCAGACCCCTCACTTCGTTCGGGGTGACAGGCGGGGTTGTCGGTGCGACAGCGTATTTTCATCCGTCTGGTGGTGGACGCAAGTCCATGAAAACCTGCTATGAAAGGCCGCGTCGTCGCCCGCCGACGCCACCGACTCAAGACGCCACCGACTCAAGTCGGTGGCTGAGTGGACGAAGCCTGCTGAAGCAGGCTCGGTTGGGAACGACGCCGCATAGCCAGCCTGCTTCAGCAGGCTTGACCGTAGCAGACGCCGATTTATGAACTTTAACAAAATAGACCAGTCATAGTACACTTAGGGTCTCAACGGCATACGTCTGAGCAGGAGAGGACAATGCCTAAGAAGTTCAAGTACGACTTGAGCGAGACCCAACTGGACGAACTACGCCGCACGCGCGACACGCATCCGCTGCCGTATGTCCGCGAGCGGGCTGCCGCCATCATCAAGTCCATCGGCGGCCAATCCACCCGTGACATCGCCGCCCACGGTCTGCTGAAGCGGCGCGACAAAGACACGGTTCGAGGCTGGATCCAACGCTACTTAGCGGAAGGGCTGGACGGCTTACGCATTCGTGCGGGACGCGGGCGCAAGCCCGCTTTTTCCCCTCAGCACGCGACGGCGGAGACGGCCCAGGCTGAGGGTGGAGGCGATCATCCACCACCCGCCGCGCCTGGTCGGCCTGGCCCGTTCGTGCTGGTGGCTGGACTTGGCCTGCGCCAGGCTGTACCCTGGCTGAAGACGCTGTCATTGCCCGGCGTGCACAAGATCCTGCGGCTTCAAGGTGCACTACAAACGTGGCCGCCGCTACGTCCACTCGCCCGACCTGGCCTACGACGAGAAGATGGCCCTCATCGGGCAAGCGCGGGCGCTGGCGCACGCCGAGCCCAAGCAGTATGCGCTGCTCTACCAGGACGAGTTGACCTACTATGTGTGGCCCAGCGTGGCTCAGGGCTATGCCCGTGCCGGGCAGCGGTGCGCATGCCCGTCAGGGTCTGCGCTCAATCGCAAGCGTCGCATCGCTGGCACCCTCGATATGCGAACCGGGCGTCTGTTCACTTGGCAACGCGCCAAGTTCGACCGCCACACCTTGATCCGCTACTTCAAGGCCTTGGACGCGGCGTATCCTGACGTTGACCTCATCTTCGTTGTGCTCGACAATTGGCCCGTCCACTTCCATCCTGACGTGCTGGCGGCGTTGGTCAACACCAAGATCCTGTTGCTGCCCTTGCCGACGTACGCGCCGTGGACGAACCCCATCGAGAAGGTCTGGCGCAAGCTGTACCAAGAGCTGTTGCATCAGCATGATCTGGCGGATCGCTGGCCCGACCTGCAGAGCCTGGTTCAAGCCTGGCTCGACCAGTACGCCGAGGCCTCGTCGGATTTGCTGCGCTATGTCGGTCTATGACTGGCCTATTTTGTTAAAGTTCATCAATCGGCGGCGACGCTGGGCGACGGCCAGCACTTTCATCCGTGAGGATGCGCCGCAGGCGGCAGGGGCGTAGAGACGCGCCATGGCGCGTCTCTACCACTTCACGCCCGCCGTCATGCTCGCTGCACTTGGCATGACAGCTATGTTCACTTTGTCACCTCGTCACCTCGTCACGACGGGCGGGGTGCGTCACTGCACTCAGCATGACATGGGAGAGACTATGACGGCGGTAGAGACGGTGGTGCGGAAGGAATGGGCGGAGACGCTCCGCAACCGAACGATTCTGTTCACCTGGGGGCTGCTGTCGGTGATGTTCCTGGCGATGCCCCTCGGCCTCGGCCTGCTGCTGCCGGCGATCCTTGGGCCGGAGGCATTCGCGACGACGGAAGGGATGCCAGAAAACTACCTCCAGCTTCGCCCAGCCTGGCCGCGCTGACGCCCCTCCAGCAGGCGCAGGTCTTTCTGCTGCGCCAGTTCCTGCCCCTGTTCCTGGTGCTGCCCGTCATGGCCGCCATCAGCATCGCCACCTACAGCATTATCGGCGAGAAGACGAGCCGCAGCCTGGAGGCCGTCCTGGCGACGCCCATCTCGACGGAGGAGCTGCTGCTCGGCAAAGCCCTCGCCTCCACCATCCCCGCCGTCCTGGGAACGTGGCTCATCTTCCTGGTCTATGCCATCATCGTGACCTGGCGCGCCGGCGCAACCGTGGCGCGCTACGTCCTCGACCCGGCGACGCTGACGATGATCGTGCTCATCACGCCCCTGGTGGCGCTGCTGGCGCTGGGCCTCGGCGTCATCGTCTCGTCGCGCGTCAGCGACCCGCGCAGCGCGCAGCAGGTCGGTGTCATCATCATCCTGCCGATTGTCGGGATCATGGTGGCCCAGAGCGTCGGCGTGTTCCTCCTCGGCCTGCCCTTCGTGCTTATGGCCGCCATCATCCTGGCCGTCCTGGATGGGCTGGTGTTCGTCGTCGGCGTGCGCGTCTTCCAGCGCGAGAGCATCCTCACGCGGTGGAGATGACGCAACGGGTCGTGAACCTTGGACCACATGGCTGAGAACGACCGAAGTCGTCACTACAAAAGGTCCAAATTGAGTTGACGCCTTCATCTTTATCTGCTAACGTTTGACGCGGCTCGCGGCCATGATCCACCCGGATACCGCCTGTCGCATCAATTTTTGTTCCAAAGGTCAGAAGGAGACGGCGATGAAGCTCCAGGGTCTCGACGAACGCGCCCATTTCCAAATTGTGAGCGCTGATGAGGCCGTGTCCGTGATCGAGTCCGGCAACCGCGTTTTCATCCAGAGTGTCGCCGCCGCGCCCCAGCGCCTCATCGAGGCCATGGTCCGCCGCGCTCCCCAGCTGCGGGGTGTGGAGGTCGTCCACATCATCACCGCCGGCGACGCCCCCTATGCTCGCCCCGAGTACCGCAACAACTTCCACACCAACGCCCCGTTCCTCGGCCCGAACGTCCGCGACGGCGTCTCCACGGGCCTGGTGGACTATATCCCGGTGTTCCTGCGCGAGGTGCCGAACCTCTTCCGCAAGAACATCCTGCCCCTGGACGTGGCGATGATCCAGGTGTCGCCGCCCGACCGCCACGGCTTCTGCTCCCTCGGCGTCTCGGTGGACACGAGCCGCGCCGCCGTGGAGATGGCGCAGCACGTCATTGCCCAGGTCAACCCCCACATGCCGCGCACCCACGGCGACGGCCTGATCCACATGAGCCAGATTGACTACGCCGTCGAGGTGGACGACCCGCTGCCGGAGTTGCCGCCGTCGGAGATGGGCGAGGTCGAAATGGCAATTGGCCGCAACGTGGCCGAGCTGGTCGAGGATGGCGCGACACTCCAGATGGGCATCGGCGCGATCCCCGACGCGGCCCTTGCGGCGCTCGGCAGCCACCAGCACCTCGGCATCCACACCGAGATGTTTTCCGAAGGCATCATTGATCTGGTCGAGAAGGGCGTCATCACCGGCTACAACAAGCGGACGCACCCGGGCAAGATCGTCGGCAGCTTCCTGCTCGGCACGAAGCGCCTGTACGACTTCGTGGACGATAACCCGCTGGTGGTCATGCTCGACGTGGCCTACACCAACGACACGGCGGTCATCCGCCGCAACCCGAAGGTCACCGCCATCAACAGCGCCGTCGAGGTAGACATGACCGGGCAGGTGTGCGCCGACTCCATCGGCACGCGCATGTACTCCGGCGTCGGCGGCCAGATGGACTTCATGCACGGCGCGGCGCTGTCGGAGGGCGGCAAGCCCATCATCGCCCTGCCGTCCACGACGAGCCGCGGCGAGTCGCGCATCGTGAGCTTCCTCAAGCCCGGCGCCGGCGTCGTCACCACCCGCGCCCACGTCCACTACATCGTGACCGAGTACGGCGTGGCGTACTTGTACGGGCGGAACCTGCGCCAGCGCGCGCAGGCGATGATCGCCATCGCCCACCCGATGCACCGCGAGCGCCTGGAGCGGGAGGCGCGGGAACGCTTCGGCACGCTGGATTGCTGCTAATACGGCGGGCGGCAGAGTTCTATGTGATAGCTCCGGCCGGGGTTCAAGCGAGCCGGCGAACGAGCAGAAAGCAGAGCGGCGGGGTGAGGGAGGCTCACTCCGCCGCTCTGGCATTGGCCGTGACCGCCGCAATTATGCTCGCGCTGGAGAGCCATCTCCAGCGCCTCCGATGGGCGGTGGAGTGGCAACTCCACCGCCAGCGGAATGCGGCGATAATTGGTGAGAGTTCATCAGTCGGCGCGACACGCGAAGGATTATGGGATCGGTCGCGGGCCGGGCGATGTGATGTACAGACCCGTAGCGGGTAGCGGGTTCAAGGCCAGCATGTACTTCTGGCCGCTCACCGTCGCCACCACGCCCGCGACGACCTGCGTCGGGCTGCCGACGGCCTTCACCTCGTACAGCAGACACGGGTTGACGTTGTCGAACTTGAAGTAGCCCTCCGTCGTCGTCGTCGCGCTGCGCAGGTAGGTCCCGCTCTGGTTGGCCGGGCTAGGCGGCAGCCACAGCTGCACGACCTGGCCGGCGGCGGGGTTCAGCGGGGCGCCGGGCCACTTGCCGCCGTCGTTCGCGCCGCCGGCCGGCGGCTGCGGGACGAGCGGGAGCGGCAGCGGAGCAGGGGTCGCGGCGCGGAATTTGGGCGCGTCATTGCTCAGGTAGCCTTCGACGACACCTACCGGCGGCGTCAGGGTCACATTGAGAGTCGCGCCCGGCTCGCTCTGGCACGGCAGGGCGATGACCTGGCTGATACCAGGAACCTTGGCTGTGTACGTCGTGTCGGCGCTGATGCCGCCGGCCTTCAGCGGGGCGCCGGGGTCCGCCAGCGTTGTGGCGGGCGACGTATAGACCACGATGAACTGGCCGGGGCGATCAGGGTCGGGTGTGCCGATGGTGATAAGGTAATTGTGGCCGGTCGGCAGGCCTGGCGGGCTGGCAAAGAGGGCCTGTCCCTGATCGTTGAGCCTGTCGGTGAAGTAAGGCGCCCCTGTCGTGTCGTCAGAAACGTTGATGAACGCGCCCGCGTACACCGGCGCGCACACGGTGATAACCAGAGCGCCGATCGGCGCGCAGGAGGTCGGCACGCCAGGGCACTGCGGGATGTAGCCCTCGAAGTCGAAGCCCGGCGGGATCGGGAAGCCCTCGCTCGCGGCGGTCACGTCGCCGGCGCTCGGCGCGCCACCCGGCACCACGCGCTCGACCTTGACCGCCGCCAGGCCGACCACGTTGCGCAGCAGGATCGGCAGCTGCGGGTTGCCCGGCCCGAAGACCGGCACGCCCGCAAGGACGTCGTGCTCCCAGTACACGGCGGAGATGACGGCCGACCCCACGAACCCAGGCTGGATCCAGTTCCAGTTCGCCAGGTTGATGTACTCCACCTGCTTCTCGTTCAGCTTCTCGCACACATAGTCCAGCAGACCGTTCTGGTCGTACACGTACATCACGAAGTCCGTGAAGCCCGGCTTCGGCACCAGGTTCTGCACCGAGATGTCCGTCACCATGTTGTACGCGTTGCCACGCTGCATCAGCGACGGGATGCCGATCACGGCCACGCCGCCCTGCAGACCACTGGCATCCCCCTGGCCGATCTGCCAGTAGTAGCCCTGATCCTCGGGGAACAGGTTGTACGCCGTCGCCTGCGTGATCTTGGTCGGGCTGCTGTAGTTGAGCAGCTCCGCCACCGCCGCGATCGGCACCGCGTTCACCGCCGGGTCACCAGGCGACTCCCACGCCTGGCTCTCGACGCGCACCGCGCCGACGTACTGCCCAGGCAGGTTGTTCACCAGCGCCAGCGGGAACTCCGTCTCACCGCGCGGGCAGATCCAGTCCACCAGCGTCGTGATGATGTCGCCGCTCTGGTCAACGAAGTACACCTTCACCTTCGCCGCCACGATGCTGCTCATGTTCTGCACGTGGATGACCGTCGCCCAGCCGTTGGTCTCGCGGTAGATCAGCGGACCGTAAGCCACCTGCGACCCACCACCCGCGTCCAGGCACTGGCCGTTGAACACGTAGCACAGCTCAGCCGCGACGCCGGTGTAGCTCATCAGCACGTCCTGGCCGATCTGATCCACCACGATGCCCAAAGGCTGCGACGCGCGGATCCAGGCGCTGCCCGTGAAGCCGGGCGGGGCGCAACCGGCGACGTTGAACTGCGCCGAGTAGCCAGGCGACACCTGCGCCACAGAGCAGATCTGCGCGCGGAGGCAGCTGTCACGATCCTTGAACCACAACTCGATGCTCGTACACTCCGTGCCGCTGTTCTGGATGTACAGCCAGCTGTTCCAGCCGCCATAGCCAGAGTAGACGACCGGGGCGTAGTAGGCGAAGCCGCCAAAGATGGGGTCGTAGCGGCCTTCCTGCATGGCGCTCACGCCGCTGTAGGCGTCGGCCATCACGAACGACGGGGTGGCGTTGCCCGGCATCTTGCGGACGACTTCGACCGCGATGGGCTGGCCGTAGAACGGGTTCCAGTTGAACGGGAACTGCCCAGGGGTCGAGGTCACGCTCGGCCAACCTTCCGGCCAGCGGCGGGTGTTGAGGTCGGTCGTCCACTGCTCGCAGCGCCACCACTCGTTGCCCTGCTGCGGGAACGGGTTGTAGCTGATGGCGATGGCGCTCTTGGCGCTCGACGGCAGCTGCGAGCTTGTCCACACCCAGCTCGTGCCAGGCTTGAGCAAGCCGGTACACTCGATCTTGAACGGGTTCTGCGCCTGCGGCTGGCAGAAGCCAGAGTTCTCCGCAAACAGCAGCAGGGCGATCTTGGTCCAGGTCGAGCCGACGTTCTGCGCCTCGATGGTCCAATCCACGCCCGCCTTGGTGTTACCGATGTAGCCGAGCACCGGCAGCTGGACATAGTTGCCAGGTGTCGGGCTGGCCTGCGCCGCGCCGCCGTCGAAGGCGAGCGCGACACCCAGCGCGAGGCCCAATGCCAGGGCCAGCGCCAGAACGGCGATGACGAGAATTCGTCTCATGATGTGGTTTACCTCCCCGCCCGCTGCGCCCAAGTGACAAGTGCAAGGATACGCGGCGCTCCGTATCTCAGCCTTTATAACGAAAACGGGGTGGCCGTAGATATGGCTTCGACGGCCTTTCCTTAAAGCAGGATAAACTAAAACAAAAGACCGCCAGGGCTATGTAGCCCCGGCGGCCCAATGATCAGCCGTGTCGTCGTTCAGGCGCTAACGGGCGGGCAGGAAGGCGGCGCCCGGCACGAAGAGAGCGCCGTTGGTGGCGTTCACCTGGTATAGCTGCCCCGAGTACGTCGCCACCACTGGGCTGACAACGTAAGTCGCGTTGTTCCGCGTGAATTTCAGCTCATACGCTTGCGATGGGTCAACCTTGGTGAAATTGAAATAGCCCTCGGTGTTGGTCACCGTGCGCGCCAACAGAGCGCCGGCCTGGTTCGATGCGCTTGGCGCTCGCCACAGCTCGATCGTTACGCCGGCGGCGGGGCGCGTGGGCAGCCCCGTCCACTCGTAGTGCGGGCCAAGCGATCCGCTGTTGCTGATGGTCCAGGTTGGCGCTGTTCCCGTCGCCCAATCCCCCAGGTAGCCCGCGATGACGCCCGTCGGCGGCCTGACGGTGATCGTCACCGGCTGGGCTGGCACACCGCCCGCCGCGCCACTCTGGCACGGGACCGTTACATTTGTGGTGATGCCGGGCAGGTAGGCTTCTAACGTCTGGCCGCCGGCCGTACCGTTCCAGCCGTTGGGCCAGTAGAAGGCGGCGAACGGCTCCAGCGGCGGGTTGCGGTCGAAGCCGATACGGATGTAGTACGACCGCCCCGTCAGGGTGTTCGGGATCGTCACGGATTTTGCGCCCGACGCAATGAGGGCTTTGTAGATCACTGCGCCGTTGCCATTGTCCATGACCCACAGCGTCGGCATGTTGTTAACGGGATTGGACGCGGCGTAGAGCGCGGGGAAGGAAATCGTCAGCGGGATTCTGTAGCAGCCGCCGACGAGGGCGGTGGACGAGGCAGCGGTGTTTTCGCCCGCCTGCGCCGCGTTCGTGACGCTCGCCGCGCCCGTCAGCGCGAACACGCTGGCCAGGGCAACGGCCAGCATCATGATGACAGCAACTCGTTTCATGTTACCCCCCTCTGGTAACGTACAAGTGAACCTCACACAAAGACGACGTGGGGGTATCGGGGCGCAACAATACAAGGCGCACGAGATATGCCCCTATACAACAAACGCTTGAGGGCGCCATTCTGCTACGGCCCCCTCACAGGGTTACGAAATATTTATCGGTCAGACGGAGGCGCGCTGGCCGAGCGCCGCGTCAATCGCGTCGCCGTTCTTGACGAGATACGTGGGAACGCCGCTGGCGATGAGCGAACTCATGACGTTGATGGCCGACGGCCCATTGTCGGCGAAGGTACTGCCCTCGACCAGGACGGCGACACTGCTGGCCCCGCGCCGCCGATAGTCGCGCAGGATAGACACCCACGGGTCGAAGGCCGACGGCGTGATGACGATCACGACGCTGTTGCGCCCGAAGAGTCGCTCCTCCGCGGTCAGCACTTGCTCCAGCGGCGCGCGCCCCACAGCGCGGATGACGGCGAGCGTCTCCAGAATCTTGTTGAGCTGCCGCTCGCCCCGGTCGAGCTGCACCACCTCGCGGTCCTGACCATAGGTGATGAGGCCCACGCTGCGATTGCGGATGACGAAGTGGCGCGCGATGGACGCCGCGACCGTCACGCCGTACTCCTCGGTGTTCGGCGTCAGCAGCGGCGGCGGCTGCCCGTTAGCGAGCATGGCGGGCAACATCTCGCGCTCGCGCTCGTACTCGGCGAGGGGCGGCCCAGTCTGCACGTCGCGCTGCATGTCCAGCACGATCCACACGTCCGCCGTCGGGTCAATCTCGAACTGCTTCACCATCAGCCGGTCACGGCGCGCCGACGTCGGCCAGTGGATGCGGTTGAAGCTGTCACCCGGCACATAGTCGCGGACGCCGGACACGTTGGTGGTCACGTACTGGGTGCGCAGGCGCAGCGCCTCGCCGCCGACGAGCTGGCCGATGGGCGGCTCGAAGCGCGGCAGGTCAATGGTGGCCGGGTAGACGACCATGCTCGATGTCGCCGGCAGATGGCGCTCGAAGCGGAACAGGCCGAGCGGGTCGCCGGTGGACAGCGTGATCGGTCCGAGCGTGTAGCGGCCGCGCCGCCGCGCCAGCGTCCGCACCTGCCAGCCGCGCTGCTTGCGCCCGGCCAGCGAGTTGACGACGCGCCCGGCGTGGTGGACTGGCAGCGTGGACTGGTCATCCACTTCGAGCCACAGCTTCGGGAAGACGCTCAGGTTGCGAACGGCGAAGCGCTCCTCGACGTACTGCCCGACCTGGGCGCGGCGCGAGCGGGTCTGACGAAATACCTGGATGCGGCGGATGTTGAGCCAGCTCCAAAGGAACGTCACGACCAGGATCGCGCCGAGCAGGTAGGTCAGGCGCCCCATGAGGGTATTCTTCGTTGCCAGGTCCACGGCGAGGACCAGGATGAAGATAGGGATGAGAATGCGAGCGTTACGCACGCGCCGGCTCCGGCTTCGCCCGCGCGCCGGGTACCGGCACCGTGCGCAGCAGGTCTTCGACGATGGTGCGTGCGTCCACACTCTTGATGCGCGCCGAGGGGCTGACGATGATGCGGTGGGCCAGGGTCGCATCGGCCAGCGCCTTTACATCGTCGGGGATCACGTAGTCGCGGCCCATCAGGGCGGCGCGCGCCTGGCTCGTCTTGTACAGGGCGAGGGAGCCGCGCGGGCTGGCGCCCAGGTACGTGTCCGGGTGCTCGCGTGACGCCGCGACCAGCCCGACGATGTATTCCTTGATGAGGTCGCTGACGTGGACATCCTTGATGAGCGTCTGCGCCTGGAGCAGGTCCTCCGCGCTCACGACCTGCTCCAACGCCTCGACCGGGTGCGACACGCGCTGCGCGTCCATGATCATCATCTCGGCTTCGCGGGTCGGGTAGCCGAGCGCTAGGCGCACGAGGAAGCGGTCGAGCTGCGCTTCGGGCAGCGGAAACGTGCCTTCGTACTCGATGGGGTTTTGCGTGGCAAGGACGAGGAACGGGTTCGCCATGCTGTAGGTGATGCCGTCCACGGTCACCTGGCGCTCTTCCATCGCCTCCAGCAGCGCCGACTGGGTCTTGGGGGTGGCGCGGTTGATCTCGTCGGCCAGCACGATCTGGGCGAAGATCGGCCCCTGGCGGAACTCGAACTCGCGGTCCCGCTGGTTGAAGATGGAGACGCCGGTGATGTCGCTGGGGAGCATGTCCGGCGTGAACTGGATGCGGCGGAAGGTGCAGCCGAGGGAGCGCGCCAGGGCGCGCGCCAGCATCGTCTTCCCGACGCCCGGCACGTCCTCGATGAGGACGTGGCCGCGACACAGAATCGAAATCAAGGCGAGTTGAACTTCGCCGTGCTTGCCGACAATGACTTTCTCTACATTATCTGAAACGCGATTCGCGATGGCTTGAACGTCTTGCATTGGGGTGCCGAAACTCCTTCCGCCGTCGAAACCGCGCCAGGGATCGCGCCATCTCCGCCATCTCGCAGACGGCGGCAGCGCGCGCAGCGCGGGGTTATTGTGGGGGCCTACGGGGGCCACGATAAATTATAGCCAGGAGCCAGGGGAAAACGTAATGGAAGGGGTAACGCAAAGGCGCAAAGGCGCAAAGGGGAGAGATCAGACGATGCTCTTTCTTTGCGTCTCTGCGCCTTTGCGTTTCCTTCCTCTCGAAGACAGGCGGGTGGCGAAACCTCACATTTTCATGCGTCTGGTGGTGGGCATTACCCGCCGAAGGGCGAGACGCCGCCGATCCAGCGCGCCACGTCGAAGTACGACACGATCAGCATCACCAGCAGCAGCGACACCATGCCGACGGCGTGGACGAACGCCTCGCGCTCCGGCGAGATGCGCTTGCCGCGCACCCACTCAAGCACGACGAACAGCAGGCGGCCGCCGTCCAGCGCCGGCAGCGGCAGCAGGTTCAGCGTGCCGAGGGACACCGAGATGATGGCGGCGAGCGCCAGCAGGCGGTCGAAGCCCTCCTGGGCCACCTGGCCGGTGATGCGCGCGATGCCGATGGGGCCGCTGAGGCTGGCGCCTTCCGGCATGGCGGCGCGGGTGAACAACCCGGTGATGAGCTTGCCGAAGAAGGCCAGGGTGCTGGCGACGGCGCTGGCGGTGGTCTGGATGCCGCGCAGCACAGCCTCAACCGGGCCGTAGCGCTCGGTAATCTGCTCCGTGCCGATGGAGATGCCGGCGCGGGCCTCGCCCGACGCGCGCGGCGTCATGTTGAGCGTCATCTGCTGCCCGGCCCGTTCGATGACCACGGGAACCTCGCGCCCGCCGGCCGCCTCGATAGCCGCGATGAGCGTTGCCGTCGTATCGATCGGCTTGCCGTCCACGCTCAGGATGACGTCATCCCGCTGCAAACCCGCCGCCTGAGCGGGCGAGCCGGCGAACACATCGTACACCTGGACCCGGCCGTTGGGCGCGGGCGCCGGGACGCCCATCATGAACACGATGCTGAACAGCACAGCGGCGGCGAGGAAGTTCATGAACGGCCCGGCGACAAGGATCGTCGCCCGCTGCCACGGCTTCTTGCTCCACAGGCTGCCCGGCGTCTCGAAGTTACCCTCTTCGCCGGCCATCTTTACGAAGCCGCCGAGGGGCAGCCAGTTGAGCGTGTACTTCACGCCGTCGCGCTCGAACATGGTCATGGCGCGCGGCGGCAGCCCGAAGCCGAACTCGTCCACCTGGACGCCCACGCGCCGCGCCGCCAGGAAGTGGCCCAGCTCGTGGACGAACACCAACACCCCTAGCACGGGAATCACCGCTAACAAGTAGATCCAGCTCATGTTCGCTAAGAAGTTAAACATACAACCCTCATCTTAATTGCCACGATTGACGCGCGGGTCGCTCGCGCTGACCAGGTAGATGTCGCCCCACGGCTGATACACGCTGCGGAACTCTTCGCGCCGCGTCTGTCCGTCCTCGGTAATGATGCGCGCCGCAACCACGGTCGCGCCCGGATGCGCCCAGTCCACCTGCTTGACCTCACCCGCCTGGAGCTTCGCGTCCGCCTGGTAGCTCGGCGGCTTGGCGGGCGTCTCGCTCAGAATCTTCGGCCCCTCCAGCTTCACCTCGCGGTTGGGCTTCGTGCCATAGAAATAGAAGCTCAACACCGAGTTCTTCTTGTCCAGCTCGGTGCGGATCAGCAGCCATGTCGGCTGATCGTTCTTGAACTTGAAGTCTACGTAGGGCGTAAACACCGTCGCGTCCAGCCCCGGTCCCACGCCTTCCTCGTAGTAGCTCACGCGGTAGGCGTGGGCCGTGCGCTCGACGATGGGGTAGCCGCCGAAAAACGCGGCGCGGAACGCCGTCGTGGACACCTGGCAGATGCCGCCGCCGTAATCCGTCTCCGTGCGGTTGCCGACGATGATCAGCGCCTCGGCGTAGCCCTTCTCCGCCGTCACGTCGCCCAGGTGGTCGGCGAACGAGAACACGCCGCCCGGCGGGACGAGCACGTCCTGGAACTGGTTCGCGGCCACGCCGATGTTCTGGATGCGCTCCGGCGGCGAGCCTTTGAACTGCGTCGTTCCCTTGACGACAAGCTCCTTGATGCCCAGGGCGTCCAGGTTCGACGTGTCGAGCGTCGGCTTGATCTCGCTGATGACGGCGGGGATGGTGCGATTGCCGCCCATCACGGCCTCGTTGAGCTTCTTCAGCGTCTCGGCCGGGTCGTAGTCGTAGCCAACCGCGCTCGGCTTGACGGCGGCGACGCGCTGCGCGCCCCCGTCCCACCGCACCTGGCCCTCTTGCGGGTCGCGCTTGATGTCGCCCGTCAGCGCCTCGACCCACGGCTTGAGCGGCGCCTGGTTGAGGCGCGGCATGATGCGCGGCCTGCCGTTGGCGTCCTTCTCCTGGTAAAAGACCACGAGGTTCGCCAATTCCGCCGCGCTCAGTGTCCACTTCTTATCCTGGAACGTGACCGTGACCGGCCCGCTGATGATCTTCTCCGTCGCCGCTTTCGCCGCGCTGACATCCGTGATGAGTGGCGGCGCAGTGACGACGCTGACGGCGATGGGGTCCGCTGTGAAGCTCCGCACCCGGTCGCCGACCCCCTTCACCACCGCCGCCTGGTCCACTTCCCAGCCTTCCTCGGCCGCCGCCGTCTCAACCTTGCCGTTGTGGATCGCGATGCTGGCGTTGTGGGGAGGCCGGTCCAGCTCCGCGGCGATGCCCTTGACGAACGCCTGGGCCGGGGCGGGGTTGAAGGCGCTGCTCAGCCCGACGGACGTCCCATCCCGCGCAATCTGCCACTGGGTGACCAGGTCAAGCGGCAGGTTGCCGCCGCGCCCAATGGCGTAGGCTTGTTCGGCCATCGTGTCCGCCGCGAGCGACCCGCCCAGCTCGGCCGGGCTGGCCTCCCAGGAACGGTCGCCGTAGGTGAAGCGGATGCGGGCGTTGTCGAAGTAGTCCACGTGGTCGCGCAGCATCTCGGCGGCCTGGTCGCGCGTCAGGCCGCCCAGGTCCAGCCCGGCGGCGCGCACACCCATGTGGATGCGGTCCTGGTAGACGTACTGATAGAGGCCGACACCCGCGACAAGCGAGAGAATGCCAGCCAGAATAATAAGGGCCGCGAGAACGGCGAGGATGCGCAGGGCGCGGCCCGACCTGGAATTTGTCTGTGCGCTCATATCTGAACTTGCCATAAGCAGCGGACGCCTCGGTTTTTAGACTCTAATTGTACTCCAGAGCTTACCCTCCCGCAATACGAGACGATAAGAGATAGGTTAGAGTTCCCGTAGCGGAAATGTCTCCCGACGGCGCAAATCCTTAACGTCACGCCGCGTCATTGGTGATATACTGTAAAAAGGGGGAGTCGATAGAAAGCGCTATCTTTGCACTTTGCTGTGCAGCGGGGGTGTGTGGGCCGCAGGCCCCCCACGAATCCCCTCTTCCCCGCGTCGTTCAGGGGCGCAGTCCCCACTGAAGAAGGGGAAAGGGGGTAGTTTGGAGGGCTGCGCCCTCCAAGCCTCCCCACCAGAAACAAAGTGCAAACATAGAGAGAAAGGAGGTAGCCTATTGCAGGGCCAGTAATGGAGAAGCGCGCCTGTTGTTCGTGGACGGATCATTTCAATGAGGGAGTCATGCCATGTTGAAAGATATGCCGACCGTGATGGAAATGGCGCTGCACGTGAACGAGATCCTCGAAAAGGCGTGGAACGAGGGTGATGTCGGGGCGCTGGACATGATTCTGGCCCCCAACCTGATCTTCCACCATCCCCCCTTCCCCGACGTGATCGGTGTCGAAGCCTACAAGCAGCACATCCTGGACGACCGCGCCACGTTCCCCGACCTGCACATCGCGCTCGCGGAACCGATTGTCGGCGCGCACGGCGGGGCGGTGCGCTGGACGATGACGATCAAGCACCTGGAGAACTGGCCGACCGCGACCATGCCCACCGACAAGCCGGTCATCGTGACGGGCGTCACGGTGAGCCAGGCCGAGAACGGCAAGATCGTCGAGATGTGGGAGTACGGTGACTACCTGGGCATGTTCCAGCAGCTCGGCCTCGCCCCGGCGACGTAGCCGCGCCCTGTGTCATGCTGAGTGAAAGGAAGCATCCCCTTCGGTCGGGGACTCTTCGCTGACGGTCAGAGTGACAGCCGGAGCGCCGACGTCCAGTCGGCCCTCCGCAGGGCAAGACATGGGCGGCGCCCGGCGTCGCCGCCCATTGATGAAAATACGCTGTCACTCCGAATGCCGTAGGGCAGGCCCCCATGCCTGATCGCGCACGAGAGGCATCCACGGGGGGATGCCCCTACAGACGGCCCAGGCTTATTTTCAAGGGAGCCTCAGCGAAGCAATCACGCGCCCTGGCGACTGACCGTCTGGTGCAGCGCGAGCGGGGCTTTCACCCGCCGTGGGATTGCCTCGTCGTCCCTCGTAATAACGGCGTGTCCTATGTGTTTTGAGCAGCAGGGCGATGCCCCGCATCAGCCGGCGCGGGGAACGTGGGGCATCGTGAGCGGGGGGAGGACTGACTCGATCTGCGAGCGATACTGCTCTAGCCACGGCGGCAGAATGAGCCTCTCGCCCAGGTGCGCCATGTCTTCATCTCTGTCGAAGCCCGGCCCGTCGGTCGCCAGCTCGAACAGCACGCCGCCCGGCTCGCGGAAGTAGACCGAGCTGAACCAGAAGCGGTCAATCTGCGGCGTGGGCTGCATGCCCGCGTCCTGCACCTGGCCGCGCACGGCCATCTCTTCGGGCGTGTCAGCGACGCGGAACGCGACGTGGTGGACTGTGCCGGCGCCGGACAGACCGCCCCGCTCTTGCGGCATCTCTTTGATGTCCACGTACTTGCCGGAGCCGCCGCCGTCCACAGCATAGCGCCGCCAGCCATCGTCCTCGGCGGCGAGGGTGAAGCCCATGCGCTCGGTGAGCAGGGCGTGGGTGGCGCGGAGGCTGCGCTCCCACAGGCGCACGGTGTGCATCCCGCGCAATTGGTGTTCCGGCGGTACCGGGCTGTCGGCCCACGGCGTAAACTGACGCGGATCATCGCTCTCGACCAGGGCCAGGCGCAGACCGTGCGGGTCCACAAAGGGCAGGGTTGGCTCGCCGAAGCGGGTTTCCACCGCGCCGACCGCGACATCGCGCTCGATCAGCCGCGCCTGCCAGTACGGCAGGCTGCCGGTCGGAACTGCGAAAGGCGCCTCGACGGTCATGCCGACACCGACGCGGCCCGGCCGAGCGTCGGGGAAGGGAAAGAACGTCAGGTCCGTGCCAGGAGAGCCGACGCCGTCGGCGTAGAACAGGTGGTAAACGTCGGGGGCATCCTGGTTGACGCTCTTCTTTACCAGCCGCATGCCCAGCACCCCGACGTAGAAGTTCAGGTTCTCCTGAGCATCGCCCGAAATCACCGTCACATGATGAATCCCATGCACACCGCTTGCCATGCGCCGCATCCTCCATTTCGCTATCGTTAGCAATCTCAAGGAATCCGATACGGCGGCGCCCTATTCTCTTACTCGAACGGTGGAAGCGAGCCGACTACACGGCTTTCCCGCGCCGCCGCTGCCAGATGATCCAGGCGCGGAACGTGGGGTCGGCCATCCAGCGGCAGTCATAGCGCCGGTTCTGGTTGAGCGGCTGGCGCAGTTCAGCCTCGCTGATGTAGATCGTGTCAACGGGCGAGTACTCGACATTCGGGTTCACGGCAGACTTTTCCATCGCATCCTCCACTGCCCGCGCCTCGGAGCGCGGTCCGCTGTTCAAACGCTGGTCAACTCGTCCAAACTTCTGTCGCCTGTACGACCTCTCTAAAGCAATTAGGGGGCCACGGGCATGGCCGGCGCCGCCGCAAACAGAGCAGGGGCCTCACCCCCCGGGGTGAGGCCCTGCTCTGTTGTCTGCTATCCTCTAGTCGAGGGAGAGGTACTTCTCGATCTTGGCGGCCTTCTTCTGCTGGTCAATCCAGTCGCCGATCTTCTGTTCCTTGGCGCGGTCAACTTCGTCCTGCGACAGGGCGTGATTGGCGTCCTTCTCCGTCACCTGGATGATGTGGTAGCCGAACTGGGTCTTCACGGGATCGCTGAGCTTGTTGATCGCCAGCGCGAACGCGGCCTGCTCGAACTCCGGCACCATCTGCCCCCGGCCGAACCAGCCCAGGTCGCCGCCGTTGCTCTTGCCGCTCGGGTCAATGCTCACGTCCTTCGCCACGGCGTCGAACGCTTCGCCCTTCGCCAGCCGATCCAGCACCTTCTTGGCCTCGTCCTCGGTCTTGACAAGGATGTGGCGGGCGTGGATCTGCTCGCCCGTCGTCGGCACGTCCTTGGTGATGCTGTCGCCGATCTTGTTCGCCAGAATACGGTCGCGGATGAGCGCTGTCAGGTCATCTTGAGTCAGGCCCTGCGCTGCGAGCGCCTTCGCCAGGCCGTCCGCACCGCCCTGGCGCTGCGTAATCTGGTCAATCTGCGTCTTGACCTCGTCGTCCGTGGCCGCCACGCCCTGGGTCTTGGCGGACTGTCGGACAATCTCCTGGATGATGAGGGACTCGAGCAGGTCCGAGTACTGCTGCTTCAATTCCTGCTGCCCGTTGGCGCTGTTGGGGTCCGAGCCTGAATTGGCATACGAATTCCGAATCTGATTCGCGAATTTCGTAAAGTCGCCCAGCTTGACCGGGACGCCGTTGACCGAAGCCACCGCGTCGCCATTGTTTGTGGTCTTGAATGTGACCGGAACCAGCGTCGCCTGGGGCGTGGGCTGCGCCGCTGCCGCGCCGGAAGGAACCGCCGCCGTAGCCGCCACAGCCGCGGTTGCGGCCGGCGCGGCGGCCTGCGCCGCTGCGGGCGCGGTGGCCGGGGCGGCGGGCGCCGGCGTGTTCTGCGCCGACTGACAGCCCGCGAGGGCGACGGCCAGCACGAGCGCCAGCCCCGCAATCTTTAGCTTTATCACCGAATACCTCCTATATGATAGCCAGAAAAGAAGGCTCGCCGCGCAGGCAAGCCCCTGGATGAACACAGATGTGTGCAGCACCCAATTCTACGTCACGCGCCGGTAAAAGGCCAAATAGTTTGCCAGGCTTGACACGCCCCTGGAACCGTGGTACACCCCTTCTCATCAAACTCTTAGGAGCCTCTTGTCGTGCCGCGTTCCACCGCCCGCCTGACCTGGGAGAGCCGCCGCGAGACGGCCGCGCCCGCGCCGCCGCCCGCCCTGACGGCGGTGGAGCTTGTCGGCGGCGGCGGCGAGAACCGCCTGATCTGGGGCGACAACCTGGCCGCGCTCCATGCCCTCGCGGCGGACTGGGCCGGGCGCGTCGCCCTCGTCTATCTCGACCCACCGTTCGCCACGCGCGCCCACTACACCCAGCCCCTCGCTCGGCCCGATGGCCGCGCCACGCCGCGCCACGCCTTCAGCGATGTCTGGCCGAGCCTCGATCGCTGGCTCGACATGGTCTATCCCCGCCTGCGCCTGCTCCATAGCCTGCTGGCGGACACGGGCAGCCTCTACATTCACCTCGACTGGCGCGCCGCGCCCTACGCGCGGGTGCTATTGGACGAAGTGTTCGGCGCGGAGAGCTTCCGCAACGAGATCATCTGGCGGCGGGCCGCGACCCTCGGCCGCAAGGCGGCCAGCGGGCAGTTCGGGCGTGTCACCGACACCATTCTGTTCTACTCCAAGAGCGCCCGTTTCACTTTCCACCGCCCGACCGTCGAGCGCGAGATCGCCCGCCGCGCCGCCCACTGGGACGCCGCCCAGGGGCGCTGGTTCCGCACCGCGCCGCGCGGCGACTACACCGACGCCAGCCTAGCCGCCCTGGCCGCCGAAGGGCGCGTCCACGTCACCCGCAACGGGCGGCGGCGGGTGAAGTACTTTCTGGAAGAGACGGCGGATGGGCGGCTGATTGACCGCGCGCCGCTGGACAATCTCTGGCTCGACATCCCCGACGTGATGCACCTGCCGCCGGCCGAGCGCACCGGCTACCCGACCCAGAAGCCGCTGGCCCTGCTCCAGCGCATTATCGCGGCGTCGTCTGACCCGGGCGACGTCGTCCTGGACCCGTTCGCGGGCAGCGGGACGACCCTCGTCGCCGCCGAGGGGCTAGGCCGTCGCTGGCTGGGCATCGAAGCCGGCGCACCCGGCGTCGCTGTGACCCGCGCCCGCCTGCTCGCGGCCGGCTGCCGGCCGTTCAGCGTCCTCACGCTCGCGGACGCGCTGGCCGCCGCGCCGGGCCGTGACGCGCTGCCGCCGCCGACGTTTCGCCTGGAGCGCGCCGCGCCCCCATCATCGCCCGCCGGCGCCGCCGTCGTGCTGGCGAGCGACGCGGCAGCGGTGGAGTACTGGGCGGTGGATTGGGAGTGGGCCGGGGTCTTCTGCTCCGCCTGGCAGGGGCGGCGGGGCTACGGGCGGCCGGGTGTCCTCGTCCCGACGCGCGCCGAGGGGCGGCCGCCGCCGGGGGCGCGGGTCGCGGTGCGCTGGGAGACGGTGGACGGCGGCCGGGGCGAGGTGGTTTTCGACGCCCTGCCGTGACCTCCATTTGAGGCACGCATATTGCCAGATAGGGCCTGTGACTCCTTTGCACAGACAACAATTCTGGACCAATATGTCCAACTCTAGGAGGTAAAGACGGATATGGACGGGACATTGAAGTGGGTGACGGCGAATCGAGGGATTGCGCGGCTGATCGTCCTGGCGGCGCTGGTGATCGCGACAGGCCTGGTGGGCGCGTGCGGCAGCGCGCGGGCGCAGGACGCGCCGAGCGGCCAGCCGGCGGTGATCATCGGTGACCCCCTCCCGCCGGCGCAGAACGGCGGGGCATACAAGGGCGGCACGGCGACTGGCGACACGGCGGAAGGGGCGAGGTTCGCCCAGTGGGCGCTGGACCAGGACCCCGAGCGCCGCTACATCACGGATGCGGTGGTGCGCAACAACCGGACCCTCGGCGTCAAGGTGAACCCGAACGTGACGAAGAACGATGTGCAGGCGCTGCTGGTGGCGCTGGCGCAGGGCATGGCGCGCACGTTCCCCGGCCAGGCGGTGACGGTGGACGCCTTCTACCAGGCCGGCCCGAAGCTGGCCGAGGCGCAGTTCAACCCGCAGACGAACCGGGTAGACATCCAGTGGGCGCAGTAGGGCGCGTTGCCCGTGTCTGCGCTATAATCTAGCGGTGCTGTGACCGTGTAGCGCCGAGTAGTACCCCTGTGTAGCGCCGACTTCAGTCGGCTCTTCGGGATGCCGACTGAAGTCGGCGCTACAACTGAAGTCTGTTGTGCGAGGTGGGGCGGGCTTGTCGGCTCGCCCCCATCGCGTGCTTGTGACGCCGGCCGGACGAGGAAGAGTCTCCCATGACGCGCACCTTCCATGCTTTCAGGAGCTATAACTACCGCCTGTTCTGGCTCGGCCAGCTCGTCTCCCTGACCGGGACGTGGATGCAGACGATTGGTCAGTCGTGGTTGGTGCTGCAACTCACCGGGTCGCCCCTGGCCGTCGGCATCGTGACCGCGCTCCAGACCCTCCCCATCCTGCTGTTCACCCTGTTCGGCGGCGTCTTCGCCGACCGCGTCCCCAAGCGCAAGTTCCTGCTGTTGACCCAGGTGATCTCCGCCCTGCAGGCGCTTATCCTGGGCGTCCTCGTATACACCGGCAAGGTGCAGCTGTGGGAGGTATACGTCCTGGCGCTCATCCTCGGCGTCATCAACGCCTTCGACAACCCGACGCGCCAGGCGTTCGTCGTCGAGCTTGTCGGGCGCGACGACCTGCCCAACGCCGTCGCCCTGAACTCGTCGCTGTTCAACGCGGCGCGCATCATCGGGCCGGCGGTGGGCGGCGTCCTCATCGCCGTCGTCGGCATCGCCACCGCCTTCTTCCTCAACGCCGCCAGCTTCATCGCGCCCATCGTCGCGCTGCTGCTGATGCGGCCGGAGCAGTTCTTCAACGTGCCGACGCCGGTGCGGGGTAACGTCTTCCGCCAGATTGGCGAGGGGCTGTCGTTCGTGCGGCACACCGTGCCGGCGTTCATCGTCGTCATCATTATGGCTGTGCTAGGGACGTTCGGGTACAACTTCTCCGTCACCCTGCCCCTCATCGCCGAGTTCGTCCTGCACACGAGCGCCGCCGGGTTCGGCCTGCTGACCTCGTTCATGGGCCTCGGCTCGCTCATCGGCGCGCTCCTGCTGGCGAACCGCTCCCAGGCCACCTTCCCGCTGCTGCTGGGCAGCTCGGTGCTGTTCGCCATCTTCCTGGCCGCCGTGGCCCTGAGCAGCGTCCTGCCGGTGACCGCCGTCCTGCTCATCCTGCTCGGCTTCGCCAGCATCAGCTACACCGCCACGTCCAATACCCTGCTCCAACTGAACGCGCCTGACCATCTGCGCGGGCGGGTCATGAGCATCTACTTCCTCCTCTTCGCCGGCTCGACGCCCATCGGCGGCTTCATCACCGGCTGGCTGGCCAACCGCATCGGCGTCTCGGAGACGCTGCTCATCGAGGCGGCGATCTGCTTCGTCGGCGTGCTGGTCGGCATCCGCTACTACGTGGCGCACCGCGAGCAAATCCCGGCGGCCCAGACGGCGCGGCTCATGCGCGCGCCCGGCGGGAAGTAGGGGGGAATTGGCTCCTGCACCCAGGTCGGGAGAGGGGGAGACGAGGCTCTTTCTCGCGCCGTGCAACCCTGCTATAATGCTCCTCGTATCTACATCTATAGCCTCGCGGCGTTCGTGTTCCCATCTGGGGGCAGGAGCGCCGCCGTCTGTTTTGCCGCTCACCGCGGCCCGGCGCCGAATAACCCTAACCACCAATTGAAGTGTCCTGGGGGGGACAAATGCAGACCTATCCTCGCTCGCGCGCGGTCACCCGCGCCCTTCTCGCTCTCATTGCCCTCGCCGCCGTTCTCGCCGTCGGGCAGCCGGTGGTGTCCGCGACCTCACCCATCACCTGCCCTTCCGGCCCCTCGGTGACGCTGCTCGTTGATGCGTCGGTGTCGGGTGGCGCGGGCGACGGCTCGACGTGGGGCAACGCCTACGCCACCCTCTCAGGGGCGCTCGTGACGGCTCAGGCTTGCCCCAACATCAGCCAGATCTGGGTCGCGCAGGGGACGTACAAGCCAACGGCCGGTACAGACCGCAGCGCGACCTTCCGGCTCAGGAACAACCTCGCGCTCTACGGCGGGTTCACCAGCGGGCAGAGCGCCCTGGCCGACCGCAACCCCAACCCCGCCACGAACGGCACGACACTCAGCGGCGACATCGGGACAGCGGCCAACAGCAGCGACAACAGCTACCACGTCGTGACGGGCAGCGGAACCGACAACACCGCCGTCCTGGACGGCTTCACCATTAGCGGCGGCAACGCGAGCGTCGCGGGCGGGGATTGTTCCGGCAACAGCTGTGGCGGCGGGATGTTCAACATCGGCGGCAGCCCCACAGTGACCAACGTCATCTTCAGCGGCAACAATGCCTTCCGCGGCGGCGGCGGAATGCTCAACAACATTGACGGCCAAGTCCCGAGCCGTCCGACGGTGACGAACGTCATCTTCAGCGGCAATAGCGCCGACACCGGCGGCGGGATGCAGAACAATTACAGCAACCCGATCCTGGCCAACGTCGTCTTCAGCGGCAACAGCGCGGGCAGCGGTGGCGCGGTCTACAATGCCGGGCTGCCCCCCAGCGACACCCCGACGGCGCTCATCAACGTCACCTTCAGCGGCAACTCCGCCTCCGATAATGGGGGCGCCGTGTACAACGTGAACAGTCGCGTGGCGATTCGCAACAGTATTTTGTGGGGCGACAGCGCCCCCAGCAATAGCGAGATTCTCACCGACACCAGCTCCAACAATAGCAAAACGTGGGTGGCCTACAGCATCGTGCAGGGGTCCGGCGGTAGCGGTAGCGCCTGGTGGGACCAGGAGGCTCCCAATAAGCCAGGGACGTTTGATAATGGCGGCAACCTGGACACCAACCCCCTGTTCGTCGCGCCGCCGACGAACCCGCGCCTCCAGTATGCCTCGCCGGCCATCAACGCCGGCGCCAACACCTATGTCCCTGGCTTTGTGACGACCGACCCCGACGGCGCCCCGCGCGTTGTCGGCGGCACGGTGGACATGGGCGCCTACGAGTCGCCGTGTCCGGCCCCGGGCAGCATCATCTACGTCAACGGGAGCGCCTCGGGCGCGAATAACGGGTCGAACTGGAGCAATGCCTACACGACCCTGACGGCGGCGCTGGCCGGTGTGCCGCCGACGCCGGCGAACGCCTGCGCCGAGATCTGGGTCGCGCAGGGGACGTACAAGCCGACGAGCGGCGCGGATCGCACCCGGTCCTTTACCCTCCTGAACAACGTCGCCATCTACGGCGGCTTCACCAGCGGGCAGACCAGCCTGTCCGACCGCAACGCTAACTCGGCGACGAACAACACCGTGCTGAGCGGCGACATCGGGACGCCGAGTGAGCCGAGCGACAACAGCTACCACGTCGTGACGGGCAGCGGGACGAACTACAGCGCCATACTCGATGGCTTCACCATCACCGGCGGCGCCGCCAGTGATTCACAGTATCCCAACGACCGTGGCGGCGGGATATTCATGGCGTCTGCCAGCCCGACGCTGGTCAACCTCACCGTGCGTGGCAACTCCGCTACCTTCGGCGGTGGTGGGCTGTATATTGCGGGCGGTAGCCCCAGCCTGACCAACGTGACCTTTAGTGGCAACGCTGCTTCGGCATATGACGCTCGCGGCGGCGGAATGGTGGTCTCGAGCGGCAGCCCGACGCTGACGAACGTCACGTTCAGCGGCAACTCGGCTGGCGAAGGCGGCGGCATGTACAATGGGAGCAGCAACCCGATTCTGACGAACGTCACGTTCAGCGGCAACTCTGGCTTGGGGATGGCGAATGCGTACAGCAACCCTCAGATCCGTAACAGCATCTTCTGGGGCGACGGCGACGGCGAGATCTGGAATCTCAATAGCCAGCCTGTAGTGTCCTATAGCATCGTGCAGGGCGGCTACACGGGCGCGATCAACGCCGATCCGAAGTTTATCGCGCCCATCACGGCGCCCGCGCCGACGACGACCGGCAACCTGCGCCTCGGCCCTGACTCGGCGGCCTTCAACAGCGGCCGCAACGCCTTCGTCCCCTTCGGCCTGACGACCGACCTGGACGGCGCCCCGCGCATCGTGTTCAACATCGTTGACATGGGCGCTTATGAGCGCCAGGACAATACCCCGCCGAACACGACCATCTGGCCGCCGGTCCCCAGCAACCCGACGAGAAGCACGTCGGCGGAGTTTACCTTCTCGGGCAGCGACAACATGACGCCATCCGACGAGCTGACGTTCCAGTGTAACCTGGACAATCTCGGCTGGCAGAGCTGCGTCAGCCGCAAGACCTACACCAACCTCAGCGATGGCAGCCACACGTTCGAGGTGCGCGCTGTTGACGCCGCCGGCAACGCCGACCCGACACCCGCCAGTTACATCTGGCTGGTGGATACCACGGCGCCGACGGTCACGCTCAATCCTGCGGCGAACATCTGCGCGACGCCTGGTTCGAACGGCTGGTGCCGCGGGACGCAGACGGCCGGCTTCACCGCCAGCGACGCGGGCAGTGGGGTCGTCAGCCCGCCATGCAGCGGCCCGTCGTGCAACTTCACTCAATCCACGACCACCAACGGCAGCGCCGTCACCATCGCCTCCGGCCAGGTGTGCGACGCGGTGGGCAACTGCAACCCCGGCATCAACGCCGGCCCGTTCAAGATCGACTCGGTCGCGCCGACGCTCAGCCCGACGATCTCGCCGAACCCGCCAACCCTAGGCGGCGCGGCGACCGCATCGCCCAACGCCAGCGACGCGACGTCGGGTGTGGCGACGCAGAGCTGTGATGCGGTGAACACGTCGAGCGTCGGGGCGAAGACGCTCACCTGCACGGCGACGGACAACGCGGGCAACACGACGACGGTCCAGGTCAACTACAGCGTGGGCTATGCCGTCAGCCCCGTCTCGCCAATCGTCGGGCCGCCGGGCGTCAACAGCCTGTACCCGACGAGCATCGGGACGACGGCGACGCCGGTGCGGTGGAAGATCACGAACGCTTCGGGGACGCCGGTCACGGCGGCGGGGACGGTGACCGACATCCGCTACAAACCGACGTCGTGCAGCAGCTTCACGACTGACCCGACGGGGGCGACGGCGGCGAGCATGACGAGCGCGAACCCGAGGTACGACACGTTGCAGAGGTTGTGGATGTATAACTGGACCCTGCCGGGCCGGGGGTGCTACACCCTATTCATCACCCTGAGCGGCGGCCAGGTGATCCCGCTGTTCTACCACATCTATTGATCTTCCTGCACACTGCGGAAGAACTGGACGGCCACATACAGCCCAATCAGGCACAGCAGCAGGAACGGGCTGGCCTCGACGAGGTTGATGCTGCCGTCCTGAACGAGCGGCACGACGATCCAGGCGGGGATGGTGACCGACATGATGAAGCCGAAGGTCAGGCTGACGGCGGCCAGGAAGTAGCCCCAGGCGTTGCGCCGCCACAATAGGATGCCCGTCGCCAGCATCAGCGGGACGACCATGCCCAGGTCCAGGGCCTGGGTGACCAGCGTCGTCATACCCGCCAGTTCGTCCGGGAAGCGCCCGGCAAGGGTGTAGGGGATGATGCGGCCGAGCCACATCAGGATGAGCGCCGCGCCCATGACGAAGGTGTAGCCGATGAACAGGCGGCGGGGGAACCGCGCCGAGATCTGGCTCGGCAGGCGCGCCACATCAATGCTCGCCAGGACGATGAAGAAGGTGACGGCGCTGAGGGCGAAGATCGCCACGTAGACCAGGAAGAGCGGGTTGAAGGCCAGCATCGTGGCGTATTGCAGGTATTGATAGGTGAAGTAGAACAGCAGGCCGCTCAGGAGGAGACGGCCCCGCAGCGACTTGCGCGTGTCCAGGTAGATCGCGGCGGCGAACAGCGGCAGGGCGAGGATCAGGTTGATGGCGTCCCACACCTTGCCCTCCCGCGCCACCGTCGCCGGGTCGTAGCGGTACAGGCCCGCGCCGAAGAACGTCGCCGCCTCACCGCGCACGGTGACATGGCTGATGGGCGCGCCGGGCGTCGCGTAGAACAGGCCGACGCCAGCGGCGACGAGAACGAGACCGAAGATCACGAGGCACAAAAAGGTTTTCAGAGTCATTTCCGATGCTCCTTGTGATGCCAGGTCTAGCGGCTCAACACTTGCTGACGCCGCGAGATTGCCCCCCGCGCCTCGTCACGCAGATGCCGCATATACAATGCCAGGGCCGCCAGGCCCGCCACAGCGAGGAAGATGTACATCCCGAAATCAGGCCCGACGGGGTAGCCCAGCAGCAGCTGGCGGATCGAGCCGCCCGTCAAAAGGATGCCCGAGATCGTCCCCTTTACCAGGAGAACGCCCCCCAAGAGATAGCCTAGCGGCCGCCGCCGCCAGATTTGGACTGCCGCAAAGGTCATCGCCGGGATCAGGATGGCTAGGTCGAGGGCGAATACGAGATCGGCGTCACCCGGCTGCTGCGCGCTGATACCGCGTGCGATCCCCATCAGCCACAGCGGGACGAGGAGGAGCGGCATCGCCAGAACAAGGCTGATGAAGCGGACGGGCATCTGGCTGTCCACGTGCGCCGCGAAGGCATTGAGGTCAAGGCTCGTCAGCAGCCCGAGCAGGGAGTAGACACTCAGGCCCATGATGGCGATGTACAGCAGGTAGAACGTGGTATAGGTGAATCCAAAGAAGGCGTAGTAGTAGGCCGCGAACACCAGCAAGCCGGCCCAGAAGACGAGAGCCCGGGCCGAGCCGCGGCTCGCGAAAACCATCGCCGCGACGAGGAGCGGCGCGGCCAGCAGCGAGACGAAGTCCTGTACCACAAGCCCGACGAAGATCGCGTCGGACTTGATGAACGGTCGGTAGATGTCCGGCGTGCGTAGGCCGGCGGCGGCGGCCACGGCGAGGCACGCCGCGATCAAAGCTCCCATGATGTAGTAGGGACGCAAAGCGACGCGGATCATGTTATCCTCCTTGGGGATGTGGGCTTGGGGTATCCATCCGCTCGATGGATATCAGGGTCAGCCCGAGGCCGTGGAGGCGGCGGATCAGGCCGACAAGCCCGGCCTGGTCGGTCACGATGCCCGACAGTGTCGTAGTCTGCCCGGCTCCAACCTCCGCGGTTCCAATGGCGACCGGCGCGCACGCGTTGAGGAATTCCGGATCAACGGGCCCGCGAACTCGCACAACGTAGCTCACACACTGGTCAATCTGACTCATGTTCGGTCTCCTCACGGCTATCATAGCCGAAAGCGCGACCGAGGTGACCGCATGAAGATGTAGTTTTCTGCGCTGAAGAATGTGGGGACGTGGGGGTTACAGCAGGCCGAGGGCTGTAGCCCTCTCTATGGCGGCCGCGCGGCGGTTCACGCCGAGCTTGCCATAGACTGCCCGGATGTGGAAACGGACGGTGTTCAGGCTGACGAAGAGGCGCTGCGCGATCTCCTCATAGCTCAGGCCGGCGGCCAGCAGGCCTAGCACCTCGCGCTCGCGGTCGGTGAGCGGCTCGACAAGCGGCTCTGGGGCCGGCCGCGCCGGTCGGTCGCCCAGCGGAATCGCAGGGGCAGACTTCAAACCTGCTGCGCCGAGGCCCGTCTCCTGCCCGAACGCGGTCAAGAGCGCGGCGACATACACCGGCTGCGTGGCGCGCAAATCCGCCATAAGGCGGCGCATCGGCTCGCCCTCGTTGAGGAACACGCGTGCGTAGCCCTGCGGCTCAGCCAACGCCAGAGCGCGGCCCAGGTCCGCGCGCGCCCTGGCCTCGTCGCCGCGCGCGCTCCACGCGAGGGCGCGGAGCGCCAGTGTCTCGATCACCCGGCCCAGCCGGCCGCCTGCTTCGGCCGCCTGAATCAGGCGCGTACCGAGGTCGAGCGCCTGATCGAGGTGGCGCGTGTCCGCGTTGCTCCGGCCCAGGTGGAGCAGCAGACGAAGGTGGGCGATGTGGACGACCTCGCTGGCGTAGGTCACCCCATCGGCGGGGGCGACACCACTCGCTGCCAGGGCCGCTGCTGCTGCTGCGATGTCACCCCGGCTGAGGGCCAGCGCCACGTCCTGGGCGATGATGTGGGGCGCGACCCAGGCGGGCATCCGGGAATGGCGCAGCTGAGCCGCCTGGCCCAGGGCGGCCTTTGCTGCGTCGAGGTCGCCTCGCGCCTGTTCGATGCGCGAGAGCAACACGTGGCCGTAGGCGACCGCGGCGACGTGTCCCCCACGGTGGCTGACGTCGAGCCACTGCGTGATCTCCGCGTGGGCGGCCGCAACGTTATTCCGCTCATACAGCGCCTCGCTGTGGCTCATGTAGACCGTCGCCAGGGCGGGCAGGCGCGGGATGTCGGCTCGCTCGACTTCCGCCAACACACGGCGCGCAAGGTCGTCCGCCGCCTGAAGCTGGCCGCGAACGAGATACAGGACGCCCAGGTTCGCGACGATGAGCATGGAGGCCAGCGTGTTGTTGGCTGCGCGGCACAACGGCAGGGCGGCCTGATACGTCTCGATCGCGGCGGCGACCTGCCCGGCGTAGTTGTACGCGGTTCCGAGGCAGAAGCGCGCCATCCCCTGGAGGTAGAGGTCATCGGGGGGCGCCTGGGCGACGGCGGCGCGGGCCATGTCACACGCGCGTTCGGTGTCTCCCCGCAGCGATACCAACCCGGCGCGCAGCGCCTCCATCTCGGCCCGGATCGCCCGCGCCGCGTCCGTGTCGCCCAGGCGCTCGCGTTCGGCGGCGGCGGCCTCGGCGTTTCCCAAGTGCTTTTCTATCTCGCCAAGCTGTCCCCGCAAGAGTAGCGACCAACAAAAGGCCAGATTGGCGCGCGGTCCTTCGACCTGCCACGCCGGCGGCAGGCGGCGCAGCCAGTCCTCCACGCTGCGCGCGTAGCCTTGCAGCACGATGCTCCGAGCGTGGGCTTCCACTAAACGCACGACGCGGGCGTAGTCGGCGGCGGCGAAGGCGTACTCGATGGCTTCGGCCGCGTTCCCCTGGTCCTCATGCCATGCGCTGGCGCGCGCGCGCAGCACAGGCAGGCGCCCAGGGTCCTTGCGGTCGAGCTGACTGCGCAGCAGGTCGGCGAAGAGGTGATGGTAGCGATACCAGTGGTGGGCGTCGTCCAGCGCGACGACGAACACATTGGCCGCGTACAGGCGCTCCAGGACGGCGTCGCTGTCGCCTCGCTCGGTCACGGCGTCGCAGAGCGGGCCGGTCAGCCGATCGAGGATGGCGGTATCCATCAAGAACTGCTGGATGTCCGCCGGGATCTGCGCCAGCACTTCCTCGGTCAGGTAGCTGAGAATGAAGTGGTGGCTGCCGGAAAGGCCGGCGAGCAGCTCGGTGGGATCGCGCCGGCCCTGCATCGAGAGCGCTGCAAGCTGCCAGCCGGCGATCCAGCCTTCGATCCGCGTGTCCAAATCGGCGATCTGCGGCTCGTCCAGTGCGACGCCCATCACATCACCCAGGAACGCAGCCACCTCCGCCGCTGTAAACCGTAGGTCATGGGCGCGCAAGTCAATGAGCTGGCCGCGCGCGCGGAGCCGCGCCAGGGGAAGCTGCGGGTCTTCGCGCGTCACGATCACCAGGCGCATCTGTGGCGGCTGGTAGGCGACGAGGCGCCGCATCGCGTCCTGGACGGCTTCGTCGTCGAGGACGTGATAGTCGTCTAGCACGAGGACGAACATCATGGATTGCGCAGCGATGTCGTTGATGAGGGTCGCGACGACGGCGTCCGGCGGGGCCGCGCTGAGGATGTCGGGAAGATCACGGCCCACCGCCGGGACGGCCTGTCTGATCGCAGCGACCAGGTAGCGGAGGAAGCGCGTCGGGTTGTTATCCGCCTCATCCAGGGACAGCCACGCGAGAGGGATCGTTATTCCGTGCGCCCAGCCGCTCACCAGGGTCGTCTTGCCGAAGCCGGCGGGCGCGGAGATCAGGGTGAGCGGGTGGACGAGGCACGCGTCGAGGCGCTGCATCAGGCGGGGCCGTGCGACGAGGGCAGGGCGCAAGGGTGGGATGGCGAGTTTGGTCGCCACAAGAGGGGTTGGCGGAGGCGCGGCGGGCCGCGTGTGATCGTCCATAGGGTGACTCAATTATAGAAAGAGCGTCCGCAGCGTCAACGACTGAGACGTCATGCGAACGTGGGACTGGAAATGGCATGCTTCTTGCTAACCGTCCCCTCAAGAGGTTGTCTCGTCGCGGGTTGTCTAGCCCCGTAGCGAGCAAACTTGTCGTGCGTCCCAGCCACCATGATTGCAGCAATAGGAGTTTTACGACATGGCTACCCAAGTCGCGCGCCCGACCACCCGCACCGTCACCCGCGGCGCCAAGCCCAAGCCCTCGCGCCGTCCGGGCATGGGCGCTCTGCCCTATGAAACTGGAACGACGTTCCGCGTCTGGGCGCCCAACGCCAACGCCGTCTTCGTCGCCGGTACGTTCAACGACTGGGCGCCGATGGGCAATCCATTGGCCTCGGAGAAGAACGGCTACTGGTCGGTGGATGTGGCGGGGGCGAAGGCCGGCGACCACTACAAGTATCGCATCGTCGCCGGCCAGCAAGAGCTGTGGCGCATTGACCCGTATGCCCGCGAGGTGACGAACTCGGCCGGGGACGCCGTCATCTACGACCCGCTCTTCGATTGGGACGCCGACAACTATCGCACGCCGCCGTGGAACGAGATGGTGATCTACGAGATGCACGTCGGCACGTTCAACGGCGACCCGTCGCACATGCCCGCTACCTTCGACCAGGCCATCGAGAAGCTGCCCTATCTGCGCGACATGGGCATCAACACCATCGAGCTGATGCCCATTCAGGAGTTTCCCGGCGGCATCTCGTGGGGCTATAGTACCGCCCACCCCTTCGCCATCGAGAGCGACTACGGCGGCCCGGAGGGCTTCAAGCGCTTCGTGAAGGCGGCCCACGAGCACGGCATGGCGGTCATCCTCGACGTGGTCTACAACCACTTCGGCCCGAATGACCTGAGCCTGTGGCGCTTCGACGGCTGGTCCGAGAACGAGCGCGGCGGCATCTACTTCTACCAGGACGAGCGGGCGAACACACCGTGGGGCGACACGCGGCCGGACTATGGGCGGCCCGAGGTGCGGCAGTACATCCGCGACAACGTCATGATGTGGCTGGAGGACTACCACCTCGACGGCCTGCGCGTGGACGCCGTCGCCTACATCCGCAACTACGTCGGCGACGACAGCCCGGAGCACGACCTGGCGGAGGGCTGGGAGCTGCTCCAGTGGATCAACAGCGAGATTGACACGCGGCAGCCGTGGAAGGTCACCATCGCCGAGGACCTGCGCCACATCGAGGCGATCACGACGTCGGCCGCCGATGGCGGCGCCGGCTTCGATGCGCAGTGGGATGCCGGCTTCCACTACCCGGTCAACCAGAACATGATCCGCCAGGAAGATGCCGAGCGCAGCGCGGAGGAGGTCGCCGGGGCGGTGACCAACCGCTACAACGACGACGCCTTCAAGCGCGTCATCTACACCGAGTCCCACGACGAGGTCGGCAACGGCCTGGCGCGCATCCCGGAGCAGATCTGGCCGGGTAACGCCGGCAGCTGGTACTCCCGCAAGCGCTCGACGCTCGGCGCGTGCCTGCTGTTCACCTCGCCCGGCATCCCGATGATTCTCCAGGGGCAGGAGTTCCTGACGGACTCGTGGTTCAAGGACGACAAGCCGCTGGATTGGGGCAAGCTGGAGCAATATCCGGGCATTCAACGCCTGTATAGCGACCTGATCCAGCTCCGCCGCAACTATCACAACACAACGCGCGGGCTGAGCGGCCAGTTCGTGGATATGTACCACGTCAACAGCGAGGCGAAGGTCATCGCCTATCACCGCTACGACCAGGGCGGCCCCCAGGACAGCGTGGTCGTCGTCGTGAACCTGACGAGTCAGCCGTGGGACGAGTACTGGGTGGGGCTGCCGGCCGAGGGGCTGTGGAAGGTGCGTCTGTGCAGCGACGCCCAGGTCTACGACCCGGAATTCACCAATCACCCGTGCTTCGACGTCACCGCCATCGCCGAGGCCCAGGACGGGCAGCCGTGCAAGGGCAAGGTGAGCCTCGGCCCGTACACCGCCGTCATCCTGTCGCAAGACGCGTGCTGACCGAGAGGGCAGCGCCTCAAGACGGGGCCAAGAAACCGGCCGAAGCGATACTGTCGGAGCAGATCGAGGAAGAGGTCGAGCAGATCGAGCGGAACGGCTGGAGCCTGTTCCTGTCGGGGACATCGGCCGGCTTCGAGCTGGGCTTCAGCGTGTTCCTGATGGGGGTGATGCTCACGGTGACCGGCGATACCCTGGCTGAACCAATCAGCCGCGTCCTGGTCGCCAGCGTCTACGCCATCGGCTACATCTTCGTGATTCTGGGGCGGTCCGAGTTGTTCACCGAGCACACCACGCAGGCGGTGCTGCCGGTGCTCGACCGTCAGGCGTCGTGGCGCGGCCTGGCGCGGCTGTGGGCGATCATCTACGTCGCCAACCTGATCGGCGGGACGGTCTTCGCGGCGCTCGCCGCGTGGATCGGGCCGGCGCTGCACGTGGTCGAGCCGAGCGCCTTCGGCGTCATCGCCGGGTGGGTGGTTGACTATCCCTGGTGGGTCATCTTTGTGAGCGGCATTCTGGCCGGCTGGATGATGGGGCTGCTAACGTGGCTCGTCGTCGCCGGGCGGGATACCATCGGCCAGGTGGTGTGCGTCTGGATCGTGACGTTCGCCATCGGCTTCGCGCACCTGCACCACTCCATCGCCGGTACCATCGAGGCAATGGCTGGCTTCTTCTCAGGCCAGGCAGTGACCATGCCCCAGATCGCCGTGTTCCTGGCCTTCGCCACCTTGGGGAACGCGGTCGGCGGCGTGGTGTTTGTGGCGCTATTCAAATACGGTCAAATCAGCATGTTGGCTGCGGAGCAAAAGGCGACGGGTCGCGAGTGAGATGGTTGAGATGGTTCGGGAGGAGCGTCAGGCATGGCTGTTGTGAATGTACCACTGGCGGAACTGCACAGGATTTTGAGCGAGAGATTTGGCTATGCGTCGTTTCGTCCAGGGCAGGAGCGCATCATCCGCGCCCTGCTCGATGGGCGCGATGTGATGGCGGTGCTGCCGACGGGCGCCGGCAAGTCCCTGACGTATCAACTCACCTCCCAAGTGCTGCCGGGGACAACCCTCGTCGTTTCGCCGCTCATCGCGCTCATGAAAGACCAGGTCGAAACGCTGACGGGGCTGGGGGTGGCGGTCGGGGTTATCAACAGCGCGCTGACGGCGGGCGAGACGGCGGATCACCTGCGTGACATTCGGCGGGGGGCGTTCAAGCTGCTGTACGTGACGCCCGAACGCTTCGGCGACGAAGACTTCATGATGGCCGTGAAAGAGGCCAACGTCTCCTTGTTCGTCGTGGACGAGGCCCACTGCGTCTCCGAGTGGGGCCACGACTTCCGCCCCGACTACCTCGTTCTGGGCAGTGTGGCGCAGCAGCTCGGCCGCCCGCCGATCCTGGCCCTGACGGCGACGGCGACACCCTGGCTGCGGGCCGAGATCATGGACCGGCTGGGACTGCGCTCGCCTGAGCTGGTGGTGCGCGGGGTGGACCGCCCGAATCTGTTCTTTGAGGTGTGCCGCGTGCGCTCCGAGGCCGAGGACAAGCGGGTGATCCAGGACCTGCTGCTCGGCGAGAATGGCGAGTACGAGCCGCCGCTGGCCGAGCGCCTGCGCGAGACGATGGCGGGCAGTGGCATCATCTACACCGCCACGCGCCACGGTGCGGCGGAGACGGCCGAGTGGTTGTCGGCGATGGGAATTCCGTGCGACTACTACCACGGCCAGCGACGGAAGACCGACCGCGACCGGGTGCAGGAGGCGTTCATGGCGGGCGACCTGCGGGTCATCGCCGCGACCAACGCCTTCGGCCTCGGCGTGGACAAGCCCGACGTGCGCTTCGTCATCCACCGCGACATCCCGACGAGCCTGGAAGCGTACTACCAGGAGGCTGGCCGCGCCGGCCGCGATGGCGAACTGGCGCGCTGCACCCTGATCTATCGCGCCGAGGCCCTGGGCCGCGCTGCGTTCATGGCCTCCAGCGGGCAGCTCACCCGCGAGGAGGTGCAGCAGGCGCAGGCGCGGCTCAAGGCGTGGGGCGATGACACGTTCACGCTGCGCGACCTGAAGCAGGTGACGGGCCTGAGCAAAGCCGACCTGGGCCGCCTGGTGACGCTGCTCAAGCGCGAGGGCATCCTCGCCGAGCGGCGGGGACGGTTTCGCGTGGTGGAGCCGGATTTCGACCCCAACAAGATATCGCTGGACGAGGAAGACTACCGCCGCGCCTACGAGCGCAGCCGCATTGACATGATGCGCGGCTACGTCGAGACACTGGATTGCCGCCGCCTGTACATCCTCAACTACTTCGGCGAGGAACACGAAGCCACGCGCTGCGAGCTGTGCGACAACGACAGGGCGCACCCCACGACGCAAACCATCGCGATCGGCAAGGAAGAGACCAGCGGCGCGTCAAACGGCTACGGCGCAGGCTACGCCAGCGTCATAAACGAGCCGGCGAACGGCGGCGCGGGCTACGCGCTCGGCCAGCGCGTTGTCCACACGGCGTGGGGCGAGGGGACGGTGCAGCGGGTCAACGGCGATGTGGTGACGGTGCTGTTCGAGACGGCGGGCTACAAGACACTCTCGCTGGCCGTTGTCAGCGAGCGCGGGATTCTGCATCGCGCCGACGTCGCAGCCTAGCGCGAGAAGCGCGGCTTCACCCTTCCCCATCCCCCCCGTCAACAGGGGGGAGAAGAGGGGGGTCTCTACGCCATTGTGTAGGGCTACCCCGCGGACGCAAGTCCAGGCGGAACTCCTATGAGATAGGAACGCAAAGGAAGAAGAGACTTCTTGATCTTTCCCCTTTGCGTCTTCGCGCCTTTGCGTTTCCCTTATCTCGAATAGGAGCGACGGTCTATACTCATCCCACGGTGAAATCTACATGCTTGTCACAGGTGCAATGGCGAGACGTAGTAACGACTTCAGTCGTTCTGCGGCCTGGGAAACGACTGAAGTCGTTACTACGGGGCTGTCGCCGGACGTGTGACATATCAGGCATCTGCGGGTCTCACCGTGGGATGAGTTTAGGCGGCGGTCGGCAGATCCGTGTCGGGGGGCGTATCGCGCGGCGGCTGCGGCCGGCGGCGCGAACGCGCGGGCCGATGTGACTTCATGAAGGTGAGGATAGCGTCGGTGAATTCCTCGGCGCATTCCCACTGCGGCGCGCGGCCGCAGTCGTCGAACGTCACCAGGCGGGCGTTGGGCATAGTCTCCACCAGGCTGTGGGCAAAGTCAATCGGCGTGAGCATATCGCGCTCGCCCCAGACGAGCAGCGTCGGCTGCTGAATGCGGGCGAGCTTGTGGCGAATGTCCGCCGTGCAAAGCTGCATGCCAGCCAGCCAGATGGTCCGCAATCCGGCGCGGCGCACGTCGCCGAAGAATGTCGGCAGGATGGTCAGCGGCGCGCGGCGCGCTTCCTGGGCCATAGACAGGGCGTTGCGCACGATGTTGACGCCCAGCGGGGTCGTCGCCGCATCCACCAGAACGAGCAGCGCCACCTTGTCGGGGTAGTCGGCGGCCAGCTCGGCGGCGATGTAGCCACCCATGGAGTGGCCGATGACCGTCGCGCCGCGAATGCCCAGATACTCCATCCACTCAGCAAGGTAAGCCGCGCCCTTCTCAAGGTCGAAACCGACGTCGCTCTGGCTCTCGCCGAAGCCGACGAGATCAATGGAGTAGACGCGGCCGTGACGCGCGAAAGCGTGGATGGTGCGCTGCCACCAACGGTGTGAGCCGGCGAGGCCATGCACCAGGACGATTGGATGCCCCGCGCCGGCCACGGCGTAGTTGATCACGACGTCACCGAGCTTGACGCGCCGGTGGTCCAATTCGACGGACGACTTGACGCTTGCCAACCCCAGCCCGAGCCTCCCCAACACAGTCATCTTTCTACTCCCCGATTGAGCCAATATGTGCAGTACTTCTCTAGTATGCAAACCGCGTGCCAGGGGGCAGGCGGGTGGAAATAACGTGAGGCCGGTCCCACTGGGGCCGGCCTCGTTGCAAAACCTGGGATGTTGTCGTGACGATTTCGGTCGTTCTGTGGCCTGGGAAACGACTAAAGTCGTTACTACCGTTGCCCTATCTCGTGCGTCGCGGGGGTCTAGCGGGCGGCATTGGGGCGCATGCTGTGGGCGCCGCCGTTGCCGCGGCCATTGCCGGCCATGTTCTTCTCGCCGGTGCGGCTGCCCAGCTCGTCCATCAGCCGCGCGGCGTTCTGCTCTAGGAAGCGCGCCATGTCGTTCTCCTGCTGGAGGTTCTCCTTGAGCAGGCGCTCGCACTCGGCGTGGCCCATCATCACCGCCATCCCGATCAGCGAGGTGTAGGAGGCGATCTCGTAGTTCTCGACCTTCAGGCCCGCGCCCAGGTCAATCGCCTGCAGGACCTCCTGCGACGGCTTCTCGCCGCTCATCTTCTGCTTCTCGCCGATGATGCCGGCGATGCCCATGCACTTCTCGGCCTTCGCCTTCTCGCCGAGGGACTGGAAGCACGCCTCCAGGTTCTTCACCTGCTGCTGCGTCTCTTCGAGGTGCGTCTGCAATCGGTTCTTCAGTTTGGGGTCCTGCGTCTCCTCGATCATCTGCGGCAGCGCCTTCGTGATCTGCTGCTCGGCGTCGTACATATCGGCTAGCTCGGACAGGAACAGGTTGTGTACCGATTTCAGCTCCATCGTGTTCTCCTTTTGTATCGCTTCTCTAGTCAAAGTAGTCTCTATCTTTGCACTTTGCTGTGCAGCGGGGGTGTGGGGGCCGCAGGCCCCCACGAACCCCCTCTCCCCTGCGTCGTTCAGGGGCGCAGTCCCCACTGAAGAAGGGGAGGGGGGGTAGTTTGGAGGGCGCAGCCCTCCAAGCCTCCCCACCAAACACAAAGTGCAAACATAGAGGTGTTGAACGGCATGGCGACCGTGTTGCAAGAGGCATGCCAACTGCGACATACCAGTTCAGGGCCGTAAAAGAGCAGGGCCGCGACACGTCGCGGCCCTGGCAAGTTGATTCTTGGGACGATTAGCGGTTCGAGGCGCGGTCAATGCTGCCGTGCAGGTCCGTCGTGTCGTCCTCGTCTGGCGTGACGATGTTGCGGTTGACGACGTCGGCGCCGTTGTAGTCCGTCGCCTTGCGCTTCTCCGGGGTCTCGCCGCCGGCCGCGTGGCCCGCCGTCGCGCCGATCGTGCCGCCGATCAGGGCGCCGGGGATCGTCCCCACCGGTCCGGCGACCGCCGTACCGGCCGCCGCGCCGGCGACACCACCCGCGACCGCGCCACCCGCCGTGCCTTCGTCGCCTTCATTCGGCTCGGGCCGCTGCGCATCCTCGGACGCCTTGCCCGCGATCGCGCCGGCCGTGCCGCCCACGATGCCGCCGACAGCCGCGCCGACCGGACCGCCGATCACGGCGCCTGTCGCCGCCCCCGCCGCGCCGCCGCCGAGCGCGCCCGCGGTGGCCGCGCCGGCCTCGCTGCCGTTGTCATGGGTGTGGAAGTGCGTGCCGCCGGGGCCGGTGTCGGCGCCGTAGTGCTCCAGAATCTGGAGCGCCTGCATCACGCGGTTCCCTGCGCGCACCGTGACCAGGGTGTCGCCGCGCTCGAAGCCGGTGTTGAAGTGGCTGGCCTCTTCCTCCGGAATGCCCAGGCTGGTCATCGCGCCGATGAGGCCGCCCGCGCCTGCGCCAATGGCTGCGCCGGCCAGGGTCGTCGCCAGGATGCCGCCGGCGACGATGGGGCCGATGCCCGGGATCGCCAGTGCGCCGATGCCGAGCAGGTAGCCGACGAGGCCGCCCAACACACCGCCGCCGACCAGGCCGGCCGCGGTCGCGCCGCCACTCGAATCGGCGACCAGGTTGCCTTCCGCGTCGCGCTCGCGGACGGCGACACCGATGGTGTCCTGGGCGAAGCCGGCGTCACGCAGCGCGCGGACGGCCTGCTCCGCTGAAGCATTGTCGTGGAAGAGGCCGGCGACGACATCGCGGCCGGTCAGATTGCGCGTATTGCCGGGGTTATTGGTGAACGTATTATCCATGTATCAAACTCCTCCGTCGTTCTCACATCCTATGTTTGCCTGGGCCGCACCGGCCCCGCCGGACAGGATGCAAGTTTTGTGCCAGGCCCAGCATCCAGCATAAGGGCTGCGGGCGCGGCACAGCCATCTCCAGCGCCCGCGCGATGGTCAGGTGGCATGTAACTTGCATCCGCATCCCGGTGGCGCGCGACGACAGCGCGAGCGCCGCCTGTTGACGGAGACTCAGAAAGGAGCAGCGTATGTCGCCACGATTCCCTTCGACGCAAGGGCAGGTTACGATGCAACAGTCAGGCGGTTCCTGGCTTGGACAGCTGTTGAAGATTGTGTTGGGCGTTGTGGTGGTGGGGGCGGGGATTGCGGCCGTCTTTGCGCTGCGGCGCTATCTGGGGGGAGGCAGTGAGCCGCAGGATGTTTCGACGGGCCGCGACTTGTTCCGCGGCGCGCATGAGCCGACCCGCTCGGACGACATGCCCCACCGCATTAAGTCGGCCATCGCGAGCCGCGTGGGCAGTAAGTCGGCGTCGGGTGGGAGCGAGACCCACCGCGACAACTACATTGACCAGGCGAGCGACGAGTCCTTCCCGGCCAGCGACCCGCCGTCGTGGACGACCGGCCCGTCCCACGCGGCCCACAAGCTCAACCGATAGCACAGCGGCTACAGGTCGTTGGGGCCGATCCACTTGGGGACGTAGACAGGGCGGTAGTCTCGGAGACGGTCGAGAAGCCGCCCTGGCTCGTCGTCCACGACGAGCATCTCGCGGTGCCGCGTGCGAATGAACCCCTCGGTGACGGCGTGGTCCACCAGGGCCAGCAGCGGGTCGTAGAACCCGGCCACGTTGAGCAGGCCGCACGGCTTCTCGTGCAGGCCGAGCTGCGCCCACGTCACACTCTCGAAAAACTCCTCGAATGTTCCGTAACCGCCGGGCAGGGCGATGAAGGCGTCGCCCTTCTCGGCCATCAGCGCCTTGCGCTCGTGCATCGAGCCGACGATGTGCATCTCGGTCGCGCGGCGGTGCGCCAGCTCCTTGTCGGCGAGATGGCGCGGGATGATGCCGATGACCTCGCCGCCGCCGGCCAGAACGGCATCGGCGACGACACCCATCAGCCCCACGTTGCCACCGCCGTAGACCAGGGCCAGGCCGCGCTCGGCCAGGAGCGCGCCCATCTGCCGCGCGACGTTGGCATGGATGGGGTCGCCGCCGGCGCTAGAGCCGCAGAAGACGCACACGCGCTGCATGGCTACACTCCCAGGGTTTCGAGTAGCACCGGATAGACTGCGTCAATGCGCTGCGCAGTCTGACGCGGGTCCACCATGTCGTGGATAATCTTGTCGTCCTTGGCGAAGGTGAGCGTCTTGACCCGGTCGGGCGCGTTCGTCTTCCACTCCTTGCCGAGCTTGTACGCCGTCGGTAGGTGGATGGCCGTGTCGGCGTCGGTGGTGATCAGGATGACGCGCCTGGCGGCCGGCGGCTTGTGCTTCGCCTCCGCCAACACACCGTCGCCGGCTTTGAAGATGTTGATCAGGGCGCGGGTCGAGAAGCGCGGGTAGCCGTAGGGCGGCCCCTGGATCTTCTCCTTCACCCGCGGATCCCACCAGATGAAGATGTTCGGGATGTGGGGGACGATGGCCTTGGCCAGGCCGGAGACAAAGGCCGGCGCGAAGGGGAAGGCGAAGGAGGGCGACATGACGACGGCGAGGTCCACGTCGGCGCGGAACTGGGCCGCGTAGGCCGCCATGACGCCGCCCGCCGACAGGCCCATAACGGTCACGCTCTCGCCGAGGCCGTGGGCGATGTCAATGGAGTCATTCGTCAGGCGCACCAGCATATCCGTGGTCAGTTTGGCCTGATCGTCGGTCATGACGTCCTTGTAGCCGTGGTATTGGAGACGCGGGACGTAGACGTTGAGGCCCTTCTGGTACAGGGTCTCGCCGAGCTGGTCGAACTGCGCCGGGCAGTTGGTGTAGCCGTGGAAGTAGACGAGGGCGCGCTCTGTGCGGTGGCCGTGCGTCCACAGCCGCGTGTGGCACACATCATTGATAGGCGAGCCTTCCTGACCCTGGATGGCCCCGATGCGGGTGATGGCTTCTTCGTAAGAGGCGGTTGGCGTGTCGGACATGAAGGCTCCTACCACAGTGAGACGAACACCGCTGTCGTGCGCGGTGGGACGATGAAAGCGCCGCCGTCGTAGTGGGCTTCGCCCACCACGGGGTCGGCGGACTGGGTCTGGATCGGGTGCAGCGAGAACATCGGCCGGTCGGGCCAGTCTAGCATGAAGTGCTGCCAGTAGGGCGCGGCGTTGAACACGACGACGATGTTCTGGTGCGGCGCAACCTCCTCGGGCAGCCCACTGCCGTCGAGGCGCATGGCGATCAACGCCGGCGACTGGGCCTGGCCGGTGTTGAGGAACGACACACGCCGCCCAATCTCCGCCGCCTGGCCGAGGCGAAATAGCTTCGAGCCTTTCCGAATCCGCAGCATCTCGCGGAAGTGCCGGCGGGCGGCGGCGATCTCGGCCGGGCCGGGGCGAAGCGCCGGGTCGGCGAGGAGCGGCGCGGCGAGCGGCCAGTTCGGCTCGTTGTCCCAGGCAGGCGGCAGCCCGACGCCCCAGTTGTTCGCCTGGCCGGTCCAGTCCACGCGGTTGAACCAGTCGCCGGAGTCGTAGCTGTTGCGGTCGAGCGACTTGGAGCGCAGCAGGTCCTGCCCGGCCTGGAAGAAGGGGATGCCCTGGCCGAGCATGACCAGGCTCACGGCGAGATTGTGCATGCGGACGCGGTCGGCGAGGCTGACGTCGGGCGCCATCTTCATCTGAATGGCGTCGAACAGGGTCTCGTTGTCGTGGGCCTCGACATACGTCACCGTCTCGTATGGCTCGCGGGCGTAGCCGGCCGCCTGGCCGTTGTAGTCAATCCTGTCGCCGCGCAGCCGCGCCCCCCAACTCGTGACAAGCTCGTAGTCGGCCAGGTTGCCGGCGAGACCCAGGCGCACCAGGTCGGTGAGGTACAGCAGGTGGGTGCGCAGGTGTTCCTCGCGGCCCTGCCAGTGGCCGTTCGGCTCGTACCACAGGCCTGTCGCAAAGCCCTGCTCGCGCAAGTCGCCGAAGCCGCTGCCCCCGCGCACGGCGTCGCGCAGCCGGTCGCTGAACGTCCCGATGCCCGTGCCGGCCATGTTGCCCTGCGAGGCGTTCGCGCCGCGCGCGTTCCAGCCGACCTCGCCGAAGTCCCAGCCTTCGCCGTAGATGTAGATTTTCGCGCCGTCCACGCCGTCCCGCGCCGGCGTCAGGGTGCGCAGGGTGTCCCGCGCTTTCAGGATGTTGGCGCGCATGTGGTGGCCCATCAGGTCGAAGCGGAAGCCGTCTACCTTGTAGGCCCTGGCCCAGGTGACGAGGGAGTCGACCATGAGCTTTTCCATCATCGCGTGCTCGGTGGCGGTGTTGTCGCAGCACGTACTCATCTCGACGTGGCCGATGGCGTTGAGGCGGTGGTAGTAGCCCGGCACGACCTTGTCGAGGACGGCCTGCGGGTTCTGGCCGCTGGCGGAGGTGTGGTTGTACACGACATCCATCACCAGCCGCAACCCGGCGTTGCTCAGCGCCATCACCATCTCGCGGAACTCCAGGATGCGCGCGGCGCCTTCGGGGTTCGTGGCGTAGCTGCCCTCTGGCGTCGTGTAGTGGAACGGGTCATAGCCCCAGTTGTAGCTGTCCAGGTGGCGCGTGGCGCCGACGAGCGCCTGCTGCTGCGGCGAGTCGGGCGCGAAGCTCGCCAGGACAGCCGGGTCGGGGTCCTGACGGCGGGCGCGATCCTCCTCGATCGTCGAGATGTCGAAGACGGGCAGCAGGTGGATGTGGGTCAGGCCCAGGCTTGCCAGGTCGCGCAGGTGGCGCATGCCGTGGCTGTCGGCGAGGGTAAACGCCTTGTACGTGCCGCGGAATGCTTGCGGCACGGAGAGGTCGTTGGCGCTGAAGTCGCGCACGTGCAGCTCGTAGATCACGATGTCCTCGAAGCCGGCCAGGTCCGGCTTGCGGAGGTCCTGCCAGCCGGGCGGCTGCCACGCCGGGTCACTCAGGTCTACGATCTGGCTGCGCGTGCCGTCGGTCGAGAGACTGATAGAGTACGGGTCCGTGACCAGGTTGCGCTCGATCCGCTGCGCCCCCGGCGTCCATACCTCGACCTGATACAGGTAGTAGCGGCCGGTCCACGACGGCTCGCCCGCGACGCGCCAGACCCCGGTCTGCGGGTCCAGCGTCATCGGGAGGGTCTCGCCCAGGGGCGCGGTGGACGACTCGAAGAGGTGGAGGGTGACATCGCGGGCCGTCGGCGCCCAGACCTTGAGGCTGGGCGTCGCGCCGTCGTAAATCACGCCCAGGTCGCCATAGTACGTGTACAGGTCGTCGAGGACGCCGGCAATCTGCAGGGCCGTAGCATCGAGAAGGCGGCCGGTGTCGTCCAGGGCGGCGACGGCCATCTGCCCGCGCAGAATGCTCGTCGCCTTGAGGATGTCGCTGGCGCGGATGCGGTAGGCGGCGTGGTCGCGCAGGTGGGGGAAGCGCGCCCGGATGGTGTCGTCTAGCCCACCCTGGTCGTAGGCCAGCGGAATGAAGTCGCCGCCCGCGATGCCGTCGTCGGCCAGGGTCAGGCCGCCTTGCGGGGCGTAGTACAGGCGCACGGTGACGGCCGCCGGTTGGGGCAGGTTCCAGGCGATGGTGTCCCAGGCCAGCCAGTACGCGCGCCGTTCCGCCAGGTCGCCCGGCGGCGCGGCCTCTTCCGGGGCCTCGCTGGGGCGGCCCTGACCATCGGGGGACACAGCGATGTCGTTCGCCGTCAGGGGCTTCTGGTCGGTCATGCTTTCCTCTCCCGCAGATGAGAGTCGTAGCGCAGCAGAAATATAGCGCGGTGTCGCGCTGGCGTCAACGCCGCCGCCCACGAAAGGAGCGCCAGAAAAGCCGCAAGTTCCCGATCTGCCACCAATCTGCATCATTGTGGGTCTTGTGGAACCCCTTGGCAAGGAGTACAATGGACGTAGGCGCAGGCTTACCTAATGCAAGGACAACGGGCCTCGTAGGAGACCCAGGCCCGCCTGCCCGTCGAACGGGCAGGCTACGACGGGCAAGCCTGGGAGGCTGGCTCGCAGCCCCTCGGCCTTTCATCCAGTAGCGCGACGCTTCGAGCGTCGCCCAGGCGGACGATGCCGATCATGTCCCTTGATCACGCACTAAGGAGGAACGACAATGGCGAAGAAACAACTGGTCCTGGCCTTCTTTGAGAACGAGGCGGCCGCTGACAGTGCGGCGGAGAAACTGAAGGAGTGGGGCAAGGCGAGCAAGGATATGAAGCTCGGCTCGGTCGGTGTGCTTGTCAAGGATGACAAGGGCAAGGTCAAGACCCACAAGCTGGGCAAGCGCCACACGGGTACGGGCATCATCCTCGGTGTCATCGCCGGCATCCTGATCCCCGGCATCTCGTTCGTCGGCGGCGCGATCATCGGCGGGATTGTGGGCGCGTTCTATCGGAAGGGGCTGGGCCTGTCCAAAGATGACCTGTCCCGCATTGATGGGGATTTGAGTGGCGGCAAGGCCGCCGTCGGCATCCTTGTGGAGCCTGACGAGGCCGAGGCGGTGTCTGCGAAGCTGGCGGAGCTGGGCGGCAAGCCGGAGACTCATGAGGTGACGGAGGAGGCGCTAGACCAGGCGGCGGAGGCGGTGGCAAGCGCGCCGGAAGAGCCGGCCGCCGCGGAGGCCGCCGGATAGCAGGCGCTACGGGTGAGCTACGGCAGCGGGCGCGGCGAAAAGGTCAGGATGAGCAGCACCAGGGCGGCGGCCGCCCACAGCCAGCGCCCGCGGCCGATGGGCGTGATGTCGTCCTGCGGCGGCGGGTGGCGCAGGCCAACGACCGCCAGGATGATCGCGTACAGGCCCCACGTCGGCGACAGGACCACCAGGCCGATGAGCGCGACCCACACGACGCGGCCGAGCCAGATGGCCCGCCGGCCCAGGGCCGCGTAGGCGACATGCCCGCCGTCGAGCTGCCCAATTGGCAGCAGGTTGATCGCCGTCAGCATCACACCGAGCCAGGCGGCGAACAGCACGGGATCGAACCAGTCAACCGTCGCGGCCGCCGGGCCGCGCAGGAGCCAGGCCAGGCCGGCGGCCAGGAGCGGCGGTGTGACCGGCACGGCCAGGGACGTGGTCGCCGCCTGGCGCAGCCCGACGATCAGCAGGGGCAGCGCGACGGCGAGGCCGGCGAGGGGGCCGGCGAGGGCCATGTCGAACAGAGCGCGGCGGCCCGGCGCGGGGCCGCGCATGGCGATGAACGCGCCGAGCGTGCCGAGGCCCCAGGGCGGCGGCGGGGCGGGAATGAAGTAGGGCAGCGAGATGCTCATGCGCCGCCGCCGGGCGGTGAGGTAGTGGCCCATCTCGTGCGCGCCGAGGATCAGCATCAGCGAGGCGGCGAACGCAAACCCGGCCGCGCCGTGGTCGGCCAGGGCGTCGAAGACGGCGGCGACGGAGAGCGTGGCGTGGGCGCCGACGCGCGCCGCCTGGACGAGCGCGCCGGTGATGGTCAGCAGCGCCAGGGTCATCACGAATAGGAACACGCTCAAGCCCCAGCGGGGCGGGGTGGGGCGGGTGGCGGCGAAGGGGTAGGCGATGACCACGTCGCGCTCGCCGTCGTGGAACAGGAACGGCGTGAAGCCGCGCGCGCCAAAGGCCTCACCCAGGGCGTGGATGCCGTCGCTGGCCGCAACTGTCAAATGGCCGTAGAATTCCCAGATGCGCCCATCGTGGCCGCGGCGAATGTCGCGCACGTCGAACACGCCGGCCATCGCGGCGCGCAGGTCCAGGGCGAGATTGTCGGCGTCCGGATGAAGCATCGTTTTCGCAGTTAAGTGTGGATCAGAGTTGAAACTTTTGGGCAGGAATGAAGTGTATTTAGAGGAAGGGCAGACGCCAAAACTGGATGGGGCTGACAATCCAGCGATTGATGACGCGGTCGCGGCCCTGGCCGCCCTCCGCGCCGAGGTTTATGCCTGCCGACGCTGCGCCGAGGCGGGCTATTTTGTTGGCGGCGCGGTGGTCGGCGGCCGCCGTCCATCGCGGGTGATGCTCATCGGGCAAGCCCCATCCCTCGCCGGCGCCGAGCAGGACCGCGCCTTCGCGTGGCGCGAGGGCCGGCCGCGCCCGAAGCTCTGGGACTGGCTGGAAGAGGCCGGCTGGACGGAGGACGAGTTCCGCGCCACGGCCTACATGACGGCCGTGACGCGGTGCTACCCCGGTCCGGCGCGCAGCGGCCAGGGGGATCGGCGGCCGTCGGCGGTCGAGGTGCGCCTGTGCGCGCCCTATCTGGAGCGCGAGCTGCCCCTGGTGGACCCGGATCTCATCATCCTGCTGGGGGCAGCGGCGGTCGAGCGCGTCCTGGGCAAAGTACGCCTGGACGATATAATCGGGCAGCCGCTCGACCGCGAGATCGCCGGGCGGGCGCGGGTGATACTGGCGCTGCCGCACCCGTCGGGCGTCAGCCGCTGGCATAACGACCCGGCGAACCAGGCGCGCCTGCGTGAGGCGCTGGCAACGCTGCGGGCGCTCCGCACGAGTCTTGCTCTGTAGTGGTGTGTCACACGTATGTTGGGCGTTATGTAGTGACGACTTCAGTCGTTCCGCAGACTGAGAAACGACTAAAGTCGTTACTACGTTTCCGTCATTGGTGAGGTCGTTAGCGTTTGGGGGTACGATGAAGCGTCGTTTGACCCGCATGACCCTCGTCATGTGTGCCGTGACGTTGTTAGCGTTCGGATTGCGCGTCACGCATCTCGACGCCCAGGGGCTTTGGAGCGATGAATTCCTGTCGCTCGGCCGGGCCGCGATGCCGCCTGGGGAGCTGGTGGGGAATTTGCCGGTGGAGCACGTGCCGCTGTACTTCTGGCTGCTCCACTTCTGGACGCTCGCCGCCGGCAGCTCGGATTTCGCCCTCCGCTTCGTGTCGGCCCTCTTCGGCGCGCTCGCCGTTCCGCTGCTCTACGCCCTGGGCCGCCGTCTCGTCGCGCCGGCCGTCGCCCTGCTCGGCGCGCTCCTGCTCGCCATCAACCCGTTCCAAATCTGGTACAGCCAGGAGGCGCGCATGTACACCATGCTCGCCGCCCTGGGCCTGCTGGCGTGGCTGGCGCTCGATGTCGCGCTGACCGAGCCGCGCCGCCGTCTTCGCGCGGCGGTGGTCTACGTGGCCGCCTGTGTCGCCGCAATGTACGCCCACGACTACGGCGCGCTCATCCCGCTCCTCGGCCTGCTGTGGGCCGTCACGCGGCTGGTTGGGCGGCCGCAACAATGGCGTACCCAGGCGCGGCGGCTGCTCCTGACCAACGCCGCCATCGCCGTCCTGTGCGTCCCGTGGCTGGCCCGCGCCAGCCACATCCGCGAGTATACTAGCCCCTTGCCGCCGTCGTCCGCCAACCCGCTGGACTACGTCGCCATGCTCACGTTCGGGACGACGCTGCCGGATGAGGCGTTTACGTGGCTCGGCCTCGGCGCGGCGCTCCTGGGGCTGGTCGGGCTGGCGGTCCTCTTCCGCTCCGCGCGCGCCCGCCGCGAGTACGCCGCCTTCGCCCTGGCCGTGATGGCCGTGGCCGTGCCGCTGGTGATAGCGGCGCTCCTGCTGTGGCGCGGCTCGGTCTTCCACCCGCGCTACTTCATCATGGCCGCCCCGGTCTATTGCCTCATCCTGGCGCAGGCGGCGCTGGCGCTCAACCGGCGCAGCCTGGTCTTTGGCGCGGCCGCCGCCGTGTTCCTCGTCGCCGGCGCCGGGTACAGCCTGAGTCTGTGGTACGGCGACGACCACTACGCCAAGTCGGTGGACAAGGAGTACATGACGCTGATCGAGGAGAACAGCCCCTCAGACGCGGCCATCCTGGCCGACGGCCCGCGCTTGAGTACCCTGGAGCGCTACGGCAGTGACGAGTTCGACAGCGTCATCAACCTGCGTGGACGGGTGCGGCAGCAGGGAACGGCGGCGATGATTGAGGCTGTGGCGGAGGCCGCGCGCTCGGACTCGCTCGTGTGGCTCATCACGCGCCCGCCGGACGAGTCGGACGAGGTGAAGGCGTGGCTCGACACCCACGGTTTCCAGGCGATGCGCCAGGAATTCGATAACTACACGGTGTACGCGTACTCGTTTCCCCGCGCCACGGCATCCCCCGCGCCGCCGGCCGCCGTCAACGCCCACGCGCCCGTCAGCCTGACCTGGGCGGCGGCGCCCAATCCGGCGAAACCGGAGGATGTCGTCAACGTTGATCTGAACTGGCTGCCGCATGGCCCCCTGCCGGCGGACAGTAAGGTCTCGCTGCGCCTGTATGACGCCGACGGGAACCTCGCCTGGCAGCGCGACCGCGAGCCGGACGACGGGACGCTGTCCACCCAGGACTGGCGGCCGGGCGACGTGGTCGAAGATCGCCTCGCCCTGGGCGTGCCTGGCGACCTGGCGCCGGGCGTCTATACCCTGCGCGTCGTTCTCTACGATCCCCGCTATCAGCAGGAGCTACTCAGCGCGACCCTCGGCACATTCAGAGTCGCGCCGTGATGCAACGCCGACTTGAATAAAGCGCCGCGCGCGTGTATCATCCCCGTCTACAGTACCCCCAACATGGCGAGGGACTATGGTCACGTTCGATGATGTGGTCGCGGCGCAGAAAACAATCGCCGGGCGCGTCCACCGCACGCCCCTGGTGAGCAGCAACACCCTCTCTGAGCGCGTCGGCGCGCCTCTCTATCTCAAGCTCGAAAGCTGGCAAAAGACCGGCTCCTTCAAGGTGCGCGGTGTGCTGAACAAGCTGCGCACGCTGGCGCCGGAGGAGCGCGCGCGGGGCATGGTGACGGCGTCGGCCGGCAACCACGCCCAAGCTCTGGCGTGGGCGGCGCAGGCCGAGGGCGTTCCCTGCACCGTGGTGATGCCAGAGTCGGCGATGCCAGCCAAGCTGGCCGCGGTGCGCGGCTACGGCGCGGCGGTCGTCCTCGAAAGCACGGTGATGCGCGTCATCGAGCGGGCAAAATCACTGGCGGACGAGCGAGGCCTGACCTACATTCCGCCGTTCGACGACCCGGCCATCATCGCCGGCGCCGGCACCGTGGCCCTGGAGATCATCGAGGACCTGCCCGACGTCGGCACGATTGTCGTCGGCATCGGCGGCGGCGGCCTGATCGCCGGCGTGGCCGTGGCCGTGAAGACGTTCCATCCCCGCGTTCGCATCATCGGCGTCGAGCCGGAAGGCGCGCCGTCCATGCAGCGCAGCCTGGCGGTCGGCCACCCCGTTCGCCTCGAAAGCGTCCACACCATCGCCGACGGCCTGGCCCCACCCTACGCCGGCGCGCCCAACTTCGAGATCGTGCGACAATACGTGGACGACGTGGTGTTGGTGGACGACACCGCCATCCGCGACGCGATGGTGCTGATTCTGGAGCGGACGAAGCTCCTGGCCGAGCCGTCGGGGGCGGCGGCGACGGCGGCCCTGCTCACGGGCGCAGCGGCGTTCGCCCCTGATCTGCCCGTCGTGAGCATCATCAGTGGCGGCAACATCGGCGCCGACCGCCTGGCGCAGCTCATTGAAGGAACGTAGAGACGCGCCATGGCGGGAATAGCGTAGAGACGCGCCATGGCGCGTCTCTACATTGGAGACGAATTGACATGGAATACCGCGCCCTCGGCCGGACGGGCGTCAAGATCGCGCCCATCGCCCTGGGGACGGCCAACTTCGCCGACCCCACCCCCGAAGACGAGTCGCGCGCCATTCTCTTTCGCGCCCTCGACGCGGGCATCAACCTCGTAGACACGGGCGACACCTACGGCGGCGGGGAGAGCGAGGCGTTCATCGGGCGCGCCCTGGCCGCCAGCGGCCGCCGCGACGACACCGTGCTGGCGACCAAGACGTTCTATCCGACGGGGCCAGGCCCCAACGACCGCGGCGGATCGCGCCTGCGCCTCGTCCGCGCCTGCGAGGACTCGCTGCGCCGCTTGCAGACCGACCGCATTGACCTGTACCAGATCCACCGCCCCGACCCGGATGTCGCCGTGGACGAGACGCTAGGCGCGCTGACCGACCTGGTGCGCCAGGGCAAGGTTCTCTATGTTGGCACCTCGACGCACCCGGCGTGGAAGGTCATGGAGGCAATTATGGTGAGCGAGTTGAAGGGCTATGTCCGCCCCATCAGCGAGCAGCCGCCGTACAACCTCCTCGACCGCCGCATCGAGAACGAGCTTGTCCCGCTGTGCCAGGCGCACGGCCTGGGCATCCTCCCCTGGTCGCCGCTGGCGATGGGCATCCTGGCCGGTCGCTATGCCCCCGGCGACTACCCGTCGGACTCGCGGGCGGCGCTGCGGGGCGGCGTGTATCGCGAGCGGGTCTCGCCGCGCGCCGTCGAGGTGGGGCAGGCGTTCACGCAGCTGGCCGCGGACGCCGGTCTGCCGCCGGCGCAGCTCGGCCTGCTGTGGGTCAAGGACCAGCCCGGCATCACCGCGCCGCTGTTCGGGGCGCGCACGGTCGCCCAACTGGAGCACATTCTGCCGGTGCTGGAGATGCGCCTGAGCGACGACCTGCGCGCCGCCTGCGACGCCCTCGTGCCGCCCGGCAGCGCCGTCGCCAACTTCCACAATTCGGCCGCCTGGATGAAGATGCGGGTCGGCTAACGCACAGGAGACATCACCCATGACCACCATCACCATCGAGTTCGAGAAGGGCGGCGTGTTCACGGCGCGGCTGCTAGAGGCCGAAGCACCCAGGTCGTGCGCGATCATCCGCGAGCGCCTGCCCTTCGCCTACCGCTTCCACCACAGCATCGTCTCCGGCCAGGCCGTCGTCACCCTGCCGCCCGACATGACGATGCCCCGCGAGAACCAGCGCGTGGCCGGCATCCCCTCCGGGGCGTTGTCGTTCCTCGTCAAGGACGAGCCGGTGCTCGTCCCCGACGAGATTTACATTGCCTACGGTATCTTCATCTCGCGCGGGCTGACCGTGGACGCGAAGCAGCCGGTCAACGTCTTCGGGCAGATTGACGACAACCTCGACGAGCTGGCGAAGGTGGGGCGGCGCATCCTGATGCAGGGCGCGGAGATGGTCGAGTTTCGTTAGCCCTGGCGCGCCTTCTTCCACGCCTGGAAGTCGGCCTCGATGTCCTCGCGCCACACCGTCACGTCCACCTCGCCGCTGGTGTACTTGCCTTCGGCGAGGCGCTGCTTGCTGAATATGTCGCGCACGGCGACGTTCTCGCTCGTCTCGACAACCTCGCGCACCAGGTGCGGCGGGATAACGATGATGCCCGTCGGCGTGCCGAGGATGACGTCGCCCGGCAGCACCGTGACGCCGGCGATGCGGATGGGGATGTTGAGGCCGGCGAGGGTGACGTCGGCGATGGCGGTCGGGTCTACGCCGCGCACGAAGAAGTTGACGTTGTTGAGCTGCACAAGCCCCTGGTAGTCGCGGATGCCGCCGTCAATGACGGCGCCGACGCCTGTGCGCCGCGCCACGGCTGTCCCCAGGTTGTCGCCGACGACCGTGCCGTCCTTGACCTTGCCGAAGATGTCCACGACCATCACGTCGCCCGCCTGAAGCGTCTCGATCACCCACGAGTTCTGCCCGCCGATCGCGCCGCGCCCCTCCGCCAGGCCGGTGCGCTGAATGGCGTCGTGGAAGTCGGGGCGGTGGGGGACGAACTGGGCGGTGACGGCGCGGCCGACCAGGATCGTGCCCGGGTGCGTCTCCATCCAGTTGCCTTCGAACTGGCGGTCGTAGCCGTGGTGGCGCAACACGCCCCACGGCTGCTCGGTGGTCAGGCGGCGCATGCGCTCGAGCAGGTCGTCGGCGACGCGCGGGCGACCGTCGGGGAAGCGCTCCTCGGTGTAGAGGCTCGTCATCTCAATCATATCTTCGCGGCTTGGTTGCAGGCGCATAGGGGTATCCTCCGTCTCAACGGTGTCACTCCGGTCGGAGCGCGCTCTAGTTTGGCCCAGAGCGCGCCGCGTGTCCAGTTTAGGTGGCGGCCCGCCGCCTTGTTATGCGGAGCGGACGCGAAGCATCCCGGCCCGCCTGGAGGCCCTTCGTTGCACTCAGGGCGACAACACGTGTATATGGCGCGCGGCGCAAATCGGCCTAGAATTTAGGTTCAGTAGCCTGGTCTTATGGAGGGGTATCATGGCAGCGTCTCCGGCCATCATGGAAGTCACAGAACGCTATTTTCCGTCCCAGGTGATCCAGCGGTCGCATCAGTTGCCGGTCGTGGTGGATTTCTGGGCGCCCTGGTGCGGCCCGTGCCGCGTCCTCGGCCCGACGCTCGAGCGGTTGGCGCAGGAGGCGGGCGGCGCCTGGGCGCTGGTCAAGGTGAACGTGGACGACGCGCCCGATCTCGCCGCTGCCTACGGTATCCAGGGCATCCCGGCCGTGAAGGCGTTCCGCAACGGCAAGGTCGTGGCGGAGTTCGTCGGCGCGCAGCCGGAGGGCGTCGTGCGCCAGTTCCTGGCCGGCCTCGCGCCGAGCGAAGCCGAGACCCTGGCGGACCAGGGCGACACGCTGGAGCGCGCGGGGCAGTGGGAGCAGGCGGCGGGCAAGTATCGCGCGGCGCTGGAAAAGAAGGCCGACCTGGCGCAGGCGCTCGTGGGTCTGGGGCGCGTCCTGCTCGCGCAGGGGCAGCCGCAGGCGGCGGTGGAGACGCTGCGCCGCGCGGCGGACGACCCGACCTACGGCGCGGAGGCGGCAGCGCTGCTGGCCGAGGCCAACGTGGTGTCCCAGGCGCAGGCGGCGGGGAGCGTCGAGGAGGCGCGGGCGAGGCTGGCGGCCGACCCGAAGAGCATCGAGGCGCAGTATAACCTGGCGATGGCGCTGGCGGCGGGCGGGGAGTATGCGGAGGCCCTGGAGCTGCTGCTCGGCATCGTGCGCCGCGACCGCCGCTGGCGCGACGACGCGGCCCGCCTGGCAATGCTCGGCCTGTTCGACCTGCTGGGCGACGAGAATCCGCTGACGCGGGCGTACCGCAACAAGCTCTCGCAGGCGCTCTTTTAGGCGGGCCGGGACCCTCGGCCCGCCTCGATATCGCCCCGTATCAGGTCGCGCTCAATTTCCTCGATCAGGAACGGGAGATTGGGGCTGGTGAAGCTCAGGCCAGGCGCGGGGATACGGTTGTGCTTGATGTCGGGCGGCACGTGCTTGTGGTGGGGATGGGTACTCGCCAGGCTGGCCTCGTTCGGGTGCGGCTGGGAGTCGTACCAGTAGAGCAACTCATCCCCACGCCAGACTTCGTAGCTGTAGCCTTCGATCACGAAGCTATGCTCAGCAGCCGATAGCTTCTCGCGTACACCCAATCGGATACCCCTTGCAAATTCAAGATCGCCCCTAACGGCGGCAACCCCGGCGCCCCGCCGAATCACGACGAGTGTGGAACGATGAACGGCGGGGTAGTGCTGCAACAGCGCGTAGATGAACAGCTCGTACTCATCCAGGGACTGCAATGGGTTCATGGCGTGATGTCATCGCGATGAGTTCCGAAACGTCAGCCACTGCTGCGTCCTCTACCAACTGGCGCACAGCCTGATCGTACCGCTGCAGGCGATCTACCAGGATTTGGTACGTCCCGGCCCACTCGCTCCAATCCATGACCCAGCTCTGTTCGGCAGGTTCGATGCCCTGCTGGTAAGCCTGGTAGAAGACTTCCGTCGGCACGCAGTACTTGCGCTCGAACATGATCAGGTCTTCCCGCATCGCCTCGATGTCGCGCATAATCGCATCTAGTGTCACAAGCCCTCCTTCGCACCCCATCACTTAACCCAATTATACTATCCGCTGCGACTGCGGCCAACTACGCTTCCCGGAAGGGCGAGGGGCTGACTCCGGTCTGGAGCCAGCCCCTTTTCATGCCCGCACCCACCGACGGTGTGGCCGCTTCCTACTTGCTCGGCTCGAAGTTGACCGAGGCCGTCATCTTCCAGCGCAGACGGTCGTCCCACTGGTTCGGCGTCACAGTCACGGTGTAGACGATGTCGCCCTGCTTGTTCTCGCCCTGGTCGCTGATGCGGGTGATCGTCCCCGGCAGGGTGACGTCCGGCAGGGCGTCGAAGGTGATGGTCACCGGGTCGCCCACCTTCAGCCGCACCACGTTCAGCTCGGTCAGGTCGGTTGTGTCAATCTGCCACTTCGACGTGTCAGCAATGGTGATGAGTGGCGTGTTGGGTTGCACGCGCTCGCCCTGCTTCACGTCCAGATTCGTGATGATGCCATCGAACGGCGCTTTCAGCGACGCCTTGTCCAGATCGGCCTGGGCCGTGGCCAGCGCCACCTTGGCCTCGTTGAGCTGCGCCTCGGCCACGGCGATGTCTTCCGGCCGGGCCGGCACCTTGACGCGCTCCAGCTCCGCCTTCGCCGACTCGAGGTTGGCCTGGGCGTTGGCGACATCGCCCTGGGCGGCCTGAACGTTGCCCTGGGCGGTCCTGGCCCGCGCCTGGGCGCTGCCGACACTGCCCTGACCCTGGGTGACGGCGGCCTGCGCCGACCGTACATCCTCTTCCCGCGCGCCGTTCTGGAGCTGTTGCAGCGCCAGCTCGGCCAGTCGGATGTTCTCGTCGTTGGCCTGAACCTGCGCCTGGGCCTGGTCACACTGCGCCTGGTCGGTCGTGCGGAACTCCTTCGGGCCGGTGGAACGGCCGCAGACCGCGTCGCGCTGCGCCTGGTAGCCCCACGCCTGGTTCTTCGCCTGCTCCACCTTGCGCTGAGCGATGGCGATGTCCTCGTCGGTGGCGCCGGCCTTCACTTTGTCGAACGCCGCCTGCGATGCCTGCAAGCCGCCCTGCGCGGAGGTGATGCCCGCCTGGGCTTCGGACGCCTGGCCCTGCGCCGCGCTCAAGCGGCCCTCTGCCGCCTTCACCCCCGCCTCGGCAACGCCCACCTTCGACTCGGCCGCCGCGACATCTTCCGTCCGCGGGCCAGCCTTGATCTTTGCCAGATTGGCCTCGGCCGTCTTGACGCCGGCCTGCGCCTTCTGCACGGCCGTCTCGAAATCGGTCGTGTCCAGCTTGGCGATGACCCCGTCCTTTTTCACCTTGTCGCCCTGCTGGACGTTCAGCGTGGCGACCGTGCCGGCGGCGCTGAAGCCGAGGCGGGAGTACCGCACGGGCACAACGGAACCCTCAGCGACGATCTTCCCGCTGGCCTTCGCCGGCGCTGGCGTGGCCTGGGCGGCGGGCGCCGTGTCACCGCCACGGCTACACGCGGCAGCGGCGCCAGTTATGATGAAGAGGACCGCCACCAACAGGCCCCTGGTCAATGTGTTCATTTTCCGTTCTCCTCGCCGGCGGGCCGTAGTGCGCCGCCGATTCCCTTATTCTGTATCGTGAATCGCGCTCAACCTGCGCGAAATAGGGCCTATAACCTACTACGTAACGCTCCTGTCGGAGTTTCGCCCCAACCACGGGTTCTCGGCATGACAGCCCAGGCGTATCTGCAAGAGCAACCCCAGGTCACGCGGCGGCCGGCTGCGCGCTCGGCGCCATCGCCGCCGGGGTGATGGTCATCGCATCGGCGTAGGCCAGGGCATCAATCTCGCGCCTGTCGCTGAGGATGCGGTCAATCTGGCCGTCCTGCATGTGGATCATGCGGTCCACGAAACGCATCATGCGCAGGTCATGGGTGACCATGATCCCGGCGCGGCCTTCCTCGTGGATCAGGGCCGCGAACGTCTCGACGACCTGGAACGCGCGCTCCGTGTCGAGCGCGGCCGTCGGCTCGTCCGCCAGCACGACGCTGGGGCGGTGGATGAGGGCGCGGGCGATGGCGACGCGCTGCTGCTGGCCGCCAGAAAGCTGGGAGGGCATCGAGCTGAGGCGGTCGCCCAGGCCGAGGCGTTGCAGGATCTCCGTGGCGCGGTTGCGGTTGCTCTTATCATACTGATTTGTCAGCCGCAGCATCAATTCCACGTTCTCCTGCACGTTCAGGAACGGCACCAGGTTGTTGGCCTGGAACGTGAAGCCGATGTTGTCGCGGCGGAAGCTCGTCCGCTGCCCCTCGTTCATCCGGCCCAGGTCATGCCCTTCGATCCAGATTTCGCCCTCGGTCGGCTTGAGCAGCGCCGCCAGCATCGCCAGCAGCGTCGTCTTGCCCGAGCCGCTCGGCCCGGCCAGCCCCACGAACTCGCCCTCGTTCACCGCCAACGAAATCTTATCCACCGCCCGCACCGCGCTCGTCCCCGTCCCGAACACCTTGCTGACATCGCGCACGTCCACTGCAACTGTCATGTGAAACCTCCTACGACTTTGAAACTTACGCCAGGCGCAGGGCGGTGAGTGGCTCGACCTTCAGCGCCGAGCGCACGGCCACCAGGCCGCCGAGCGGGCCGATGATCATCAGCGCGCCAATCGCCGTCAGCAGCGTCTTCGGCGAGAAGACGATGGGTACGACCGGGGGCAGGAACTGGGCGACCAGCAGCACGCCCGCGCCGCCGATGAACACACCCACGGCCGTAATGATGATAATCTGGAGCAGGAACGCGATGCCGATGACCCCGTTGCTCGTGCCGATGGCCTTGAGCATGCCGATCTGGGCGACGCGCTGCATGAGTTGGATCTGGAAGAAGCCGCCGATGACCAGCGCGCCGATGAGGAAGGCGAAGAACTGCTGGGTGTTCAGCGTACTCTGCTGCGCCTCGTAGCCCGGCGTGTTGCTGTAGGCCGTGACGCGATCCACGGCGGTGATATTGGCGACCTGGCTCGCCAGGGTGTTCGCCATTTCCTTCTGCCGCGCCGGGTTGTCGAGCTGCACCGCCGCCACGTTGTACTCGACCTCAGAGTTGCCGGTCTCGCTCGCGCCCTTCGGCCGCACCTTGTCCCACGTCTGCGATGGCAGGATGACCGACGGCGCGAGGCCGTAGGAGCGGTTGTCGGTGAGACCGACGATGGTCAGGTCATAGAACTTCTCGTCGGTCCCCTGCACCGAGCGCAGCGTCATGCGGTCGCCGACCTTGAGGCCTGCTTGCCGGGCGACGTTCCCGTCTATGATCGCTTCGTCGGCATTGCTGCGCTGGAGCTGGCGTCCCTGGATCACCGGCGGCTCACCGACTTCGCCTGGCATGACGCCGATGATGGCCGACTGCAACGGCCGCTTGCCGTCCTGGATGATGAAGGCGTTGCTGAACGCGAGCGGCCCGACGGCGCGCACGCCGTCCACGCGCCGCAGCGAGCGAATCGTGGACTGGTCCATGCGGCTGGACGGAATCTGGAGGTTCGCCCGGTCCTGGTAGACGATGAGGTTGGCGTCGAGCTTCTCGATGAACTGGCGGTTGCCACTGCCCAGGCCCTCGGCGAGCGCGGCCGTGAACAGCACCAGCACGGCAATCAGGGCGATGAACACGCTAACCAGCAAGAAGCGGAGCCGGTTGCGCCAGATTTCCTTAGAGGCGAGGTAGGTCGCCAATCCAAACTGCATAGCCATACGTCCTTTCTGCCTCCCTTGAGGCAGCTGCGATGCGTTACGAGCGCGGCCGGATGCCATCCAGGAGCATGTCCACGATCTGGTCGGCCAGCTCCTCCTTTGCCACCGGCGTCAGGTACTCGAGGTCGGGCAGGGCGCTGATGGCGGCGACGAAGGTGCCGGGGAAGACGTTCATCTGCGCCACTGTCAGGCTGGCCGCGTATTCGCTATGCGCGAGGCTTGTCGCGACGGGCTGCAAGAGCGCCTCGTATGCCGCTTTCGTGAGCCGCGCCGCATGTTCCGGCGCGATGGCGGGCATGTCCGTCCGCATCATTCGCGACCAGTCCATCGGCGGCTGGGAGAGGAGCCAGTGCGCCGCCGCCTTGATCTGCGCCCGCAGGTCCGGGCCGGCGTTGGCGATGGCCGCCTCCATGCCCTGCTTGTGCCGCGCCAGGGAGCGCTCGGTCGCCAGGACGAACAGCTCTTCCTTACCCCGCGGCGCGTGGTAGTAGAGGGACGCCTGCCGCATCCCCAGTTCGCGGGCGATGTCGCGCAGGGTCACGGCGGTATAGCCGCGCTCGCTGAAGAGACGCTGCGCCGTGTCCAGCACCCTGTCCCGCGCCTCACTCGTTCCAATGTCTAGCACATCAGCACCTCGCTACCTAACTTTTGTTAGCTAATAGTCGGAGGCGGTTGACCTGTCCGTCCTTACCTCGACTCGGACAAGTTACCTAATTTTTGTTCGTCACACTCTTGAGTAGGGATTGTAGAAGTTTCTTACGGGGGTTGGGGGGAGGTAGCTCCGCACTATAGCGTGGAGACCCCCTGCTGGCAGTGGAGTGACAACTCCACTGCCTCTGGGAGGCGCTGGAGATGGCTCTCCAGCGCCAGCACGATAGCTTCTCCACGCTGAACTGCGGAGCTACCCGCCCACGACATTCCTGTCAGTGTCCGCATCACCGACGACAAGCCTTAGTCCTGGCGTTCGGCCGGCTCCTCCGCCGCCTGGCTTGCCACCTGCTGCGCCGCCGCCTGGCTCGCTGGCGCCGCCGCGTAGCTGGCTTCGGCGGCGGCTGCCGCCTTCTCGACGCGGCGGTTGCGCCACCACAGGAACACGGCCACCACAAGGACCACGCCGAGGATGATCGCCAATACGGTGTACATCTGTCGTCTCCTTTATTCGTAGGCGAGAACGTCGCGCACCGTCAGGCGCGAGGCGTTCCACGAGGGCAGGAGGCTCGCAATGGCGGCCAGGACGATGACCAGGCCGAGCCAGATGAGCGCCCCCTGTATCGAGAACACATAGCTGAGCGGCGCCTTCAGGAACGCGATGCCGACGGCGCTGCTGAGAAGCTGGCTGATGGGCAGGGCCAGCAGCACGCCGAGCGCCCAGCTCAGCAGGCCGATGAACACGCCCTCGAACAGGAAAATGCGCAGGACGGAGCCGTCGCTCGCGCCGACGGCGCGCATGACGCCGATCTCGCGGGTGCGCTCCAGGACGTTGATGCTCATGGTGCCCATCAGACCCAGGCCGCCGACGATGGCGAGCAGCACGGCCATGATCGCTAGGAACACGACCAGGATGTTGAACTGGTACTCGATGTTCTGGCGAATCGAGCCGACCGTCTGGGTGTTGCTGACGTTGACGCCGATGTCCTTGTAATGCCCCTTCAACTCCTCGGCCAGCCGGTTCTGGGTCGCCAGGTCGTGCTGCGCCGTGACCACCTGGATGCTGTGGGCGCGGCCGACGGACTCGGTGACGCGCTCGTAGTAGGGGCGGTTGGCGTAGAGCAGCGGCCCGGTGAGGACGCCCTGTACCTTGCCGACGACGTTCCACGTCGTTTCGCGCCCGTTCATCTTGAGCTTGATCTCGTCGCCCACCCTGACATCCGGCTCCTGGTCGGCGTCGGTCACCGAGGTGTTGATGACGATGGCGTTCTCGTCGTCCGGCACCAGCCAGCGGCCTTCGAGGAGCTTCGGCTGGAGGAGCCGGGTGTCGGCGGGCAGACCGATGACCTGCATGTTGCGGCCTTCCTCGCCGCCCGGCCGCACCCGCTGCGCGCCGCCGCCGCCCCACACCTCGGCCGCCGTGATGCCCGGCACGCTCAGCGCTTCGCGCTGCACGACTTCGATGCGGTAGGGGCGGGAGAAGCTCACGTCGAGATCGTAGTTGAAGTAGCGGAAGAAGTCGTCCAGGGTGGCGAACAGCGAGGCGTGAACCGAGAGAACGGCCACGAATACCGCGCCGCCGAGCGTCAGGGTGAACAGCGTCAGGAGCAGGCGCGCCTTGCGGCGGAACGTGTTGCGGATGGAGATGAGCGTCGGGCGGGAGAAGCCGCGCACCCGCTCGACCATCCTGTCGGTCCAGCTCGCGCCGAAGCGCCCTTTGCCCATGCCATACGTGCTGAGGGCCTCGCGCACGGTGATGCGCGCGCCCGAGCTGATGGGCCACAGGGCGGCCAGGATCGGGACGAGCAGCCCAATGGCGACCTGCAACACGAGGGAGGTGAGTGGGATGCGGAAGCCCTGGAGGTTGAAGTTGATGAGGCTCGCCATATACGCGACGAATGCGTAGGAGCCGAGCGCCCCCAGGGGGATCGCCACGCACAGCGCCAGCAGCCCGAAGATGAACACCGCGCCCAGGTAGAGGCCGGCGATCTGGGGCGTGCGCGCGCCGATGGCCTTCATGATGCCGATCTGGCGGATTTGCTGCGCCAGAAGCGCCGAGACGGTGTTGATGACCAGGAACGCGCTGAGGAACAGGGACAGCGCGCCCATCACGGCCAGGATCATCAGCATCGGCTGGACGGCGTCGTCGGCAGGGTGCTTGTGGGGCGTCGGAACCCAGATGAAGCTAACGTCCTGGCCGCCCTTCTCGATCTTCTTGCGCACCTCCTCGCCCACCGCCTCGATGTGCGCCTTGTCCCAGCTATTCCCGTTGACGACGAAGCGAAGCTGGTTGAAGCCCTTGGGGTAACCGAGCCACTCCAGCGTGTCCATGCTGATGTAGCCGTTCGGCGTACCCGTGAACTGCGCGGGCGCTTTGAACAGGTCGTGGGCCAGGCCGGCGATGCGAATGTCGCGCAGCTTGCCGTCCGGCATCTCCACCGTCACCTTGTCGCCGACCTGCGCGCCCGTCAGGGCGATGGACGACCGCTCGATGAGCATCTGCTTTTCGGGGGGCGGCCAGGCCCCGCCCTCGGAGACGACCTTGTTGAGCTTCTGGTCGTTAAACTTGTCAATGACTTCCAAATCCAATGTCCGCCACTGATCCTCGCCCGTCTTCAGGCGCATGCTGACGCTGCGCCGCCCCTCGGCCAGCTTGATCTCTTTCATGCCCGCGACCGTGTCCACGAGCTTCTGCTCGAACAGCGGCATGAACACCACGCCACTGGACGGCTGCGTCGCCTCGTAGTTGGCGCTGAGGTCATCCGCCAGCATCATCTGGGCGCTAACGATGACGCCGACGGCGAACACGCCGACGGCGATGGACAGCACGACGAGGATGGTGCGCGTCTTGTTGTTCCCCATGTCGCGCAGAATCTTGCGCCAACGTGGGCTAAGCACGATGCACCTTGCGCCCGCGCGCCGTCAGGTTCTCCCGTGTTCGCTCGTGGGCGGTGCGGTCCACGCTGGCGCGCACCTCGGACGACTGGGAGACCAGGCGCTTGAACGTCTCGTCGTCCAGCTCGACGACCTCGACGCCGTGATGCACGTCGGCGCGGATGCTGGCGATGCTGTGGCTGCCGTGGAGCAGCTCGACCTCGCCGAAGTACTGGCCCGCGCCCATCGAGGCGACGACGATCTCGCCCGCTTGCGGCTGGTCAATGACCACCTGCACGCTGCCCTTGATGATGATGTAGAACTTCTCGACCGTGTCGCCCTCGTGCAGGATGACCTCGCCGGCGGAGTACTTGCGCGGCTCGATCTCCCGCGTGACCTCGACGAGCTGCTCCTCAGTGAGCGACGGGAAGACGCGCGCCAGGTACTGCTCGATGATCTGCCCGTCGGCGATGACGACCGTGCGCGAGACGCGCTTGGCGAGGTCCTGGTCGTGGGTGACCATGACGATGGTCTTGCCCTGGTTGACAAGCTCCTCGAACAGCTCGAACACCGACTCGGCGGTGCGCGAGTCGAGGTTGCCCGTCGGCTCGTCGGCGACGAGGATGGGCGGGTCGTTGGCGAGGGCGCGGGCAATGGCGACGCGCTGCTGCTGACCGCCGGAGGTGGCGGAGGGGAGCTTGTCGGCATGCTCGGCCATCTCCACCTGCTCCAGCAGCTTCATGGCGCGCGGGCGGCGCTCGCGCGCAGCGTACATGTTGCAGAAGTCCATCGGCAGCATCACATTCTCCACGACAGTGAGGGTGGGGAGGAGCTGGAAGAACTGGAAGATGATGCCGACGTTGCGCCCGCGCCACTGGGCGAGCTGGCCTTCGTTCAGCTCGTGCACGGCGGTGTCGCCGATGTAGACCGCGCCCGAGGTGGGGCGGTCAATGCCGGTGACCATGTTGATGAGCGTGGACTTGCCGCTGCCGGACTTGCCGACGATGGCGACGAACTCGCCGTCGTCCACCTTCAGATTGATGCTCTTGAGAGCGGTGAACTTGCCGGCCGCCGTGTCGAAGGTCTTGACGACATCTTGTAGCTCAATCAGACGCTCGTTGCCAAACTTGTACAACCCATCGGTGCGCTGTGTCTTGCCGCGCTGAAACCAACGTAACATAACGGTCCTCTCCTGTGCGTCGGGCCGTTTCGACTCCTCTAAGCTATACGTACCCTCAATGGCGAGGTTGCTCCCGTCATCGAGATGCCTTCCTATAGTATAAACTTTTCTTGCGCGGCGTACATCCCCATAGCGCGACAACTCCTGCACGGCGGCACTATCCGCGACAGTTGCCATGCCGTCCCAATGGGTCTATCATTAGAGTCGGAGGAAGCATGCGCATCCTGGTAATAGACGACGAACCCGAAGTGATTAGCCTTGTCCAGCGTGGCCTGCTCTACGCTGGCTACACCGTAGACACCGCCATGGATGCCGACAATGGCCTCACTCTGGCGCGCGACCACCCCCCCGACCTCGTCGTGCTGGACCGGATGCTGCCCGACCTGGACGGCCTGGAGGTGTGCCGCCGACTGCGGGCGGCGTCGCCCGATTTGCCGGTGCTGATGCTGACGGCGAAGGACGCTATCCCCGACCGGGTGGCCGGCCTCGAAGCCGGCGCCGACGACTACGTGGTGAAGCCGTTTGCCTTCGATGAGCTGTTGGCCCGCGTCAAGGCGCTGCTGCGTCGGGCGCGCGCCCAGCCGCAGGCGACCCTGCAATTCACCGACCTCACCCTCGACACCTCGACCCGCGAGGCGCGGCGCGGTCCGCGCAAGATTCACCTGACGCCGAAGGAGTACGAGCTGCTCGAGCTGTTCATGCAGCACCCGCGCCAGGTGCTCTCGCGCGACGTGATCTTCGACCGCGTGTGGGGCTACGATTTTGGCGGCGAGTCGAACGTCATCGAGGTCTACGTGCGCTACCTGCGCAAGAAGCTCGGCGAGCCGAACCTGATCCAGACCGTGCGCGAGGTGGGCTATATCTTGCGCGAGGATTGACGTGTGTCCATTCGCCTGCGTCTGACGCTGTGGAACATCGCGTTTCTGGCCGCCGCCCTGATCGTGTTCTCCGTCGCCACCTACTTTCTCCTGGCGCGCCTCGCCATCCAGGGCATGGACGAGGCGCTGCGCCTGCGCGCCGAGAATGTCGCCGATACGATTGGCTTGACCCGCGTCGGCCAGCTAGTCATTCCGGCCGCCGAGACGTTCGCATGGGACGACACCTACGTCCAGATTCTCCAGCCCAACGGCCAGATCGTCACCCGCTCGGACAACCTGCGCAACCGCCAGCTCCCCATTGACGACTCGATGCTGCTGGATAACCTGCACGGGCAATCGCGCTATGTGTTCACCGTCGTGGACGGCTACCCCATCCGTCTGTACAGCGCCCCCGTCGCGTCGCCCCTGGGCGGGCGGCCGCTCGCCATCGTCCAGGTAGCGCGCATTACGACCGAGATCAACTCGACCCTGCGGAGTCTGCGCTTCGTCCTTGTGTTCGGCATCCTCATTACCCTGGTGCTGGCGGCGGCGGTTAGCGCCATGATCATTCGCCGCGGGCTGCGGCCCATCACCGAGATCACGGCCCTGGCGGACCAGATTCAGCGCGCCGAGGACACGCATCGGCGCATCGAGTACGTCGGCCCGAATGACGAGGTCGGCCAGCTCGCGGCGACGTTCAACCACATGCTCGAGCGTATCCAGCGCGCCTTCGCGGCGCAGCAGCGGTTCCTGGCCGACGCCTCCCACGCCCTGCGCACCCCGCTGACGGCCATCCAGGGCAACGTCGAGCTGCTGCTGAAGGGCGTGCCAGACCCAACCGAGCAGCGTGTCGCGCTGGAAGCGGTGCGCAAGGAGACGCGCCGCCTCTCGCGCGTCGTGGGGGACCTGCTGCTCCTGGCGCAGGCGGACGCGGGCGAGGGGTTCCAGCACGCGCCGGTCGAGATGACGACGCTCGTGCTGGAGGTGTACCAGCAGGCGAAGACCCTGGCCGGCGGGGTCGCCATCACCCTGGGCAACGTAGACGTGGCGATGGTGGCGGGTGACGCGGACCGGCTCAAGGAAGTCATCCTCAACCTGGTGGACAATGCGCTGAAGTACACCCCCGACGGGGGGCAGGTGCGCGTCTCGCTCTACGGCGACCCGACCTGGGTGCGCGTCGAGATCGCCGACACCGGCCTGGGCATCGCGCCGGAGCACCAGGCGCAGGTGTTCGAGCGGTTCTACCGCGTGCCAGACGCGCGGCCGCGCGCCGGCCGGCCCGGCGGGACGGGTCTGGGCCTGCCCATTGCGAAATGGGTCGTCGAGAGCCACGGCGGCCACATCACGCTGGCGAGCGAGCCGGGCAAGGGCAGCGTGTTCACGGTATGGCTGCCGGCGATGCCTGTCGAGGAGGAAGTGCCGGCGTGAGGGAAACGGGGTGACGGGTGGCGGGTGACGGGTGATTCGCGCAACCATTGGTCTAGCCGGGCGTATAGCGTGGTGAGCCCCGTTGCGCCGATGGGACTGGACGACTATAATACTCAGGAAAGCACGACACAGAGACGCGCATAGATAGAAAAGGAGCGCCACGATGCCAGGGATTTTTGAGCGCATTTCGACCATACTTCGCGCCAACATCAACGACATGCTGGATCACGCCGAGGATCCGGAGAAGATGATCAACCAGATCATCCGCGACATGGAAGACGCCATTCAGGAGGCGCGCCGCCAGACGACGGAGATGCTGGCGCAACAGAAGCTCCTGGAAGCGCGGGTAGCGGACACCCAGAAGGAAGCCAACGATTGGAACCGCAAGGCGGAGCTGGCCGTGCAGCAGAACCGCGACGACCTGGCCCGCGAGGCGCTACGCCGCTCCCGCGACTACCAGTCGCAGCTCACCGTCTACCAGCAGCAGCTGGCTGACCAGGAGGCGCTGGTTGCGCGGCTGCGCCAGCAGCTCGACGAGTTGGAGTCGAAGTACGAGAGCGCGAAGCGCCAGCGCGACACGCTGATCGCCCGCAGCCGCGCGGCCAAGGCCAAGGAGCAGATGTCCCAGGCCCAGGCGCAGATGTCGCAAGTCCCCGACTTCAGCAGCGACATGGCGCGCATGGAGGACAAGGTGCGCCTGCAGGAAGCGCGCGCGGCGGCCTCGGCGGAGATGGTCGAGACTACGACGTCCGTGGACAAGGAGTTCGAGTCGCTGGAGGACCCCGATATCGAGGCGCAACTCGCCGCGATGAAGACCAGGGTCAAGGGCGGCGACGCGCCGCCGTCCGGCAGCCAGGGTTAGCCCGCTACTCCACGCGAGTGGAAACGTAGTAACGACGTTTGAACATTGGCCGGGGCCTCGCTCAAGACGAGCGAGGCCCCGTGCGTTCCCGCCCCAGACTCGCCCGAACAACGACTACCTCTATCTTTGCACTTTGCTGCGCAGTGGGTCGTGGGGGCCGCAGGCCCCCACGAACCCCCCTCCCCTGCGTCGTTCAGGGGCGCAGTCCCCACTGAAGAAGGGGAAAGGGGTACGGGAGGGCGCAGCCCTCCAACTACCCCACCAAACACAAAGTGCAAACATAGAGGACTACAACGCCTGGCGCGGGACACGAGCCGTTGGTTGCCCCGGGGTGTCGTCCTCGAAAGAGACGTTCTCGTATATATCCCGCAGCACGACGGCGCAATCAATCGAGGCGAGGCGCAGCATCCCGTCAAGCTCGCTCACCTCGGAAAATAGCCAATCGTCGCCCTGTCGCACGTAATGCTCCACCCGCACTTTGTCCTGGGTGATGAGGACGTACTCCATCAGCGATCCCAGGCGGCGGTAGTGCGCGAACTTCTCGCCACGGTCGCACGCCTCTGTCGAAGGCGACAGCACCTCCACAATGACCGTCGGGTTGACGAGTGTGTCAACGTGCGCGTCTTCAAACTGAGGTTCCCCACACACGACGATCACATCTGGATAAGTGTACATCCCCGTGACGCTGACTTTTAGGCGCATATCGGCGATGTAGGTCTCGCAGCCGCGACCTCGCAACCGATTGCTAATCTCGCGGAAGACATTTCCGCCAATAAGATTATGCCGCCGACTTGCGCCCGACATCCCATAGATCTGGCCGTTGATATACTCGCTCTTGGTTGGCGCATCGCGCTCCAGGGCAAGATATTCGGCCGGTGTGTACAAAGGTTGTCTCATAGCCACCCCTTTCTGCTATCCCAGACGCTGTCACTGCCAATTGTAGACGGGCTTGCACATGAGGTCAATCACGTCGCTCCAGCCGCCTTCATTGTTGGCGTGGCGTAGCCCGACGTACCCCGGCATGGCCCGGATTTGCTCCGGGACAAAGACAGGAGTAAAATGCCCTTCCATAGCGGGGGGACGGAAGAGCCGCAGCCCACGGGATGCCGGACCAATCACCATTCGCCCGCAGTTTGTCGGATGGAGGTCGAGCGGCTCACTCTGTCGCGGCATCGTTGTGAGCGCATAGATACGGAGGCGAAAGCGTCGTCGTTTGTTCGGTTGGCGTACTTCATCGTTGGTGCGGTCAAGTTCGCCTAGTCTGGAATCGCGTTGTATCGAACCCATCCCCCCTCACGCGAGTGGACAGGGTTGAGCAGTTGGTATCTTCCATCTGCCCGCCCAGACCGGAACACGGCTTCGGCTAAGATATGCAATGTCCGCACTGTGGCGCGGCAATTACACGCGCCGATAAAACTTGTCCCCACTGCCACCAGCAAGTGTCTCGCTCCTCGCGCCGACACTGTCCTCACTGCGGCGCAATTGTCATGCCCGGCGCGACAACCTGTGACATGTGTCACACATCCCTCCGCCCGGCGTTGCCCCCCAGGTGGATGCGGGCGCTGGAGATCGTGGGCGGGATCATCATCATTGCCCTCATCATCGGCGCCATCGCTCTGCTGCGCAGCCGCCCGGCGGCGCCGGCCGATACGGCGGTTGCTCTTGCCAACCCTGGTGCGATGACCGGCATGGGCCAGCTGGCCCTGGGCGGCACGGCGACCACCATCCCCACCTTCACCATCACACCCATTCCACCAACAGCCACGATCACGCCAAGCGCCACACCGACCTCGGATATCGCTCAACTCACCCCGCCGCCTGGCACGCCCGCGCCCCAGACGGGCGGATCGCCGACGGTCAACCGGCAGAGCTACATCATTGCCGAGGGCGATACGTTGCTGGCGATCGCCATTCGCTTCAACGTGACCTTGGAAGACCTGCTCAAGGCGAACAACTTCGCCAACCCCAACGTCATGATCCATCCGGGCGACGCTATTCGCCTGCCCGGCAACACCGATACGGCGGCGGCCGACGCGCCCGCGCCGCCCACCGGGACGCCCGCCCCGACCAGCCCACCGGCGGTTGGCAAGCCGACCGACGCGCCAACTGACAAGCCGGCGGCCGATGAGCCGCAGGTCATCGGCCGCAAAGTGTATATCGTCAAGGCCGGCGACTCGCTGTGGACGATCTCCCAGCGCATCGGCGTTTCTGTGGACGACCTGATGCAGTACAACGGCTTCGAGCCTAACAAGTACGGGCTGGGCATCGGTCAGGAAGTCGTCATTGACCCCGGCGTTACGACGACACCTATCCCGCCCACAGCGACCGCAGCGCCCCCGACGGCGACCCAGGCGCCCCCGCCGACGCTGACCCCGAAGCCGACATTTACGACGGCCCCGTCGCCCACTTCGCAGCCAACGGCCATCGCCCTGGCGCCCACAGCAAAGGCCGACGCCGGCGGCGGCAGCGCGGGCGGCGCGGCTCCGGCTGGGGCGACCGCTGTCCCCGCGGGGAGTGGTGCGGCTGGCGCGGCGGCGGCCGCTGGTGGGGCGACGGCCGGGTCAAGTGATACCGTCTCCGCCAGCAAGTACCCGTCGCCGGTTCTGCTTGGCCCGCCGGATGGGTCAACGGTGCAGGGCAAGACCTCGCCGCTACTTCTCAACTGGACCTCGGTCGGCATCCTGGCGCCCGACGAGTACTACGTTGTGCGGGTCTCCACGACGCGCGACGGCAAGCCGTACACGGAGCAGGCCTGGGTGAAGGCCACCGGCTGGCGCGTCTCCGACTCCCTCCGCCCCCCCGACAAGAGCGCCGACCCGTCCACCTACACGTGGGATGTCACGGTTCGGAAGTGCGAGACACGCGGGCCGGACGGCCAGCCGCTGAGCGGCGCGGCGCTTAGCCCGACGAGCGACCAGAGCCACTTCACCTGGACCCCCTGATCCATTCACAAGGAAATGCAAAGAGGCCGGCGATTTCGCCGGCCTCTGTTTGTATATGCTACTGGCCGCTGAGGAAGCCGTCGAGCATGGCCTTCCAGCGCGGGACGCCGTCGTCCTGGGATGGGGGGGGCGGGGCGGGCTGCGCGCCCATTGGCCCAGCGGCAGCCGCAGGGGCGGGGGCGGCGGGCGGCACGACGAGGATGATCGGCACCTCGCCCGCCAGCGTCAGCTTGGCCGTCTCCCGCGCCCAGGTGCGCACGTAGTCGTCCGTCTTCGCCAACGCGATCTGCTTCTCGGTGTCGGCCATCTGGCCCTGCAGGGCCTGGACGCGCCCGGTCTCCTCGACCTCGATGTCGTGCAGGGCGTGGGCCGTCCACGCCAGCCGCGCGAGACCGACGCCGAACGACGACACGAGCACGAGGGCCGCCACAATCAGCACCTGGCGGACCGAGAATTGGGAGAGAGGCGGACGGGCAGACATGGCGCGCTCCTGCAAGGGGAAAACCTACCATAACCTGCCTATAGTATACCCCACTCCCTATATGGTGTCAATAGCGAGCAGGACGTAGCATATCGGGTCTTCAAAGAGTAGTGAAAGGCAAAGGCGCAGAGACGCAAAGGAAAGACGATGCTGTCCTACTCGAACATGCTCACTGTTTCGCCGATTCCCTGGGCGATGGCCTTCTCATACACGACAGCGGCGGCGGCGATGTCCTCGGCGGCGAGGCCCAGGGAGTTGAACAGCGTGTTCTCCTCCGCGCCGGCCCGGCCGGGGTAGTAGCCCGCGACGACTTCAGCGAGGCCATGCACCTGCCCCCAGTGGATCTGCCCCCGCTCGATGGATGGCAGCAGGTCGCCGCCCTCGAGCCTCGTCTGCTCCAGGTCGTCGGTGACGATGCGGCTCATCCTGCGCACGGCTTCTTCATCCACCTCGCGTCGGATCAGGGAGTTCGAGCCAGCAGCGTTGACGTGGACGCCGCTGCCGATCCACTCGCCCTTCAACACCGGCTCCCGCGATGAGGTGATGGTCACCAGGATGTCGGCGCCCTCGGCGGCGGCTTCCGGCCGGTCCACCGGCACGACCTCGACCTCCAGGCTGGCCGACATCTCGCGGGCGAAGGTGGCGCGGCGCTCGGCGTTGCGCCCGTAGGCGTAGACGCGCTCCAGACGGCGCACGACAGCGACAGCGGCGAGCTGGCTGCGCGCCTGCCAGCCGGTGCCATAGATGCCGACGACGCGGGCGTCGGCGCGGGCCATGTACTTCGTGGCGACGCCGCTGGCCGCGCCGGTGCGCCGCTGGCCGAGGGTGTCCGCCTCCATGATCGCCAGCAGCTCGCCGGTCTGGCTGCTGAATAGGAGGACGACGAAGCGCGCCTTACCCCGGAAGACGGTGTAGCACTTGAGGCCGAGATACCCCAGGGCCGGGTTAGCGGCGGCCATCACGTGCATCATGCCGTTGGGCAGGCGGGTGCGGCGGCGCGGGATGTTGATGACCGCGCCCTCGCCCATCTCGCGGAACATGCGCTCCACGGCAGCGACGGCCTCAGGCATGGTGAGCAGACGCTCGATATCAGCTTCGTGCAGCAGAATGGGCATGGGAATGACCTTTGCGTTTCCTTTCTTAAGGGAAGCGGGCGACCTGCCAGGTGAAGCCGCCCGGCTCGGTGTGCGGGGCATCCAGGTCGCCCCAGCGGTCCTCGGCCCACGCGCGCAGATCGGCGATGGCCGGCGCCAGAACCTCTTCAGGCACCATCTGCGTCGTGGAGTACTTGCGCGACGCCAGCTGATCAATGATCTCGCGGATGCTGTGGGTGCGCTCCCAATGGGCCACCTCGACCGTCTCCACCGTCGCCCCCATCTCGCCGAGCGCCGCCAACACGTCGTCGCTTTCGCCGCCGGGCCGCTTCATCTCGCTGCCCCTGGCCCACACCAGCTCGCGCAGCTTGCGCCGGATCTCGTTGTCCAGGCCGCCGGAGGCGCGGTGCGTGGCGTCGTAGAACAGGACGCCGCCGGGCTTGAGAACGCGCCCCGTCTCGGCCAGGGCCGCCCGCCACCCGCTTACGAGGTGCAGGACGTGGACCGCGAGCGCCGCGTCGAAGGCGTCGTCCGGGAAGGGCAGCCAGGTCACGTCGCCCTGGACGAGGGCGGCGCGCTGCGTGGGCGTGAGCTTGGCCTGCATGCGCGCCATCATGGCCCGCGACAGGTCAATGCCGACGAGGGAATAGCCCGCGTCGAGCAGCGGGACGGCGATGCGGCCCGTCCCGACGCCCAGTTCCAGGAAGCGCGCTGAGGACGGGACGCGCTCGCGGATCATGCCGAGCATGGCCTCTGCCAGGTCGGGCGAGAGGGTGCGCGTCTGGTCGTAGAAATCGGCGGCCCAGTCGAAGTTAATCGAGCCTGAAGGTGAGTTGGACACCAGTTTCTTCCGCGGCCGGTATCTCGTGGCCCGGCGCGATGATGTGGCGCACGGTCCAGCCCCGGCCTTTGAGTGTCGCGGCGATATATTTGCGGTGGCAGTGGCTCGGGTCACGCTCGGCGCACATGAAGGCGGTGGGGCGGTCGAGCGCCAGCGCCTCGAGGCGTTCGATGCCGGCCGCAAACTGCGGCGTCGCCATCCATGCGCCGTAGCCGCCGGCGCGCAGCCCGCCGAGCTGCGGCCCCAGCCAGACGTAGGCGATGCCCGCCCCGGCCAATAGCTCGGCCAGGGCGTCGCCCTTGAAGTGCGGAAAGTGGCTGACCGGCCGCGTCCGCACGTCCGCCAGGGTCCCGACACCGAAGCAGGCCAGCGTGTCTAGGAACTCCGCCGCCGAGCGGTTGCTGTGGCCGATGGTGAAGATGTCAGGCATGATCATGTCATGCCGGGACGGCCGCTTCCGCTGGCTTCGCCCGCGCCGCTCTGGGCGCGATGACCTCCAGCGACAGGGCCACCGCCTCGCCGCCGCCGAGGCACGCCGCCGCGAAGCCGCGCTGCAAGCCGCGGTCGAGCAGGGCGTAGATCAGGGTGACGAGGATGCGGGCGCCGCTGGCCCCGATGGGGTGGCCGAGGGCGATGGCCCCACCGTTGACGTTGACCTTGTGCCAGTCCCAGCCGACCTCTTTCCCGTTGGCGAGAATCTGGGCGGCGAACGCCTCGTTGACCTCGATCAGGTCGAAGTCGTCCAGGCCCATGCCCGTGCGGCCGAAGAGGCGGTGGATGGCGATGGGTGGCGCGGCGAAGATGCGCTTTGGCTCAAGCCCGCCCTGAGCGAACCCGGTGATGCGCGCCAGAGGTTTCAGGCCCAGGCGCTCGGCGACATCGCCGCCCATGATGGTCAGCGCCGCTGCGCCGTCGGTCAGGCCCGGCGCGTTGCCGGCCGTCACCCGACCGTCGGCGTCGAACGCCGGCTTGAGGCGGCGCAGGGCCTCGATGCTCGTGTCGCGGCGCGGGCCTTCGTCGGTCTTGAACAGCGTCGGCCCGCCCTTGCCGGGCATCTCGACGGGGACGATCTCGGCGTCGAACTTGCCGGCGTCCTGGGCAGCGACGGCGCGGCGGTGGCTTTCCAGGGAAAAGGCGTCCATCGCCTCGCGGCTGACGTCGAACTCGCGGGCGATGTAGTCGGCCGCGCTGCCCATGTGCCAGTCCTCGCAGGCGCACCACAGGCCATCGTGGATCACGGAGTCGACCACCTGACCGTTGCCGAGGCGGTAGCCCTGGCGCGCGCCGGGCAGCAGGTAGGGCGCGCGGCTCATGTTCTCCATGCCGCCCGCGACGATGACGTCGGCATCGCCGGCGCGGATGGCCTGCGCGGCGAGCATGGCCGCCTTCATCCCGGAGCCGCACACTTTATTGATGGTCGTCGCGCTCACCGTCGGCGGCAGCCCGGCGTCGAGCAGCGCCTTGCGCGCCGGCGCCTGCCCCGCGCCCGCCTGGACCACCTGGCCCATGTAGACTTCGTCCACGGTCGCCGGGTCAATGCCCGCGCGCTCGACGGCGGCGCGGATCGCCACGCCGCCGAGGGCGGTCGCCGGCAGGCCCGACAGGGAGCCGTTGAAGCGGCCAATAGGGGTACGGGCTGCGCCCACAATCACAACGTCGCGCTGGCCTGGCATAGTCTACTTCTCCTTTGAAGTATCTACCCACACTGTTCCGGTCTGGGGGTGCAGCGGGTAGCCGAGGTCGGCCAGGGTCCTGGCGAGGCGCTCGCGCGTGTCCGGGAGCAGCTCTGGCACCGTGCGTGTCTGGCCGACGACGGTCATGAAGTTGGTGTCGCCCCCCCAGCGGGGGACGATATGCACATGGATGTGGTCGTCCACGCCGGCCCCGCCGGCGCGGCCGATGTTGATGCCGACGTTGAACCCCTGGGGCGACATGGAGCCGCGCAGAGTTTGCTCGGCCAGGCGCGTCAGGATCGCCAGGTCCCGCAGGGCATCCACCGCTACATCTACGAGACTGCTGACGTGGGCATACGGAACGGCCATCAGGTGGCCGTTGGTGTAGGGGTACATGTTGAGGACGAGCATGGCGTGCGGGCTGCGCGCCAGCACCAGCTCGTCGCGGTCGCTTTCGGGGTGCTGGGTCTTCTCGCAGAAGACGCAGCCGTCGCGCTTCTTGTCGCTGAGGATGTAGTTCAACCGCCAGGGGGTCCAGAGATGTTCCACGGCTCACCTTCGGGGCCAACCCACGACTCAATTTGGCCGACGTGTTGCCCCAATTATAGGCGCATTACTTGCTGATGGGGAGAATAGGTATAATGGGCCAACTTCACACATCGAGGAGACTATGGCGAACGATGCGTTGACGCAAGCGGCGATTGACTCTACGCTGACGACGAGATGGCTCGGCCATCCGCTCACCGTTTTCGACGCGATCCCGTCCACCAACAACTGGCTGGCGGAGCAGGCGGCGCAGGGCGCGCCCGAGGGGTCTGTCGCTGTGGCGGATGTGCAGACGGCGGGGCGCGGCCGCATGGGGCGGACGTGGCAGTCGCCGCCGGGCGCGGGCGTTCTCTTCTCGCTGCTCTTTCGCCCGCCAGCCGGGGTCGCGCCGGGGCAGGTCGGGTTGGCGGCGGCGGCGGGCGTGGCTGTTGGGTTGGCGGCGTCCCTGGGCGTAGAGACGCGGCTGAAGTGGCCGAATGATGTGCTCATCAACGGCAAGAAGGTCGCCGGGGTGCTGGGCGACGCGAGCTTCCGCGATGGCCGCGCCGACTGGGTCATCGTCGGCATCGGACTGAACGCGAATCTCGCGCCGGCCGACTTCCCCACGCCGCCGCCCGGCGGGGTCGCGCCGACGAGCCTGATGGCCGAGCTAGGCCGCCCGGTCGACCGCGCCACCTTGCTCGCGGCGCTCCTGGCCGCCATCGAGACGCGCTATGAGGCGCTCGTCGCGGGCGAGCCGCAGGTTGGGGAGTGGCGGCGGTTGAGCGCGACGCTGGGGCAGGGGGTGCGAGTGACGGGCGGCGTGGCGGTCGAGGGCGTGGCCGTGGACATCGCCGAGGATGGCAGCCTGCTGGTGCGGCGAGCGGATGGGGATGTGGTGAGTGTCGCGGTGGGCGACGTCAGCCTACGCCCGGTCTGGTAATGTGTCACACATGCAATGGCGGGAACGTCGTAACGACTTCAGTGACTGCGGCGTCATTGCGAGACCGCCATGCCATTGGTGGCATGCGCCGACACAAGAAACGTCTAAACTCATCCCAAGGTGAAATCTACATGCTCTCGTCGGCGAGGCCGTGCGGTTCGCTGTAGGGGGCACCTAGCCCCTTGGGCTTCCATCCCGTAGCCCCGCCCTTCGAGGGCGGGGCGGGCGCCCTTGCGCCACGCCGCCTGTCCGCGAGGGGCTAGAAGCCCCCGCTACAAGATGGAAGCCTGGGAGGCTGTCGGCGCGGCCTGCGTCTTTCACCTTGGGATAAGTATAGGCTGTCACCCTGAGCAACGCGAAGGGCCTCCCGGAGCGCCGGGGGATGCTGCGTTGCACTCAGCATGACAGCAGGGCGTGAAGTTTCTGAGCAGGCGGGCTTTGCCGCCGAAGCAATCTCCCGCCCTTGTGACAGAGTTGTCTATTGAGCTAGAGCGGGTCATTCGCTTAACGTGAGGCTGCTTCGTCGTCCTATCGTCCTCCTCGCAGCGACAAGGTAGCCTGTGTTCTGAGCAGCCTTTCTGCCGCCTACGGCGCATCCTCACGGATGAAAGCGGCGTCCCCGTCTCCTGTAGCGCCGACTTCCAGTCGGCTCTCCGCAGGGTACGGCATCGTCGTCGCCCGGCACGCCGCCGATTGAAATCGGCGTCTGGTATGGTCACGCCTGCTCAAGCAGGCTCGGATGGGGAGGACGCCGCATAGCCAGCCCCCTTGAGAGGGCTTTGCCCTTTCAGCCACCGACTTCGAGTCGGTGGCGTCGCCGAGCGGTGACGCCGCCCCGGGGGATTGCTTCCCCTTCGCGTTGCTCAGGGCTTCGGCGCGCTTGCACTGACGCTGTGACATGAGACAGTGTCCCGGCGTACCCTCACACGCCTTGGGAGTCTCGCAGGGAGGACCAGATGCGTTTGCCTGCGCCGCTGCTGGATGGCGTCCTGGTCGAGCGGGAGAACCGTTTCCGCGCTCGCGTGCGCCTGGAGAATTCGGACGTCCTGGCCCACGTCCCGAACCCAGGGCGCACGGTCGAGCTGCTCTACCCTGGCGCGCGCGTGCTGCTGACGCCGCGCCCTGAGCCGGGGCGGCGCACGGCGTATGACCTTATCCTGGCGTACACGGCCGAGAATCTGCTGGTGTCGCTGGACACCCGCCTTCCCTCGCGGCTGTTCGCGGAGGCGATGGCGGCAGGGCGGATCGCGCCCCTCGCCGACTATCGCGTGGCGCGGGCGGAGACGCGCTTTGGGAGCAGCCGCCTCGATTTCGCTCTGACGCCGCGTGACGATGCGCCGCCGACTCTGCCGCCGGGCCTGGTCGAGGTCAAGTCCTCGACGTATGTGGTCAATGGTCTGGGGCTGTGGCCGGACGCGCCCTCGCTGCGCGGCCAGCGTCACGTGCGTGAGCTGGCCGACGCCGTCGCCCAGGGCTACCGCGCCGCCGTGGTGTGGTTCGTGCAGCGGCCGGACGCGCGCTGCCTGACACCGAACCGCGCGGTGGACGGGCGCTTTGGGGCGGCGCTGGACGCGGCGCGGGCGGCTGGCGTCGAGGCTTACGCTTACACGTGCCGTGTCACGCGGGATAGCGTCGAGGTCGCCGACCTCATTCCGGTGATTTGAGGCTGTGCGGTGTTGCGTCGGGTAGCTCCGCACAATAGCGTGGAAACCCCTAGCTGGCGGTGGAGTGACAACTCCACCGCCACTGGGCGGCGCTGGAGATGGCTCTCCAGCGCCAGCGCAATTGTTTCTCTAGTCTTGCGGCTTGCGGCCGCGAAATCGCTTGCGCGTGCGCTTCACGCCGGCGTCACACGGGACGAAGCTGATCGCCCCGTCCACCTCCAGCCACGCCATGTCCACATCCTCGACCTGGGCGATGCCGTGCTCGCGCATGGCCCCGATGACTTCGTCGTGCGTCAACTGCTCGCGCTCCATGTTGCGCTGGATGAACTCGCCGTCGTGAATCAGGAGCACCGGGTCGCCGATGACCAGCTTGCCGATGGGCCGGTAGCGGGCGGCGAGACGGCTGATGCCCCAGTTCGTCAGCAGCAGGACGGTGGCGGCGACCAGGCCCGCCGTCAGCGAGTTGTCCGGCCCGACCATGGCGTTCTGCACCGCGTTGGAGATGAGCAGGATGACGACGAGGTCGAAGGGGGTGAGCTGACCCAGCTCGCGCTTGCCGAACAGCCGCAGCGCGCCGAGGACGAACACGTAGACGATGAACGTCCGCAGTGCGACGGCGGCCAGCGAGATGGGGGATATCTCAATAAGGTTGAAGTCCTGGTTGAATATGATCACGCGACTGCTCGTGACATAACTGTAGCCGTTCGGTAGAGCGCCTCGATGTCGCGCCTCGATGTAGCGCCTCGATGTAGCGCCGACTTCAGTCGGCTCTTCGGGATGCCGACTGAAATCGGCGCTACAGGTGATAGCTGCCTAAGCTGGGGTAGCTTCCTTCTCCGCGACAATCTTGCGGGCGATGGACTTGGCCTGGGTGAAGTGCAGCAGGTAGTCCGGGCCGCCGGCCTTGCTGTCGGTGCCGCTCATGTTGAACCCGCCGAAGGGGTGGACGCCGACCATGGCGCCGGTGCACTTGCGGTTGAGGTACAGGTTGCCGACGTGGTAGCGGCGGGCGGCGTCCTCCAGCCGACTCTCGTCCTTGCTAAACACCGCGCCCGTCAGGCCGAACATCGTGCCGTTGCCGATGCGCAGCATGTCCTCCCAGTCCTTCGCCTTGATAATCGCCAGAACCGGGCCGAAGATTTCATCCTGCGCGATCCTGGCGTCGGGTGGGACATCGGCGAAGATTGTCGGCTCGATAAAGTAGCCCGGGCCGTATGTCTCGCCGCCGAGCAGCAGCCGGCCCTCGTGCCGGCCCAGTCCGATGTAGTGGCGAATCTTCTCGTAGGCGCGCTCGTCAATGACCGGCCCCATGTACGTGCTCGGGTCGGCCGGGTCGCCGACGGTCAGCTTGCGCGCTTCGGCGAGGACCTTCTCGACCACCGTGTCGTACACCGCCTCGTGAATGATGGCGCGGGAGCCGGCCGAGCATTTCTGCCCCTGGAAGCCGAACGCCGACGCGACGATGCCCTTCGCGGCCTCATCCAGATCCGCCGTCTCGTCCACCAGCACCGCGTCCTTGCCGCCCATCTCCAGGATGGTGCGCTTGAGCCACAACTGGCCCGGGTGAACCTTTGCGGCGCGCTCGTGGATGCGCAGGCCGGTCGCTACGCTGCCGGTGAAGGCGATGAAGCGCACCTGGGGGTGATCCACCAGGGCGTCACCCAGGAGCGGGCCAGGGCCGGTGATGAAGTTGAACACGCCGGGCGGCACGCCGACATCGGTCATGAGGCGGTGGAAATGCCAGGCGATGGTCGGCGTCGCAGGCGCGGGCTTGAGGACGACGGTGTTGCCGGCGACGATGGCGGCGCCGGACATGCCGCCGGGGATAGCGCCGGGGAAGTTCCACGGCGGAATGATGGCGCCGACGCCGAGGGGGATGTACTGTAGCGCGTCGTCCTCACCCTCGAACGGCGCCAGCTCCACCGGCTGCGCCAGCCGCAGCATCTGGCGGGCGTAGTACTCCAGGAAGTCTATGCACTCGGCGGTGTCGGCGTCGGCTTCGGCCCAGCTCTTGCCCGCCTCGAAGACCATCCACGCCGAGAATTCGTGCTTGCGCGCGCGCATCCCGGCGGCAGCGTCCACGAGGTATTGCGCGCGCTGGCCGACCGGCGTGAACTGCCAGGTCTGGAACGCCTGCGCCGCCGCCGCCACGGCCATGTTCACGTGCTCGACGCCGCCCTTGGGGAAGACGCCGACGACTTCCCATGGGCGGGCCGGATTGATAGAGTTTTCGGTTTCGTCCAGGGTGATTTCCTCGCCGCCGATAATCATCGGGTAGTGGCGGCCCAACTCCGATTGCACCTTCGCCAGGGCATCGGTCATGGCCTGGCGTTGCGCCGGGTCATGGAAATCAGTCAGTGGCTCATTGCGGAACGGGGGCAAATCAGGCAGGGTCAGGGGTGTCACGCGTCAACCTCCTTGTCGCGCTCAGGCGCGGAGACGACTGATGTACCTCAACTAATTGTTGCCGCATTCCGCTCGCGGTGGAGCGCCAACTCCACCGCTTATCGGAGGCGCTGGAGATGGCTCTCCAGCGCCAGCTCGATTATGGCAATAATTACGCAAGGTTCATAAGTCATTACTACAGACAAATCTGGAGTAATGATAGGTGGATGGGGGGTGAGCGTCAATTGCCGTCGTGCCAGATGAGGGTTTGATGAGAGGCGCGAGGCGGGCGTAAGAATAATCGAGCGCCGCACATCTGTTGGGCAAACCATAGACAATTCTGTGTTTGGCCCGACTAGAACCGACGCAGCAAGACGATCAGAGGAGATGGACCGTATGCGTAATACCCTGAAGCTGACCGCCTTACTGACCGCCCTCACAGTCCTGCTCATCATCATTGGGCAAGCGGTGGGCGGAACCGCCGGCATGATTTTGGCAGGCGCCCTGGCTGTCGCCATGAACTTCGGCGCCTATTGGTTCTCCGACCGCCTCGTGCTTTCGATGAGCGGGGCGCGGCCGGTGACAGCGGAGGAAGCGCCCTGGCTGCACCGCACGGTGGCCGACCTGGCGCAGCGGGCGAACCTGCCCATGCCGAAGGTGTACATCATGGACAGCCCGGTTCCGAATGCGTTTGCGACCGGCCGCAGCCCCGAGCGGGGCGTCGTCGCCGTGACGACCGGCATCCAGCAGACGCTCACGCAGGATGAGCTGGCGGGCGTGATTGCCCACGAGCTGGCCCACATCAAGCACCGCGACACCCTACTGTCCGCCGTCGTGGCGACCGTGGCGGGCGCGATCGCAATGATCGCCAACATGGCGCAGTGGGCGATGATTTTCGGCGGCTTCGGCGGGGGCGACGACGAGGAAGGCGGCAACCCGCTGGCGGCGCTGCCGCTGCTGATCATCGCGCCCATCGCCGCGACTCTGATCCAGCTGGGCATCTCGCGGGCGCGGGAGTTCCAGGCCGACGAAGGCGGCGCGGCCATCCTGGGCGACCCGCTGCCCCTGGCGCGGGCGCTGGCGAAGATCGAGCGGGCGGCGCACAACGAGCCGCCGATGGCGGCCACCCCCGCGACGGCCTCCCTGTACATTGTCAACCCGCTCACCGGCGGCGGCCTGCTGAAGCTGTTCAGCACGCACCCGCCGACCGAGGAGCGTATCGCGCGCCTGGAGGCCCTGGCGGCCGCCGGGGGCGCGCGGCAGCAGGCATTGGCGTATTGATAGTTCGCTAACGACTCCTCTATCTTTGCACTTTGCTGTGCAGTGGGGGTGTGGGGGCCCCCCCCCCCCCCCCCCCCCCACGAACCCCCTCTCCCCCGCGTCGTTCAGAGGCGCGGTGCCAATTGAAGAAGGGCACAGGGGGTGGTTGGAGGGCTGCGCCCTCCAAGCCTCCCCACCAGACACAAAGTGCAAACATAGAGGCCTCAGCGTGGAGGCGCTAGACTGATGAACGCGAGAGATTTGATGGTGGCGAACGTGATGACGGTGACGGCGGACACGTCGGTGTCGGAGATTGCGCGGCTGCTGACGACGTACCGCCTGGGCAGCCTGCCGGTGGTGGACGCCAATGGGCACGTCCTGGGCATCGTGAGCGAGAGTGACCTGTTCCTCAAGGACAAGGGCATCCCGTACTCGGCGGTGAAGCTGCCGGAACGCTTCCAGCAGTGGGTGGACGCCGAGCGCCTGGCGCGCATCTACGAGAGCGCCCGCACGCACACGGCGGCGGATGTGATGACGACGGACGTGATTTGCGTGGATGTGAACGAGCCGATTGGCCGCGTGGCGTGGCTGATGATGACGTGGGGCATCGAGCGCGCCCCGGTGCTCCAGGAGGAGCGCCTGGTGGGCATGGTGTCGCGCGCCGACCTGATCCGCTGGATGGCGCAGGCGGGCGAGGTCGTGGCGACGGCGGAGCTGAGCGCGCCCGTGGCGCTGGCGGCCGAGGCCGGGTAAGGGTATGCGGGCGGACTGGTCGGCCGCCCTTGAAAATACAGGGCCTATGCGGTAACGCAAGGTGTTGGACCACGAAGGGCGCGAAAACGACGCGAAAGACACGAAAACAGAGTCGCTCGGCGTGTGCCTTTCGTGGTCCGCAGGCTCAGCGCCTAGGCCGTCATTGCGAGACCCCAATGCCGCGTGCCGGCATGCGCCGACACAAGAAACGTCGGCTGTCGCCCCGAGCGGAGCGAGGGGTCTGGACTGCGGCAGCCCAGATGCTTCGCCTTCGGCTCAGCATGACAGCAGGGCGTGAAGTTTCTGAGCAGCGTGCCGAAGCCCTGAGCAACGCGAAGGGGAAGCAATCCCCCGCCCTTGTAACAAGGTTGCCTATTCAGTTACAGCGGGTCAATAGCCTGACGTGAGGCTGCTTCGTCGTCCTATCGTCCCCGCAGCGACGACGCCTGTGTTCTGAGCAGGCACGAGGCATCTGGGCCGCAGTCCAGACCCCTCACGTCGTTCGGGGTGACAGCGATTTTCATCTGACAGCAGACCGACGCTTTCCACTTGCGCGATTTCCCTACCTGACGCATACTCCGCAGCAGAAGTCGTTACGACGAAGCGCGGTGAGGGTATATGTGGCGGGGTCGTCAGCGGGGAAAACCGGAGTTCGCCATCATTGGGCTAGGCCGCTTTGGCTCGAGCCTGGCCCGCACCCTGGTCGCGCGCGGCTACACCGTCCTCGGCATTGACGAGGACCGCAACGTCGCCCAGCACCTCTCCAACGAGCTGACCCAGGTGGTGTCGTTGGATGCGACCGACGAGGCCGCGCTGCAAGCCATAGATATCGGGGCGTATCGCACCGTTATCGTCGCCATCGCCGACGACTTCGAGAGCGCCGTTCTCATCACCGCCACGCTGAAGAACCTGAACGTGGCGACCGTCGTCACCAAGGCGGCGACGCGGCGGCAGGCGGCGATTCTGGAGCAGATCGGCGCTGACCGCGTCGTCTTGCCGGAGCAGGAAGCCGGCGAGCGCCTGGCGTATGACCTGACGGGACACTCGCTGCTCGGCCGCCTGGACCTCGGCCCCAACCACGCCGTCGTCGAGTGCCGCGTTCCCGACGAGTTCGTTGGCCTGACGATCCTCGCCAGCGACTTGCGGCGGCGCTTCGGCGTGACGCTGCTCGCGGTGGGGCGCGGTGACGGCGCGATCGTCGCGCCGCCGGCCGACTTTGCGTTCCAGGCCGAGGACCGGCTCATTGTGCTTGGCTCGGAGGCCGACTTGACGCGGATGCTAGGCAAGGAATGAGCGCGCCGCCGCCAGGGTCGCGCCGCCTGCCCTATCCGCGCTGGCAGATGCCGCAGCCGCTCAGCCGGCCGCTGCCCGTGCCGGTGCGGCTGGTACTGGGCCTGCTGGCGCTCACGGTCCTCGGCACGCTGGCGCTCATGCTGCCGGGCATGGCGACGGGACGGCCGCTGACCGTCGGCGAGGCGCTGTTCACGTCGGTCTCCGCCGTGACCGTGACCGGGCTATCGGTGATTGCGCCTGGGCGCGAGTTGACGCTCCTGGGGCAGACGGTGCTGCTGGCGCTGATGCAGCTTGGTGGCGTCGGCTTCATGGTGTCCGCCGTCATCATCCTCTTCCTCGCCGGCCGCCGCATGGGCCTGATGGAGCGCCTCGCCCTGCGCGACTCCCTGGGCGTGCTCGACCTCGGCTCGATCCGCGCCCTGACGCGACGCACCCTGGTCGTCACCGTGGTGATCGAGGCGGCGGGCGCGCTGCTCCTCTGGCTGCACTGGCGCTCGGAACTGCCCGAAGGCCAGGCCGCCTTCTACGCCGTGTTCCACGCGGTCGCCGCGTTCTGCAACGCCGGCTTCGACCTGTTCACCGGCTTGCCGCAGTACCCCCTCGGCCTCCCGAACGACACCATCACCCTGGTCATCCTGGCCGCGCTCATCTTCCTCGGCGGCCTCGGTTTCCCGGTGCTGTACGAGCTGGTCAACCGACGGCCGCAGCGCCCGCTATCGCTGCACGCGCGCATTACCCTGACCGTCGTCGTCGCCCTCGTCGTCGTCGGCGCGGCCGGGCTGCTCCTCGGCGACGTGCGCGGCGTTCTGGCGGCCGAGCCGGGCTGGCGGCGCGTTGTCATCGCCGTCTTCCAGTCGGTCTCGGCGCGCACCGCCGGCTTCATGGGGACGCCCAACTTCGACGATCTCTCCCCGGCCAGTCAGCTCCTCATCATGGCGTTGATGTTCATCGGCTCCGCGCCGGCGTCCATGGGCGGCGGGATCACCACCGGTACCCTGGCCGTCCTCGGTATCGCCCTGTGGAGCTACGCGCAGGGGCTGCCCGATGCCCAGGTCGCCGGCCGCCAGCTGACCACAGCGGCCGTCCGCCGCGCCGCCGCTGTGCTGTCCATCTCCCTCGCCGCCGTTGTGGTCGCCACGTGGCTCATCCTGCTGACGAACAAAGCGCCGCTCAACGTAGCGCTGTTCGAGGTCGTCTCGGCCTTCGCCACCGCTGGCCTGAGCCTGGCGTTCACGGCGGAGCTGAACCGCGTCGGCCTGGTCATCATCATGGTCATGATGTTCTGGGGGCGGCTCGGCGCGATCACCATCGTCGCCGCCATCGCCTACCGCGCCCGGCCGCCGCTCGTCAGCTACCCTGAGGAGCCGGTGCTGCTGGGCTAACCCCCGCGAACGAGAGACACGCCATGCCCGAAACCGAGCTTGTCTGGCCGGGGAAGTACGACGAGGCGGGCCGCCGCTGCGCGCCTCGGCTGCCACCCTCGCCTCCGGCGCTGCTGCCCCACGAAACGTTCGAGGGGCCGTCGGGCGGCGTCACGCGCCAGGACGACTTCCGCAATCTCCTCATCCTGGGCGACAACAAGCTCGCCCTGGCCGCGCTCCTGGATCGCTTTCGCGGCGCGGTGAACCTCATCGCCATTGACCCGCCGTTCGCCGTCGGCGTGGACTACACGATGGCCCTCCACCTGGGCGACGGCGCTCCGTCGAACGCGGCGGACCGTGTCACGCTGGGCGCGGTCGCCTACCGCGACGCCTGGGGGCGCGCCCCCGACGCCTACCTGCACATGCTCTACGAGCGCCTGGTCCTGCTGCGCGACCTGCTGGCGGACAGCGGCAGCATCTATGTCCACTGTGACTGGCGCCTCGACTATCTGCTGCGCGGCCTGCTGGATGACGTGTTCGGGCGAGAGGGCTTCCGCAACACCATCGTGTGGAAGCGGGATGTTGCGGGCAAGGGGGCGAAGAAGGGGTCGCGGCAGTGGCCGCGCAACACCGACGTCATCCTCCTGTACTCCAAGAGTTCCACGACGTGGACGTTCCACCAGCCCCACCGGGCGCTCTCGGAACACCAGAAGCGCGCGTACCGCTACCGCGACGCCGACGGGCGGCGGTACAAGGCGGTGCAGCTCGGCGACTACTCGGCGGCCTCCATCGAGCGGCTGGTGGCGCAGGGCCTCATCCATGTCTCGTCCAGCGGGCAGAAGTACAAGAAATACTATCTCGACGAGGCCACGGCGACGATTGACTGTGTGTGGGACGACATCGCCGGGTTCGGGACGCGCACCGCCGCCGACGAGCAGACGGGGTACGCGACGCAGAAGCCGGAGGCGCTGCTGGCGCGTATGATCGAGGCCAGCAGCAACCGCGGCGACCTGGTGCTCGACGCCTTCTGCGGCTCCGGGACGACGCTCGCCGTCGCCGGGAAGCTCGGCCGCCGCTGGATCGGCGTGGACCTTGGCCGCCGCGCCATTCACACGGCGCGCAAGCGCCTCATCACTGTCCAGCGCGACCTTGCCGCCGCCGGACAGCCGTACCGCGCCTTCGACGTGGTCACGCTGGGCGAGGCCGAGCGCCGCTGGTGGCGAGCGGAGCGGCTCGGCGACTCGGACGACGCCTACCGCCGCGCCGTCCTAAGGTTCTATGGCGCGAAGACCCTCATCCCAGAGGGAGAGGGGCCGGACAGGGCCGATTCGGAGCAGAGCGGGCGGGGGGAGGCCGCTGTGGTTGTCGCGGGGCCGGAGGATGCGCTCACCGCTGACGCGCTACACGTCGCGGCGGACGCGGCGCGGGCGGCGGGCGCAGCCGCGCTGCACTGCCTGGTATGGGAGGTCGGCGACGAAGTCGCGGGCGAGGCGGCCGCGATGGCTGATACGTATGGGTTGCCCATTCGCCTGAAGCTCATCCCACGGGAGATCATGGAGCCGAACTGTGGCGGGGCGCTGTTCTTCGATGTAGGCCGGCTGGAGGTGGCGATCGTGCGGCGGGGGGATGGGGGCGTGGACGTGGCGCTGTCGCGCTTCACGCCGCCTTTGCCGGACGTGACCGCGAAACAGGCCGCGGCGCTACACGAGCGGGCCGTGTCCGCGCCCTTCGACTTCATAGACTACTGGGCGGTTGACTTCGAGCATCGGCGCGGCGGCCCGTTCGCATGCCATTGGCAGAGCCACCGTGCGCGCAAGGACCGCCGCCTGACGACGACAACCGATATCGGCTGGCGCTACGCCACACCCGGCCCGCACACGGTCGCCATCAAGGTCATTGACGTGTTTGGCATCGAGACCGTCACGACGCTCTATCCGGACGCGCCGGACGTGTCCTCCTACCATCCTTCTGGCGCTGGCGGCTCGACTCGCTCAGACGAAGCACGTTGTTGAGCGCCAGGGCGATGGTCAGCGCCGCCAATGGCGCGACCTGGAGCGCGAGGCGGTCAAGCGCGCTGGCGATGTGGTCCTGCGGGTCGCCCCAGGCGCTGAAGATGAAGCTGGCGGAGTATACCGCCAGCGGCAGAGCAAGCAGCGCCAGGATGCCGCGCGGTAGGCCGCGCGCATTCAAAGCCACCACGCCGCACGCCAGGAGCAGGAACGGCCAGAAGATCCCCCACGCGCTCCAGTTCGTGCTCATCTCTCGCCAGTAGGCGGCGATCAGGCTGACTCGGCTGATGTTGGTGGCAAACGTCGTCATACTGACGGGCAGGAATTCCAGCGTGGCGGGGGTCTGGTTAAACGCGAGGAAAACGCGCCAGGCGGTGAGGACGAGGAGGCTGGGAAGCAGAACCAGCAGCGGCGCAGCCCAGCGCGGGCCGCGGTACGCCGGCCTGGCTTGCCAGCGGTAGAACGCGAGAAGGGCGGCGATGCACCCCAGCAGGATCGCGCCCTCTAGCTTGGCCCAGACGAGCAGAACTGACATCGCGCTGACAAAGCTCAATACCCGCGCCTGCTGCGTTCGCACGTAGACCAGGAGATAGATGGCGGCGCCGAGGTACGCGACGCCCAGCGGGAAATCGGCGTAGCCGCTCGTCGCGCTCCCCTCGCCTAGCAGCGTCAGCGGGATACAGAACAGCAGCATCGCGGCCAGCAGGCCGATCAGGCGCGAGCCGGCCAAGCGAACGCCGCCAGCGTACAGCAGCCCGACTACGGCGACACTGAACAGCAGGGGGACAGCCTTGGCGAGCGACTGATTGCACTCCAAGGCCCACAGATATAGCCAGGTTTGCAGGCCCGGCACGAGCCAGGGATAGCCGGGATGGGTGAGCTGCCATGCTGGGTTCTGAAAGTACGCCAGGGGCGGCGAGCCGTTATTCACGCAGGCCAGATGCCCCTTTATCTCCCAGTTGACCAGCCCGTCCCAGCCCAGGCCCGACCGATAGAACGCGATCCACGCGGCGAAACCGAGCTGCGCCAGCACGACCAGCCACGCAGCCACCTCCACCGCGGTCGGGCGGTGACGCTCGATTTTGAGGCCATGCCGACGGCCGACGTATGCGCCGGCGCCAGCCAGGGCTGCCGCGCCGGCCAGGACGGTGAATTGCAGCGCCACGCCGCTGAGGACGAGGCCGACGGCGAACACGGCCAAACTGATGTAGGCGGCCCCCAGCAGGAGCGCCACGGCGGCAGCCTCCACAGCGATCCACGTCCAGCCGGGCGGCGCCAGCAGGCAGGCAATCCCGCCGCCCGCCAGGATGAGCGACACGCCCGCCATCAAGGACAGTAGGACGACCATTCGCGTTCGCCCGTGGTGGGTATGATGGCGAGACCCGGCCCCACGCGCTGGCCGCCCGGCGGCGGCGACGTCGAGGGATCCATGATCAGCACCGCATCTACATGGCGCGGCTTGCTCGGTCGGTAGACGGCCCGACCGTCAGCCTGGCACACGAGGAGTGTCATCGGCCGCAGCCCGGCGAGGTACTCGGCCGAGTAGTGTGTCAGCGAGTAGTCGGTACTCGCGTCGGCAACAAAGAGCAGCACGCCGTCGCCGGGGATGTCCTTCAGCGCGTCCCGCAGTGTTTCGCTCGGCCTGTCGCCGCCCACCGCGGCGGCCAGCCAGAGGTCCGTCGTGGCGTCGGTGGCGCCAGCCGGTAGGTGCGGGTAGTTGGGCAGCGCCTGCGCGACGTGATACAGACCGACGACGGCGAAGGTGGCGATGACGGCGGCGGCGAGAAGATAGAGGCCAATGGAACGAGAGGTAGGCTCAGGCCACATATCCCATCATGCCTTTGGCCGGCGATAGCCTGTGATGTAGTCCGGCGCGGGGACGCCGTCGGTCAGGCGCGGGTCGTCCTCGGGCGCGCCGAATGTCTGCTGGATGGGGATGACGCCGGCCCAGATGGGCAGCGCGTAGTCCTCGTCGTCGTCGCCCGGCGGGCCAGCGCGCAGCTTGGCCGTCGCGCTCTCGATGGGCAGGGCGACGACCGTCGTCGCGTTCAGCTCCTTGCGGTTGGGCGGGCGGGAGTCGCGCCAGCGCCCGGGTACGACGTGGTCCGTGATGGCCGCCAGCGCCGCCAGCCGCTCTTCCTCCCCCTCGATGACGTACCCCGTGCCGAACAGCACGACGGAGCGGAAGTTCATCGAGTTGTGGAACGCCGACCGCGCCACGACCAGCCCGTCTAGCAGGGTGACGGCGACGCACATCGCCGCGCCGCTCTGGACGTGCTTCAGCAGGCGGCTCGCCTTCGCGCCGTGGAGAATGAGCGTGTCGTCCATGCGGGCGTGGATGGTCGGGATCACGAAGGGCTGGCCGTCCACCGCGAACCCGACGTGGCAGATGAGCGCCTCGTCAATGATGCTGTAGATGGTGTCGCGGTCGTAGTCGGCGCGCTCCGGCAGGCGGCGCACGCGGTTGCGCGATGTCTTGGCGAACTCAGTCATGGAGCCGTCCTTTGCGTAACTAGCTGGGCCTGGTAATCTCGTCGAATGCAGACCAGACTGCTTCCATCGAAGTTCCCGAAACTTGTCCCAGGTATGCGTCCAGGAACCGCCTGTCCACAGCAGTCAACTGAAATGCCAGTGCGACTGATGGACGACGCAGTCCATTCTGACGATCCGGCTCGATCAAGACCGTGCCGGGGAAACGCAGCGCTTCCTGTTGCGACGTCAGTGGAATGACCAAGACGGTCGGCAAGTGTTCGGAGGCCACAGTGTCCTGGGCGATGATGCCTGGCCGGCGGCCGGCCTGAGCGCGTCCCGCCCCCGCCGGGAACTCAATCCAGAAGATGTCTCCGGCATTCATTCATCGTTGTCCGAGTAGGAGAACATATCCCAAGTCTCCGTGCTAAGTTCCTGCCAGGCTGCCAGCTCCTCTTTTAACTCCTGACTCATTGGCTCGTCTGTCAACGGTACAATCAGGATACCAGTGCTGGTTTCAATGATGCGAATGGGCGTGTCAGGCAGAAACCCGTAACGGTTACGTACATCATCGGGCAGGGCAATTTCACCCTGGTGGCCGATTGTCGAATTGATCATCTCTCCTCCACCTGAATCGGGACGGGGCGGCCCTGCTCGGCGCTCTCGATTGCGCCGAACACCATCGCCAGGCTCTTGATGTTGTCGGTGCAGACGGTCTCCGGCGTCCCCCCGTCGCGCACGCACGCCACGAACTCGCGGATGATGTCGGCGTGGCCGTGGGTGCGATGCTCGCGGGGCAGCATCGGCACCAGCACTTCCTCCGATAGCGACACGAAGCCGCCCGTGGCCGCGACGACCTCGGCGGCGATGTTCTCGTAGCCGTCCCACGTCGCTGTGCCGCGCGGCCCGATCACGCGCCACGCCGCCTCCCAACTCGTCGGCAGGCCCTCGGCGCACCAGCTCCCGCGATAGGTGAACACGACGCCGCCCGTCATCTCGAAGATGGCGACGGCGGATGCGCCGTGGGCATACCACGAGCCGGCCGGGTTCCACTCCTTGCAGTAGACGGACACGGGGTCGGCGCCGGTGAGGAAGCGGGCCGCGTCGAAGGTATGGATCGCCATGTCGAGCAACAGCGGATGCTGCATGGCGTCGCGGAAGCCGCCGAAGTGCGGCCCGACGTAGAAGTCGCAGGCGATGGTTGTCAGCGGGCCAAGCGTCCCCGACGCCAGGAAGGCGCGCAGGCGGCGAATCTCGGCGTTGTAGCGGCGGTTCTGGATGACGGCCAGGAGACGGCCGGCCGCCTGCGCGGCGGCGACCATGCGCCGGGCGTTCGCCATGCTGTCGGCCAGGGGTTTCTCGCCGAGGACGTGGCAGCCGTGGGCGAGGGCCGTCAGGGTCACGTCAACGTGCGCCTCCGGCACGGTCACATCGAACACCATGTCTGGCGCCGTCGCGTCCAGGACCTTGTTGAGGTCGCTGCCGACGACGGCCTGCGCCAGGTTGTACTCGGCGGCGCGGTGGTAGGCGGCCGTCTCGACCACGTCCACCAGGCCGACGATTTGCAGGCCGGAGATGGCGCGGGCGGCGTCGAGCCAGGCGCGGCTCATGCCCCCGCAGCCGACAAGGACGGCTCTCAAAGGTTGTTCCGAACGCGGCACAGTCTCGCTCCTCGCAGAAATGGTGACGGGTGACGGAGTGACGGGGGGCGAGGTGCAAGACGGCCGTCACTGCATCTCCCCTCACTGCGCCACTTCGTCACTCCGTCACTCTCTCACTCTGTCACACAGACTTAGATTATACCAGGATTGGGGCAAGCTGGATAGAATGAAGAATTGCCACAGAGACACAGAGGACACGGGGAAGCTAAAACATCAATCCTCTGTGTCCTCTGTGTCTCTGTGGCTAATGCCCTGCCATAGAAGTCCAGAGTAGGACGGCTAGAATGGCTTCCAGATGGGGATGCGGCGGCGGCGCTTCTTGGGCGGGGACGCGGCATCCGCGATCTGCTGCCTCAGCTCGTCGCGCTCCTGGGTCAGTCTATCCACCTGGCCGCGCAGGGCGTCTGCCAGTTCGCGCAGCGCCGTGACGGCCTGCGCCTGCGCCTCGATGACGCGGTCTTTCTCCGCGAGAGCCTCGCGCAGGCTGTTGTCGGTGACGCGCGTGACGGTGGCGGTCGTGCGCTTGCGGGTCTTGGGTTTGGGCGCGCCCTCCGCGGCCGCTGTCGGCGCGGTCGCGTCGTCAGACTCGGCGGGCGCGATGCGCGCCACTTCCTCGGCGATGTCGGTCAGGCTAGGTCGTTTGCTTGGCACGTTCGATCACCTCCTCGGTCAGATCGCGGAAGGCCTGGGCGCCGGGGTGGCGGGTGTCGTAGTCGCCGAGGGCCTGCCGCGCGAAGGCGGCCTCACTGAACTTGATGCTGCGGGGAATGGTCGTATCGAAGACGTGGAGGTCGGGGCGCGCGCGCAGCGCCGCCAGCACCTCGCGCGAGTGGACCGAGCGCATGTCGGCCATGGTTGCCAGCACGCCGAGCAGGCGCGGGGCGCGGTCGTAGTCGGCGCGGATGTCGGCGAGGGTTTGCAAGAGCGCGCCCAGGGCGCGGAAGCTGACGACGTCGAGCAGCGTCGGCACCAGCACGCAATCGGCGGCGAGCAGGCAGTTGACGGCGAGCAGGCCCAGGCTCGGCGGGCAGTCAATCAGGATGTCGTCGTACTGGCCCCGCAGCGGGTCTATCGCGCGGCGGAGTTGGTACTCGCGGGCCGCGCGGACGACGAGGGCCAGCTCGGTGCGGCTGAGCATGATGTCCGACGGCGCGAGGTCCAGGCGCTCGCCGATGGGGCGCACGATGGCGGGCAAGTCGCCGCTGCCGCGGTCCACGACGCCGAGGACGGTCGAGAGGTTGCGGTCGGGGTCGTCCACGCCAAAGGTATGGGTCAGGGACCCCTGGGGGTCGGCGTCCACGAGCAGGACGCGCCGACCGCGCCGCGCCATCTCCGCGCCCATGTTGAGCGTCACCATCGTCTTGGCGACGCCGCCTTTTTGGTTGGCTATGGCTATGACAGGCATACCCTGATTGTAGCACCGACCGGCCCACAGTCAAGCGGGCATAACGCTCTGCGTCAAACGCCTCCGAGACTCGGATCGAGTTTCGGGGGCATGGCTCTGGCTATAGAGTTGTCGAGCGTTTGGGGTTACGGCATGATGTGGACGACGGTTCCGGCGCCGGCCGCCGTCCCGTGATTCGAGACGTAGAACGTGCCATCCGGGGCAATGACGAGGCCGCCCGGCGAGACCAGGCCGTCGCTGGCGATCTCGGTCTTCGTGCCGTCAGGCGCGACCTTGATCAGCGCGCCAGTGGGGTTGCCACTGGTCAGCCCATTCTTGGCGATCTCCAGCACGTACAGCGAGCCGTCCTTGCCGAAGGCGATGCTGATGATGTTGGTGAAGCCGCCCGCGTAGACCGTCGGCGCGCCGCCGTTGGCGGGAACGCGGTAGACGTTCGCGGCGCCGACGGGGAAGGGGAAGCCGGTGAGCTGGCCGACGTAGTACGCGCCGTCCGGACCGGCCACAACGCTGGTCGGCACGGCCTGCATCGGGATCTGCGCGCCGGGCGGCATGTTCATGAACGGCGGCGCATCCACCATGCGGTCGGGGAAGACGGCGAGGGTCGTGATCTTGCCGTCCTGCACCTGGAGGAGGTCATTGCCGCCGGCGTCGGCGACGATGGACTTGCCGAACAGGCGCAGCACAGCGTAGGGGTCGGTGTCCACTTCGCCGCCGTCCGGGTTCGCCGTACCTTCGTAGGCGGAGACATCCGTGGTGTAGCGGAAGCCTCGGCCGATCGCGCCGTGCATCAGCCAACCGAGATGCTCGGCCTGGGGTCCGAATGTTGACACGCGATTGGCCGGGTTGCCGCCGTACCCGATGATGATATCCACGTCGTTCGGGTTCAGGAGAGAGACACCCACCGACCCGATGGCGTTGCTACCATCTGGGTCGGCGACGGAGGGCAACCCGGTAACAACGCGCGTCTGCATGTTGCGCGCGAGGTCCACCTGGGTGAGGGCGCCGCTCGTGCCAAAACAAGCGGTTCCCTCTGGGCCGGTCGCGCAATTGCCACTTCCACCCCGTCCGGCCTCTGCCACGTAAAGCGTTGCGCTGCCTTGTAGGGCCAGGCCGCGCGGGTTGTCCAGGCCCGAAGCCACAACTTGCATTGTTGGCCCGGCAGCGATCACGGTCGGAGCGAGAGCGATAGCCAGGAGCAGTAGTGACGCAAGAATAAATACGCCGAGTCGCCAGCCGATCCTCATCTTCCCTCCTGTTGCGCCAAAGGGGCCGTCTGGGTGACAGCCAAGTGGCCGATAGGCTGATAGTGTAGCGTACAATACCCATCATGTCAATAGATGATTGACGAAATGGGCATGAATTTGCCGTGAAGGACCAAATTCGTCTTGTTCGGCTTCACCAGCCGTTCCGATGTGGTGATGGTTGGATGGAAGCATTGTGATTTGCATGAACATCTTGTAGAATAGCTGTATGGAGGAATAATGTCTCAGACAGCAGTCACAAAGAAAGGTGTCTAGATGCGACACGTCGAGATTGACCTCGAATTGCCGGATAGTGTGGCGGAAGAAGCTGAAGAAGCTGGTCTCTTGAACCCCGCCGGCTTAGAGAGGCTACTGCGTGAGGAAGTGCGCCGCCTGCGCGTCGAGCGCTTGTTTCAGGCTGCGGACCAACTTGCTGCTCTTGGCGCGGGACCGCCTACCGAAGCGGAAATCGAAGCGGAAATCGCGGCAGCTCGCGCAATCCGCTCACGGCGGTAATGCGAATCGCGGTGACAGCCACTTGCTTAACCTGGGTACGCATGGAGACATCCCAATTCTCACCGTCGCCGAATTACTGAGGCGAGTAGCCGAGCAAGACTAGCGGCCTGCCGTCAGTGGCTCTGCCCGCGCGGGTCGAAGGCGTCGCGCAGGCCGTCGCCGAGGAAGTTGAACGCCATCACCACCGTCAGGATCGCCAGGCCGGGGAACGTCCCCGTCCACCACGCCGCCGAGAACTTCGGCCGCGCCAGGGCGATCATCGCCCCCCACTCCGGACTCGGCGGCGGATCCCCCAGGCCGAGGAAGCTCAACCCCGCGATCAGCAGAATCACCGCCCCAATGTCCGTCGTGACCTTGACCAGCAGCGGCGCCTGGGCGTTCGGCAGGATGTGACGCCACATCACGCGCGGGCCGGGGACGCCGATGGCGTTGGCCGCGCCGACGTACTCCTGGTTCTTGATGGACAGAATCTGCCCCCGCGTGATGCGCGCGTACTCCGCCCAGGTGACGATGATGGCGGCGATGGCGGCGTTGCGCAGGCTGGGGCCGAGGACGGCGGCGATGGCGAGGGCCAGGACGATGAGGGGGAAGGCGAGCATGAGGTCGGTCAGGCGCATCAGGATGTTGTCGGTCAGGCCGCCGGCGTAGCCGGCCATCGCGCCGTAGGTGACACCGATGGCGGCGGCGGCCAGGACGACGACGATGCCGGCCGGGATGGAGATGCGCGCGCCGTGGATGACGCGCTTGAACACGTCGCGCCCCAGGTCGTCGGTACCGAAGGGGTACTGGAGGCTCGGCGGCTGGAGCCGCGCCTTGAGGTTCTGGTCCTGGAGCGGGTCGTAGGGGGCAATGATCGGCGCGGCGGCGGCGATGAGCAGCCAGATGACGAGAATCGCCAGCCCGGCCACCGCCGTCTTGTTGCGGCGCATGGCGCGGACGGCGCGGCGCGTCGGCGAGGGGCTGGCGGCGGGCCGGGCGAGGGGCGCGGCGGGGCGGCCGGGCGGCGTGGTGTCGGTCGGGCTTGTGGTTGCCAAAAGGCCCTTTCCTCATATCTCGAAGGCTGTAGCGCCGACTTCAGCCGGCTCTTGGGATGCCGACTGAAGTCGGCGCTACGAAGTCGGCGCTACAGGAACGCGAGCTACTCGCTACACGCGGATGCGCGGGTCGAGGACGCCGTACAGCACATCCACGATCAGGTTCACCACGACGAACATGACGGCGATGACCAGGGTCGCGCCCATGACGGCGGGGTAGTCGCGGATGCCGGCGGCCTGGACGACGTAGCGGCCCAGGCCGGGCCAGGCGAAGATCGTCTCCGTCAGCACCGCGCCCGACAGGAGGCCGCCGAACAGCAGCCCGATGACGGTGACGACCGGGATGAGGCCGTTGCGCAGGGCATGCCCGTTGACGACGCGCCACTCGCTCAGGCCCTTCGCCCGCGCCGTTCGCACGTAGTCCATGTGGAGGACGTCGAGGACGGATGAGCGCGTCATGCGCGTGATGAGGCCCATGCCGAACGCGCCGAGGACGAGGGCCGGCAGGACCAGGTGCTGGAGGTTGGAACGCACGATGTCCAGCCGGCCGACGAGCAGCCCGTCCACGACGTAGAAGCCGGTCACCAGGGGCGGCGCGGTCATCGAGGTGTCCAGGCGGCCGACGCCGGGCAGCCAGTTGAGCCGGGCGTAGAAGATCTCCAGGCCGACGAGCGCCAGCCAGAAGACGGGCATGGACACGCCAATTAGCGAGATGAACCGCGCCGCCGCGTCCGGCCAGCGGTCCTTGTACAGCGCGGCGATGACACCCAGCGGCACGCCGAACAGGATGGCGAACAGCGTCGCGGCGACGGCCAGCTCGATGGTGGCCGGGGCGAACTGGCGCAGGTCGTCGGCGACGGGCCGCTTGTTGGTGAAGCCCAGGCCGAAGTCGCCCCGCGCCAGGTTGGCGACGTAGCGCAGATACTGCTCCGGCGCCGGCCGGTCCAGCCCCCATTTCTCACGCGCCGCCGCGACGATAGCCGGGTCGTTGGCGGCGCGCTCGCTGACGATGAAGGCGATAGGGTCCGCGCCGCCGATCCGGCTGATGGTGAACAGCAGCAGGGTGATGCCAATCAGCAGCGGGATGGTCACCAGCACGCGGCGGGTGATGAAGGAAACGAGGTGCAAGTTCCTACTTGCTCAGCGGCACGACGGGCAGCGTCAGCACCGGGTCGTAGCTGAAGCCCTGGACGTTGGAGCGCACAGCGAAGGGCTTGACCGCCTGGAACAGGGTGATGAACGGCACGTCCTGGTTCATGAGCTGCTGCACCTTGCCGTACAGCTCGACGCGCTTGGCCGCGTCGGTCGTCTTGGCCGCGTCCTGCGCCGCCTGCGCCGCCGCCGGGTCATCGTAGAACACGCGCTTGGCGGCGGAGCCGGTCTTGACGGCGAACGGCACGGCCCAGCCGTCCGGGTCGAGGTAGTCCGGCGTCCAGCCGGAGATGGTCGAGGGCAGCTTGCCGGCGCGGTAGTCGGCGAGGCGCTGCGTCGGGTCCTGGGGAACTAGCTCGACCTTGATGCCGACGCGGGCCAGGTCGGCCTGGAGCTTGCTGGCGATGACCTCGTTGGTCGCCAGGCCCAGGGCGTTGCCGCCCGCGCCGTAGACGAGCTTCATGCTGAAGCCGTCGGGGTAGCCCGCTTCCTTGAGCAGCGCCTTGGCCTTGTCCAGGTCCTGCTTGAACCCGACCCCCTTCGCCTCGTCCACGCCCAGGAGGCCGAGGGGGATGACCGACGGCGGGCGGACGGCGCTATCGTTGAGGAGGCCGCCGATGAGGCCGTCGTAGTCAATGGCGGAGGCGATGGCCTGGCGCACCTTAGGGTTGGCCAGCTCCTTGCCGGCGACGTCAGGGTTGGTGTTGAGGGCGAAGTAGAACGTGTCCAGGGTGTTGCCCTTGACGACCTTGACGTCGGGGTTGTTGGCGAGGGCCTTGAGCGTGTCGGGGTCGAGGTCGGTGGCGATGTCGGCGTCGCCCTTCTCGATGAGCTGGCGCTGGGCGTTGGCGTCGGTGATGTTGCGGATGATGATGCGGTCGAACGCCGGCTTGGCCGCGCCCCAGTAGTTCGGGTTGCGCTCCATCACGATTTCCTGGTCGCGCACCCAGCTCTTGAGGATGTATGGCCCGCTGCCGGCCGAGTTCTGGTCCAGGTAGTCGGTGGCCTTGTCGGCGTCCTTGGCGTTGTCGGCGCTCGTACCGCCCTTCGACTGGACGACCTTGCTGTCGAGGATGGCGTAGTTGGGGGAGACGAGGCGCGACAGGAACGTCGCGTTCGGCTCGGTCAGCGTCACCTTGACCGTCTGCGCGTCCGGCGCGTCAATGCTCTTGATGATGTCGGCCAGGTCGGACGGGTTGTCCTTCAGGTTCTTCATGCGCAGCCAGGAGAACTTCACGTCCTCGGAGGTTAGCGGGTTGCCAGACGCGAACTTGACGCCGGGCTTGAGCTTGAAGGTGTAGACTGTGCCGTCGGCGGAGATGCCGCCGTTTGCCGTCGTGGGGATTTCGGCGGCCAGCTCTGGGACGAGGGTCTTGATGTCGGGCGGCTTGATGGTGAAGAGGCGCTCATACGCGCCACCCACGACGATGGGCGGGGTCAGCTCGTACTCGCGGCCCGGATCGAGGCTCTTGACGTCGCCGGTGAAGTTGCGGGCGATGACGAGGTTCTTGCCGCTGCCGGCAGCGCTCGCGGCGCTCGCGGCGGTTGGCGCTGCGGGCGCAACGGCGGTCGCCGCGGCTTTCGCAGCAGCGGCGGCCGTGGGCGCTGCCGCCTGGGCGGCGGCGGCGACGGTCGGGGCGGCGGACTGGACGGTCGCCGCCGCCTGCTGAACCGCTGGGGCTGGCGGCGTCTGGCTACAGGCAGCGAGGGCGACCATTGTCACGAGCGCGAGCAGGGGAAGCAGTCGTCGAAGCATCGTGGTTCCTCCTCTATGTCATTGACTACTTAACCGAACGCCATACCTTGTTCATGAAGCCCTGGAAGCTGCTCTCAGCCTCGGCCTTGCGTTCCAGGTCGGGCGCGCGCTCCCGCATCACGTCGAGGATCTTGGCGTCCTCGCCCGCGTCCAGCCAGTAGCCATCGCCCTTGGGGCATTGGTCGAGCTGGACGGAGAGGTGATAGCGGTAGGTGAACTGCTCCAGCAGCGCGTCGCACTTGGGGCAGTGGCCCTCCGTGGTGTGCGTCTCCAGCATCATCGTCCCTTTGTTGGGGTCATCCGCGAACACAGTGTCTTCGAGCTGATCCAACTCGCCACTGTCGAGCCACATGCCGTTGCACGTCGGGCAAACGTCCACCTGGATATTGTAGCGCACAGCCGACTGCAACTCGCTCCCATCCCTCGGGCATTTCATACGTCTTCTCCTGAATACGTGTGGTTCCTGTCACTGTGAAACTCTACTCTATCTTTGCACTTTGCTGTACAGTGGGGGTGTGGGGGCCGCAGGCCCCCACGAACCCCCTCTCCCCCGCGTCGTTCAGGGGTGCAGTCCCCACTGAAGAAGGGGAAAGGGGGTAGTTTGGAGGGCTGCGCCCTCCAAGCCTCCCCGCCAGACACAAAGTGCAAACATAGAGACTCTAGTCGTGTGGCGGTATGCGCCGACACAAGAACACTGCCAAGCCGTCATTGCGAGCGTCAGCGAAGCAATCCCCCGCCCTTGCGACCGACCGTCTAAACTCATCCCAAGGTGAAATCTACATGCTCTCGTCGGCGAGGCCGTGCGGTTCGCTGTAGGGGGCTCCTAGCCCCTTCGGCTTCCATCCCGTAGCCCCGCCCTTCGAGGGCGGGGCGGGCGCCCTTGCGCCACGCCGCCTGTCCGCGAGGGGCTAGAAGCCCCCCGCTACAAGATGGAAGCCTGGGAGGCTGTCGGCGCGGCCTGCGTCTTTCACCTTGGGATAAGTATAGTGCAGCGAGAGCGGGCCTTTCACCTGCCGTGGGATTGCTTCGGCGGCAAGGCCCGCCTCGCAATGACGCTGTAGTCTGTGTTCTCAATGCCGACTGAAGTCGGCGCTACACATCTCTCGTCTCCTGTGGCGCCGACTTCCAGTCGGATCTCCGCAATCGGATGCACAATTGTACTCTTGTGCAGGCTCGTTACAAGTCCAACCCACGCCGTTCCCTACGCCTCCTCGTCCACCTTCCAGTACACCTGCTCGGCCTGCCAGCGTTCGACGATGTCGTCCGGGGCCTGGACGTAGGTGAACTCCGCCTCCGCGCCGACGCTGCCGTCGGCCAGGCGCAGCTCGCCGCGCGCGACGAGGAGGCGGCCCTTGCGCCGCTCGATCTCGCCGACCGCCGTGAGCGTCCCGTCCAGCGGCACGGGCTGGCGGAAGCGTATCTCGCTCTTGGCCGTCACCATCCACACCCCGTGGGCGAGGCAGACGCGGCCGATGACCTCATCCAGGATGGAGAAGATAATGCCGCCGTGGAGGATGCCGGGGTAGCCCTGGTGGTACTCTCGCGGCGTGAAGCGCGTCCAGACGCGCTCGCCGTCGAAATCGAACTTGAGGTGCAGCCCGATGGGGTTCTCGCGGCCGCAGCAGAAGCACATGCGTGAACTGGGTTGTCGTTCCATTCATCCCTCGATGAGTTTGGTGTAGAGCTGTCGTTGCCGCTCGATGGCCGCCTGGTAGACGGCGTAGCGGCCGCCGTCGGGCGCGTACTGCGCGCCGAACGCGGCGGGCAGGGCGTCAATGCTGGGGATCACCCGCAGCGCCGCCAGCGCCAACAGCGCCGTCCCCCGCGCCGTCGCCTCATCCTCCGCCGACGCGAAGATGGGGCGGCCCAGGACGTCGGCCATGATCTGGAGCCAGGTGGGCGAGCTGAGCAGCGCCCCACCACTGGCGACGACCTGCGTCGCGCCCCCGTCGTGCGCCAGGATGCTGCGCGCAATGATCGCCATGCGATAGGCGACGGCCTCCAGGCTGGCCCGCAGGATCTCGGTCGGCGTTGTACCCAGGGTCAGGCCGGCGATGGCCGCCTTGGCGTCGCCCGCCCAGCCGGGGCTGCGCTCACCGGCCAGCAACGGCAGCACGGTGAGGCCGTGGCCGTCGGCCGCTAACGTGGCGAGGGCGGCCTCGATGGCCTCCGGCGCGCCGAGGTTGAGCGTCTGCCTGGCCCAGGCGTAGACGTTGCCGCCCTCTGAGGTGGCGCCGCCGAGCAGCGCCCGCCGCGCGTCCACCCGGTAGCACCACAGGCCAAAGGGAACAGCCGCCACCTCCGGCATGACGACGCGCATCGCTGCCGTTGTGCCGATAGTCAGCGCCAGACGGGACGGGCCGGTGCAGCCACTGCCGATGTTGGCGGCGGCGCCGTCGCCGATGGCCGGGAACCAGGGGACATCGCGGAGGGCCGGCCAGCGGCTCGCGTAAGGCGCGGCCAGCCCCATGATAGGCTCGCTCGCGTCGGCCAGCGGGGGCAGGCGATCCTCCGCCACGTCCAGGGCCGCCAGTAGCGGCGCGTCCCACACCAGGCGGCGCCGGTCCAGCAACCCGGTCCACGACGCGACAGACGTGCTGACGCGGGCGCGGCCGAACAGGCGCAGCTCCAGGGCCGCGCCCAACGTACTCCACTGCGCCGTGTCGCGCCAGACCGCCGGCTGGGTGCGGCGGAACCACGCCAGCCGCGCGGGCCAGTAGCTCGTGCGCAGCATCGCGCCGGTGCGGTCGTGGACGACGCGCTCGTCCATCTCGCGGCGCAGGGCGACGGCGTCGTCGGCGTTGCGCGTGTCGGCGTAGAGGATGAGCGGCGACAGCGGGCGGCCGCCCCCGTCCAGGGCGACAATGTTGGAGACGAGGGTGTCGAGGCTGACACTGCCGATGGCCGACGCCAGCGGCCCGGCCTGCGCCAGGACGCCGTCCACGCAGCGCGCGATGCGGGCCAGCGCCATCTCGGCGTCATCCTGCGCCGTGCCATCGCCGCCCGTCCCGACGGTGTAACGCTCGCCGGCGGTCACGCCCTCGACCGAGCGGCCGGCTGCGTCGTACAGGAAGGCGCGCACGGACGACGTACCCACGTCAATGGTCAGGACCAGCGGCGGCTGGGCGTCTTTGGGCGCAACAGTCTGAGGCATGGCTATCCCCTGGATGGGTGTATACTTGGGCCAATCCCCGCCCCACGCGGGACCTCACAGGATACGATGACAACCCTCGATAAGTCTGTCGTGAGCGCGTTCTCGCGCCACCGCGCCGCCTGGCTGATGTACCTCGGCGCGGGCTACTTCAACTACTTCTTCAACGCCCTCGGGCCGGCGATGCCGTTCATTCGCGCCGAGCGCGACATGTCCTACACCGTCGGCAGCCTGCACTTCAGCGCCTTCGCCGTCGGCCTGCTCGGCGGTGGCATCGTCGGCGACCGCGTGGCGCGGCGGCTGGGGGCCGGCCGCACGTTCTGGCTCGGCGCGTTCGGCATGGGCGTCGGCGTTCTCTTGCTGACCCTGGCGAACGGCGTCCTCCCCAGCATCGGCAGCGTTCTGGTCATGGGCGCGCTCGGCTCCCTCATCATGGCGATCCTGCCCGCCGTCATAGACGCCCTGTTTGGCGCCGGGCGCACCGTGCCGCTGACCAAGGCCAACATCGTCGCCATCATCACCGGGTTTGTCGCGCCGCTGCTCATCGGCGCCGCCGAGCGCAGCGGCGTGGGGTGGCGCGTGCCGCTGCTACTGGCCGCCGCGTCCATCGTCCCCATGTTCGCCGTCTATCGCGGCGCGCTGGCGGGCTTGCTGCCGCCGGACGGCGACGCGGCGAAGGCGGGGCAGCGTCTGCCGCCCGTCTACTGGGCCTACTGGGCGCTGCTGGTGTGTAGCGTGTCCATCGAGTCGTGCAGCATCTACTGGTCCGCCGACTACATGGAAACCCACGTCGGCCTGCCGCGCGACCTTGCCGCCGGCAGCGTCAGCCTGTTCCTCGGCGCGATGCTCGTTGGGCGTCTCGTCGGCGTGCGCCTGCTGGCCCACTTCACGCCACTGCGCCTCCTCCTGGCCTCGCTCATCGTCGCCGGCGTCGGGTTCCTGGTCTACTGGCTCGCCCCGGCCGCCTGGCTCAACGTCCTCGGCCTGTTCGTGACCGGTCTCGGCGTCGCCAACCTCTACCCGCTCACGACTGCCCAGGCCATTGCCGTCGCGACCGGCCAGTCGGAGGCGGCCAGCGCCCGCTTTGCCCTGGCCTCCGGCTCGGCCATCCTCGTCCTGCCCCTGCTGCTTGGCTGGGGCGCAGACCTGCTCGGCATTCGCCTAGCCTACGGCATTGTCGGCATCCTGGTCGTGGTCGGGCTGGGCCTGCGCTGGCTGGCGAGCCGCCTCACCCCCACCTCGTCCCCCATCTAGCCCCGCTCCTGTAGCGCCGACTTCAGTCGGAATCCCAAGCGCCGACTTCAGTCGGCGCTACACGGTGATGCTCAGGGGACAACCTCGATCTCGCCTAGCGCGACGGCGTTGTCGGCCAGCGGCCGCCCGGCGTCGTCCACCGCCGGCAGCCGCGTCAGGGTCGCCGAGTCGTACAGGCCGGTCAGCAGGCGGTAGCGGCCGGGCGGCAGGTCCGCCGGCAGCGACAGCCGCGCCGTATCGGCGACGACCTCGTCGGCCACCCAACCCGTCGTCGGCCGCTGCCCGTTGTCGGGCGCGCTGTCGGCCTGCGCCCGAATCTGCCCCGCCGCGTCCACGAGATGCACGAAGCGGGCGTAGCCCGTGTCCGGCGCCGCTAGCGCCCGCCAATGCAGCGTCACATCGAGCGCCTCGCCCGCCTTCGGTCCCGCCGGCGCGACATCGTAGCCGAGCAGGGCGATGCTACTCCCCAGCCGCGCCGTGCGCTCATGCTGGATCGGCCCCGGCTCGAAGCGCTTCGCCTCGCCCGCCACCGTCACCGTCCCCAGGTCTACGCTCTCGCTCGTGGGCGCGGTCAGTCGCAGTGTGTAGGTTCCCGGCGCGAGGGTCGCCGGAACGGTCAGGGCGTAGCGCGGCCGCACGATCTCGCCGTCGCGCCACTGGGTCGGCGGGTACGTCGCCGCGATGGGGAGCGCCTGTTTCGCCGCGACATTGCCGCTGCCGTCCACCCACGCCAGCGTCGCCTCGGCCGCCGGTATCCCCTCCCGCCGCTGCCACGCCGCCGCCGCCTCGAAGCGGCCGCCGGGGGGAACCGTCGCGCTCACCTTATTGGCGCTCAGGGCGCGCAGGCCCGGCCCGAAGTCCGTCCCAGGCTGCGCCGCCTTGACCTCGCCATTTTCCGCCGTCACCTGGATCGTTCCGACATCGGCCCACAGCCCCAGCGGCGCGCCGTTCGCGTCGGTCACCGCCAGCGGCTTGCGGTTCGCGTCCGTCAGGGCCAGCTGCACCTTGTACGGCCCGGCCGGCATGGCGGGGTCGAAGCGCAGGTCCCACCACTGCCAGCCCACGTCGCCCGTCCGCCACTGCTCGCTCAGGTAGGCGATGGTGTCGCCCTGGGACCACGTCAGCCCCTGGCCGTCTACCAGGCGCACGGCGAAGGTGCGCGCTTCCGACGTTGGCTCCTGCACCGCCCAGCGCGTGCCGATGCGCAGCTTGCCGTCGCGGGAGTGTTCGTTGGGGAGCTGGCCGCCGGTGAGCGCCATCTCGCCGCCCAGGCTCGGCGCGCCGGTTAGCTGCGCGGCGGGCGCTTTGTCGCGGGGGAGCCGCGCCACGACCAGCGACGGCTCGCCGGCCGGGTCCTTCTCCAACACCTCGAATGCCGCCCCCAGGGTTTTGAGCTGGCCGACCAGGCGCGAGTCCGGCACGTACTCCGGCTGGGCAATGAGATAGGCGATGTCTTTGTCGCCGGCCGGCACCACCAGACCGTCCCGCCCGAACACCCAGTGGGCGCTCTCCAGGGTCTCTGGCGCTTCGAAGGCGACCGTCGTCGTCTTGTAGTCGCGGCTGAACAGCACGACATCGTGGCCGGCGGCCAGCTCGGCCAGCGCCGCCCGCGCCATCTGCGAGTATTGCGTGTCGAAGTAGTAGTACGTCGCCGCCGCGTTGGCCCAGTCGTCGAAGTAGCCGCGCGCCGTGGCGATGCCCTGCCAGCCGACCAGCAGGACGAACGCGGCGACCGCCGCCAACGTCTGCGCCCCGCTGTTGTTCCACGCCGGCCGCCGCCGCGTCAGCCACAGGATGCCGTCCACAGCGGCGACGGCGGGCAGGAAGTACAGGAATGGCAGCGCGCCCAGGCTGCGGCTGGAGTTGGGCCGCCCCTCGACCGACAGGAAGCTCGGCAGGAGCATTACCACCAGGAAAATCAGCGTCATGGCGTAGGGTAGCCAGGGAGGTAGTCCCTCCCCCCCCTGCCCCCTGTCCTCTTTTCTGGCCCCCTCTCCCTCTGGGAGAGGGTTAGGGTGAGGGTCTTCGTCCGAACGCGAGGCGCCAAGACCCTCACCCTGCCTCTCCCAGGGGGAGAGGGGTGGACGGAGGGAGCGCCACACGAACAGCGCCAGCCCGGCCAGCGCCAGCAGGCTCAGCGCCGGGTTGAAGATCGGCTGCGGGACGACGTTGAAGCGCCAGTTCTTGTCGCCGCTGAGGCTGAACATTGCCAGCACCGAGGGGATGTTCTCGCGCAGCGCCGCCCACGGGTCGCCCTTGCTCAGGTCGTTGTTGAACACCCACACCTGGTCCACGCGGACGAACAGGTACTCCGGGTTGCGATAGTAGAACCAGGCCAGCGGCGCGACGACGACGGCGGCGACGAGGATGCCGAGCGCCAGCCCGCCCAGGTTGGCGCGGAAGAACCGCCATGACCGGGCGGCGACCAGCGCCAGGAGCAGGGCCAGGGCGATGGGGACGAGGCGGCTGGCGTAGTAGGTGTACGCCGTCAGGCCCAGGGCGACGCCGAACACGGCGAACAGCCATTTCCGGCCCGACCGCAGGGCGAGCCACAGCGCCCACAGCGTCAGAGATCTCGAACAGGGGCAGGGTGATCACGCGTAGCCCGTTGCGGCTGTTCACCAGATGCCAGGTGGAGGTCGCCATGAAGCCCGTCGCAAACAGGCCGACCCACCGCCCGCGCCACGTCCCCGGCCCGCCGAACGTGGTCCCGCGCGAACGGGTACGTCGCCAGGACAGTCAGGATGCCGTACAGCGCGCTCGTGACCTTGAGCGCCTCGACCGAGCGGCCCATGATGCCCATGACCACGCCGATGGAGTAGATCATCAGCGGCTCGGCGCCGGGTGAAGCCGGTGAAGTAGACCGGGCGGTTCTGCCCGATCCACGTCTCCCAGCCCAGGATAGCGTCGTGGGCCTGATCGTAGTGCAGGCCCGGGCGGCAGGTCGTCAATGCGGTAGAGTCGCAGGACGACGCCGACCAGCAGCGCCGCTACCAGGAGCAGCGGCTCCCAGCAGGAATGCGCGCCAGCCGCGCCCACACACTGGCCGTCTCGCCGCTCAGCGTCCGCGCCGCCATAGCCCAGTTCTCATCGCGAGTCCCCCATCCGGTACACCCACACGTAATCCATCCCGCCCACGCGGCCGACGAACATGCGGCGCGCGCCCGGCCATCTGCCGCGCGATGTCCTCGCCGCGCTGCACGTCCGTGATGTACACGACGGCGTAGTCGGCCTCCTGCCACGGGCGCTTTGCCTCTGGCAGAATGACATCGCCCGCGAACCACGGCGCGAGGCCGACTGCGCCCCACGACGCGACCTTGAGCGCCTCGGCCTTCGGCTGCGCCGCCAGGTAGTGCGCCGCGCCCTCCATGCCCTCGCCGATGCCCAGGGGGAGCACATTCGCCGCAGCGCGTTGCCCACCGAGCAGGGGATTATACCACGCCAGGTAGTACGAACTCGGATAGGAACTCAGGACGAGCGCCGACTGGAGCAGCAGCGCCACGCCGAGGATCGCCGGGCCGAGACGCAGCCGCGTGCGGCCGATGCGGCGCTGCAAGGGCGCGATGAGCGAGACGCCCCAGGCCAGCCCGACGCCCGCCGCGACATCCAGCGGCAGCAGCGCGGGTAGGAGATAACGCTCGAACTTGGCCGCCGACAGCGACAGGAACGCGCCGAACAGCACGGCGTACAGCACGAGCAGGGCCGCCGCCAGCATCGCTTTGCCGCCATCGGCCATGCACCAGTTCCCGCGCGCCATGTCAACGGCCGTCCAGCCGAGGAGAGCCAGGCCGAGCAGCGTCAGGGGCGTCGTGCGGAACAGGAACACCAGCGGGTAGAACAGGACGCCCGGGCGCGGCGGTCGGTTCGCCCAGGAAGAAGGTCGGGTCGTAGGCGACGGGCGCGCCGAGCGCAGGGTATTGCCAGCTCCGGGCTGGCGGTCAGGGTCTCGACGGGCGCGGCCACATCGCCGGGCCACGCGGCGACATACGTCACGACGGCGGCGGCGGCCCAGCCGAGGACGGCTCGTCCCTCACCCCCCGGCCCCCTCTCCCAGAACGGGCGAGGGGGAGGAAGACCCTCACGTATCCCCCTGCCCCCTCTCCCAGAACGGGCGCTAGGGGGAGGAGGACGGTGGGTCTTCTCGCCCCTCTCCCATTTTGGGAGAGGGTTGGGGAGAGGGACGACGCCCCGTCCACCACGCAACCAGGCCCACGATCACGACGTACCCTAGCAAGAACACGCCGGTCGTCTTCTGCAGCGCGGCCAGCCCACCCAACGCGCCCGACGCCACCAGCCACGGCCAGCCCCCCGCTCGAAGAGCATTCAGTAAGGTAGAGGCGCGGCGGGGCGAAGACAGAGCTTTCGCCTCTTCCTGCTCCCTTTGCGTCTCTGCGCCTTGGCGTTGCCTGTCTCTCAGGAAAATCAGCAGCGTCAGCACGCTGAGCAGCATCAGCGACGCCAGGACGGCGTCCAGGGTCATCAGCCGCGAGTGGCCCAGGAACGCCGGGTCGAACGCGACGAGAATGCCAGCGACGAGCGCCGCTCGCGCCCCGAACAGCCGCCGCGCCAGCAGATAGATCGCGCCGACGGCGAGGGACGTGGCAAGCGCGGTGGCGACGGGCAGGTCACGCCAGTAGTCGGCGAGCGCGCCCAGCGCCGCCGTATCGTCCATGCTGTAGCGCGGGCGGCTCGCCTGCCCGATGGTCTCCCAGGCGTCGGGGCCGCCGCTCCGGCCGCGCCACGTCAGCGGCGCGCTGCGTGGCTAGCGGCACATCGAGACGACGCCCGGCTGGCCGATGATATACGTGCGCGGCCAGCGTTGCGTGTCCACCGCCCGCCAGAAGCGCAGCGTCGCGTGCGTCCAGAACAACTCGTCCCACGTGGCGAACTGGGCCAGGCCGACGGCGCGCGGCAGGAACGCGGCGATCACCAGGAGCAGCGCGACGAGCCAGGCCCTCACGCCCGCCTCCAGAAGGCCCATGCCCCGAGTCCCGCGACCACCAGGGCCAGGGCCAGGCCCGACACGGCCAGCCCGATCTTGACGGACGGCCGGGTCGAAGCGCAACTCGACGGTGTGCGCGCCGGCCGGGACGGGGACGGCCATGAGGGTGTTGTACGCCCGCAGGAGGGGCGCGGGCGCGCCGTCCACGGTCGCCTGCCAGCCGGGGTACCACATCTCGGACAGCGCCAGGAGCGCCGGCGCGTCCGCCGCGACCTCTACGACGACATGGCCGGGCGCGAGTTGGCGGTACGTGGGCTGCGCTATTGTTGCAAGGGGCTGTAGAGACGCGGTATACAGCGTCTCTACTCCACCCTCCGGCGCGACCAGCGCTGTCTGCCACGGGTCGAAGGCCGGGTCGGCGAGCCGCGCCAGCGCCTCGGCGTCGTCCATCACCTCGACATGGCCCACCAGCCACGCCCGTGGGCCAGGGGCGGCCTGCAAGAGATACGTCGTCTCCTGCGCCCCATTCGCCGGGTTGACGGCCGGCGCCTGGCGATCTCCATCATGCCCGGCGCGTCGTTGTGCCAGGCCGAGGAAGGAACCCACGCCGAGCAGGCGGCGGCGGCGCTCCGGCGGCACGGCCGCGTAGAAGTCGGCGTAGCGTTGGGTGCGCAGTGGGCTGGCTTTCCCCAGGTATCTTGCACGCGTGCAGGATGCCGTAGTTGGCGGGCAGGCGGTACTCGTTCTCGACCCGCGTCGTTCCCGCCGCCTGGAGCGGCTCGATCAGCGCCGCCGGGTAGCCCAGGTCGGCTGGCGGCAGCGGCCTCCGGCGAGCGCGGCTGCGCGACGCGCAGCAGGTCCGCCGCGACCAGCGCGATCGCCAGCCCGACCCACCATGCCCGCCGCCTCGGCCAGCGCAGCCACGCCAGCGCGAGCAGCGCGAACGCAGCGAGCCACGCGCCCACCAGCGCCAGGGACCACAGCTCGGCGCGGCCATCGCCCGCCACCGGCCCCCGCGCCGCCCACACCCCCGCCACAAGGGCCTCGGTCCGAGGCCAACCAGGAGAAGGGCAACACGGCCGATCCACAAAGACGGGACCACGACGATCTTCTTCTTCCTTCGCGCCTTGCGCCTTTGCGGCCTTCCCCTCTCCCACAGAAGCCAGGAGTCGGCCAGGCCGCGCCGGCCAGCATCGCCAGGGCGAACGCGACCAGGAACGCCGCGCGCTCCTGCCCCTGGAAGATGTTGAAGCCCGCGCGAGCCAGTAGAACACGGGGTAGACGAACAGCGCCGCCGCCGAACGACAGCAGCAGCGCCACGCCGCCGAGCGCCGCCCAGAACACCGTGTCAGGCGCGCGCCACGCGCGCACCAGGGCGTAGACGGCCAGGATCAGCGGCAGGATGCCGACATACAGCGGCGACCACAGGCTGACGACGCCGGAGAATGACGCCGACCAGGTCGCGGATCCGCGGAAGCCGTGGGCGAGCTTGTCGTAGCTCGCCGCCGCCCGCACCGAGAGGCGCGCGTACTCGATCCCAGCAGCCAGTCGCCGCCGCCAGGAGCAGCCCAAGTAGGGCCGAGACGGCGACGAGGACGGCCCGCGCCACGGGCGAGGCCCACGCGCCAGGCACGGTACATGCCCCACGCCAGCGCCGTGTTGACGTACATCGCCGACTGGGGATGCCCCGCCAGCAGAAGCATCGCCCACACGAGGGCCATCAATAGCGTTCCCGGTAGCGCGTCGTAGCGCCGACTTCAGCCGGCTCTTGACGGGGATGCCGGCGCTGAGCGTCGGCGCTACGTCCGGTAGAGACGGCCATCGAGGGCGTCTCTACCGCGATATCTATCAGCAGCAGGAGCAGCGGCAGCCAGGCGTCGGTCTGGAGGACGGCGAGCTGGAGCGGAGGGTAGCTCGTCAGGTAGCCGCCGCAGGCGAACACTATGGCCGCGAGGAGCGCCGCCGGGCGATGACCGAGGCGGCGCCGCGCGAAGGCGTAGGTGAACGCGCCCGCCAGGAACAGGTGCAGCGCCACCTGGAGATAGAGGGCGCGAATGGGCAGGTCGCCGCCGCGCCAGGCCGCCGCCAGCAGCATGACCAGGTTGGGCGGGTAGAACACGCCGACTGGATGTCGGCCAGGAAGGAGGTGGCGGCGCTGAACGTGTACGGGTTCCACAGCGGCAGCCGCCCGGCGGCCGTCGCTCGCGGCGAAGCGGTCGAAGGCGTAGAACTGGTCGAAGAAGTCGCCCAGCGGAAGCCGGCCCGGCCGAGGAGCGCCGGCCCGTCAGTAGGGCGACGAGCGCCGCCACGAGCAGCGCCAGGGCGTCGAGCGGTTCCAGCCGGGGGCAGGACTTCGGCCGCCACGGCCTGGCGGTCCGCCGACCCGCCTGAGTCCGCAACGGCGAGTCGCCGACGCGGGAGGGCGCGCTCATGGCCCCACGACGGTGTGCGGGCCGAGGGTGGCCGACGCCTGCCGACACGCGCGGCCGTCATACACGACGACACGCCCGGCGTCGCGGCGAGAGGTCGGCCGGCGAGGCGGACGGCGATGCGGTCATCTACCGGCTGGTTGGCTACTGCCCTCGACGACGCCGCAGGGCGATAGGGAACGAGCCGTCGCCCGATGGCGCGCGGTCCGCGCTGCCAGACGGTTCCGCCGTTCGGGCCGACGAGGCGCAGCGAGACCTTGCTCCGGCGCGACGGGGCCGCCCGGCGTCCAGCGCAGCAGCACGGCGACGATCTCGCCCGATGGCCGAGCGGGCTCGTCGGCGCGCCAGACCAGCGGGTCGAGATGGCGCCGCGCCGTCGAGGGCCTGGCGCGCGGCGGGCGGCGGCAGATTGTCGCGTCGGCGTAGCCGAACACGCCGGCGTCGCCGACCATGCCCGACTCGAATTGGGTACGCCGGGCGCCGAGCGCAGGCTTTGGGCGGCCGAACGCGGTGAGGCGCTGCTCCACCGATAGCCACACGACGAGTTCTGGGGCGACGTCGGCGACGGTCTTTTGGCGATCTCCGACGGCGGCTGCCCTCGAGGCGGCTGCTCGAGCGGTTGACGGTGCGGTTGACTCGAGGCGTCGCTGCCGTAACGCCGCGCCAGGAACTGGCTCGGCCCTTGCTGGGCAGCAGCGCGTCACTGGGGCGGTGCGCGCATCTCCAGAATGTGGCGCAGGTACGTTCTTGTAGTACGCCTTGGCGTAGGCCGGGTACGGCGTACCACAGGCTCAGGCTGACCAGGCTGGCGGCGATGACGAGCGCCGCCAGGACGACGCGGCGACGCGCGCCTCGCCGCCCCACGGCGACGACGCCCTGGGCCAGGACCATGGCGTCAACGGCGTGGCGGCGATGAAGTAGCGCGGGTGAAGTCGGCTTTTTGAGCAGGAGGACGACGATGGCGTGCCGGACGACGATGGCGGCCAGGGCCGAGAAGCCCGCGCCCGACCGGCGCGCCACGCCGGGGCAGGAGCGACGCCAGGCCGACGAGGTAGATTGCCAGCGCGCCGAGGTTGAGCCGGGCGGGCGGCGGGCGGCACGCTGCTGCCGTCCGGTGTACAGGCCGACGAACTGGGACACCGATAGGTCGCCGTGCCCGGCTCGCGCCAGCGGGGGAAGGCTCAAGATACCCAGGGCCGATGGCAGCCATGGCAGGATAGCAGGGCGATGGCGGTCGGCCGAGGAAGGCGCGCCAGGGCTAGAGCGCTTGTCAGCGCGACTCGCGGCCGGCGTGTCAGCCACAGCACACCCGGGGCGTAGAGAAAGGCGACGGCCACTCGGGCCAGGACGGCGTAGTAGTGGGTGTAGAGGGCGACGGTGGCGAAGGCGACATAAGCCAGCGGCCTCCCGACGGCGCGGCGAGCGCCCGTCACTCGCACGGCAACCCCACATCCAGCGCCCACAGCGCCGCGATGCTGAGGGCGGCGGCGGCGTGGGCTGTACATGCGGGCGTCCGGCTGTACCACACCTGGAACGGGTTGAGGGCGAAGCAGCGCGCCGAGCAGTCCGACGCTGCGCCCGACGCGCTGGCCCAGCAGGTAGACGAATGGACGGCCAGCTCGCCCCAGATCACCGAGGGGAAGCGCAGGGCCGTGTCCGCGCTGCCCGCGACGCGCGAGTTGGCGAACCAGGCGTGGAGCAGCAGGCGCGTACAGCGGCATGTGCTCCACGGCAGGTCGGCCACGATTTGGGCGAACGGCGCGTAGCCCGCACCAGGGTGATGTACTCGTCGCTCCACAGCTCTGCCCCTCCAGGAGCCAGGCGACGCGGGCGGCGAAGGCGACGAGGATCGCGGCTTAGGGCGCGGCCCACCACGCCATGGCCACGAGTGCTCGGCGGAGGCCGGCGCCTAGCGTGCGCGTCCCCCAGCTGCCCCCCTCGCCCATTTTGGGAGAGGGATGGGGCGAGGGCCTGCCGCCGGCGACGGGACGAGACCCTCACCGCCCGGCTCCCAGAGCGGGCGAGGGAAAGGATGGCGCGTGCGCCCAGCGGCTGTGCCGTCATTCGCCTTCGCTCCCACGGTGAACGTCGCGGCGGTGAACTCGTAGCCGCGGCCGTCGGCCAGCGCGCCGCTCGCCCTCGCCAGGTCGTACCGCCTACCTGGACGCTTGTAGTCGCCCAGCGAGGAGGTTGTCGGGCAGGGAGAACTGCGCCAGGTCAGTGACCACTTCGCTCGGCGACCAGCGCGAGGTCGGGCAGGACGTCGGTTCAGGGGGTGTGGTCGTCCTGCAATACGGCTTGCCGCTGCGGCGTCCACCACGGGTGCGCGAGGCCATGTCGCGTCAGGTCGGTGTCGCGGCGCGCGGGCGCGCGCCAGAACAGCGGCATGCGATCGAGTCGCCGGGGTGTCGCCATCGTAGGAATAGCGATCGAGCGCGGACCGTCGCGCCACGTCGCGTCCAGGGGCGTCGTCGGCCGCACCGCTCCCCACGTCGGCACGCCGTCCGCCGCAATCGCCGGGCGGACCGCGCTCGGCAGGCGCACGGGCAGGAGGGCGCCCGGCCCGATGGGCGACGGTGGCTTGTCGGCGGCGCGGCCGAGCCAGGTCGTGCAGGCGGCGGTAGCGGCGCTCCTGGTCGGGGCGTAGGCGTCTGACCGGATCGCGGCCGTCGGCGGCCAGGCACGACGGCGCCGCGCTCGAACTCGATGCCCGTCGGCGGGTTGTCCCGCGTCAAGAAGGCGATGGTGGACTGGCCCGCGCACAGGGGCGCGCGGTAGACGTGGTCGCTCGCCCCTGCCAGGCGAGAATCTGCCGCGCCAGGTCGATCTTGTCGGCGCGTAGGCGTACGCCGTACAGCGACGGCTGGCTCGCCCAGACGACGAAGTAGGCCGCGCCGTCGAGCTGCGCGTCACGGCGAGGACGTTGAGGATGCGGCGCCGGCGTAGGCGGCGCCGCGCGCCATCGCTCAGCCCCGAACTCGACCCTCGCCGCGGCTGTCCCCTCTCCCAAGCGGGGCGAGGCCGGAGAAGAGGAAGCGCGACGCTGCTCCCCCAGCCCTGGCGCCAGAGGGGCTGGGGGTGAGGGGCCATCCAATCCATGGCGGCGTGATCGGTGCGGCGGCGACGGCGAGGCCGAGCAAGGGGAGGACGCCGGTTGGGCGCGAAAGTTGGGCGCGCCGTCGCGCCAGCGTCGGCAGGAGGGCGACGACCGCGCCCACAGCAGGACGCGCGACGTAAGCCGCGCGACTCAGGCCCGCGCGCGTGCCGGCCGCGGCGAGCATCACGACGCCGAGGACGACCGAACCGGCCATCAGCGGGTCGCTGGACACGCCGGCGCGGCCGGGCAGATTCGGCGAACTGGGAGTTGTCGCCGCGAATGAAGAACATCCCGAGGACGGCGAGCGCCTGGCCGAGCGGCCGCGCGCGTTCTCGCCCGCCGCGGCTCCCCGACGACCGACGTCGCCAGGGTGGCCGATGGGCAGCCAGCGGTGGTCGAGGGTACAGGCCGAGGGGCAGGGATGAAGCTGACGCGCCAACGATGGCGAGGCTGAGCAGGGAACCGACCCAGCGCCGCCGGTCGGCCCACACGCGCCAGCCACAGGGTGTACGCGGCCAGGGCGAAGCGGGAGCAGCGCGGTCGTCGGGTGTGGGCGCTAGATGCTGCTCGCCGGCCAGGGCGACGCCCGCGCCGAGCGGGCACGGCGCGGGGGCGCGCGGCGACCCGTCCCTCGAAGTAGAGCCTGGACGAGGGCCATCGCCAGCGGCACGCGGATGGCGCGGATAGAGTAGCGGCTGCGGACGCCCCAATAGGTGACGGCCATCGCGCCCGCCGAAAGCACGCCGAGGCGCCGTGCGTCGCGCCGGCGGCGAGGATGCGGGCGAACGCGGCGCACACGACGACGAGGGTGAGCAGGCCGACGGCGCCTGCGCCAGGCGCAGCGCGGCGACGCTCGGCCCCCAGGCGGCCAGGAAGACGCCTGCCAGTAGCTCAGCAGCGGCTCGCGCCCGCCGTTGGCCGGGAAGAAGATGTCGCGGGCGCCGCCCACGACGCGCCAGGCGTCAATGGCGTTGTACGCTCGTCGAACTGGAAGCCGCGCGGGACGCGGTCGAGGGCGGGCAGGCGGAGGGCGGCGGCGACGGCGAGGATGGCGAGCAGGGCGAACGCGGCAAGGCCGAGGCGCTTGAGCCGCGCGCCTTCGCCTGCCGGCGCGCGGGCCGTCCGCGCGCGATGGGGGTGTCCGCTATGCGCCCGCCCAGGGTGGGCGCTGGGCCAGGGCGACGGCGGGGCGCCGACGGGGATGTCCACGGCTTGACCAGCCGCGCCTCGGTGCGGCGAGACCTGGGTCAGGATGCTGTTGAGCCAGGGCGGCCCCGGCGACATCGGACGAGCCCGGTCGGGCGGCCAGGGGGATGACCGGCTCCAGGATGCGCTTGGCGGCGGCGACGGGCAGCCACGGCTGTTGGCGTAGGTGGCGCGCTCGACGCGGGCCAGCTGACCTTCGCACACCGCGCAGCTCCTCGACCGTATAGCGGTGGCGGGTGTGGACAGTGCGGTCGTGCTCGCCGCGCAGCGATACTCGAACGCCGGCACTTTGATGAGGAACCAGCCGCCGGGGCGTAGGACGCGGATAGCACTCGCGCAGCGCCGCCACATCCTCCTGCACCTGGAGGTGGTAGAGAACGTCCATGCACGTCGGCATGTCGAAGCTCTCGCTCTTGAAGGGCAGCGCCTCGATGGAGGCGTCGGCCAGGTTGCGCAGGCCGCGCCGCTGGGCGAACTGGAGCGCCACGTCGGACAGGTCGCCGCAGCCGACGGCCCAGCCGTTCTCCTGGAGGCGCGCCAGCGCCGCCCGTCCCGCAGCCGACGTCGAGGATGCGCGGGGCGCGGAGATGCGCCGTTGAGGATGCTGGCGGTGATGTCGCGCATACCACCGTGGGTATCCTCGACTGGCGTACATGCGGGCGTATTCGTCCAGGTTCATGGCTTACCAGTAGTGCGATGCGTATTGCGCCGTAGAACTCGACCGTGCGCGCCAGCCCTCGCGCATGTCCACGCAGGGCGGCTCCCAGCCCAGCTCATGGATGCGCTTGTACGCGTAGATGTCGCCGACGTCAATCTTGGCGCGCTCGGCGGGAAGGCTTGAGGCGGAAGCGGCCCGACCCGGCGACGCTGACAAGAGTCTCGACAAGCTCCAGGTGCCTGACGGGGACGGCGCGCCGAGGTTGTAGACGCGCCCGTTGGCGCAGCTCGTAGTGCGCGGCGAGCAGGAGCGCCTCGACCGCGTCGTCTACATAGTTATAGTCGCGCAGCTGCTCGGCCGCCATCGCCCCAGATTTCGATCTCCTGGTCGGTGACGGCCAGGCGGCGCGAACCAGCCGAGCACCGTCTGGCCGCTTGACGAGCATGCGCGGGCCGTAGGCGTTGGTCATGCGCAGCGCCGTGGCGCGAATGCCGTAGACGTTGTTGTACAGGATGTGGTACGTGCTCGCCGCGGCCCCTTGTTGATGCCGTTGACGTCGACCGGGTTGACCAGGTGTTCCTCGTCCAGCGGCAGATGGCGGGCGCGCCGTAGAGCTGGCGCGTCGAGGCGTAGACGATCTTGATCTTGGGGTTGCCCTTGCGGCACGCTTCGAGAATGGATAGCTGGCTGCGGCAGTTGATGTCCAGGTCGGTGTACGGGTCGCGCATGCTGTCAATGTGCTGAGCTGGCCCACCAGGTTGAACCCGTAGTCCTGGTCTGCACCAGGTAGCGCATGCCGTGCTCGTCGCGCACATCGGCGATGTTGATGCGGACGCGAGGCCGCTGATGTCGGCGACGTTGAACAGGTTGCCGCCGTAGTCGGGGATCGAATCGACAAGCAGCACATTCGCGCCCAGGTTGACCAGGCGGTGCGCCAGGTTGCTGCCGATGACGCCCAGGCCGCCGGTGACGAGGACGTTGCGGCCGACGAAGCTATCTGTGTCGGCATACCCCATAGTGTACCATAGACGCCATGCCGGCGCCCTTGGCGGGCGGCGTCGTCCGGTTTGTCGCCCGCAGGGTTTGCGCCTATCATAACCCCGCTATGCGTTTGTCCTCGGCTTTCCAGCGCCTGCTCATTGTATTGGCCGTCGGCCTGCTCGCCTTCGCCGTGCGCTGGCCGAACCTGTACCGAGATTCCGCCGCACCACCGACGAGACGGGCGACATCAACTGGGTGCTGCCCATCGTGCGCGGCGAGACTTTGGCCCCGCTCACCCACAACGACACGTACAACGGCATCGTCTACCCGTACAGCATGGCGCTGCTGTTCAAGGTCTTCGGCGTCAACCCGTGGATCCCGCGCGGCATGATGGCCGTCGCCGGCGCGCTCCTGGCCGCCCTGGTCGCCTGCTGGTCGCGTTCAGCATGGCGGCGCGCATCGAGAAGGAGGAGACGTCCGGCGCCGCCGTCGCGGCCCTGGCCGCGGGCCTGCTGACCGCGACATCCTTCGCCCTGGTCACGGTAAACAGCCGCCTCGGCTGGTCCAACGGCCTGACGCCGCTGTTTACCACCGCCGCCATTGCCCTCACGCTGTTCGCCATGCTGGACGGGCGGGCGTGGCGTCTCGTCGGCGCGGGCGCGGTGTGGGGGCTGGCGCTCCAGACGCACCCCTCGACGGTTGCCCTGCTGCCCGGCGTCATCGTCTGGGCGCTGCTCCAGCCGCAAGGCCGACGCTGGCTGCGCACGCGCTGGCTCTGGCTGACGCTGGGCGCGTTCCTCCTGGCCTACAGCAACATGATCTGGGTGAACGTCATCCGACGGGGCGTCTCGGTCCAGGAGGGCAGCAACACGAAGAACGCCTACGGCCTGGCCGAGGGCGTGGGCGACTACGCGGCGCGCTTCGCGCAGCTCTGGATACAGCTCGGCCGCATGATGGCCGGCTCCTACGTCCCGGTGGACGACCGCAGCGCGCCGTTCCTGCTGACGCCGGTCGCGCCTGTGTACATCGTCCTGGCCCTCGCCGCGCTGCTGTGGGCCGCGTTCCGCCGCGTGACGGCCATTCTGCCGGCGGCGGCCCTGTCCATGGCCGTCATCGTCGCGGCCATCAGCCACTCGTTCGAGTCGCTCTACGACACGCGCTACATCGCGCCGATCCTGCCCCTGGTCTACATGGCGATGGGGCTGGCGCTCGGCCACGCCTGGAACTTCTGGCGCGGGGCGGGGCGCGTGGTGGTCGGTCTCGCCGCGGCGGCGATGATCCTCGCCCCGCTCGGCGCGCTGGCCGTGTTCTACGGCGACAGCGGGGCGCGTGGGCTGACGAACGCGCCGTTCTTCGCTATCGCCGAGGCGGCGCGGACGGAGGCGGGGCAGGGGACGCTGATTGCCGGGGACAAGCACATGGGGGCGACGAAACGGGGCGGGGGCGGGGACCCGGCGCGAGCGATTGACACACTCATGACGACGATGGGGGTCGCCCACGAGTTCGCCCGTCCGGATACCATCCGCTACTATCTCGCCAACAGCGAAGCGCCGCTATTTCTGGTGCTGGACGACGACACGGCGGCGGCGCTGGCGTCGGACGGCCGCCTCACGCCCACCGACCTCGCCGGCCCGCACCTGCGCGTCTACACCGCCCCGCCGGGGAAATAGAGTCCCGCCCGAAGATTGCCACAGAGGCACAGAGGACACAGAGGGGGAGTTGGTTGGCCCGTTCTGGGTTCCGGCTGCCTTCGAATAGACCGCGAAGGGGTCGTTGCGCTGCTCAGAACACATAGGACACGCCGTCGTTGCGAGGCGGGCTTTGCCGCCGAAGCAATCTCACGCCAGGTGAACGCTACGCGATGCCTGAGATGGAGTGTCTATCACAAGGGCGGGGGATTGCTTCGCTTCGCTCGCAATGACGGCTTGGCAGTGCTCTTCTGTCGGCGCACGCCGCCACAGGCATGGAGTCTCGCAATGACAGAAATGTGGCGCCGACTGATGAGGATCAACAAAATAACCGCGCCATCGCCCGACGGCGCCGGGCTAAAGCCACTGCGCTAAGGGGGCAATGTCCCTTCGGGACTCAAGCAGTCCGCAGGACTTCGTCTTCTCAGCGCCAGCGCTTCAGCCTGGCGTCTGCGCGATAGCGCGGCCCGCCCGCCATTGCGCGGTTATTTCGGTCATGTTCATCAGTCGGTTAGTCCGGCTGGTGGATGCGGCAGTAGGTCGAACCGGGTAGCGGCTTGTTGCGGCACGGCTGGCCCGCCTTGGTCAGGGCGTGGCAGTGCGCCGTCGAGCCGTTCGTTGGCTGGCTGCCGCCGAACGCTTCGTGGGCGTAGCTGTACGTCGCGGCGTGGGCCGTGACCTGGTCGGCCGTGTCCGTCGCCGGCGGCGCGGCTTTCGCCGACTTGCGGCGGCGGCTGCGCGGCGCGGGATGCGGCGTCCCGGACGGCGCGGCGGCTTCGGCGTCTGTGATCTCCGTCGGGTGGGCCTCCTGGGGTGGCTCGCTTGGGCGCTGCGACTCGGCGGCGCGCGAGCTGAAGGTGGCCGCCATGTCCAGCAGGAAGCGCAACTCCACCTGGAAGTCGGACACGATGGCTTCCGGGTGCGGCACCAGCCCGGCATCGGTGGCGACGCCGACCACCACATCGCCGGCGTAGCTCAGAATGCTGACGCCAAGCCCCAGCCGGCCCGACTGCGGCACCCAGAACATGATGTCGCGCACGGCGCGGCCGGCGAGGTAGATCGTCTGGCGCGGCCCCGGCACGTTGGTCATGACGGCGGTGCCTTTCGCGCCAAACAGCTCGATGACCATGCCCTGCACCTCTTGCGACGTCATGCCCACCGCGTTGAGGATGCCGAACACGACGACCGCCTCCGGCGACGACTTGATCTCGTCCATGCGCGCCTTGAGGCGATACAGACGCTCCAGCGGCTTGTCGGCGCCGATGGGCAGGTCGAGGAAGACCAGGCCGAAGCGGTTGCCGAGGGTCAGCGGGGCGTCGGGCGGGCGCAGGTTGACCGGCACCACGGCGCGGATGCTCTTGCCCTCGATGTCCTCGCCCTGCTCCGTCAGGTAGCGCCGCAGCGCGCCGGTGAGAGCGGTGAGGAGGACGTCGTTGACTGTCCCGCCCATGGCGCGGCCAATCGTCTTGACGTCTTCGAGGGGGATCGGCGCCGACCACGCGGCGCGCTTGTCTGGGCCGAGAGCGCCTTTCAGGGATGTGGGCGGGTCGGGCGGAAGGGTGAGGAGGCGGCCAAGAGTGACGGCGCTATCGAGGCCGATTTCGGCGGCCTTGCGCGCGTGGTCCGGGTGGCTAATCAGGTCCACGCCCTCGCTGACGACGCCCTCGGTCATCTTGCGCGTCCCGTCCACGAAGTCGGTGACGGGGCGGATGAAGGAGAATAGAGGGTTGCGGGGCTTGCGCCGCCGGCGTTGGGGGCGGTCGTCCACCCAGGCGGCGTCAGGGTCGGCGTCGGTCATGCCCAGGAGGACGCCGATGAGGGCGATGCCGTCGGCCATGCTGTGGTGGATGCGGCCGATGAGGGCGCTGCCCTGCCCGTAGCCTTCGACGAGGTGATACTCCCACGGCGAGCGGGTGAGGTCGAGGGGCGTGCTCATCAGATGGCTGACGAGGCGCTCCAGCATCTCCTTGTCGCCGGGCGGCGGCAGCTTGAAGCGACGGAGATGATTGTCTATGTCGAAGTCGGGGTCCACTTCCCAGTATGGGGAGCCGAAGCGCGGCTCGACAACCCTGGAGCGAAAGCGATCCCAGCGCAACAGCCGCTCTTCCATCATCGCCCGGACGCGCCCGTAGTCCAGCGGCTGATCGAACATCATCACGCCGGTAATCATCATGAGGTTGTCGCGGTCTTCCATCCGCAGCCACGCGGTATCTACGGAAGACAGCGGTTCGCGACGTCGGCGGGCCATAGGCTACCCTCCCCTGCTACGCGGTCGAAAACGTCGCCCAATTATACACCCACGCGCCAGGAAGGGCGAACTGCCCCTCATTTCCGGTAGCTCCGCAGTTTTGTGGAAGAGCACATCATGCTGGCGCTGGAGAGCCATCTCCAGCGCCTCCCAGAGGCGGCGGAGGAAGGGGGATTCGAGATAAGGGCAACGCAAAGGCGCAAAGGGGGAAGATCAGACCATACTCTTCCTTTGCGCCTCTGCGCCTTTGCGTTGAGGTCTCTTCTTAGATGAGTGCCTCATGGACTTGCGTCGGATGAGGGGCGCGGCTAGTCCTTCGCGCGGGGGTCGAGGGCGTCGCGCAGGCCGTTGCCCATCAGGTTGACCGCCAGCACGGTGATGAAGATGAAGAAGCCGGGGATGATGACCAGGCTCACCGAGCGGTAGATGTACTGCTGCGAGTTGGAGAGCATGTTGCCCCAGCTCGGCACCGGTGGCTGGATGCCGAAGCTGAGGTAGCTCAGCGCGGCTTCGGTCAGGATGATCGCGCCGACGGTCAGGGAGGCCCACACGATCATGACGTTGATGACGTTGGGCAGCACGTGCCGCCACAGGATGCGCGTATTGGACGCGCCCACCGCCCGCGCCGCGTCCACGTAGTCTCGCCCCTTGACCGACATCACCTCGCCGCGCACCAGGCGCGATATGCCTGTCCAGCTCAGGGACGCGATGACGATGGACAGGACGAGGACGTTGGGCGAGAAGAACGTGGCGATCAGGATGAGGATGAACAGGCCCGGCAAGGCGATCACGATGTCCACGAAGCGCATGAGGACGTTGTCGGCCACCCCGCCGTAGAACCCGGCCAGCAGGCCGATGAGCGTGCCGATGGTGAGGGCGATGAGGACGGTCAGTCCGGCGACGCTCAGGGAGACGCGCGCGCCGTAGACGATGCGCGTGAACACGTCGCGCCCCAGCTCGTCGGCGCCGAGGATGTAGCCGGGCGAGAGGGGCGGCTTGAAGGCGTTGAGGAGGCTCTGGTCGGAGTACTTCTTGTGGGTGACGTTGGCCGAGATGACGTCGGCGCCGATCGCCATGAGGACGAGGAGAATGAACACCACCGCCGCGGCCATGGCGATCTTGTTGCGGCGGAAGCGGCGCATCCCCCTGGCCCAGAAGCCCTGGCTCTTGCGCGTCGGGACGGCGAATCCCGCTGGCATGACTCGCGCGACGGGCAGCGTCGCGCCTTCGGTGGTGGTCTCAGTGGTCGCCATAGTCTGCCTCGCTCAATCGTAGCGGATGCGCGGGTCGAGGACACCGTAGGCGATGTCGGCGACGAGATTGCCGATGATGACGATGACCGCCGTGATGGTGACCAGGCCCATGATGGTCGTGTAGTCACGCTCGGTGGCGGCATCGTAGGCCAGGCGGCCGATGCCCGGCCACGAGAAGATGACCTCGATGATGAGCGCGCCGCTGAAGAGCAGCGGGAGCGCCAGCCCGATCAGGGTGACGAAGGGGATGAGGCCGTTGCGCAGGGCGTGGCCGAAGATGACCTTGTAGTCGGCGAGGCCCTTCGCCTGGGCGGTGCGGACGTAGTCCTGCCCCATCGCTTCGAGCATGCTGGAGCGGATGTAGCGCGTCCAGGCGGCGATGAAGCCGACGGCCAGGACGGTGGCGGGCAGAATCAGGTGCCACAGCATGTCGCCGAGGGTGAACGGCTTGCCGGTGCTGATGATGCCGCCGGAGGGGAAGGAGGGCAGGCCCCACTCCTTGAACTCGACGGCAAAGAGCAGGATGCACACCAGGCCGAGCCAGAAGGCGGGGATAGCCTGGCCGGCGGTGGACAGGATGGTCGCGCTGTGGTCGAAGAGCTTGCCGCGGCGCACGGCGGAGTAGACGCCGATGGGAATGGAGACCACGAGGGCGATGAGTAGGGCGGCGAAGGAGAGGATGAGGGTGGCGCCCATGCGCTCGCCGATGCGCTCGATGACCGGCCGCCCGGTGATCATGGAGATGCCGAAGTCGCCGCGCGCCATGCCCCACACCCAGCGCAGATACTGCTCATGCAGCGGCCGGTCGAGGCCGAGGTTGGCGCGGATGCGGGCGATGTCCTCCGGCTTGATGTTGGGGTTGAACTCGAACTGGGCCAGCGGGCTGCCGGGCGCCGCGTGGACGAGGGCGAAGACCAGGATGGTGATGCCAATCACGAGGGGGATTGCCTCGATCACCCGGCGCAGAATGTAACCCTGCATGCGTTCTCTCCGGTTCGGTTGGCCGTGGTTTCCCATGTCTGGCCCCCTCTCCCTGTGGAAGAGGGTTGGGGTGAGGGTCTTGAAACCTGGCGAGCGTCTTATGACCCTCACCCAGCCTCTCCCAGAGGGAGAGGAGCCAGACCTGTCCGCCCCTCGCCCATTTTGGGCGAGGGGCGGGGGGAGAGGGATTAGCCCTTACTGCGACGCGAGGCCCCACTTCTGCGCTTCGAAGCGGTAGTTGGCCGCGTTCGGCGCCAGGCCGGTGACCTTCTTGTTCACTGCGCCCAGGTTCTTCGGGAAGTCGAGGATGGTGACCGGCAGATCCTCGGCGACGATTTGTTGCGCCTTGAAGTACAGGTCCTTGCGCTTCTGGACATCCGTTGTGAGGAGAGCATCGTCCAGGATTTTGTCCAGATCAGGGTTGCTGTACTTCGCCATGTTGAAGCCGCCCTTGTAAGAGTCGGTGTGGAACATGGTGCGCTGGTTCGGGTCCACGCCCCAGGCGAAGCCGACCAGGAAGCAGTCGAAGTCGTGGGTTTTGGTGAGACGGTCGAGGAAGGCGTTCCACTCCTCGAGCTTGGGCGTCATCTCGACGCCGATCTGCTTCCACTGCTCCTGCATGACCGTGACGTAGCTCTCGCGTACCTTATTGCCGGCGTTCGTCCAGCACTGGAAGGACATCTTCTTGCCGTCCTTCTCGCGGATGCCGTCGGCGCCCTTCTTCCAGCCTGCCGCGTCCAGCAGCTCCTCGGCCTTCTTCGGGTCGTAGGGGTACTTCGGCGTGTTGTCGGCGTTGTAGGCCCACGACAGCACGGGCTGCGAGGCGTTGGCGACGCTGCCCTGGCCGAACATGATGCTCTTGACCATGGCGTCGCGGTCGAGGCCATAGAGGAGGGCCTGGCGCACCTGCTTGTCCTGGAACAGCGTCGTCTTGTCCTTGTCCAGGTTCAGGGTGTAGAAGGTGAAGTTGAAGGTGTCGAAGGCTTGGTTGTTGAGGTTGTCCTGCTTCTGCATCTCGGAGAGCAGGGGCGCTTCGTAGAAGCCGAAGTCGCTCTCGCCGGTCTTGAGTTGGGCGGCGACGACGTTGCCGTCCTTGACGACCTTGAGGACGTACTGGTCCACGGCGGGCTTGCCCAGGAAGTAGTCCGGGTTGGCTTCGAGGGTGATGTGGTCGTCCTTCACCCACTCCTTGAACTTGAACGCGCCGGTGTAGACCGGGCTTTTGGTGTTGAAGTCGGCGGTGTTGATCTGTTCCGGGCTGAGCTTTTCCAGGACGTGCTTCGGCATGATCTGGTAGCTGGCGTTGTTGGCGAGGAAGTCGGCCTTGACGTTCTTGAGCTTGAACTCGATCTCGGTCGGGCTTTTGACGGTGATGCTGTCAATCACGGACAGGTCGGTGCGGCGGGGTGAGTTGACCTTCTCGTTGAGCATCAGCTCGTAGGTGAACTTCACGTCGTCGGCGGTGAACTTCTGACCGTCGTGGAACTTGACGTCGTCGCGCAGGGTGAAGGTGTAGGTCTTGCCGTCGGGGGAGATGTCCCACTTGGTGGCGAGCTGCGGCATGGGCAGCAGGTCTTTGGGGTTGATCCAGACCAGGCCGTTGCCCATGAGGGCGAGGGTGTCGCCGGAGGACGTGTCATTGACGAGCGCCGAGTTGAGGGTCTTGGCGTCGGCGAAGCGGACTTCGACAATCTGGCCGCCCTTGGCGGCGGCCTTGGGCGCCTCGGCGGCTTTGGCGGCGGCGGGCGCCGTCGCCTGGGCGGCGGGGGCCTGCGCGGGCGCCTGGGACGCCTGGGCGGCCGGTGGGGCGGGTTGCTGTTGAGCTGGTGTGGAAGGGGCGCTGCTGCTGCATGCCGCGGCTGCGAACACAACGATGAGCAGGGCGGCGAAGGCCACAACGAAGCGTTTCATCTGGTCTCCTCCAAGAGATGACAGGCTGCAATGGGGACGCTTTGGCGGGTCTCGCGGTTAAAGCAGGGTCCTTCGGTGGTGGCGCCTCCTTATTTGGAATGCAAGGTCAGCTTCACGAGGGTTTGGGTAGGGAAACGAGCGCGTGCAGCGGGGCGGCGCTCCTCTCGACGGCGGGTGGCGCGAACGGCATGGCCGGGCCGACGAGTGGCTCGATTTTAGTGACGACGCGGGGTTTTGTCAATTGTTTGCGACGTCACGCCCTAGACGCTGGCGCACGGCCAATCCTTACAGAATTGCGCAGGGCGTGACACATAAGCGAATCTATAAGCGAATCTATAAGCGGCGGCGGCTATACTCGTTGTAAGCAATGTTTCAGAGTACGCTATCTTTGCACTTTGCTGTGCAGCGGGGGTGTGGGGGCCGCAGGCCCCCACGAAACCCCTCTTCCCCGCGTCGTTCAGGGGCGCAGTCCCCACTGAAGAAGGGGAAAGGGGGTAGTTTGGAGGGCTGCGCCCTCCAAGCCTCCCCACCAGACACAAAGTGCAAATATAGAGACAGTACATGATGGGAGAGCGTCTGTGGGGCAATTCGCAACACGAGCGCAAAAGGCATGAGCTGGGACAGGCATCTGCCCAGGAATGCGATACGGCCGATTCGCGATGGCGGGAGACAGGATGTGGGTCAAGGCGCTCCTGCTGGCGCCAAAGTGACGTTCTCCTTTTTCGCGCCGCGTAATCTCGCGGTTAATGTGCTCGGCGACTTCACGAAGTGGCGTCCCGAGCCGATGCAACGCGACGCGCGCGGCTGGTGGTGGTGCGCGCGGCATCTGCCGGACGGCGGGTATGGGTATCGCTTCCAGGTGTTGTCGGTGACACCTGGAAGCGAGGGCCAGTGGGTCAACGTGACCGACCTGCGCGCGCCGTGCCTGCCCGGCGACGGCTCGGCTAACTGCATCTGCATCGTTGATGGGCGGGTTTGCAGCAGCGGCTACGTCTGGCGGCACGACGACGCGCCGCTGGCGCTGGACGGAAGTCTGGCTGAAGCGCGGCTCATGCCCGATAGCGCGTGCTTTGGCGGCGCGGCGCCCTCCTGCTGCGCCGTCATCGAGGCGCTGGACGAGATGGCGGCGTGCGGTGTACGGGCGCTGATCGTTCCCTGTGTCAGCACAACGCCGGCGATTGGCTACGATGTGCGCCACCCGTTCTTTCCTGCCGCTGAGTACGTCGAGAGGGACAGCTTCAAGCGCATGGTGGACGAGTGCCACAGTCGCGGCCTGCGCGTCGTCGTCGAGATGGAGGCGCTGCAGGGCGATCCGGCTGGGACGCTGGCGCAGATTGACTATGGCTACTGGTACAGGATGCCGCCGCGCGCCGTACCCAATGTGCACGCCGCGCCGCCGCGCTTTGACTACCATCGCAAAGACGAGCAGCGGGGCATCTTCCCCGCCCGAGAGTTCCGCCGCGCCTGCCTGTTCCACTGGATAGACACGTACCACATTGACGGCGTCCGCTTCGTTGGTATCACGTCCGAAGCGGAGCGGGGCTTCCTGGCGCAACTGGGCGACGAAGCGCGCGCCCGCGTCACGGTCAAGCCGTTCCACACCCAGGTGGGCTGAAATTGCGCAAGGGCGCAGAGGGAACGTTGCCGTTCCTCTACGCCCTTGCATGAGCTTCATACGCGGCCGACTTTAGTCGGCTCTCGTCTCTCGGTAATGCCGACTGAAGTCGGCGCTACAGTGAAGTCGGCGCTCGTCTCTCGCTCGACAAACTATCAGCGCGGCTCGACCACCAGGCGGAGGGCCGTTCGTTCCTGATCGCCGATTTGTACGTCGGCGAACGAGGGCACACAAATCGCGTCAATGCCGTCCTCCGACAGGTAACTGCGGGCAATCGCGACGGCTTTGATAGCCTGATTAACGGCCCCGGCGCCGATCGCCTGAACTTCGGCTCGCCGTTGTTCTCGGACAACACCGGCGATAGCGCCGGCGACGGCCGTGGTGCGCGAGTTCCCCGACACTTTGATGACGTTGTTGGCCATGGGGTTACCTCCTTGGTGGCTTCCGTGCGTGCTGACTACCTGCTCATTCATCTTCCCCTCACATCCTCTACCTGATAACTTACTTTATAACTTACTCTACCAGTGCAAGCTCTGAACCACCGCTGCAAGGGATGGGCGGCCTCAGGCATCTTCGTCGCTCAAGATGACGAAAGCCGCCACTCTACCTCTTTAGCGGGCGATATCGGTCGCGCGCGTCTCACGGATCACAGTGACCTTAATCTGGCCGGGGTACTCCAACGACTCCTCGACCTTCTTTGCAATGTCCCGCGCCAGATTGATGGCTGCCAGGTCATCAACCTCGTCGGGCTTAACGATGATGCGGATCTCGCGGCCCGCCTGAATCGCGTACGACTCGGCGACGCCGACGAAGGAATTAGCGACGTTTTCGAGGTCCCGGATACGCTTGGTGTACAGCTCCAGCGTCTCGCGGCGCGCGCCGGGTCTCGCGCCCGAAATCGCGTCGGCGGCTTCCACCAGGATGGCCTCGATAGACGACGGCTCCTCTTCGTGGTGATGCGCGGCGATGGCGTTGACGACCTTGGGCGGCAATCCATAGCGGCGGGCCAGGTCGCCGCCGATCAGGGCGTGCGGCCCCTCGACTTCGTGACTGACCGCCTTGCCCAGGTCGTGCAACAGACCACCGGCGCGCGCAATCTGGATGTCGGCATGCAGCTCGGTCGCCATCATGCCGGCCAGATGCGCTGTCTCCACGGAGTGGGCCAGGACGTTCTGCCCATAACTGGTTCGGTACTTCATCCGCCCCAGGAGCTTGATAATCTCCGGGTGAAGCCCGAGGACACCCGCCTCGATGGCGGCCTGCTCGCCGGCCTCGCGGATCACCTGGTCCAGCTCTTCCTCGGTCTTACGAACGACCTTTTCAACGCGGGCCGGGTGAATGCGCCCGTCGTTGATGAGCTTGGTGAGCGCGAGGCGTGCGACCTCGCGCCGAATGGGATCGAAGCACGATAGAATGACTGCTTCTGGCGTGTCATCCACGATGATGTCAACGCCCGTAATCTGCTCGATAGCGCGGATGTTGCGGCCCTGCCGGCCGATGATCCGGCCCTTCATCTCCTCGCTGGGGAGAGGGACCGTAGACACAACAACCTCTGACACCTGGTCGGACGCGCACCGCTGAATCGCCATGGTGATCAGCTCGCGGGCGCGGCGCTCCCCTTCCTCCTTGGCTCCGTACTCAATCTCCCGGATCAACCGGGCTGTGTCTTGCCGCGCGCTCTCCTCGACCTGCTTCAGAAGCACTTGCCGCGCTTCTTCCTGGGTCATCGCCGCCACGCGCTCGAGTTCCGCGGTGCGCTGCTGCTGAACAAGCTCAGCTTCCTGCTCCAACTTCTGAATACGCTTCTCGCGCTTGTCCAGGTTGCGGTTGCGGCTCTCAAGCTCGTCGTAGCGACGGTCGAGGCGCTCGCGGCGCTGGTTGAGCTGCTGCTCCTGCAATTGAAACTCGCGCCGCTGCGCTTTGTTCTCACCCTCCAGCTGCTCGCGCATCCGTAGGGCTTCATCCTTAGCGCGCAACACCGTGTCCTTCGCCTTTGCATCGGCTTCGGTCACGATGCGCTCGGCTTCCACCTGGGCCGACTGGATCGTCTGCTTGTCCTCGGCTTCCTTGACTTGATACCCTAGCTTCTTGCCGCGTGATATCCCAAAGAACCAGGCCGCCAGGCCGCCAATCGCCAGACCCAGGAGAAGCGCAGCGACGACGCCAATCACGTCCATGCGCCACCTCCTTTCTTCTGTTGGTAAGGTTCAGTCTCAGTCTGCGGCGGCCCCAAAGGGGCGGCTCAGGCCGCCCCGGCCCACGCATGCGGGCCGCGCGCATCGCCAACGCTGTGCTCGTTGGCAGAGAGTCGGGTTGAACCTACGGGGTTCCGCCCGTCACTCTGAGCGGAGCGAAGAGTCCCCAGGGAAGTGGAGATGCTTCGCGCTGCTCAGCATGACAGCGGGGTTCAGCCCGGCCGTCTGCAAACGCAGCCCTTACTCGTCCTCCGTCAGGCCCTCGTCGTGAAGCTCGCGCCACAGGTGACTCACCGTATCGCGCGTTACATCATACGCAAATCCGCGCCGTAGTAAAAACTCGCTGAGTTTGCGGCGAAATTCCTCGGCTGGGAGCGCTGCCAAGCGCGCCGCTCGCGGCCGCGCCGCCTCCAACGCCCCCTCCTCCTCGTCCAGGTCTTCGACGGCCGCGTCAACCTGCGAGCGTTCGATGCCCTTCTGGCGCAGCTCTTGCCGCAGGGCGCGCGCGCCGCGCGGGGCCGTCGCGCCCCGATGGCGCACCCACGCCTGGGCGAACGCCTCGTCGTCCACCAGCCCCACCCGCCGCAGCCGCGCCAGGATCGTGTCAATCATGTCGTCCGGCGTCTGCTTGCCGCGTAGATACTGGCGAATCTCCGCCTCGCTGCGCGGGCGGTAACCCAGGTAGAGCAGGGCGCGGTTGTACGCTTTCTCGACGCCATCCTGCCGCCGCAGCTCCGCGATGTCCTCATCCGAGAGCCGCTGCCCCTTGCGCAGGGTCGCGGCCAGGAGCAGCGCCAGGCCGAACGCGAACTCATCATCCAGGTAAACGTTGACGCGCTCTTTATTCCGCTTCTGAACTTCCAGCCGCGTCACGGCGCCAGCCATCGTGCCTCTTCCCCAAAGAACCGCGCCGGGCCATGGTTGTCACACCACAGCCCGGCGCACTCTTTCAGCAGAAAGGGTTCCTTTCTGCAAAGACGCCCTGCGCTCGCTTGCCAGGCCGCCATAACAGGAGCCTTATCCCTCCGGCGCGATATCGGGGGGAACGAGGGACACCTGGGCGTAGCCGCCCAGCAGGTCGTCCTCCTGGGCGTTGTTGACGGCGGCGGGGGCCGGCGTCGGGGCGGGCGCAGGAGCCGCGACAATGGCCGGCGACCGGTCGGCCGACGCGCCTCGCTTGCCCTTGCGCGGCGTCTCCTCGCCGTCGTTCTTGCTGCTCGATGTGGCGCGGCGCTCCCGCACGCTCTCGGGGGCGACCCCCTTGGGCGGCAGGCCGACGCGCTCGCGGACTTTGTTCTCGATCTCGGCCGCCAGCGCCGGGTTCTCCTGGAGGAAGTTCTTGGCGTTCTCGCGGCCCTGGCCGAGACGGGTATCGCCGTAGGCGAAGAACGCGCCGCGCTTGTCCACCAGCTCCATGTTCGTAGCCACGTCGAGCAGGTCGCCCTCGCGGGAGATGCCCTGGTTGTACATGATATCGAACTCGACGGAGCGGAACGGCGGCGCGACCTTGTTCTTCTTGACCGTCACCTTGGTGCGGTTCCCGATGACGTCGCCGCTCGACTTGATGGCTTCCTCGCGGCGGATCTCCATGCGCACCGAGGCGTAGAACCGCAGCGCGAGACCGCCCGCCGTCGTCTCCGGGTTACCGAACATGATGCCGATCTTCTGGCGAATCTGGTTGGTGAAGATGACGCAGCAGTTGGAGCGGCTGATGGCGCTCGCCAGCTTGCGCAGCGCCTGGGACATCAGGCGCGCTTGCAAACCAGGGTGGCTGTCGCCCATCTCACCTTCGATCTCAGCGCGCGGCACGAGGGCCGCCACCGAGTCGATCACCACCACGTCTACCGCGCCGCTGCGGACAAGCGCCTCAGTGATTTCGAGGGCCTGCTCGCCGGTGTCCGGCTGCGAGACGAGGAGGTTCGCCACGTCCACCCCCAGCTTTTCCGCGTAGATCGGGTCCAGGGCGTGTTCAACGTCAACGAAGGCCGCGATACCGCCCAGCTTTTGTGCCTCCGCAATCACGTGCAGGCACAGGGTCGTCTTGCCCGAAGACTCGGGGCCATAGATCTCGGTCACGCGGCCGCGGGGCAGACCGCCAATTCCCAACGCCAGGTCCAGGCCGATAGCGCCGGTTGGGATCGATTCGACGTTTAGCTGCGTCGTCTCGCCAAGCTTCATCACCGCGCCGTCCCCAAAACGGCGCTTTAGTTGGGATAGGGTGGTCTCCAGGGCCTTCTCGCGATCAAGATCGGGCATATGTGCGCTCCTTTCTGGCACCTGCACACTACATTGTATACAAATACGGAATAAAAGCAAGTCAAATCAGAACGTTTGTTGCGAATTGCTCCCCATGCTATACTACCCATAGCGAGAACAGTATGCCTAACCCAACCGGCCCCTTTGTGCCATACGTCGCGCCCTTGCCCCGCCCCGGCGTGCTGCGCCGCTGGGCGGCGCCGTTGCCGTCCGCCTGGGTGACGGCGGTGATCCAGGCGGCGACGCGCCCCGGCGACCTTGTCGTCGACCCCTTCTGCCAGGGTGACGCGGTCGTGCGCGCCGCGCTGCGCCTGGGCCGCAGTGTCGCCGCCACCGACTTCAACCCCGTGCAGACGCTCGCCGCCCGCGCCGCCGCCGCCCCGCCGGCGACGCAGACGCTCGGCCGGGCGACGCTGCGGCTGTCGGAGGTGGCGAAGGTCGGTCGGCCCCTCCACGAGCACATCCAGAGCCTCTACATGACGCGCTGCCCGGCGTGCCGCGCTGAGACGCCGGCCGAGTCCTTCACCTGGGACCACGCGGCCAGTGTGCCGACGCGCAAGACACTCACGTGCGCTCACTGCGGCTGGCGCGGCGCTCACATCGCCGACGCCGACGACATCGCCCGCGCCACCGAGCTGGAGCCGCTGAGCCTGAGCTACTGGCATCTGGTCGAGCGCCTCGCCGAGCCGGCGGAAGCGATGCGGCCGCTCGCCGAGCGCATCGTCGGCCTGTACACGCCGCGCGCCCAGCGCGCCCTCGCCGATCTGCTGCGCCACCTGGAGCACCTCGACCTGTCGCCGGACGAGAGTGAGGCGCTGCGCATGGTCCTTCTGGGCTGCCTCGACGCCTGCTCCTCTCTCAACGCCGCGCCGTGGGACAGCGCCGCGCCCCGCCGCCTGGAGCCACCGCGCCGCTACGTCGAGCTGAACGTCTGGCACGCTTTCGAGACCATTGCCGCCAGCCTGCGCGACGAGCCGCTCGCGCCGGAGGCGGAGTGGGTGGCCGAGCCGCGCCAGATTCAGACGGGCGTGGCGCTGCCCTACGTGTTCCTCGGCCGCCTCCAGGCGCGGCCCCTGGCCGAGAGCCTGGCCGGCCGCGCCTCGCTCATCATCGGCGCGCCGCCGCGCACGACCTCCGTGTTCTGGACGCTGTCGTGGGCGTGGGCAAGCTGGCTGTGGAGCCGCCGCGCCGCCGCCGGTCTGCGGCCTCTGGCGGACGCGGCAGTGAGCCTCGACTGGTACACCGGCGCCCTCGGCGCGACGCTAGGCGGCCTGCGCGCGGCCCTGCGGAACGATGGCCGGGTGGCGCTGCGGTGGGCCGGCGATCATACCATTCTGTCCGCCCTCCATGTGGCAGCGGCGGGCGCGGGCTACCGCCTCTCCGACGCTGTGGTCCGCCTGCCGCGGCCTGGCGCGCGCTGGCTCGAAGCCCAGCTCGTCTGCGAGCGCCTGCCGCATCGCCCGCCGCGGGCCGCCGCCGAGGGGGCCGCGCCACTGGGCCAGGCGGTGCGGGAGTTAGCGGCGGCGCTCGTCCCGCGCCTCATCATCGAGCAGGGCGAGCCGCTTGGCATCGAGAGCCTGGTTCCCGCCGCGTTCGCCGAGGCCCACCGCGCCGGCGCGCTGGCCGAGGCCGTCGGCATCTGGGGCGACACATCCCAGGCCGCCGATTTCGTGCGCGGGCAGGTGTTCGACGCGCTGGCGGCGGACGAGGGGCTGACCCGTCTGGCGGATGGGCGCTACTGGGCGGAGGCCGCGAGCGAGACTTTGCCACTGTGCGAGCGCGTCGAGGAGACGGTGATTCGCGGCCTGGCCCGCAGCCGCAGTCTCGACGAGGACAGCCGCGCCCTGCCCGTCGCCGAAGTCTACACGGCGCTGCCGGGCGTCATCGCGCCGGACAATGAGCTGGTGCGGCTGTGCCTTGAAACCCACGCCCACGAGGTCGCGCCGGGCATGTGGGCCGCCCAGGCGTCGGCCGAGCCGCTGCGCCACGCCGTCGGCGACCTGGTGACCCTCGGCGAGGCGCTAGGGTATACCGTGCAGTTTCCAATGCCGTGGGCGGTGGACGAGCGCACCGCCCTGGCCCCGGCGGAGATCGTGTGGTTCGCCGGCGGCCGCCCCGCCACGCGCTTTCTCCTGCAAGACGGCGCGCTGCTGTCGCCGCATCTCGCGCCGCCATACGGCGTTCCCCATCTCCTGGTCATTCCGACATCCGCGGCCCGCCTCGCCCTCCTCAAGCTGGCCCGCGCCCCGCATCTGCAAGCGCGGCTGGAGGCGGCGGGGCTGGAGGTGATCGTCGCCGAGCGACTCCACCACTGGCTCGGCACGGCGCCGGACCCGGAGGCGTGGCGGGAGATTGTGGGCCTGCAAGAGGTCCACCCCGAGGGCCAACTCCGCCTCTTCACATAATTCTTCACGAACAATTCACGCGATACCCGCCTGGGGCTGTGCAGCCCCGTCCCGTTTGCCGTTATCAATAGTGCAGGGGGACCTTACTCGATTCCTCAAGGAGGCGGTATGCGCGTGAAGCTCGGTGTACTGTTTGTTGTGGCGCTTGCCCTGCTGGTGGGGTGGCAGGCGTACTCCGCTGTCGCGGCTCCGATGGGGCAGGCGGGCGACCCGGCGCGCGGCAAGTATCTCGTCAATGTCGCGGGGTGCTGGGGGTGTCACGGGCAGAATCTGGCGGGCTACCGCGAGGGCGGGGCGCAGGAGCAGCCGGAGTCCGCGCCGTATGGTCAGGCGTTTGGTGGCCCATTCGGCCTTGTCACGGCCAAGAATCTGACGCCGGACGGGGAGACCGGCATCGGCAAGTGGAGCGACGCCGACATCGAGAAGGCGCTGCGGGAGGGCAAGACGCCGGAGGGCGAACAGCTCTACCCGATCATGCCCTACGCGAACTATGCGGGCCTGTCCGACCAGGACATGCGTGACCTGATCGCCTATCTGCGCAGTGTGCCGGCCGTCAAGAACACCGTCCCCGAGAACAAGCTCAACGGGCCTGTGCCGCCGGCCCCACCGGCGCGCCCCTACCCGCAAACGGCCCCGCCGGCGGGAACAGCGCGGGGTGAATACCTTGTGCTGAACGTGGCGGGCTGCGGTGACTGCCACACCACGACCGGCGCGAACGGCGCGCCGGACCGCGCCAAGTTCCTCGCTGGTAACGCCGTTCCCACGGCGAAGGGGTATCAACTCGCCTGGAACCTGACCCCCGACCAGAAGACGGGGCTAGGATCATGGACGGCGCAGCAGATCGCGACCGCCTTGCACAGCGGCCAGCGGCCCAACAGGGGGCCGGTGGGCGGGCTGATGGCCGAGGTGGTCGGCGTCGGCCATCCGGAGTTCCAGGGCTTTGGCTTCAGCCAGATGACTGACGCCGATACGCTGGCGATTGCGCAGTATCTGAAGACCATCCCGCCGGTCGAGAACATGCCGGCGCCGCCACCCGGCGGCAAGCTCGCGCCCCTGGGCCAGACGGCGGCCGCGCCAGCGGCCCAGGCGACCGCTGCTCCGTCGGCGCAGGCGACGGTGAGCCGCCCTGCCCTGGCGGCGACGGCGGTTGCGGCCGGCGCGCAAGCCGCCGCCCAACCGGCAGCGACGGCGACTGTCCCATCTGCGACGCCGGCCACGAACAGCGCGGGCGCCGCCACACCGGCCACTCAGCCGACGACCACCGCAGCCGTCGCTGCCCCGCCGGCGGCGACGCCCGTCACGCCGCAGACGATGCCTGTGACGGGCGACTTGCCGACGGCCATGACCGAGCTGATCCTGGGCCTCGGCGCGGCGCTGGGTGTGCTGGGCGTCGCCTGGCATCGCTTCCGCATGCGGTAGTCGCTGGGGAGTGGCGGCGTGACGGCGTGACGGAGTGACGGAGTGACGGAGTGACGGAGTGACGGAGTGACGGAGTGACGGAGTGACGGAGTGACGATGTGATGGAGTGGTGATGTGACGGCGAGTGCTGGCGCTGTAGAGTCATCTCCAGCGCCAGTACGATAGCTCGTCCACGCTAAACTGCGGAGCTACCGTCCACCACCAGCCGGATGAAAATACGCTGTCACCGCAATGGCCGTAGGGGCAGGCTGCGGCGTCATTGCGAGACCCCATGCCCGTGGCGGCATGCGCCGACACAAGAAACGTCGGCTGTCGCCCTGAGCAGCGCGAAGGGCCTCCCGGAGCGCGGGGATGCTTCGTTGCACTCAGCATGACAGCAGGGCGTGAAGTTTCTGAGCAGGCGGGCTTTGCCGCCGAAGCAATCTCACGCCTGCTGAACGAGACGCTATGCCCCGACTGGAGCGTCTATCACAAGGGCGGGGGATTGCTTCGCTGACGCTCGCAATGACAGCCCAGGGTTATTTTCAGAGGCGCTGCCCCCACCTCGTGTCACGAGGTGGGGGCCACTTATTTCGCTCACAAAACGAACAAACTTTGACCGAAATGGAATTGATTAAACGTTTGCGTGAAGTGGAAAATAACCCAATAAACCACTTGACATGCGTTTTGAAGGGCGATATACTGTTTAATGGTTGTGGCGTAGAAGCCCTAGCCAATCATTCTGCCCCCCGGCGTAACATGAGCCGATCAAGCATCAACGAAGCCGCACTGCGATGTTCAGCGAGAAGGGGAGCCACCGAGACGTGTGAGTCAACGCCCGCCGATAGATGTTCGGATGTGGAGTTGGCTTTTTTTTGTCTTCATGCCACCGCTCGGCCCCTCGTTCGTTAGGGCTTGATCGCCCGTACAGAAAGGAGACGCATACTGTCACAGACTGAGTCGCCCATGTCGAACGACGCTCAAAGTCGCGTCGGTCACACCACGCTCGGACAGACTGGATTTATCGTCATCCATTACCATCTCGAAGGAGAGAATATCTATGTCACCTTATCTCGGTGAAGTCATCGGTACGATGATTCTGATCCTCCTCGGCGACGGCGTCGTCGCCAACGTTGTCCTCAACAAGACCAAGGGCAACAGCGCAGGCTGGATCGTCATCACAACAGCATGGGCGATGGCCGTGTTCGTGGCGGCGATGTCGGTGGCCAAGGTCTCCGGCGCGCACCTGAACCCGGCGGTCACCATCGGCCTGGCGGTCGCGGGCAACTTCCCGTGGTCGCAGGTTCCTGCCTACATCATCGCCCAGATGATCGGCGCGTTCATCGGCGCTATCCTCGTCTGGCTGACCTACTTCCAGTTCTGGGCGGAGACCCCCGATCCCGGCGCCAAGCTGGCCGTCTTCTCGACTGGCCCGGCCATCCGCAACCCTGTCTGGAACCTCCTGACTGAGATCGTCGGCACCTTCGTCCTGCTGTATGGCATCTTCACGATCAAGGGTGCGATGCTTGGACCAGCGGCGAACTCCCCCAGCGCCGTTCCGCTCGACCTGGGCGCGATCGGCATTATCCCTGTCGCGTTCGTCGTGTGGGCCATCGGCATGTCCCTCGGCGGCCCGACCGGCTACGCCATCAACCCGGCCCGCGACCTCGGCCCGCGCATTGCGCACGCCATCCTGCCCATCCCCGGCAAGGGCGGCAGCGATTGGGGCTACTCGTGGATCCCGGTCATCGGTCCGGTCATTGGCGCCGTCATCGCCGCCCTGTTCTGGACTGCGCTCGGCAAGTTCTAATCGCGTTACATGCGAGGCGAACAGAGCATAGTAGAGACGCGCCCCGGCGCGTCTCTACCCCCGTTTCGATATTTCTGTCCAGCGTCCGCGTGGTAGCGTGTTTGCGGTGAATCTGTGTGACGGTTGCGTATCCAGCCCCCCTGGGGCGCAGAAAAATAAGGAGGTTCACTTGAAGAAGCTGATCAATGATCCCGAGATGGTCGTGCGCGAAGAATTGGAAGGTGTTGCGCTCGCTCACGCGAACCATGTCAAAGTCAGCTACGACCCCAATTTCGTCTATCGCGCCGACGCGCCCGTCCAGGGCAAAGTGGCGGTCATCTCCGGCGGCGGCAGCGGCCACGAGCCGATGCACGGTGGCTTCGTCGGCTACGGCATGCTCGACGCAGCCTGCCCCGGCGCTGTGTTCACTTCCCCAACCCCGGACCAAATGTACGAAGCCGCGAAGAAGGTTGACGGCGGCGCCGGTATCCTGTACATCGTCAAGAACTACACCGGCGACGTGATGAACTTCGAGATGGCCGCCGACCTGCTGAAGGGCGAGGACATCCCGGTCGAGAGCGTCCTGGTGGACGACGACGTCGCCGTGCAGAACAGCACGTGGACGGCCGGCCGCCGTGGCGTCGGTACGACGGTGCTAATGGAGAAGATTGTCGGCGCCGCAGCCGAGGCTGGCTACTCCCTGGAGAAGCTCGCCGAGCTGGCGCGCAAGGTCAACGCCAACGGCCGCAGCATGGGCATGGCCCTCACCTCCTGCACCGTCCCCCACGTCGGCAAGCCGACCTTCGAGCTGGGTGAGGACGAGATGGAGATCGGTGTCGGCATCCACGGCGAGCCGGGCCGCACGCGCATGAAGCTGGAGCCGGCCGACAAGATCGTCGAGATGCTGGTCGAGCCGATCGTGGCCGACCTACCGTTCGCGAGCGGCGACAACGTCCTCGTCTTCGTCAACAGCATGGGCGGCACGCCGCTGGTCGAGCTGTACATCGTCTACCGCAAGGTCGCCGAGATCCTCGCGGGCAAGGGCATCAACATCACCCGCAGCCTCGTCGGCCCGTACATCACGTCGCTCGAGATGGCCGGCGCCTCCGTGACGCTGCTCAAGCTCGACGACGAGATGACCAAGTTCTGGGATGCGCCGGTCGAAACGCCGGGGCTGCGCTGGGGAAGGTAGGCGACCGTGGCGGTAGACAGGCAGCACGTTGTCGAGTGGATCCAGCGGTACGCCGCCGTGGTCCGCGAGAACCGCGAGTATCTGACGCAGCTCGACGCCGCCATTGGTGACGCCGACCACGGCGCGAACATGGATCGCGGCTTCCAGGCGGTTCTGACGAAGCTGCCCACCGTCGCGGACAAGGACATCGGCGCCATCCTCAAGACCGTCGGCATGACCCTTGTGTCCACCGTCGGTGGCGCGGGCGGGCCGCTGTACGGCACGCTGTTCATGCAGGCGGGCCAGGCGGAGGCCGGCAAGGATGAGATGACCGACCAGGACGTTGTCGCCATGTTCGAGGCCGCGCTGAAGGGCGTCATCGTCCGCGGCAAGGCCGAGGTGGGCGACAAGACAATGGTGGACACGCTGACGCCGGCGGTGACCGCGCTCAAGGCGGCTGTGGACGGCGGCGCGCCGATCCAGGATGCCCTGCAACAGGCGGCGACGGCGGCCGAAGAGGGCATGAAGGGGACGATTCCGCTGGTGGCCCGCAAGGGCCGCGCCAGCTACCTGGGCGAGCGCAGCGCGGGCCACCAGGACCCGGGCGCGACCTCGTCCTATTTGTTGATTAAGACTGCAGCCGAGACGCTGTAAGCCCGCGGGCGGGGCAGATTGCCGCTCCGCCCGCTACCACACACCTCGCAAAGGAGCGAAGAATGACCAAGTATGTAGGCGCTATTGACCAGGGAACCACGAGCACTCGCTTCATGATCTTCGATCATGAGGGCAAAGTCGTCGCTTTCGATCAGAAAGAGCACGAGCAGATCTACCCGAAGCCGGGCTGGGTCGAGCACAACCCGAAGGAAATCTGGGAGCGCACCCAGGAAGTAACCGCCGGCGCCCTCAAGAAGGCCGGCATTGGCCCCGGCGATCTCGCCGCCGTCGGCATCACCAACCAGCGCGAGACCACCGTGGTGTGGAACCGCAAGACCGGTGAGCCGTACTACAACGCCATCGTCTGGCAGGACACCCGCACCGCTGACCTGGTGAACAACTGGGCGAAGGACGGCGGCCAGGACCGCTTCCGCGACACGGTCGGTCTGCCCCTGGCGACCTACTTCTCCGGCCCGAAGGTGACGTGGATGCTCGAGAACGTCCCCGGCCTCAAGGCCGCGGCTGCGGCGGGCGACGCCATCTTCGGCAACATTGACACCTTCGTGATCTGGTGGCTGACCGGCGGCCCGGACGGCGGCGTGCACGTGACCGACGTGTCCAACGCCAGCCGCACGATGCTCATGAACCTCAACACCCTGGACTGGGACGACGGCATGGTGAGCGTGATGGGCGTGCCGAAGTCCATGCTGCCCAAGATCATGCCCTCCAGCGCCGTCTACGGCACGGCGAAGGGCATCCTCGCCGGCGTACCCGTGGCGGGCGACCTTGGCGACCAGCAGGCGGCGCTCGTCGGCCAGACGTGCTACAGCCCTGGTGAGGCCAAGAATACTTACGGCACCGGCTGCTTCATGCTCCTGAACACCGGCACCGAGATCGTTCCCTCCAAGAGCGGTCTGCTCACCACCCTCGGCTACAAGATGGGCGACGCGCCCGCCGTGTACTGCCTCGAAGGCTCCATCGCCATCACCGGCGCCCTCGTGCAGTGGCTGCGCGACAACCTCCAGATCATCTCCCGCTCGCCTGAGGTGGAAGACCTGGCGAAGACCGTGGACGACAACGGCGGCATCTACTTCGTGCCAGCGTTCTCCGGCCTGTTCGCGCCCTACTGGCGCACCGACGCCCGCGGCGTCATCGTCGGCATGACCCGCTACGTCACCCGCGGCCACATCGCCCGCGCCGCCCTCGAGGCGACCGCCTTCCAGACGGCCGAAGTGCTCGAGGCGATGGAGAAGGACTCCGGCGTGCAGCTGAAGGCCCTCAAGGTTGACGGCGGCATGGTGTACAACAACACCCTGATGCAGTTCCAGTCCGACATCCTCGGCGTCCCCGTGATCCGGCCCAAGGTCGCGGAGACGACGGCCCTCGGCGCCGCCTACGCCGCCGGTCTCGCCGTCGGCTACTGGACGAACCTGGAAGATCTGCGCCAGAACTGGCAGATTGACCACACCTGGAACCCGGCGATGGACGCCGGCAAGCGCGCCGAGATGATGGGTGAGTGGAAGAAGGCTGTCCAGCGCACGTTCGGCTGGGTCGGCTAGTCTCTCACTCCAGTCGCGCGGGAGGGACGCCGCGTCCCTCCTCCATTCCCCCTCCCCCTTCCTCCCCCCACTTGTGGGGGAGGAAGGGGGAGCCGAGCGTCGCGCGGCGGGGGTTGGTGGGGGACGCGCCGGGCGACATCCCCTACCTTTGACGCCCGTCGCTGTCCGCCGTAGTATTCCCCCCATGAGCGACACCCCCCGCCCGCAGTTCGACCCCGATTTTGCCGCCTTTGCCGCTCGCCATGACCTGGCCGATTGGGAGGGCTGGTGGAGCGCCTACGACGAGGCGACGTACCGCGCTGTCCTTGATGCCGTCGCGCCGGACGACATCGTCCTCGACATCGGCGCGGGCGACCTGCGCCTCTCCCTCCGCCTGGCCGAGCAGGCGCGGCGTGTCTACGCCGTCGAGGTCAACCCGCGCCTTGTGGCCGACGCCCTCGCCCGCCTCGGCTACGACCTGCCGCGCAACCTCGTCGTCGTCTGCGGCAACGCTCTGGACATCCCCATCCCCGCCGACGTGACCACCGCTGTCCTGCTCATGCGCCACTGCCGCCATTTCCGCGCCTACGTCGAGCGCCTGCGCGCCATCGGCTGCCGCCGCCTCATTACCAACGCTCGCTGGGGGATGGGGGTGGAGGTGGTGGGCTTGGGGCCGGGCGTGGCGTGGGCGGCGTTCGCGGGCGGGTGGTACGCCTGCCTGTGCGGCGCGGTGGGCTACAAGGGGACGGATGCGGCGGAGGAGCCGCAGGACGCGGTGACGGTGGAGACGTGCCCGGCGTGCGAGGGAGAGTGACGAGGTGGCGGGGTGACGCGCCAAGATGTCTACCACGGAACACACGGAATACACGGAAGGGGAAGGGGGAGAGGCGGGAGAGGGGCGAGTAGAGACGCGCCATGGCGCGTCTCTACCCCGCATGGCGCGTTTCTACTTGCCCAGGTTGCGCCAGCCGTGCCACCCGAATACTCAATTTCCCTTGCGTGACACGCCGCGTTGCGGTACAATAGGATGTAGGAGGCAAAGAAGCTTATGCGCCATGTGAGCACCGAAGTCGTTGTCATTGGCGGCGGTTCGACGGGCACCGGGACGGCCCGCGACCTTGCCATGCGCGGCTTCCAAACAATCCTCGTCGAGAAGCGTGACCTCACCCACGGCACCACCGGCCGCTACCACGGTCTCCTCCATAGCGGCGGCCGCTACGTGGTCAAAGATCCCGTGTCCGCCAAAGAATGTATCGAAGAAAACTATATCCTGCGCCGCATCATGCCCCACTGTCTTGAGGACACGAGCGGCTTTTTCGTGACGACCCCGTGGGACGACCCGGCCTTCGGGGATACGTTCAAAGCGGCGTGTGACAAGGTCGGCGTGCCGTGTACCGAGTTGCCGGTTTCGGAGGCGCTCCGCCGCGAGCCGCGCCTGAACCCCAAGACGCTGCGCGTGTTCGAAGTGCCGGATGGCTCGGCGGACGCGTTCATGGCGACACGCCTCGTCGCCCGCTCGGCCGAGCAGTACGGCGCGAAGGTCTGCCCGTACCACGAGGTCATTGATCTCGTGAAGGACGGCGACAAGATTGTCGGCGTCCACGTCCTGGACACGGTGAAGGGCGAGGAGTACATCATTGACTGCGACATGGTCGTCAATGCGTCGGGCGCGTGGGCGGGGCAGATCGCCGCGATGGCGGGCTGCATCGCCAACGTCATCCCCGGCAAGGGCGTCATGGTCGCCACCAACCACCGCCTGGTGAACACCGTCCTCAACCGCTGCAAGATGCCCGCCGACGGCGACATCATCGTGCCCATCCATACCGTCTCGGTCATCGGGACGACGGACCACAAGGTGCCCGACCCGGAGCACTACGGGATCGAGGCGTGGGAAGTCGAGCTGATGCTGGAAGAGGGTGAGAAACTCATCCCCGGCTTCAAGACGGCGCGCATGGTGCGGGCCTGGGCTGGCGTGCGCCCGCTGTACCAGGAGAGCGCCACCGCCGATACCCGCGACGTGACGCGCACGTACACCCTGCTGGACCACGAGACCCGCGACGGCATCAAGGGCTTTGTGACGATCACCGGCGGCAAGTGGACGACATTCCGCCAGATGGCCGAGGTCACGGTCAACGCGGTGTGCAAGAAGCTCGGGACAGAGCGCCCGTGCCGCACGGCCTTCGAGACGCTGCCCGGCAACGAGGACGGAAAGTTCTACACCCTCGGCCATCGGCTCAAGGAGATCGAAGAGGCCAACACCTACGGCGACCTCATCTGCGAGTGCGAGATTGTGACGGGCGCGACGGCGCGTGAGGCGATGGTCAACGCCGTGACCCTCGACGACGTGCGCCGCGAGACCCGCCTGGGCATGGGGCCGTGCCAGGGCGCTTTCTGCCGCTACCGTGGCGCGGCGCTCTACCAAGAGGTCAAGGGCGTGTCCGTCGAGGAGACGAACCTGGCCCTGCTCGACTTCCTCCAGGAGCGGTGGAAGGGCCTCACGGCGATCCTGTGGGGCGACCAGCTCCGCGAGGCCGCGCTGGACGAGATCATGTATCGCGGCGTCTTCAACGTGGACCACCTGGACACCAACGGCCAGAAGAGTCCGATGACGGACTTCTACGCCTTCGAGCCGCCGCACGATGAGACGGTGGTTAAGCATTCATGACGACACCTGCACTCGGACGGCTCATGACAGGCGCGGATCTGCTGCGCCTGCCCTCGGACGAGCGCTATGAGCTGGTACGCGGAGAGCCAATCCCTATGTCACCCACCAGCGCAGCGCACGGTATCGCTCAGGTTCGGTTCGCCTCCGCACTAAGTGAGTTCGTCGAGGCGCATCAGCTCGGCTACGTCATGAGCGAGGTGGGCTTCTACCTGGCCCACGATCCGGATACCGTTCGCGGGCCGGATGTGGCCTTCGTCCGCACGGAGCGCGCCAGCGAGAGCGACCTGGAGCGCGGCTTCATCGAAGGCGCGCCGGACCTGGCCGTTGAAATCACATCGCCGAGCGACACCGTGGATGAAATGATGGCGAAAGTCCAGGAGTACCTGGCGGCCGGCGCCGGCATGGTGTGTGTCATCACGCCCCGCGCGCGCTCCATGACTGTTTATCGGCCTGATGGTAGCGCGGCGGTGCTTATGGCGGCGAGTGGCGACACATTTGACGGAGAGGGCCTCTTGTCGGGCTTCTCTCTTCCCGTTGCGAGGCTATTTATCCTATGAAAGCAGATACCATTGTCATTGGGGCCGGCTACGCCGGCCTGATGGCCGCCCTCCAGGCGGTCGAGAGCGGACAGAAAACCCTGCTCGTGTCCAAGGGCGTCGGGACGACGCACTGGACACCGGGCAGCATTGATATCCTCGGCTATGACCTGGCGACATCCGAACTCGTCCAGGACCCGCGGTCGGGCGTGGGCAAGCTCATCGCGGCGCAGCCCGACCACCCCTACGCCCACGCCGGCCTCGACAGCCTGGATGGGGCGCTGGCCGCCTTCCTGGCCCTGACGCAGGCCCAGGGCCTGCCCTACGCCGGCTCGGCCGCGCGCAACCTCCTGCTCCCGTCGCCCATCGGCGCCGCCCGCCCGACGGCCCTCGCGCCCCTCTCGATGGCGGCGGGCAACCTGACCCAGGGCGGCCAGATGCTCATCATCGGTTTCTCGAAGATGCGCGACTTCTACCCCCTGCTCACGGCCGGTAACCTCACCGGGGCGGGCTACGCGGCGCGGGGTATCAGCATTGACGTGCCGGTCATCAACCGCTATCGCTTCCTGACCAACGTCATCCTGGCGCAGATGATGGACGACCCGGCGGTGCGGCGCGAGGTCGTCCGCGAGGTCAAGGCCGTCTATGGCCGCGAGGATCGCGTCGGCTTCCCCGCCGTCCTGGGCTTCCGCAAGCACCCGGAGGTCATGGCAGACCTGGAGCGCGCCCTCGGCGTGCCGGTGTTCGAGATTCCTACGCCGCCGCCCTCTGTGCCAGGCTTCCGCCTGTACGAGGCGTTCCGCAAGGCGCTAGAATACAAGGGCGTGCGGATGATCGTCAGCCCGATGGTGCTGGGCGCGAAGACGCAAAACGGCGCGGTCGAGGCCATCGAGACCGACAGCGCCGGCCACAGCACGTTCCACTCCGCCGGGCGCTTCATCCTGGCGACGGGGGGCCTGGCGGGCGGTGGGATCGCCACCGACTACAAGGGCAATATCCGCGAGACGGTGTTCAACCTACCGCTGCACACGCCCCCGTCGCGCGGCGAGTGGATCAAGCCCCTCTACCTGTCGCCCACCGGCCACCCGATCTTCCACAGCGGTGTGATGGTGAACGACAATCTTCAGCCTGTGGACGCCTCGGGCCAACCCGTGTTCAACAACGTGCGCGTGGTGGGAAGTCAGTTGGCGCACCTGGACGAGTGGCGCGAGAAGTCCCACGAGGGCGTCAGCCTGTCCACCGGCTGGAAGGCCGGCCGCGCCGCGTAACGCTATTGGGACCTGTAGTCACGACTTATGAGCCTTATCGGATTGTCGCCGCATTCTGCTCGCGGTGGAGTGCCAACTCCACCGCCCGTGGGAGGCGCTGGAGATGGCTCTCCAGCGCCAGCGCGCTTGTGGCAAGAATTGCTGAAGGTTCATCAGTCCTCACTACGTGCATAGTTAAGGATAACACGTATGGAAGCGCCTATCTTGCTTCAAGAACACCTGCCGGTCGAAGCGACCCTCGACCGCTGCATCAAGTGCAACAACTGCGTCTCGTTCTGCCCCGTGGCGAACGTGACGGATCTCTTTCCCGGCCCGAAGTACGAGGGGCCGCAGGCGGCCCGCTTCCGCGCGATGGATGAGGAGTCGCCGGACCACTCGGTGGACTACTGTAGCGGCTGCCGCATGTGCAACATGGTCTGCCCGACCGGCGTCAAGATCGCCGAGATCAACGCCCGCGCCCGCGCCAAGATGTACAAGGACCACGGCGTCCGCTCGCTGCGCAACTGGTTCGTCGCCCGCCCGGACCTGCTCGGCGCGCTCGGCAGCCCGGCCGCCCCCGTCGCCAACACGATGCTCAAGCTCACGCCGGTGCGGTGGATGATTGACAAAGTGATGAAGATTGATCAGCACGCGGCCATGCCGGCCTTTTCCTTCGGCACGTTCCGCGGCTGGTTCAAGTCCATCAAGCCGCCGTTCACCTCGACGCGCAAGGTGGTCTACTTCCACGGCTGCTCGACGCAGCACTACGAGCCGTGGGTCGGGCAGGCGGCCGTCGCCGTCCTGGAGCACAACGGCATCGAGGTCATCCTGGCCGACCAGAACTGTTGCGGCCTGCCGGCGCTGTCCAACGGCCAGTTCGACACGGCGAAGAACTACCATTGCAGCAATGTCCGCAAGATGCTGCCGTGGGTCAAGCAGGGCTACGACATCGTTGGCACCTCGACCAGCTGTACCCTGACGCTGCAAGAGGAAGCGCCGGAGCTGTTGGACCTGTACGACGAGGACACGCGCCTGGTGGCGCAGCACACCTACGATATCTTCGAGTACCTGCTGCTGCTGCACGACAGGGGCGAGCTGAACACGGCGTTCCGGCCGGTCAACAAGGTCGTGCCGTACCACCCGCCGTGCCAGCTCCGCGCTCACCGCATGGGCCTGCCCGCTATCGAGGTGCTGTCCCTGATCCCCGGCCTCGCCATCCACCGCAGTGAGGCGGCGTGCTGCGGTATCGCCGGGACGTATGGGCTGAAGAGCGAGAAGTACAAGATCGCCATGGCCGTCGGCCAGCCGTTGTTCGACTGGATCAAGGACGAGAACCAGCCCCTCATCGCCTGCGACAGCGAGACGTGCCGCTGGCAGATCACCGCCGCGACGGGCGTTCCGTCGGTGCATCCAATTGCCCTTCTCAAAGAGGCCTATGGCATATGATTGGCCTGGTGCTGGTGTCCCACAGTCACCGGCTGGCGGAAGGCGTCCGCGAGCTGGCCGAGCAGATGAGCCAGGGACGCGTCCCCATCGCCGCCGCCGGCGGCCTGGATGACGAGACCATTGGCACCAACGCCGAGCGCATCCTGACCGCCATCGAGGCCGTCTACCAGCCGGACGGCGTGCTCGTCCTGGTGGACCTGGGTAGCGCCGTCATGAGCGCCGAGATTGCCCGCGAGATGTTGGCGCCGGAGCAGCAGCCCGCCGTGCGCCTGAGCAACGCGCCCATCGTGGAGGGGGCCATCGCCGCCGCGGTCGCCGCCGCGATGGGCGATTCGCTGGACACGGTGGCGGCGACGGCGCGGGGCGCGCTGGCGACGCCCAAGGTGACTGAAGACGAGCCGGTCGGCGCGCCCGCGCCCGCGCCGGAGGCGCCAACCGACGGCGCGGCGCAGGAGATCGTCCTGCCCATCCGCAACAAGGTCGGGCTGCACGCCCGCCCGGCGGCGCTGTTTGTGCAGACGGCGGGGCAATTCGAGGGCGCTATCCGCGTCCGCAACGTGAGCCGCAATACGCCGCCGGCCGACGCCAAGAGCATGTTCGCCGTGCTGGGTCTCAACGGGCGGCTCGGCGACGAGATCGCCATCAGCGCGGGCGGGCCGGACGCCGACGCGGCGTTGGCGGCGCTGCGCGAGCTGGTGGAGGGCGGCTTCGGCGAAGAGATCGTGCCGCTCGGGGGCGAGGCGGACACGCCCGCGCCGGCGGTGGAAACGCAGCCGGCGCTGCTGATCCAGGCCATCGCGCCGGGAACGGCCGGCGTCGGCATCGCCGCCTCGCCCGGCATCGCCATCGGCCCGGCCTTCGTCCACGTCGCCAATAGCCTCGCGGCCGAGCGCCGCCAGATGGACGACCCGGCCGCCGAGGTCGCCCGCCTCGACCAGGCCGTCGCCGAGGCCCGCGACGAGCTGGGGCGGCTGGCGCAGCAGACGCGGCGGACCATTGGCGCGGCCGAGAGCAAGATCTTCGAGGCGCAGAGCCTCTTCCTGGACGACCCGGCGTTCGTCGAAGGCGCGCGCCAGCTCGTCCGCGACACGCGCCTCAACGCCGAGGCGGCCATGGCCGACACCGCCGCCCGCTTTGCGGCGCTGCTCGAAGGCATGGAGGGCGAGGTCTTCCGCCAGCGAGCGGCGGACGTGCGCGATGTCGGCGCGCGGGTCATTCGGCTGCTCGGCGGCGGCGCGCCCGCCAACCCCTTTGCCGCTCTGGAGCAGCCTTCCATCCTCATCGCCGCTGACCTGACGCCGTCGGAGACGGCGCAGATGGACAAGGACAAAATCCTGGGCCTGGTGACCGCTGAGGGCGGCGCGACCTCCCATACCGCGATTCTCGCCCGCAGCCTGGGCATCCCGGCCGTCGTGGGCATGGGGCCGACGGCCTTGCGCATCCGCGACGGCGCGCCGGTTATCGTGGACGGCGCCGCCGGTCAGGTGTGGTTGGAGCCGGACGCGGCGACCGCCAATCGCTACGCGGCGCAGCGCGACGAAGAACTGCGCGCGCGGGAGCGCCGCCTGGCCCTGGCGAGCGCGCCGGGGGCGACGGCCGACGGGCGGCGCGTCGCCGTCATGGCGAATGTTGGCAATCTCGCCACGGCCCGCAAGGCCCGCGAGGACGGCGCGGAGGGCGTCGGCCTGCTGCGCACGGAGTTCGTCTTCCTGGATCGTAGCGAGCCGCCGAGCGAGGACGAGCAGGTGGCGGCGTATCGGGCGATGGCTGAGGCGCTGGAGGGGCGGCCCATCACCGTCCGCACGCTGGACATTGGCGGCGACAAGCCCGCGCCGTACCTCAACCTGACGCCGGAGGCCAACCCGTTCCTCGGCGTGCGCGCCATTCGCCTGACGATGGCAATGCCCGACCTGTTCAAGGCGCAGCTGCGCGCCATCTTGCGCGTGAGCGCCGACTTCCCGCTGAAGATCATGTTCCCGATGATCGCCACGGTCGAGGAGATGCGCCGCGCCCGCGCCTTCGTGCGCGAGGCGCAGAGCGAGCTGGCGGCGCGGCAGGTCGCGTTCAACGCCAATATCGAGGTGGGGGCGATGGTCGAGATCCCGTCGGCCGCCCTCGCCGCTGACCTCCTGGCCCGCGAAGCTGACTTCTTCAGCCTCGGCACGAACGACCTGGTGCAGTATACGTTCGCGGTGGACCGCACGAACCCGCGCGTCGCCGACATTGGCAGCCACCTGTCGCCGGCCATCCTGCGCCAGATTGACGGGGTGGTGCGGGCGGCGCACGCATGCGGGCGGCCGGTGAGCGTGTGCGGCGAGATGGGGTCGGACACGCGGGCGACGGCGCTGCTGGTGGGTCTGGGTGTGGACACGCTGAGCGTGAACCCGGCCGCTGTGCCGGACGTCAAGGCGGCGCTGCGGGAGATTCACACGGACGAGGCGGCCGCGCAAGCCAAGCAGAGTATCGCCTGGACGCTGTGAGACAGAAGGTTGGGCCATCGCGCCCTGGTTTAAGAGGAGTACCGTGCCTTGAACAGCGATTTGGCCCGCGTGCCAATCCAAGAGTTGGCTTCTGATGCAGAGAGCATCTTCGACCGTGTGGCACAAGGTGAGACGCTAGTCGTCATAGACACCGCAGGGAAAGATGTCGCTATTGTCAGGCCGGTGCGGACGCGCCGCTGGGGTCGCCGCAAGACAGCGGCGGACCTGGCCGCGTTCCGGGCCGCCGCCGGGGGCTGGGCGGACGTTGATACTGACGCGCTCATTGAGTTTCTCTACGAGAGCCGAGGGTCGTCGCGACCTCCCGTGGATCTATGAGGTATCTCGTTGATACCGATTGGGTGGCTGACTACCTGAAAGGTCGCCAGCCTACCGTGGAGTTGTTGAGTGCGATGGCTGACGAAGGCCTGGCAATCAGCATTATCACTTATGGTGAGATTCACGAGGGCATCGTTTATGGTCGGGACGCCGCGCAACATGGCCGTACCTTCAACCTATTTCTGCGTGGAGTAGATGTCCTCGGGCTTAACCGTCAGATCATGCGGCGCTTTGCGCGCGTTCGTGGTGAGTTGCGCCGTCAGGGTCTCCTGATCGGTGATCTGGACATTCTCATTGGGGCAACGGCGGTACAATACGACCTCACGCTGCTGACTCGCAACGCCGCCCACTTTCGGCGCATCCCAGAGATCAAGCTGTACCAGTCACTTTAGGACACCAGGCAAGCAGTGTAGAGAACGGTCGCGGACCTATTCGCTTTTTAATTGTGTGATTAGCCGAACTTCTGGACCACGAAAGACGCGAAAGGACGCGAAAAAGACGAAAGGCATTCGACAGCCAACACCTTTCGCGCCTTTTCCAAACCTTTCGTAGTCCAACGATCCGCCCAACTGCATAACTCCTAAGGAGTATGTTGGTGACAACGCTGACGATTGATCTGCCGGTCGATGTCTACGAGACCTTGCGTGGGGCTGCGGCGGAGCAAGGTAAGCCGGTTGAGGAGTTGGCACGCGAGTGGCTCACAGAAAGGTCAGCCGGCTCGCTACGGAAGCCAGCGACGGAACGCGAGAGGCTACGGGCTGCGTTGCGGGCAGCCGGGCTGCTATCGGAATTGAGCGAATCGGAAAAGGCTTTAGCAGCCCAATCAACGCTCACTCTGGAAGAAGCGCGGGCGATACTTGACCGCTCGGGCGGCAAGCCGCTTAGTGAAATCATTCTTGAGATGCGCGGGCCGAAGGAATGAGCATTGCGTCATCGCTTGCGAGGTTATGATGCTATTCAACTGGCGACGGCAGTGGATGTGCATGAAACAGCCCTCGCCGCCGGTTTGAGCGAGATGATGTTCATTGCCGCTGACGATGATCTAATCGCCGCCGCACATGCCGAGGGTTTGGGCGCTGATAACCCGAATCACCACAGCTGAATCTCAGCAATTGACTATGCCATCGCCGCTGCACACCCTCCGCATCGTCCCCATCACGCCGGACACGCTGCCGGCGTGCGCCGCGCTCATGGCCGCGACGCCGCTGTGGCAGCGCTACGGCGTCTCGCAGCGGGGCGCGGCGGCGACCTTACTCAAGGCGCTGGACGACGGCGGCCAGTGCATCGTCGCCCTGGAGGGGGCGGCGGTGGCTGGCTTCGTCCTGTACTACCCGCGCGGCGTGTTCGCCCGCAGCGGCTACATTCGCCTCATCGGCGTCGCGCCCGACCGCCAGTCCCACGGCATCGGCGACGAGCTGATGGCGGCGGCGGAGGCGGTCATCGGCGCGGTCAGCGGCGACGTGTTCCTGCTCGTCTCCGACTTCAACACGCGCGCCCAGGCTTTCTACCGGCGGCGCGGCTATGCCCAGATCGCCACGCTGCCGGATTACGTGATTCCAGGGGTAAGTGAGCTATTATTCTGGAAACGACTACTGGAGGAAGGAACCGCATGCGAGCCATACGCATTCACGAATTTGGCGGACCCGAAGTCCTGACGCTGGAGGACACCCCGACGCCGCAGCCCGGCCCCGACGAGGTGCTGGTGCGGGTGCGCGGCGCGGGCATCAACCCATACGAAGCCTACATCCGCGAGGGCCGCTACACGGTCCTGCCGCCGCGCCCGTTCACCCTGGGCGGCGAGGGCGCGGGCGACATTGTCGCCGTGGGGCCGGATGTGAAGCAGTGGCACGTTGGGGACGCCGTGTGGGGCTATCTCAAGGGCAGCCACGCCGAGTATGCCCTCGCCGACGCGGCGCTCATCTACCCCAAGCCGGACGGCGTGAGCTACCACGAGGCGGCGGGCCTCATGACGGTGTGCGCCACGGCGGTCATCGGCCTGGTGATCCTCGCCGAGGCGCACGAGGGCGAGACAGTGTTCATTCCCGGCGCGACCGGCGGCGTCGGCAGCATCGGCGTGCAGCTCGCCGCGGCCCTGGGCGCGCGGATCATCGCTGCCGTCGGCTCCGAGGAGAAGGCCGCCCTGGCGAAGGAGCTAGGCGCGGACACCGTCATCATCTACACCGAAGGCTCGCTGGAGGAGAGGCTGCGCGCCGCGGCGCCCGACGGCGTCAACGTCACCTTCGACGGCGTCGGCAAGCCCGTCTTCATCCCGGCCATTCGCAACATGGCCGCTGGCGGCCGCTACGTTCTGTACGGCGGCTCGGGCGGGCGCGACCTGGCCTTCGAAGCGCCGGAGTTCTACCGCCGCAACCTGAGCCTGATCGGCTTCAGCGCGGCCAGCCACCCGCGCACGCCTGAAGCGCGGCGCTGGATCCGCGACGAGCTGGTGCTGCTCCTCGCGTCGGGCAAGGTGCGAGCCGTCGTGGCAAAAGCGTTTCCCCTGTCGGAGACGGCCGACGCCTACCGCTACCTTGCCAGCCGCGCCGCCCAGGGCAAAGTCATCCTCGATCCCACACTCGACGCCCCGGAGGGCTAAGTGGAACCTACGCGCCGCATGTTCCTTGTGGGGCTGGTCGTCGGCTTGATCGCCGGCGCTGTCCTGGCCCTCGCCGGTGTCTCGCTGTACACGTTCGGGCAGCAGGTCGGGGTTATCCCCCCGTCGGCCGGCGAAACGCTTTTTGGCGGTGGGAAGCCGCCGCAGGGCGACCTGGCGATGAGCATGAGCGACGCCTATCTCACCCGCCAGGTGCAGGCCAGCCTGCCGGCCGACGCGCCCCTGGACCGCAACGCCACGCTGTCGGTCCAGGCGGGCAACAAGCTTGTGCTCGACGGCAACGTGAAGCTGGCCCTGGGGCCGATCCAAACCGGCGTGCCGGCGAAGGTGAGCATCGGCATCCAGAACAACGGCGGTCAGCTTGGCCTGACGCTGGACCAGGTGCAGGCGGGGCCGGTGCCGATTCCGCAGCAGCTGCTACCGGCGCAGGTGCAGGGCGCGGTCACAGATCTACAGAACGAGCTGAACCGCCAGTTGGGCAATAACGCGGCGTTGAAGGGGATGAAGCTCTCGAACGTTCAGACGACGCCCGGCCACCTCAACGTCGAGTTTAGCGTGGCTCAGCCGTAAGCCACGCGCTGCCGAGGGCGGCGAGCGCCTGGCGGAAGTCGTCGGGCAGGGGCGCGGTGATCTCGACGCGCTCACCCGTGGTGGGAAGGTCGAAGGCGAGGCGGTAGGCGTGCAGGAGCTGACGGCCGACACCGGCGCGGGCCTTGCGCCGCCCGTAGACCGTGTCGCCGACGATGGGGTGGCCGATGGACGCGAAGTGGAGCCGCGCCTGGTGGGTGCGCCCTGTCAGCAGGTGCGCCTCCACCAGCGTCGTGTCGGCGAGCGTCTCCAACACGCGGAACTCAGTCTGGGCCGGACGGCCGTCGGGAACGACGGCCATTTTCTTGCGCTCGCGCCCATCCCGCCCGATAGGCGCGTCAATGCGGCCGCGCGGCGTGGCCAGGCGGCCCTCGACCAGCGCCAGGTAGACCTTGTCCACGCGGCGCCCCTTGAACTGGGCCTGGAGCGCGTGGTGGGCGTGGTCGTTCTTCGCCACGAGCAGCAGGCCGGACGTGTCCTTGTCCAGCCGATGGACGATGCCGGGGCGCTGGACGCCGCCGATGCCGGCCAGGTCCGGCACGTGGGCCAGGAGCGCGTTGACGAGCGTATCATCGCTGTGGCCGTGGGCGGGGTGGACGACGAGGCCGGCCGGCTTGTTGATGACCAGCAGGTCGGCGTCCTGGTAGAGGATGTCCACGGGAATCTGGGGGGCGGGAACGGCTGCCAGGGGTTGCGGCGGCGGGATGCGGAGGGAGACGCTGTCGCCGGCGGCGACGCGCTGGCTCGCCCTGGCCGGGCGGCCGTTGACCAGGATGTCGCCGTCCTTGATGAGGCGCTGAATCAGGGAGCGCGACAGGTCGGGGCGGGCATCGGCCAGGTATTTGTCTAGCCGCTCGCCCACCGCGCCCGGCGCGACGGATAGCTCGGCGCTCTCGGTCATGACCCGGCGCTGTAGCGGCCGCGCAGGTCGTTCCAGCGCACCATCAGCAGCTCGCGCGCCATGCGCAGGGTGTCTTGCACCGGCCGCACGCGGCTGTCCGACTGATAGTACCAGGCGACCGGGATCTCGACCACCGTGTACCCCTTCTTGAGGGCGATGTAGAGTACCTCGACATCGAACCCCCAGCCGGTCAGCGTCTGCTCGGCGAAGACGGCGCGGGCGACATCGCGGCGGAAGCACTTGAAGCCGCACTGGGTGTCCTGGAAACGCGGGATGGCGAGGATGCGGACGAGGGCGTTGAAGACGCGGCCCATCAGGTGGCGCATCTTTGGCTCGTTGTAGCGCACCGCGCCGGGCGCCTCGCGGGAGGCGATGGCGACGTCATACTGCGGGCCGTCGGGTGGGAAGAACTTGCCTAGCTCGGTGATGGGCATCGCCAGGTCGGCGTCGGCCATGAAGAGCCACTGCCCGCGCGCCGCGTCCATCCCCTCGCGGACGGCGTTGCCCTTGCCGCGCATCTTCGCCCGCATGAGGCGCACGGATGGGTGGCTGGCGCGATACGTCTCCACGACGGCGACCGTGCCGTCGGCGCTGCCGTTCTCGACGACGATGACCTCCGCCGCGTAGGGCTGCTGGGCCAGGTAAGCGAGGATGCTGTCCAGGGACGCCGGGAGCCGCCGTTCCTCGTTGTAAGCCGGGATAATGATCGAGAGAAATGGCGCTTCGGCGGACGTTGTCGTCACGCCCCCTTCCGCGCGCCCCAGTGTGTCCATGTCCGTTCTCGCCTCGTCCGTAGCCAAAATATAGCCCATATTTGTAATTTGGTACAACGCAGGGGTGGCCTGTCAATCAATCAGCAGGCTGTCCACCGCCGCAAGCGCGACCCGGCGGCGGCGCTGCACGTCGCGCCGTTTGCGCATCATGCGCGGCAGCCCTAGCACGCCGGCGAGCTGGCCGCGCAGCCGCGCCCGCGCCGCCGCGCCGCGCCACGCGCCCAGGGCGTCCCGCGTGACCGCCAGTTGGGCGGCGACGATTCGCGGCCAGTCGCGCCGCAGCAAGTCGCCGGGGTAGTCCTTGGCGATGAGCCACACGGCGTTGCGGCCCGTGTAGTATGACGCTGTGACCCCGCCGCCGGTTGCGCTGAGCTTGTGATAGACGACGGCGGTCGGGACGAAGACGCAGCCGTAGCCCCGCAGCTGCGCCCGCCACGCCAGGTCCACGTCTTCCAGGTTGAAGAAGAAGTCCTCGTCGAACAGGCCCACGTCCTCCAGCAGCCCGCGCCGATACGCCACCGCGCCGCCGCAGCCGCTGAACACCGGCTCCTCGCGGTCGTACTGCCCGCCGTCTTCCTCCCACACGCCGCGGCTGTTGGCCTGGCCGGCGCGGCTGAACGTATCGCCTGCCGAGTGCAGGACGTGGCGGCGGTCGAACAGGCGCAGCTTGGACGCGGCGAACCCGGCGTCGGGGTGGTCGTCCAGCGCCCGCACCAACTCGGCGACCCACTGCGGGTCGGCTTCAGTGTCATTGTTGAGCAGGGCGATGATGTCGCCCCGCGCCGCCTCGATGCCGCGGTTCACCGCGCCGGCGAAGCCCTGGTTCGACGCCAACTCGATCAGGCGCACCTCCGGGTAGTCGGCCGCGATGAGCGCCTGGGAGCCGTCGGTCGAGGCGTTGTCCACGACGATGGTCTCGATGGGCGCGTGCGTCTGCCGCCGCAGGGCGTCGAGGCATGTCGGCAGGTGGGCCTTGCCGTTCCAATTGGGGATGATGACCGACACCAGGAGTGGTCGGTTGTGTTCGTTGTTCATAGGCGTTACAGAATCCCGTGCCTGTAGCGCCGACTTCCAGTCGGCTCTCCGCACTTGCCGCCGTGGTTGTCGCCCGCCGCCGCCGGTTCGAAATCGGTGTCTGGTATGGTCAACATGAGTCATCCCGAATTCCGTGGGTTGGCGGGGCAGCCCATTTTCGCCCCCTCATCCCCCTGCCCCTTCCCCCACAGTGGGGGTTCAAGGGCGGACAGGTCCTTCTGGGGTGGGGCCACAACGTCCCCCTCCATCCCCTGCCCCCTTCCTCCCCATAGGTGGGGGAGGAAGGGGGAGCCGAGCGCAGCGAGGCGGGGGTTGGTGGGGGACGAATCGCTTCCCGCGTCCCGCTTGGCCCCCTCTCCCACAAGGGATTCAAGGGCGGACAGGTCCGGGCCCCTCCCACTGGGAGAGGCTGGGTGAGGTCTTAATACACGCGCCAGGTTTCAGACCCTCCCCAACCCTCTCCCCAGGTTCAAGGGCGGACAGGTGCAAGATGGCGGTGGCTCGTCCGCCCCCGCCTCGCTGCGCTCGGCTCCCCTTCCTCCCACGTGGGGGGGAAGGGGTTGGGGGATGGAGGAGGGCGCTGTAGCCCCACCCCAGAGGGCCTGTCCGCCCTTGAACCCACGGGGAGAGGGGGGCCAGAAGTGGGACAAGATCGCCCCAAACTCGCGCCTGTCCGCCCGTGAACCCACAAGGGGAGAGGGGCTGGGGGAGAGGGACAATCCGAAGATTCGGGATGACGCATGTTCGTTCACTCAGCCACCGACTTCGAGGCGATGGCGTCGCCGGGCCGGGCGAGGGCCGGCTCGGCGGCGATGTACGCGGCGAGGGCGTCCTGCCACGGGCGCAACGTCACGCCCAGGGCCGCCGCCCGCGCGTTCACCAGGGGCGCGAAGGCGGGCGGCTTCGCGGCTCGCGCAAAGCTCTCGACCGGCGTGATGGAAACGTCGCGGCCGGCCAGCGCCAGGATCGCTCGGGCGAACTCGTAGCGCGAGGCGTAGCCCTCGTTGACCAGGTGGAACACGCCGTAGTGGGGCAGGCCGACAAGCCGCCCGATGGCATCGGCCAGGTCGTCGCAGAACGTCGGGTTGCCGCTCTCCGTCGTGACCACCGACAGCGCGCCGCGCTCGTCGGCCAGCCCCACGATGCGCGTCACGAAGTTTCGCCCGCCCAGGCCGTACAGCCAGGCCGTGCGCGCCACTTGTACCCTGTCCCAGGCGGCCAGGGCGCGGCGCTCGCCGTCGAGCTTCGACGCCCCGTAGACCGAGAGGGGGGTCGTCGGCGCGTCCTCGGCGTAGGGCGCGCCGCCCTGGCCGTCGAATACATAGTCGGTGCTGACCTGGACCAGGACGGCGCCCGCCGCCGCCGCCGCCCGCGCCGCGTTCTCCGCGCCCAGGCCGTTGATGCGAAACGCCGCCGCCGGGTCGCGTTCCGCGCCGTCCACGTTGGTCATGGCCGCCGCGTTGACGATGGCGTCGGGCGCGAGCGTGGCGATGGTCTCGATGACCGCCTCCTCGGCGATGTCGGCCTCGTCGCGCCCCAGTGGAAGGACGGCGTGGCCGAGGAGAGGGAGACGGCGGGTGAGGGCGCGGCCCAGCTGGCCGTTGGCGCCCAGGACGACGACGCGCATGCGCTAACCTTTCGCGTGGCTGTTCTCGGTGGGCAGCGGCACCGACGGTTTGTCCGCGCCGACCTGCGGCTCGTGGGCCAGGTCCTCCCACAGCGTCGGCTCGCGGTGGCCGATGTCGCGCAGGTGGAACACGTCGTTGTAGCTGACGAGCCGCCAGCGGACAGCCTGGCCGTTGCGGGTGCGCTGCTCCCAGAGGGTGATGGACGTGTTGTGGGGCGACAGCTCGACGGGCGGCACGGCCAGGGTGTTGATGCGCATGAAGTACAGGAACGAGGCGTCAATGACGCCGCCGTGGGTCACAAGGACGATGGTCTTGCCGGCGTGCTCGCGGGTGATGCGGTTCAGGGCGGTTCCGATGCGCAGCATGAACTCCGGCCAGTTCTCCCCGTCGGGCGCCATCGGCCGAAACGGGTTCGAGCGAAAGTCGGGGATGCCATACGTCGCCTGCAACTCGTCTAGGGTGATACCGTCGGACGAGCCGGGCCGCAGCTCCTGGATGTCGTCATCCCAGACGATTGGCTGGCCCAGGGCGGGCGCGATGATCTCCGCCGTCTGGCGGGCGCGCGGCAGGGTGCTGGCGATCACGACGTCGGCGTCAATCTCGCCTGTCGCGGCCAGGCGGTCGCGCAGCCGCTCCGCCTGGGCGAAGCCGAGCGGCGTCAGCCCGCGATCCCCCTTCATCCCGCCGATGATTGGCTCCACATTGCTCCACGCCTCACCGTGGCGAACCATATACAGTTTGGTCGAGCTTCCAACATCCATAACGCTACCTCCAAAAGACTTGTTCACGATCCTGGTTCTCTTCCTGGTAGGCTCGTCCCGTGCTGGTCGCTCGCTCGGTCGCCACGTTATGCCCACGGAATACCCCAGCCAGATACACCACCGCCGTCGGCCACGGCGCGAGCAGTCCGCCCACGCCGATGGCCGCTAACATTGCCAGCGTCACCCCCTCCAGAAACACAACCTCCACGGCCGGCAGAAAGTCGGCAATCGTCGCCCCCACCACCAACCATGTCGCGGCGAGCTGAAGGCTCAGTAGCGCTGCCAGGGCGACGGCGTAGCGGCCCATCAGCCCCGCGGCGCGCGCAGCGCCGAGTCGCGTCGCTTCCGTGTCGTCCGCTCGCCACCACGCCAGGGCCAGGACGACCGCCGCGCCCCACATGAGGGCGAGGGTGGCGCGGAGGACGACGACGCGGCCGATGGCTGCCCCCAGCAGCAAGCCGTTCAGCGTCAGCGGCCGGGGCGGGGCGAGGGCCGCAATCGCCAGGGTCGCCACGGCCAATCCTGCCGCGACCGTCAGGCGGGCCGCGCGCGGGTCCCGCCGCGCCCACAGCCACCAGACGCCCAGGCCGGCGGCCAGACCCACGGCGAGGGCCACCCCGCGCGTGATCTGTGTCACGGACAGGGGCAGGTCGAAGGCCGAGGTCGCCGCCTCTAGCTGTCCTAGCTGCAACACGAATGCCACCGCCGCCGCGCCGACAAGCGCCAGGCGCGTCAGGCTCACGCGCCACAGCGCGGCGGCGAGCAGGAGCGCCCCCCAGAGCAAGACGGGCAGGAGCCGCCCGTTCGCCGCGTCGTCGAGCGCGCCTTGCCGCACCTCCTCGATGCGCTGCTGCGCGGCCAGCGTTGTCGGCTCGGCCAGCCGCCACGCGCCGGCGTCGTTGCCCAGCTCGGCCGTCGTCGTAATCACGCGCAGCCCGTCCATCTCGTCGGCCACCTGTCGCCGTTGGCGCGGATTGCCGTAAGCCTGAGTCAGGGCAGCGGCCAGCGCCACCTTCTGGGTCGCGTCGGCGATGCCGCGCTGGGCGCGGGCGGCGTCGGGCGCGCCCAGCATCTCCATGCGGGTGACGCCCAGCGCCTGGGTCGGCGGCGGGATGCCCAGGAGCGCGGCCACGGTCGAGGCCACGTCGGCCTGGGGGAAGGGGCCGTATGCGCCGGCCTTCACCTGCGGGCCGAGGATCAGCAGCGGCACGCGCGGTGTCTCGTCCGTCAGCGCGGCGCGGTCGCTCAGCCCGCGGTCGGCGGTGATGACGAGGGCCGTTCGCCGCAGGTCAATGTCCTTCAGCAGCGCGGCGATGTCGGCATCCACTGTCTGCGCGGCGCGCTGGTACTCGATGCTGTCCGGGCCGAACGTGGCCCCCGCGACGGCAACGTGCTGGTAGGGCAGCACGATGAGGTCTACCGTGCCGCGCCGGATGACGTCGCGCGCGGCTTCGGTGGCCGCGCTGTCCGCCGCCGCCACCTGGCTGAAGCCCGTCGGCGCCAGGCCGCCCCGAATCACCGACTCTGGGATCAGGCCGTCCCACGGCCCGCGGCTGAACACCGCCGCCGACAGCCCGGCCCGCGCCGCCGCGGCAAACAGGGTATCGGCGCTCAGGGGGCGGAGCGGCGCTTGAGACCCGGCCAGCAGCGGCGCGCCGCTGAGCGCCGATCCGGCCCCGGTCAGCAGCGTTCCCCATGCCACCGGCTCGCTCGCCGGCGGCTCCACGATGATGTCCGCCAGCGCCGCGCGCGAGGTCAGGTCGGTCAGCGTGGGCATGCGGCGGAGGGCGTCGGCGCGCAAGCCGCTGACCACCACCAGGACGACGCTCTGCGCCAGGGGGGCGCTGGCGGCGGAGGCGCGCTCACCGGATGGGGCGGCCGCGCCGGTCAGGGGGAGGGACAGGCTCAGGGGGCGATAGTCGCGCACACTGGCCGACAGCGCGCGAAGCCACCACCAGGCGCCCAGCGCCGTGGCGAGGAGGAGCAGCGAGGCGATGATCACGGACCGCCACGGGCTGATCGCCCACGAACGGAGAAACGGCATACACGCTCTTTCCGGCGGCGAAAGACATGGAGAAACTGCAGTAACGACTTATGAACCGCAACTAATTGTTGCCGCATTCCGCTCGCGGTGGGTCCGCTCGCCGTGGAGTGCCAACTCCACGGCC
>JAXLWJ010000030.1:0-66039 GCA_046328535.1 Anaerolineae bacterium
GCCAGGTATTCCTTGACCGCAGTTCGATCTTGAAAGGCTGCCGACAGCCACGCATTGGCCGCCGGACGGCGCGCGAAGACCATGACGCCCGACGTGTCGCGGTCGAGGCGCTGGTGCGTGCCGAGGTAGTCCGCGCCGAGTTGCGCCTTGACGATGCCGACAACATCCGTCGGAATGACGTCGTCCCACGCGGCGTGGGTACTCAGGCCGACGGGTTTGTCAATCGCAACGATGTCGTCGTCGAGATGGGGGATGTCCAGGCGCATCGCGGGCCTGGCTCACCCGCCGGCCGACGCAAACTCGATGCCGTTTTCATCCATGTGGCTGATAATGACGAGGGCCTCGATCGGCACGCCCAGGTGCGCCAGGCGCTCGCGGCCGTCCTCGAAGTTCTTCTCGACCACAACGCCGATGCCCAGCAGCGTCGCGCCGGCTTCGGCGACTATGCTCGCCAGGGCCTCGGTCGTCTGCCCGGAGGCGAGGAAGTCGTCAATGATGACAACCCTGTCGGCGGGACCGAGATACTCCGGCGAGACGAGCAGCAGGGTCTCGCCGCCCTTCGTGCGCGATGGCACGCGGCGCTCGAAGGTGTTGGCCGGTAGGGTGACGGAGCGGGTCTTGCGGGCGAACACGACCGGCACGTCCAGGGCGACACCGGCCTGGAGGGCGGGGGCGATGCCGGAGATTTCGGCGGTCAGCACCTTGGTCGGGCGCAGGTAGCCGAAGCGCCGCGCGAACTCGCGGCCCATCAGCGCCATAAGCGCCGGGTCAACCTGGTGGTTGATGAAGCTGTCCACTTTTAGAATCCCGCCCGGCAGCACCTTGCCATCGCGCTGGATTCGCTGGCGCAGGGGAGACAGGTCGGACGACGTTTCCACGGTCGGTTGATGCTGAGGCACCATCGTGTCTTCTCCTCTTGGGACTGCGGGGTTAAGCTACCATGTGGGATACTTTCCCATGTGGGATATTTTGGGTGAACTGGTGGGTTAATGGTGGGATAACGTGGGTTTTGTGGGATTGTTTGTCATCGAACATCTGTTCAGACAGCGCCGGTATCATCCTCATTTGACGTGTTGGCTCGACAGCGCCATGCCGTCGCCGCCTGGGTCCGCCGCCCCCCACCACGCGCCCGTCGCCTCATCGCGCTGCGCGACGTGGACCAACCCGAACGAGCCGTAGCTGTACGGCTCGCGGCACACCGAATGCCCCATCCTCTCCAACGCCCCCAGCGTCGCCAGCGGGATGCGCGCCTGGGCATCAATGACCTCGCTCTGGGCGTCGAAGCGCGGCGCGCACACCGCCTCCACGGGCGACATGCCGAAATCCACAATGTTGAGCAGGACTTGCAGGACGCCGGTGATAATCTGCGTGCCGCCCGGCGCGCCGATGGCGATGATTGGCTTGCCGTCGCGCAAGACGAGCGTCGGACACAGGCCGGTCAACCGCGCCTTGCCCGGCGCAATAGAGTTCGCCCGACCGGGCAGCGGGTGGAAGCAGTTCATGGCATTGTTGAGCTGGAAGCCGAGGCCGTCCACGACGACGCCGGAGCTGAAGCCCAGGCTGTGCGTCAGGCTGACAATGTTGCCCCAGCGATCCACGACGTTGATGTGGGTCGTGTCCTTTGGCTCCGGCGGCTGAAGGCGCGGCACGCGAAACTTCGCGCCCTCACGGATGCGCCCCGCCGCATCGGCGGCATAGGTAGGCGACATGATCTCATCTGTCAAATCCGTCGTGAACTCCGGATCCCCCAGGCGCGTCGTCCAATCGGCGAACGCCCACTGCATCACGCGGCCCACCAGGTCAATGTAGCGTGGGCTGTTGTGGCCGAGGACGGCCAGGTCGAAGTGGCCCAGGGCGTTGAGCATCTGGATCAGGGTCGGGCCGCCGGCCGGCAACGGATCAGAGACGATGGTGAGGCCGCGATAGACGCCGCTGACCAGCGCCCGCTCGCGCACGCGATAGGCCGCCAGGTCGTCCTCGGTGACGAACCCGCCGTGGCCGCGAATCGCTCCCCCAAGCGTCTGGCCCAACTCGCCGGTGTAGAACTCGTCCGGACCGTGCGCGGCCAGCCGCCGCAGCGACGCCGCGTAGTCTCGCTGGACGAGTGTGTCGCCGGTGCGGCGGGGCGTCGCGCCGTCGGTGGTGAAGACGGCGGCGGCGGCGGGCGTGTGCGTGAGCCGCCACGTCGGTGGGGCGAAGCCGAACTCGGCGTTGTGCCACCAGGCGTCGGCGAGATGCGGGCTGAGGGTGAAGCCACCCTCGGCGAGGGCAATGGCGGGAGCAAGAAGGGATGCCCACGGGCGGCTGCCCCATCGCCGGTGAGCCTCGCCAAATCCGGCCACCGCGCCGGGTATCCCAACGGACTGCCAGCCGACGTCGTTCTCAAAGCCAGTCAGACGGAAGCCGAAGCCGCTGCGATACTCTTCGACGGCGCGGTCGGCCCAAATGTCGGGCGTCGCCAGGCTGCCGGCCCGCGCGTGGAACTGGAGCGCGGCCGGGCGGCGCGTCGCAGCGTCCCAGTAGAGCAGCGAGCCGAAGCCCCCGATACCGCACTCTTGCGGATCGGTGACGCCCTGGACGAAGGCTGCTGTCAGCGCAGCGTCAACGGCGTTGCCGCCCTCGGCCAGGACCGCTGCTCCCGCTTCGACGGCGAGGGGCTGCGGGGCGACGACCAGATCCGGCCAGCTCTCAGGCATCAGGCGCTCCCGTGAAAAAGTCTGGGCTGTCATGCTGAGCGACGCGAAGCATCCCGGCGCTCCTGGAGACCCTGCGCTGCGCTCAGGGTGACGAGGGCGCTACTTCAGGATGTAGTACGTCGCGCGCTTCTCGCCGATCTTCAGCAGCAGATTCTTGTCCACCAGGTCGGCGAGGTCGCGGCGAATGGTCTCCGGCGACACGTCGGGGTCGTGGTCTTGCAGGTCGCGGTTGGTCACGCGGCCCTGCTGGCTCGCCAGGTTGAGCGCGTACTCCTGGCGCTCGTTGAGGTTCAGGTGCGCGTACTGCCCGGCGCGAATGGGCGTGCGGTCGGTGGTGACCAGGCGATCGCCGTGGCCGTACAGCACGACCTGGAAGCCGTTGGTCGTCTCGCGGAAGACGGGCGCGGGCAGGTTCGCCTCCGCCATCAGCCGCCGCATGCGATTGATGCCGTATCCTAGCCGCTCGATGAAGCCCAGGTCGGATAGCACCTGGACGATGGCCTCGTTGCGCGAGAAGCGCTCGTCGGCGATGTTCTCGATGGTGACGGGGCCGGGCAAGCCGCCCGGCGAGGTAATCTCGATGCGGTCGGCGAACATGAAGACGCGAATCTCCTGGCCGCGGATCGAGTAGTCGCGGTGAGCGACGGCGTTGACCAGGGCCTCGCGCACAGCGTCGCGCGGGTACTCGGTGCGCTCCTCCCGCGATAGGCCGCTGAGGCGCGCGCCGACGCGCATGTTGTCCACGACGAAGGTTTCGGCGCGGCGAATCGCCTCCGGCAGGGTGTCGCGGATGTCCTCGCGCAGGTAGGCGTCGCTCTGCTCGACGCCGGCGTAGCGCACGGCGATGATCTCGCTGCCCGGCACGAGCGCCTGGGGGTCTTTGCCGAACAGGAGAATGCCGGCGTTTGTCGGCTCGCCGTCCTCGGTCAGGCAGCGCCGCTGGCGTAGCAGGGTATCGGCGGTCAGGCTGGTCATGCCGTCAATCGCCTCGACATACCGCTGGATCTTCTCGTCGCTCAGGTCCTCTCGGCCCGCGTCGGGCGCCGGCTCGGCTTCGAAGATGACCTCGCCGCGGTCCACAAATAGCCGCCGCAGCTCCGCCGTCGTCAGGATGCGGTTGGCGCGGCCATCGCGGGTGAAGTAGCGGCCCTTGTAGCTGTAGACGTGGGACAAGCCCTCCGGCACCTGCACGATGACGAGGTTGGACTCCTCCAGGACGACGACGCGGGGGATGGGCATGACGATGGCCGGATCTACCTCCAGCGCGGCTTCCATCGCCAGGTTGAACACCTCCTGGAGATCCTCCACGCTAATCAGCGTCGAGCCTTTCTCGTCAATGCCGATGACGATAAAGCCGCCCTGTCGGTTGGCAAGCGCGGTCAGAGTTTCGCTCAGTCGGGCCAGCGAGACGCCCGGCCGATAGAACACGATGTCGTCGGATGGCCCTTGCTCGATGAGCGCCGGGATGTCGTCAGCAGTCTTTACCTGGGGCATGGGTTTCGCAATCTGAGACAAGCGCAAGAGGCTGAATGAACACACGAACGCGGCCCTAAGCATACAGACAACGAACCTGATAGGCTATCCACGCCCGCCTGCCCGTAGAACGGGCAGGCTACGACGGGCAAGCCTGGGAGGCTCCCTCTCAGCCCCTCGGGCTTCCATCCAGTAGCGCGACGCTTCGAGCGTCGCGCGGGCGCACGATGCCGAACATGCCCTCTGACTATGCCCTAAGCATACAGACAACGGCTGGCTGTGGCAAGTTCAGCGCTGGCGCGGCGGCCTTGACTTTCGCCGCAACCGGCCTAGAATCAGAACACCCGTTCAACAACAACGGTTCTTGAGGGAGAACGTCTGTGGAGCTTGTGGTCGGGGCGAGCGCCGGCGTCCTGATTCTCTACATCCTGGTCAGCGTCGCGGCGGCGATGGCGCACGTTGACAGGCTCGCCTGGGATGACGACGTGAGCCGCGTCGCCAAGACGATCTGGAGCAGCTTGTTCGTCGGCACGCTTCTCGTCCTGTTCATGCTGTTCGGCGGGGCGATCTTTCGCCAGGGCTGGGCGGCGTTGGTCGTGCCGCCGGTCGTCGCCTTTGGCGCGTTCTGGGGCCTGGACCTCATCGTAGAGGCTCGGCGCAAGGACGCGCCCCCGCCGCCGCCCGACCACGACCCCGACTGGGACGCGCTGTGGAAGAGCTACGAGGGCAGGCCGCTGCCGCCGGCGATGGCCGAAGCGGCGCAGACCGGCCGCGTCGTCTACGGCGGGCGCGTGGCGGTTGTCGAGGACGGCATCCTCGTGCCGCGCGGCGGGCTGCCGAAGAAGGGTATCGAAAAGGTGTTCGGCGCCCTCGACCGCGCCCTCGGCCCCAGGCGGCGGTAATAGTGCCAGAGCTGGGGCGAATTCAATGATCGGAATCGTTCAAGCGGCTGACCGTAGCTGCGAAAATCATCGCGAGCCACACAGAGGCGGCCGCAACTAGAAATACGACAAGAGCCCAGATCGGAACGACGAACTCGACGGAGGCAATGGAAATGCGAAGATCAGACAGGCCGAAGGACGATTGCCTCGCATACAAATAGGCGCCAACCAAGTTCAAAACCGCGATAGCGACTACGCCAAGACCATAAGCCACCTGTCCAAGACGTCTTCTCTTAGCATCCTGCACACTGATAACTTCCGAAGCTCCTTCAATGTGCGCCTGGATAACGGGACTTGGACAATCCTTCGGAACGAGAATGGCCAAATCGAAACTGTCGCTCGGGTTTAGAAGTCTAGTTGAAACGAGTACCACATTTCGATGTGTGTAACATCCACACAAGTTCGGGGGCCGTTTCTGCACGACAACAGCCTCCATGACGAGCGCACCCTGGCAATGGGGAAACCGAGCGGCGCGCCATCGGCTTCACGAATTGCACCAAGGCCCGCCCATTGCACGAGCACGAGATCGGCCAAGTCCAGCACTGCATCCGCAACGCTGATACCCATATCAACGAGTTGGGTACGATCTGCTGCAGCCGCCCGGAAGGCATCTTGCGGAACATCGCACTTCAGATGGCGCTTAAGGGGTCGCTGCAGGCCAAGTTAGAACAAGCTAGCGACGACAAGGATGAGACTCACTGTTTCATACGTAGTGAATGGCATGTTCCCCCTCATGTCCCGAATCTCCCGCCACAGTCTCACGGGCCTCCACCACTGGCCGCCCACCTTCTCTGGCCCCCAGCCTCCAGCGCCCCCACCCGCATTGAAGAACCAGTAGACAGCATTCAGATACCTCAGAGGGCCGTGGGTCGGCACCACAATGTCATCCTGGCTAAGCACGAGTACAGCGCCCAGGCCACGGGATCTATGATCTCAAGCTGCGCCGCCTGCACCCTCACTCGCTTGCCCAAGACCATTCCGAGACGATAGGCGGGAGCGTAGCGTTGCTGGGACGGCGTAGGAACAAGCGAGGTAACTGTTGGCGCAACAGTGCATGGACACGCCGTTGGTGTCGGCTGAGGAGTGGCAGTCGCCAAGTAGACTCCGGCTGTCGGCACGTTGGCGGTCGGCTTCCTGTAAAACAAGTAGAATGCGGCGACGAGTGGTTACAACTAGCAAAGTAGCTGCAAGGAGGAGGATCTGTCCCTGAATAGCATCGCGTCCAACGGCAACTTCTGAACTTTACGCCTGGCCAAGCCCTCGCTTCATCCGAGGCCTGATGACCGAGTAGGCCGCAAACACGGTTATCAAGATGAGGACAACGGCAGCAACCGCCAGGGCTCGAAAGTATACACCATACACCCTCCCTCGAGGATGGCTATGCCTCCGTGCCAGTTGACTCCCGCACAAAGCCGACTACAATTCGAACAGATGTTCGAATCACTGCACAGGAGGCTGCATGTATGGAACTGCTCATACCCGTTGCGATGGGCGGCTTGCTGTTGATGGTCGCCCTCATGTTCGCGCTTTCCGCAGCGCGAACCGGAAATCTCACGTGGAACGCGCAGATCAGCCGCAATGTGAAGGCCTTGTGGGGAACGGTCTTCATCGTCGCGGTGGTGGTCATCTTCGTCGTCTTCGGGCCGGCCGCCATGTTAGTCGGCTGGCCGTTTTTCGTTGTCGCGCCGACGATAGCCTACGGCTGCTTCTGGCTCATGGACCTGCTCTTCTCTCGAAAGCCGTCGGCTACGACTGCTGCAGCGCCAGTTCAGCCACCAGCACTATCGTGGGACGAGATGTGGCGGAGCTATGAGGGGCGGCCGCTGCCCGGCTGGATGCTGGAAGCAGCCAGCAGCGGGCGCGTCGTATACGACGGCCACCCGGCGAACGTCGTGGATGGCCGCCTCGTGCCGGTTCAGGCAGCACAGACCGGCGGCCTGGATGGCCTGTTCGCCCGGCTCGACAGGCTCCTCGGCCCGGGACCCAAATAGCCCACTCCCCTTCAAAAAGTCAGCCACGTCTCCATTATACAGGAGACGTGGCTGATTTTCTGTCACGAATGTGTCAATTGTGGGTGGAGATTACTTCACGAAGTCACACCTAGTCGTCTGGTAGCTACGGCGAGCCGCACCTACACGCCGACTGGCACATCGAGCGGGCTAGGCGCGGCGGGTTTGGGGGAGCGGCGCGGCCTGGCGCGGGGCGCGGCCCCGTTGGGCGAGACTTCCATGAGGGCGATGGGCAGCACCTCATCCATGCGGTCCACGAAGACAAGGTTGAGGTCGCGGCGGACACGAGCGGGCAGTTCGGCGGCGTCCTTCTTGTTCTTCTGCGGCACGAGGACTGTCTTGAGGCCGGCGCGGTGGGCCGCGATGACCTTCTCCTTGAACCCGCCGATGGGCAGCACCCGTCCGCGCAGGGTGATCTCCCCCGTCATCCCGACCTCGCGGTGGACCGGGCGCTGGAGCAAGGCGGAGATGAGGGCGGTGGCGATGGTGATGCCGGCCGAGGGGCCGTCCTTGGGCATCGCGCCCTCTGGCACATGGACGTGGATGTCCAGGCGCTCGAAGTCCTGCGGGTTGATGCCTAGCTCCTTGGCGTGGGCGCGGGCATAGCTCAGGGCGGCCTGCGCCGACTCCTGCATGACATCGCCCAGGCTGCCGGTCAGGGTCAGCGTCCCCTTACCCTCCATGAGATTGACCTCGATGGACAGCAGGTCTCCCCCCGCGTCAGTGACGGCGATACCCGTGGCGACGCCGATCTCGTCGCGCTCCTGGGCCAGGCCGTAGGTGAACTCCGGCGGGCCGAGGTACTTCAGGAGCTGCTGCGTGCCGATGGTCTTGGGGGCGATGCGCTCCTCGGCGACGCGGCGCGCAATCTTGCGGCACACGTTCGCAATCTCGCGCTCGAGGTTGCGGACGCCGGCCTCATAGGTGTACTCGCGGATCATGTGGCGGACGGCTTCGTCCGAGAACCGCAGCGACTTCTGCGGCAGGCCGTGCTCCTCGAGTTGGCGCGGGATGAGGAACTGGCGGGCGATGGACAGCTTCTCTTCCTCGATGTAGCCGGGGAAGCGGATGACCTCCATGCGGTCGCGCAGCGCGGGCGGCACGGTGTCCAGGACGTTGCACGTGGCGATGAACAGCACCTTCGACAGATCGTATGGCACGTCCAGGTAGTGATCGGAGAAGTTGGCGTTCTGCTCCGGGTCGAGGACTTCGAGCAGCGCGGAGGCCGGGTCGCCGCGGAAGTCCAGCCCGATCTTGTCAATCTCGTCGAGCATGAACAGCGGGTTCACCGTCCCCGCCCGGCGCATGGTCTGGATGATGCGCCCGGGCAGCGCGCCGATGTACGTGCGGCGGTGGCCGCGGATTTCGGCCTCGTCGCGGATGCCGCCGAGGCTGACGCGCACGAACTTGCGGCCGAGCGCCTCGGCGATGGAGCGCCCGAGCGAGGTCTTGCCGGTGCCGGGCGGGCCGACGAAGCACAGAATTGGGCTGCGCATCTTCGACGCCGCCAGCTTGCGCACCGCCATGTATTCCAGGATGCGCTCCTTAGCCTTGGGCAGGCCGTAGTGGTTCGCGTCGAGGATGCGCTCGGCGTTGCGCAGGTCCATGTTGTCCACGGTCGCCGCCGTCCACGGCAGCTCGATGAGCCAGTCGAGGTACGTGCGGATGATGCCCAGCTCCGGTGACGCGGGCGGCATCTCGACCAGGCGGCTGACCTCTTTCTCGGCTTTCTCGCGCACCTCGTCGGGCATCCCGCTGGCGGTGATCTTGTCGCGCAGATCGGCGATCTCGCGGATCTGGGTGTCGCCCTCACCAAGCTCGTTCTGAATGACCCGCATCTGCTCGCGCAGATAGTACTCGCGCTGGCTCTTGTCTACCTCGTCCTGCACCGCCGAGTGAATCTTGTTTTGCAGCTGCAACACGTCTAGCTCGCGGGCCAGGAGAACGCTGAGCTTCTCCAGCCTCAGCCGCGGGTTCATCGTCTCCAGCAGCTCCTGGCGGCGCTCCACCTCCAACGTCAGCACCGAAGCCACCAGGTCGGCCAGGCGGCCGGGGTCAGTGACGTTCATCGCGGCGACGTAGGCGTCCTCGGGCATGTTCGAGTTCAGCTCGACACACTGCTCGAACATGGACAGAGTCGCGCGCCGCAGCGCCTCGATCTCCGCGCCTTCCTCGGCGATCTCGAAGAGCGGCATGAAGCGGCCGCGCAGGTACGGCTCAGTCTGGGTGTAATCCAGGAGCTTGACGCGCCCGCGCCCGTGGGCCACGATGCTTGTCGTCCCGTCGGGCATCTTCAGCACGCGGCCAATCGTGACCTGCGTGCCGATTTCGTACAGCTCCGCCGGCCCCGGGTCTTGCAGCTCGGGGTCGCGCTGCGCCAGGACGACGAGGCTGCTGTTCTCCTCGATGGCGGCCTCGACGGCGCGCATCGAGCGGTCGCGGGCGACGAACAGCGGCGTCACCATGTGCGGGAATAGAACGGCGTCCCGCACCGGCAGGATGGGCAGGTTGGGCAACGAGACGGACTTGCGGCGCCGGGGACGGCGGCTGCGTGTTAGCAATTCATCGGGCGGCGGGCTGCTCTCGGTCATGGAAAACCTCCGGGAGACAGTTATAGCACAATTCAGCGGTGATGCCAAAGGCGCTAATGGGTGTGCAGGGGAGGGTCCATGTCGGGCAGGGGCAAGTTGCGCCCCCGCAGCCAGGCCTCGCGGGCGGCGGCGGCCACGAACAGCGAGCCTGTCACCAGCACCAGGTCTTGCGGGCGGGCGAGGGCCAGCGCGGCGGCCAGGGCCTCCGGCACGTCGGGCGTAACCGCCGCCGGAGTAACGCCGCGCGCCGCGGCCAGCGCGGCGAGATGGTCGCCGTCGAGGGCGCGCGGGTAGCGGCTGCGGGTCAGGATCACGGCGCTCGACGCCGGCAGGAGGGCGTCCAGCATGCCGCCGACGTCCTTGTCGGAGAGCGCGCCGAAGACGAGAATGAGGCGGTCGAACGCCAGGTGGCGGCGCAGGGCGGCGACGGCATATGCGGCGGAGTCCGGGGTATGCGCCCCATCCACGACGACCAGGGGCGCTTCGCCGAGGACCTCCAGCCGCGCCGGCCAGCGGACGTCGGCCAGACCGCCGGTAAGAGCCGCATCGGAGACCGGGATGCCCCGGCTGTTCAGGATGTCTATCGCGCCGACGGCGCAGGCGGCGTTGACGGCCTGGTGCTCACCCAGCAGCGGGATCGTCTCGCGCTGCCACGGCCCGTCCGGCCAGCGGCGCACCTCGAACGACTGGCCGCGCGGGGTGGGGTCGCCGAGGCGATAGGGGATGTCGGCGCCGACGCGCAGCAAGGGAGCGCCGCGCTCACCGGCGATGGCAGCGACGACGGCCTCGGCGGCCGGCGAGTTGGGGGCGAGGATGGCCGGGATGCCGAGCTTGATGATGCCGGCCTTCTCGAAGGCGATCTTCTCGATCGTGCCGCCGAGGATGGCGGTATGCTCGAGGCTGAGGGCGGCGATGACCGAGACTTCGGGCGTGATGACGTTGGTCGAGTCCAGGCGGCCGCCCAGCCCCACCTCGACGACGGCGATCTCGACGTCTTCGCGGGCGAAGTAGTCGAACGCCATCAGCGTGGTCAGCTCGAACGTGATCAGCTCCGGCATGGCGTCGAACAGCGCGCGCCGCGCCTCGAACAGGGCGACGATGTCGGCCTCGCTCGGCAAGACGCGGTTGATCTGCATTCGCTCGCGGTAGCTGTGCAGGTGGGGCGAGGTAAACAGGGCGACGCGGTAGCCCGCCGCGTCCAGGACGCTCGCCAGCATCGCCGAGATCGAGCCTTTGCCCTTGCTGCCCGCAATGTGGACGGACCTGAAGCGCCGCTGGGGGTTACCCATCACGGCGAGGGCGTGGCGCATCGGCTCCAGCGTTCGCTCGGGCGCGTTCGCGGCGCGCTGCCCGGTCTTGATGCTGTTCTGGCCCTGGATGCGCTGAGGAGCGTAGAGGTAGTCGAGTACGTCCTGGTATCTCATGCGCACTATAGTAATACATCTGGGCGAAAACGCAAGATGCGGCGCGGGCCGCGCAAAGGTTTGACTCGCCTGGGGCCGCCGAGTAGACTTTTGGCGTTCTGAGGCTACAAAGGAGAACCGTGTTGCGCATTCTGCGCCCCCTGCTGGCGCTGACTCTGTTGGCTTTCCTGCTCATCGGCTGCCAATCGCGCCCGACTCTGAGCGGGGTCACTGTTACCCCGTCCACAATCTCACCGAATGCGGATGGCCGGGACGACCTGGCGAGCATCCAGTATACGATTGGGCAGACAGCCGTCCTGACAACGTCGTTTATCGGGCCGGACGGCCAGCAGCATATCTGGCGACGGGACGAGCGGCGCTCGCCCGGCGACTACAACGCCTTGTTCAACGGCATCATTGACGGGCGGATGCTGCCCGATGGCGCGTACACCTGGCGGCTGGCGGCCACGCCGACCGAGGGCGGTCCGCCGACCCAGGCCGAGGGGCCGTTGACCATCCAGGGCGCTGACCTGTCGCGGCCGGATATCACCGAGTTCAGCGTCTTCCCGAGCGAGTTCACGCCGAACCAGGACGGCATCAACGACCGTATCACCGTGAGCTACGTACTCGCCAAGCCGGCGACGGTGCGGGTCTACCTGGAGGACACCCAGGGTAACTTCGTCGTGTCCCTGTTGGAGAAGAAGAAGGGGCCGGTCGAGCCGGGCCAGCCAGGCCGTCACCAGTACGACTACGACGCTGGGGTAGACGCCGACGCTCCACCGCCGCCGGATGGGACATACAACGTCGTCGTCGAAGCGCGCGACACGCTCGGCAATGTGGTGACCGAACGCCAGCCGCTCACAATTAAGGAGGGCGGCGTGCCGCGCGCCACAATCATGGACAGCCAGATTGAGCCGCGCGTCATCCCCCTCGGCGGCACGGTGAACATCACTGCGACGGTCAAGAATATCGGGACGGTTCCCTTGCGCACCCAGGGGCCGCCGCCCGGCATCGTCTACGACAGCTCCCAGTCTTACAATACCCTGAAACTGCCGCAGTCGTCGGGCGCGTTCCGCCTCGGCGCGGCTTTCGACGCCAGCCCGACGGACCTCGACTACCCGTATCGCTGGGAGCTAGGCGACCCGTCGAAGCTCGAACGGCGCATCGTGGACGGGCGCACACTGCTCTGCCCGCCGGGTGAAGGGAACGACCGCTGCCCGCTGGAGGAGCGAGTCATCAACGACAAGACCTACACCTACCTCCTGCCGGGGCAGACGGTGCAGATTACGGGTGGTATCCACGTCACCGAGAAGCCCTTGCGCCGCCAGCCGCACTTCTACCTCGGCCTGATTCAGGAGGACGTGCGAAAGCACGAGGAATCTGTCAATCCTACCCAGGTGACGATTGAGTACTAGCCTCGCCGTCGTTATCGTCAGCTACAACACGCACGCTCTGCTCGCCGCGTGCCTCGACTCCCTCGCGCGAGACCCTTCGCTGGGCCTGCTGTCAGCCGGCGGAACGGCGCCGGCGCTGGCGGCGCGCGTGATCGTCGTGGACAACCTCTCGTCCGATGGCAGCGCCGCCGTGGTGCGCGAGCGTTACCCCTGGGTCGAGCTGATCGAGTCGCCCGTCAACCTGGGCTTCGCCGGCGGCAACAACCTGGCCTTGCGCGCCCTCGGCTTCACGCCGCTGGGCGAGGAAGCGCCGCGCTCCGCCGAGGCCTGGGCGCGCCTCGCACCGACCCGCCCGTCTTGCTTCGACCAGGCCGCGCCGGACTTCGCGCTATTCCTCAACCCGGATACCACGGTCGCGCCGGGCGCGATCGCTACCCTCGTGGATTTCCTCCACGGTAGCCCCCAGGCCGGCGCGGCCGGGCCGCGCCTTTCTTACCCGGATGGCAAGCTCCAGCCCTCAGCGTTTCTCTTCCCCGGCGTCGCCCAGACGCTGCTCGACCTGTTCCCACCGCCGGGCCGCCTGAGCCGCGTCATGGAGACGCGCCTGAACGGGCGCTACCCCGCCGACCGTTACCTCGGCCGCGTGCCCTTTGCGGTGGAGACGCTGCTCGGCGCGTGCATCCTGGCGCGGCGCGCGGCCATCCAGGAGGTGGGTTTTCTGGACGAGGGCTTCTTCATGTACGCGGAGGAGATGGATTGGTGCCGCCGCCTGACTGAGCGCGGCTGGTCCCTCTTCTGTGTGCCGTCGGCGCAGGTGACCCATTACGAGGCGCAGAGCACGCGCCAGTTTCGGCAGCGCATGTTTGTCGAGCTGTGGCGCAGCCGGCTGCGGCTGTTCGATAAGCACTACGGGGCCGCGTATCAGGCCACGCTCCGCGCGACTGTCTGGGCCGGCGCGACGGTCAAGGCCTGGCGGACGACGGGCGAGGAGCAAGCCGCCTACCACGAAGTCGCGCAACTGGCGCAGAAACCGGCCGCCCCCCCCTACTCCCCCGTCCACCACCCCGTCACCGCGTCACTCCGTCACCCCGTCACTCCGCCACCTGATGCTTCTGTGACCGCCGTGATCCTGACGCGCAACGAGGCGGCGCACATTCGCGACTGCCTGGCGAGCGTCGCGTGGGCCAGCCACCGCCTCGTGTTGGACTCGGGCAGCGACGATGGCACGGCGCAGCTGGCGCGGGAGAGCGGCGCGGATGTGGTCGTGCGTCCCTTTCGCAACTTCGCCGATCAGCGCAACGCGGCGCTGGGCCTAATCCGCACACCCTGGGTGCTGTTCGTGGACGCCGACGAGCGGGTGACGCCGGCCCTGGCCGACGAGGTCGGCCAGGTCATCGCGCAGGGCAATCAAGACGCGCCGGTGGGGTACTGGATTCCGCGCCACAACTACATCTTTGGACATTTGACGCGCGGTGGGGGGTGGTGGCCGGACTACCAGCTGCGCCTGTTCCGCGTCGCTCGGGCGCACTATGACCCTGAACGCGCGGTCCACGAGCTTGTGATCCTCGACGGCGAAGCGGGCTACCTGCGCGAGGCGTTCATCCACTACAACTACAATGACGTGGCGCAGTTCCGGCGGAAGCAAGCGAGCTACACGTCCTACGATGCTTCGATCCTGTACGCCGGCGGCGTGCGGGCGCGGCCCCGCAACTTCGTCCTCCAGCCGCTGCGGGAGTTCCGCCGCCGCTTCGTGTCCCTGCACGGCTACCGCGACGGTCTTCACGGCCTGCGGATGGCGGGCTTCATGGCCTATTACGAATGGGTCAAGTATGCCAAGTTAGGGCAGCTGGCGGACGAAGAGCGCGGCCCGTCGGCGTAACTTGGCGCGCTGCGACAGGGCGTGCTATAATGCTTCTGCCGCCGCCGCCTCTGCGCTTTGAGGCCAGCCTGGCGGTTTTTTGTCACGTTTGGAGGCTGACCGCCTCTCGGGAGAGATCTTGATGCGTGTGCCAACACGCCCCACGCGCGTTCTCTTGGGCTTGCTAGGGATTCTCGCCGTCGCTGCCGCGATCCTCGGCCTTTACGGCACGTCGCCCGCCGCGCCGAGCGAGAACGTTTACCAGCAAGTCGCCAACGCGCCGGAGGCCACGAACACCGCGCGGCCGCTGTACATGCCGTTGTTGATGCAGGCGGTGACGCCGCGGCCTAGCCCCACGGCGACGGCAACGGATACGCCGACGCCGACCCCAATCCTCTCCCCCACCCCGACGCCGACTGCGACCACCAAGTCCACCGACTATCCGCTCTTGTGGGCGCAGAGTGTGAACGGGCGCTGGCAGATTTACAAACGAGTCGGGAACGGCCAGCCGACGCTCGTGTCGCAGAACCCGGCGGTGGACGACATTGACCCGGCGCTATCGCGGGATGGTCAGGCGATTGCCTTCGCCACCAACCGCGACTACCCCACCTGCCCGACGCACTACGAAATCTACCGCATGAACATCAACGGCGGCGGGGTGACGCGGCTCACGAACACGGACGCCACCTGCCCGCCCACGGCCAACAATACGGCCTCCATAACGAACATGAACCCCGCGTGGTCGCCGACGGACGCGCAGGGCAAGCAATGGATCGCGTTTACCTCGGACGCCGGCGCTTTCGACGGCTTCGACATCTACCGCATCCCGGCCGACACGACCACCCCCATTGACATCCGTGGTGACAACCAATACACCTATCGCCTGACGTGGCCGCAAGCGCCCGACCAGCCGACGGCGACGCCTGTCGGCCCGACGGCCACGGCGACGCCGACCTCGACGCCCTACGTCTCGCCGACGCCGACGGGCGCGCCGACCTCCAGCCCCTACGACAACTTCTTCCGCTCGTCGTCCAGCCGCATGCCGTCCTACTCGCCCGATGGCACAATGATCGCTTTCGTCAGCAACCGCCGCGGCGACAACCCCGCGCGCGGTGGCCGCGACCAGATCTGGGTCATGACGTCCGAGGGCTACCTCCTGCGCCAGATTACGTTCGCGCTCGGGCTGAACACGTGGCCGCGCTGGTCGCCGCAAGGCAACCGCATTGCCTACGCCTCGAACCGCACCGGCAACTGGGAAATCTATACCATCACGCCCAGCGGCACGGGGGACATGCAGGTCACCGTCTCATTGAGCGGCACGGTCGCCTCGCAACCGACATGGTCCGGCTCAGGCGGGCAAATCGCCTACGCCAGCGCCAACGGTGGCGTCGTCGCCATTACCGCCATCAATGCTGACGGCAGCGGGACACCGACGGCGTTGGCCTCAGGCGCGCTCTACGCGCCAGCCTGGTCGCCGTAGCCGTGTGATAGGTGTCCATGAAAAGAGGGATGAGCGCCTGTGCGGGCGCTCATCCCTCGATGATGAGGCGAAAACTAGAGCGTGAGAATGTAGACGGCCTCGGGGCCTTTCTGCCGGTGCGTGACCTCGAACTCGACAGCCTGGCCCTCGAACAACGCGGGCGAACCGCTTTCCAGCGCCGACTGGTGGACGAAATACTCCTCGCCCGTTTCGTCGTCTACGATGAAGCCGTAGCCGCGCTCCTCGTCGTACCACTTGACGTGGCCGAGCGATCGCACGGTGAACCCTGCGCCCGACTCCGGGCGCTCGCGCCTGGCGCTCGGCGCTCGGTCGGGCGCTCGCTCTGTTCGGGACGGCGAGGCCGCCGCCGCAGGCGCGACGCGCGCTGGCGCCGGTTCCGCCCGGCGCTCCGACTGGTGTTCCGAAACCGGTGCGCCATAGTCAGCCGGGGCGCAGACGGGACAAAGGGCCGGCGGATCCAGCGGCAGACCGAGGTCCGCGCGCCGCCGCTGCTGCTCGACCGTGAACACGAACTGACGTCCGCACTGCTGGCACGTCAGCAACTGATCAGCAAATCGGCCGGCCGGCGGCGCTGAGCTTGTCGCCGACGGCTTGGGCGGTTTGTAGGTATCGTTGCGTCGTGACCTGCCCACGCCCTACTCCTTGTCCGCTTCCGATGATGGCGCGACGGCCTCGTCGGCCTCGGCCTTGCTCATCTCGACGGATTGCGTCACACTGGTCGGCGCGTCGGGCGCTTCTTCAGCGCCCGCCTCAGGCTCGGTCTCGGCCGTGGGCGTCTCGACCGCCGCCGTCGGGGCGAGCGGCGCTTCAGGCGCTTCGGCCTCGGCCGTCACTTCGTCCGTAGCCTCGGCGGCAGCCGGTTGCGCCGGCGTCTCGCCTTCGGCTTGACGCAGGCTCAGGCTGACGCGCTTGCGCTGCGTGTCCACGCCCAGCACCTTCACAGTCACGACCTGGCCCTCGTGGACGACGTCCGCCGGATTGTTGACCGGCCGGTCCGCCAACTCCGAGATGTGGATCAAGCCCTCGACACCCTCGCCGATGCGCGCGAACGCGCCGAACTTCGCCAGGTTGGTGATCGTTCCCTGGACAAGCTCGCCGGGCTGGTAGCGCTCCGCGAGCGTGCTCCACGGGTCGGGGCGCAGGCGCTTGAGGCTTAGCCCGATGCGGTTTCGGTCGCGGTCCACGTTCAGCACGTAGACCTCGACTTCCTCGCCGACGCGGAGGACGTCCTTGGGCTGGACGTTGCGGTCCCACGACAGCTCGGATACGTGGATGAGACCGTCAGCGCCGCCGAGATCCACGAACACGCCGAAGTCGGTGATCGAGGTCACGCGGCCCTTGACGACGGCGCCCTCGGCGAGCTGGTCGAGCAGCCGCTCCTTCTGGCCGCGCCGCCACTCTTTCCAGGCCGCCCGCTCCGACGCGATGAGGCGCCGCTGACGGCGGTCCACCTCGATAATCTTGATCGGGATGGTCTGCCCAACCATCTGGGCCAGGTTCTCGCCCATGCCCGATTCGAGGACGATGTGCGACCTGGGAACAAACGCCTGGAGCTGGCCCAACTGGACGATCAGCCCACCCTTGTTCTGGCCGACGACCTTCGCCTCGACGATCTCACCGCTGTTCAACAGATCGTTGGCGTGGTTCCAGTCCTGCTGCCCCCGGGCGCGTGACAGCGAGACGATCACCTCACCGCTGTTCCCGTCCGTGCGCACAACGTAGACCGAAACCTCGTCGCCGACCTTGATGCGGGCCACAGCTTCGGGGCCTAGCTGCGCCAGGTCGTCCGCCGGCACGATGCCCTCGGTCTTAGCGCCCAGGTCAACGATCATTCGGTCGGGGGTCTTCTCAATGACGACCCCGTTGCGAATCTCGCCGCGTTGCAGCTCCTGGTAGCCGTACTCCTCTGACTCCAGGGCGGCCCACATCTCAGACTGCTGGCTGTTCTGCTCCTCGTTCACAATACCTCACATCCGGAGCATGGCGCGTGGGACCGGCCGGCCCCACACGCCGCGCACCTTGGGGATTTAGAAGTCGTACTCGCTCTCTTCCTCGTACTCGTCTTCGTCGTCCACCTCGAAGTCGCCGTCATCGTCCTCGAACTCCTCCTCTTCTTCGTCGCCGTCAATGTCGGCGATGAAGTCGAAGTCAGTTTCGAAGTCCTCATCGAAAAGCTCGCCGCTCACCAGGCCGCGGCCCGACTCCTCGATGGACGCATTCGCGCGTTCGCGGAAGCCGGTCCCGGCCGGGATCAGCTTACCGATAATGACGTTCTCCTTGAGGCCATACAGCTCATCCACCTTGCCGGCGATGGCCGCATCCGCGAGGACGTTGATCGTGTGCTGGAACGACGCCGCCGACAGGAAGCTATCCGTCGCCAACGCCGACTTGGTGATGCCAAGCAGGATGGGCGTGGCCGTGGACGGGCGCTTTCGCTGGCTGATGAGGCGGGCGTTGATCTCCTCGAACTGGAGCCGGTCGACCAGGTCGCCCGGCAGCAGTTCGCTGTCGCCTGGGTTCTTGACGCGAACCTTGCCGAGCATCTGGCGCAGGACGATCTCGATGTGCTTGTCGTTGATGTTCACGCCCTGGGAGCGGTAGACCTTCTGGATCTCCATCAACAGATACTGCTGCGTCGCCTCGCGCCCCTGGATCGCCAGGACGCGGTGCGGGTTCTTAGCGCCCTCGGTGAGCTGGTGGCCCGCCTCGATGACCTGGTTCTCCTCGACGCGGATACGCGCGCCCGGCGGAACCTGGTACGAGCGAATCTCCTGCTCCTCGCGGCTGACGTACACGGCGTCGTTCTCGACAGCCACGCGGCCGCTGTGAGCCGCCGTCACACGATTATCGCCGTTCGTCATGATCACCTCGCCGGCCTCGACCACGCTCCCGTCCTCGACCTGCAACTGGGCGCTGGCGGGGCGGGGGAAGCGGTCGCGGTGCAGCTGCTGAGCGACGATGCGAATCTCGCGCATGCCCTCGTCCAGGCGGTGAATCTCAACGCGGCCGCCAATTTCGGTGATGAGCGCTTCGCCCTTCGGGATGCGCGCCTCGAACAGCTCCTGGACGCGCGGCAGGCCGTGGGTGATGTCCGTCGTGCCGGCCACACCGCCGGTATGGAACGTGCGCAGGGTGAGCTGGGTGCCAGGCTCGCCGATGGACTGGGCAGCGATGATGCCGACCGCCTCGCCGATGCCCACCTGGCCGCCACGAGCCAGATCGCGCCCGTAGCAGAGCGTACACAAGCCGTGGCGCAGGGAGCACGTCAGCGGCGAGCGGACGTAGACTTCCTTGAGGCCCGCCTTCTCGATCAGGTCAATCTCGGGCTGGTCGAGCATGACGTTGGCGTCCACGACGACCTCGCCCGTCTTCGGGTTCACCGCCGGACCCTGGGTCACGCGGCCAAACAGCCGCTCCCGCAGGCTCTCGCCAGCGCCCTTGATGCCCTCGCGCGGCCCGATCCAGATGCCCTGGCGCGTGCCGCAGTCCTCGATGTTGATGATCGCGTCCTGCGCCACGTCCACGAGGCGGCGGGTCAGGTAGCCCGCGTCCGCCGTGCGGAGTGCGGTATCGGCGAGACCCTTGCGCGCGCCGTGGGTGGAGATGAAGTACTCCAGCGCCGTGAGGCCCTCGCGGAAGTTCGAGCGAATGGGCAGCGGGATGATGCGCCCCGCCGGGTCGGCCATCAGGCCGCGCATGCCGGCCATCTGGCGGATCGGCTGGAAGCCGCCCTTCGTCGAGCCGGACTGAGCCATCGTGCGCAGCGGGCTGGTCACCGGAATGGAGGTCTGGACGGCCTCGGTAATCTCGTCGGTGGCCCGCGTCCACAGCTCGACCGTCTTCTGATACTGCTCTTCCTCAGTAATCAGACCGCGCCGATACTGCCGCTGGATTTCCTCGACTTCCTGGGCGGCGCGCTCCAGGATCAGCGGCTTGTCCTCGGGGACGGTGATGTCCGCGACGGCGATAGTGAGGCCGGAGCGGGTCGCGTACTGGAAGCCGAGGCTCTTGATGTCGTCCACCAGGTCGGCCGTCGGGTCGGGGCCGAGGAGGTGGTAGGCATCGCCGACCAGGTCGTTGAGCTTGCCCTTGTCCAGCAGGCGATTGACGAAGCGCAACTCCTGCGGCAGGATCTGGTTGAACAAAACGCGGCCGACAGTCGTCTCGATGGGCAGATACTGCGGCAGCCCATCGGCGAAGCGCTTGCCGGTCTGCGGGTCGTAGTACGTCGTCGTGTAGACGGTAATCGGCGTGTGAACGTGCAGATGCCCCAGGTTGTACGCCATCACCACTTCGTCGAGCAGCGTGTGCGGCGTCCCATTCTCCACGTAGTCGTCAGACGGCGCGGGGTCGGCGAAGACCCACTTCTTGCCGTTGGTGACGATCGTGTCGGCGTCCATCGTCAGGTAGTAGCAGCCAAGGACCATGTCCTTGGACGGGCCAACGATTGGCTCACCGCTGGCCGGCTTCAGGAGGTTGTGGCTCGCCAACATCAGACGGCGGGCCTCATCCTTGGCGGCGCGAGACAGCGGCACGTGGACGGCCATCTGGTCGCCGTCGAAGTCGGCGTTGAAGGCGGCGCACACCAGCGGGTGAATCTGGATGGCGTTGCCCTCGACCAGGATGGGCTGGAAGGCCTGGATGCCCAGGCGGTGCAGCGTCGGGGCGCGGTTGAGGAGCACGGGGTAATCCTCGATGATCTCCTCCAGCACCTCCCACACGACGGGGTCCATGCGCTCGATGAGACGCTTCGCGCCCTTGACGTTGTGGGCGTGTCCGTACTCGACGAGCTTGCGCATGACGAACGGGCGGAACAGCTCGAGGGCCATGCCCTTGGGCAAACCGCACTGGTGCAGCTTGAGGTGCGGCCCGATCACGATGACGGACCGGCCGCTGTAGTCTACGCGCTTGCCGAGCAGGTTGCGGCGGAAGCGGCCCTGCTTGCCCTTGAGCATGTCGCTCAAGCTCTTGAGCTTGCGGCGGCCGCGCGCCGAGACGGCCTTGCCGCGACGGCTGTTGTCAATCAGCGAGTCGACCGCTTCCTGGAGCATGCGCTTCTCGTTGCGGATGATGACATCCGGCGCACCCAGCTCCAGGAGCCGCTTGAGGCGGTTATTGCGGTTGATGACGCGGCGATACAGGTCGTTGAGGTCCGATGTCGCGAAGCGGCCACCGTCGAGCTGAACCATCGGGCGGATGTTGGGCGGAATGACGGGCAGCACCTTGAGAATCATCCACTCCGGCCGGTTGCTCGACTTGCGCAGCGCCTCGACCACCTTGAGCTGCTTGGTGGCCTTCTTGCGGCGCTGCTTGCTCTTGCCGCTGCGGATCTCGTGGCGCATTTCCTTCGCCATCGTGTCCAGGTCAATCTGCTCCACGATGTCGTTGAGCGCCTCAGCGCCCATCGTCGCATGGAAGATCGGCGGGCCGCCGGTGTTCCAGCGCTCGTGCAGATCCCAGTACTCTGCTTCAGTAAGCAGCTGCCGCACCTCGATCTTCTTCAGCTCGGCGCGACGCGACTCGATCTCCTTGAGCTGGCCGGCGGTCTGCTCGTCCACCAGGCGGTTGATCTTGTCAAGCTCTTTTTCGAGGTCGCCGAACAGGCGGTCGCGCTCACCCTGGAACAGGGCCTGGTAGCGCTCGCGCTCCTCGCGGAAGTCGGCCTCGATGTCGCTGAGTTGGTTCGAGACGTCTTCTTCGAGCTTGGCGAGGGCGGCCTTGTCGCCCTTGACGGCTTCGCGCTGCGTCGCCGTCTGCTCCATCACGTCGGCGACGCGGGCGTCGCGCTCGCTCTGCAGGCGCTCCAGGACGGCGTCTAGCTCGATCTGGCGCTCGCCCATCTGCGACTCGATGTCGCCGCGCTGCTGGCCGAGACGGGCCTCGGCCGAGGCGCGGGCGCGGCGTATCTCCTTCTCGACTTCTTCTTCCAGGCGGCGCAGCGCCTTCTGGCGCGCGTCTTCGTCAATCCGGGTGATGATATACTGGGCGAAGTAGAGAACGCGGTCCAGGTTGCGGCGCGAGATGTCGAGCAGCAAGCCGAGGTAGCTCGGCACGCGACGGGTGTACCAGATATGCGCGACGGGCGAAGCCAACTCGATGTGGCCCATGCGTTCGCGGCGCACGCGCTCACGGGTGACTTCGACGCCGCACTTATCGCAAACGATGCCGCGATAGCGGATCTTCTTGTATTTACCGCAGTAGCACTGCCAGTCCTTCGTCGGCCCAAAAATGGCTTCGCAGAAGAGGCCATCCTTCTCGGGCCGCAGACGACGGTAGTTGATAGTTTCAGGCTTCGTGACTTCGCCGTGCGACCAGGTCCGAATCTCCTCAGGCGAGGCCAGGCTGATTCGGATGGCATTAAACTCTTTCAGGTCCAAGGGCGTCCTCCTCACAAGAATGTCAGAGGTGACTAACTGAAGACTACGCAGCAGGCAAAGTGGATGTCCGTTGACGCGCTTGCGGGGTGGGGGCAGGAGACTGGGCGGATGCTCTCGGTCCACCAGCGCAAACAGTTGTCAACACCTTTGCTCGACACTTCGGCCACGCTGTGTCTACGCGCCGGTCGCCGGGCGTAGACGCGACGATAGGCGGGCGATGACTCATGCCCGCCAAACTGGGTTTGGCTCACCTATTGGTACTGCCCGGCACTGGGCGGTTATGTAAGAAGCGGGGCGATGCGGGATGCGCCCTTACGACTCCCTGGCGTCTTGCGATGGGCGCTGTGATAGCACAAAGGTATCGAACCATGGGGCGCTCTGAACGTTGCGCCCAACGCGATGTGGGAAGGTTTGACAGTGGCAAAGTGATGGAAATGAAAATGTGTCTTCCAAGAGACGGCCCTGGGATCGCGGCCCGCCTGCCGCGACTCAGCCGATGCGCTCAACGCCCGCCCGCGCTACCTCGCTAGACTCAGAAAGATAGTATACCATCGTCCAGCTATATTGTCAAGTGGATCCGCGCAAACAAACCAGGGAACATCGCGTGATACTGGGATGCAGCGACGGGGCGTTTCTTACGAGAACTCGTGGTTGTGGGATGGCATGTGTCTCACCGGTAGCTCCGCAGTTTAGCGTGGAGACCCCCTGCTGGCAGCGGAGTGACAACTCCGCCGCCTCTGGGAGGCGCTGGAGATGGCTCTCCAGCGCCAGCATGATAGCTCTTCCACGCTAAACTGCGGAACTACCTGTCTCACCCGGCGGCCGCCAAAATGCTCTCGAATCGCCCTGCCCCTGTGAACGGCCCGACGACCGCGAGATACATTGTTTCTGTCCTGAGCAACTGCCCGGCCGTCGCCTGAATGTCCTCGGCGGTGACGCGCGCCAGCCGCGCGGCCATGTCCGACGCGGTCAGGATTTCGTCGCGCACCACGGCCTGCGAGGCCAGAGACATGGCGATCTCTGCTGTGTCTTCGAGGCGCAGCAGGAGGCCGCCGTTGAGATACTCCTTCGTTCGCTCAAGCTCGTCATGGGGGACGGGCTCGTCGCGCAGGCGGCGCAGCTCGCGGAGGATCGCGCGCAGCGCGTCGGGGGCGCGGCGCGGCTCCACAGCGGTGTAGACACTCAGAATGCCCGTGTCGTGCAGATAGGTCTCGTCGCTGTAGACATTGTAGGCAAGGGCCTGCCGTTCCCGCAGCTCGAGGAACAGCCGCGAACTCATCCCCGCCCCCAGGATCGCGCCCAGAAGCTGCAAGGCGTGGCGGCGCGGGTCGAGCAGGGAGAAGCCGGGCAGGCTGAGGCGCAGGTGCGCCTGCTCGATGGCGCGCGACTCAACGCGGACCAGGGGGCCGGTAGGCAGGGCCGGCGCTGGTTCGAAGCCGGGCGCGGGCGCGGGCTGCCAGTCGCCCAGCGCCGCCTCAATGCGCGGCAGGGCAGCGGCGGCATCGAACGCGCCGGCGAGAGCGATCACTGTATTGTCGGGGCGGTAGAAGCGGCCCATGTACTCGACGAGCCTGGCGCGGCTCATGGCCTTCAGGCTCGGCTCGGTACCGAGAATGTCGCGGCCGAGGGGGTGGGCGCCGAACATCAGCTCGTCGCCCAGGACGCCGACCCAGCTCTCCGGCTCGTCCTGGATCATCGCCAGCTCTTCGAGAATGACTCGCTTCTCCCGCGCCACGTCTGCCGCGCGCAGCTTTGGCCGCCGCAGCATGTCGGCGACAAGGTCAATGGCGACGGGCAGCCGCGCGGCGGGGACACGGGCGATGTAGGCGGTGCGGTCATCGGACGTGAAGGCGTCGAGCGAGCCGCCCACCCCCTCGATTGCCTGCCCGATGGCTTCCGGCGTCGGGTAGCGCTGCGTGCCTTTGAACGCCATGTGCTCGATGAAGTGGGAGATGCCGGCGACCTCGGCGGCCTCGTAGCGCGCGCCGACGCCGACATAGAACGCGGCGGTGACGGAGTAGCGGTCGGGCAGGGGAACAGTGATGACACGCAGGCCGTTGGGCAGGCGCGTCAGGCGGTACTGATCGGCGAGGTTGGGGCGGGCGAGGGTTGGAAACTCCATGCGGCGGTCTCACTCGAGGCCGAGGCGGGTCAGGTCGGCTTCACTCAACCCGAAGAAGTGGCCGACTTCGTGAAGCACTGTTGTGCGCACCTCGCGCCGCACCTCGTCCTCGGTCTCACACTCTTCGAGGATGGGGCCACGGTAGATGACGACCATCGGTGGTGGCGCCATATTGTCGTAGGCGCCGAGGGGCGGGCCGCGGTGCAGCCCGAACAGCGTCTCCTCCGGCCCGATACCGAGATCGGCCAACTCATCTTCGTCGGGCCAGTCCTCGATGACGATGGCGACCTTCTCCAGATAGGGCAAGAACTGTGGCGGCAGCGAATCGACGGCCTCGGCCACCAGCCGCTCGAATCGGTCAATGCGGGTGTGGCGCCGCCGAGGGGGGCGGCCGACGGCGCGCGGCGTGCGGCGACGCTTCCCTGGCTCAGTGGAGGGCATCGTGTTCGACCTCAGTAGCCCAGGCGGCGCAGGTCCTCTTCGCCGAACCCGAAGTGGTGTCCCACTTCGTGGAGAACGGTGCGCCGCACCTGCTCGCGCACAAGAGCATCGCGCGCCGGACCTTCGCCTGGATAGAGATACTCGATGGGACCGCGAAAGATCGTAATCTTGTCCGGCGGAACGAGCGTCAGCGCCGAGGGCCGCCGCGTGCGCGGCACCCCCTCGTATAACCCGAGCAGGAGCGCGCCGGGCGAGACGCGCACGCGGGCATAGTGGTATGGGTGCGGCCACTCCTCGATCACGACCGCGACGTTCTCGAGATACGGCATCAGTGCGGGCGGCAGGCTATCCAGCGCCTCGGCCACGAGTTGCTCGAAATGCTCAGGCTGCATGCTATCCCTTCGATACGTTGCCGCGCGCCCGGTGCAGGCTCACCGACAGGGCGTAGCGTACCTGCGGCGTCCACGCTCGGATATCGCGCAGGCGTGGGTTCTGAACCGGAAAGCTGTGGTAGTACGGCCCGCGCTCGCGTATCCAATCGTAAGCCGCGTCACCCCCACCCTGCAAGCCCCGCACGACGTCCATGTAGAAGTCGCGGGCGGGTGGGGCGGCGGCGACGCTGGCGAGGTACTGATACTGAACGATGTATGCCGCCCGCTCATGTTCCAGGCTGCCAAACAGGTAGGGGGCCTGTGTCGTATGCACCAACTCGTGTACCAGGCGGTCCGGCTCAAGGTAGGTGCGCATGCTAGCCGGGAAGTAGATGCGCCAGCCAAGCCAGGTCGTCCCGCCAGGGCCGCCGAGCGTGCTGTTGAAGACGACCCCGATGCGGCTCTCGCGCAGGTAGTTCGCCCAGACGCGGCCCAGCTCGGACTGGTCCAGAACGACCAGCGCCTCTTCGACGGCTTGTGGGAAACGGTAGCGGTGGGGCATAACGGCTCGTCCTGGTCGGCGCTAACGCTTCGGTTCCAGCACCACAACCTGGGCGCCATCTTCAGGCAGGTCCTTCTTGGTAATCTTGAGCGTTTCCTGGTGCGAGACTTCCTTGTCTTCCATGCCCATCGCGCGCAGGAACTTGTCGAGCTTCTCCAGCTTGACATCCTCTTCGTCCATGCGGTAGTGCATCGGGATGACGATGTGCGGATCGAGCATATTGATGACCTCGACCGCCTGGTCTGGGGTGAGGGCGTTGCCGCCGCCGACCGGCACGAATAGGACATCCACTGAGCCGATGGCCTCGGCCTGGGTTTGGGTCGGGATGTGGCCCAGGTCCCCCAGATGGCAGACGCGCATCTCCTCGGTGTCCAGGACGTAGACCGTGTTCGAGCCATGCACCGCGCCCTTCTTGGCATCATGGTACGTGGGAATGCCGAACACGAAGATGCCCTTGACCTCGTACTCGCCGGGGCCGCGAACCACATACGGCTCGCCCTTGACGGCGTCCGCGTTGTTGTGGCCGGCGTGCTCGTGGCTGATCGTCACGATATCAGCGGTCGTCCGCGGAATCGAGGGAACGCCGAGGCTCCTGCCGGAGTAAGGGTCTTGAACGACAAAGCCATCGCGGCTCTTGATGCGGAAAGAGCTATAGCCGAGCCAGGAAATCTCCATCTTCACACTAACCTTTCGCCGTCTTACGGATTGGATGCGCCCTCGCCAACCATGCGCTTGATGTCGGCCTTCTGGCGCTGCTGCTCGAGCCAGTCCTGGAACTTGAACTGGCGCAGGTCCTGCCACTGCTGCTCCGGCAGCTTGCGGTTGGGGTCTTTCTCGAGCACCTGGATGATGTGATAGCCGAACTGCGTCTGAACGGGCGAGCTGAACTTCGTGTCCTTCGTCTGGCTGAACGCGACCTTGTCGAACTCCGGCACCATGACGCCGCGCGGGAACCAGCCGAGATCGCCGCCACTCTTCGCCGTGCCAGGGTCCTGGGACACGTCGGCGGCGACCTTGGCGAAGTCCTCGCCACCCTCCAACCGCTTCAAGACCTTGATCGCGTCCTCATTGGTCTGGACGAGAATGTGGCGCGCGTGGACCTGCTCCTGCGTCTGCGGCACATCCTTGGTCACCGCGTCGCGCACCTTGTTGCCAAGGAGCTGCGCGCGCTGCATGGCGGTGAAGCTATCGAGGGTCATGCTGCGTGACGACAGGCTGGCCTCAAACTTGGCCTGACCGCCCATCTCATTGACGAGCTTGTCAATTGAGGCTTTCAGTTCATCGTCAGACACGCTGATGTTGTTCTTCTTGGCGTACTGCTGTACCAGGACATCGGCAATCAGCCCCTCGAGTACCTGGTTGTTCAGCGTCTTGAGCGCCTCCGCGCCCTGAGCCGTGTTGACGTCAACGTTCTGTTCCTTTGTCAGAAAGTTGCGCGCTTCCGCCGTTGTCCGTTGATAGTCGCTCATGGACACCGGATCGCCGTTGACTAGCGCCGCCACGGTCGGCGCGCTATTGGGCTGGGCCTGGCTGCCGGTGGTCGTGTTCGACCCCTGCGGGGCGGCGGTAGCGCTCGCCGACGCGGCGCCGCTGCTGGACGGGGCCTGCTCGCCGGTCGCCGCCTGACTCAGCGCCGCCGGGGACGCGGCGGGATCTGTTGTTGCGGATGGGCTGCAGGCGGCAAGGGCAAGGATAAGGACAGCGAGGGTGAGGGCTACCGCGACACGGATGACCGTCATGAGAGAGTACCTTTCTTGGATAAGTGCATTGAATCGGATAAAGACAGGGCAAAGATGCGCCAGGCAGCAACTATATCACGAAAGTTATGTTAGGTCAAGGTCGTATACGGCGCGAAATTGAGACACCCGTTCGACTCGATTATACTCGTGTCGCCGCCCTCTGCAAAGTTGGCGTCGGCCCGCCCTCTGTGGTACAATCCCCGATTTGTGGTTCTTGTGAATAGCTCGTGTTCCAAGGAGAGCTTGCGTGAACAGACACGCTTTTAGACGCATAATGGTGATGATTGCCGCGGTGCTGGCCCTCGTGCTGGGTGTAGCGGCGTGCAGCAGCGGCTCGTCGCAGCCGACGCCGGTTCCGCCGACGGCGCCGCCCAAGGCCGCCGCCCCCGCCGCAACCCAGGTAGCGCAGGCGGGACAGGCGGAGCCGACTCGAACGCCGAAGCCGACGAAGACGCCGGAGCCAACGGAGACGCCGTCGCTCCCGCCCGTGCCGCCGAAGAAGCCGCTCAAGATGAACTCGCCGGAGTATGGCGTGCAGGCCTTTCTGTGGTGGCGGCCGGAGCTGGCCGAGCGCGACCTGCTGAAGGTCAAGGAGCTTGGCTTCAACTGGGTCAAGCAGGGCTTTGGTTGGCGGGATATCGAGGGTCAGAAGGGTAAGTACGATTGGTCCAACCCCGATCACATCGTATACACCGCGAACAAGTACGGCGACATTGATATCGTGGCGCGCGTTGACCACCAGCCGGAGTGGGCGCGGCAGGGCTGCTCGCTTCAGGGACCGCCGGCCAACATGAAGGACTTCACGGACTTCCTGACGGCGATGGCGACGCGCTACAAGGGCCGCATCCGCGCCTACGAAATCTGGAACGAGCCGAACCTGGCTCGGGAGTGGTGCGACCAGCGCCCCGACCCGAAAGCATATGCGGCCATGCTCAAGGCGGCCTACGCGGCCATCAAGGCGGCGGACCCCGACGCCATGGTCATCAGCGCCGGTCTCTCGCCGACTGGCACGAATGACCAGACAGCCATGCCGGATGACGTCTACCTGGATCAGCTCTATCAGGCGATGGGCGGGAAGAGCGACGGCTACTTCGACGTTCTCGGCGTCCACGCGCCCGGCTACAAGGCAGCGCCCGAAGTGTCGCCGGACGAGGCCGCCGCGAACAAGGCCGCCTACGGTGGGGAACGCTTCTTCACGTTCCGCCGCGTCGAGGACCTACGCAAGATCATGGAGAAGTACGGCGACACGGCCAAGCAGGTCGCTGTGCTGGAGATGGGCTGGACCTCGGACGAGGTGAACCCGGCCTATAAGTGGCACGCCGTCTCGGAAGAGCAGAAGGCTGATTATCTTGTGCGCGCCTATGAGTTCGCCAAGAAGAACTGGTCGCCGTGGATTGGCCTGATGACGACCATCTACATCGCCGATCCGGACTGGACCGACAAGAACGAGCAGTACTGGTGGGCCATCACCGACCCGGATGGGACGCCGCGACCGGCGTTCGGCGCGTTGAGGGACATGCCGAAGGGGAAGTGAGAGTCTAGCCACTCAGAGATTTGGCAATATGTAGCGCCGACTTCGGTCAAGAGCCGACCGAAGTCGGCGCTACGGTTCGCCATTGCATAGTCAGAGGGCATGTTCGGCATTGTGCGCCCGCGCGACGCTCGAAGCGTCGCGCTACTGGATGGAAGCCCGAGAGGCTGAGAGGGAGCCTCCCAGGCTTGCAGGTCGTAGCCTGCCCGTTCGACGGGCAGGCGGGCGTGAGTAGCCAGCAAGGTCGGTTGTCCTTGCACTAGGCTGCTTGTGGCGGAGTTGTCACTCCGCCACAAGCAGGGGGGTCTCCACGCTACTATGCGGAGCTACGCAGTCGGCCAGGCGCGCGACGGCTTTAGCGGGGCTGGGGGCAGCTGGCCGGGCTGTTGCACCGCTGTTGCAGCAATGGCAGGAACAGCTTGTAGGGCCGGTTGATCGGCGGCGTGCCGGTGGGCGTTGGCGTATTCGTCGGTGTGGGCGTCGTCGCTCCCGGCGTCGGCGTCATGGTGGGCGTGGACTGCGGCGTGCTGCACGGCAACCCGGCGACCTGGACAACGATTGTGACAGAGCTGTAGGACAGCGGCAACGCGCTGCTGAACACCAGGCCGCCGGACGCAGCTTCGGCGCAGCTCGGGATACGGTTCAGCTTGACGGTGGCGTAGGAACCTGGCAGGGCGTCCTGCGGATTCGTGACCGTGAGCCAGTCTGGGCGGTTGTCGAGCTGCCAGGAGGCTGCGAGGGTGTATGGGTTGGAGATGGTCGCCGTCGCGTTGACCGTGGCCGGCAGCGTGATAGTGTTGGGATTCAGAGTCAGAAAGTGGCGGGTCGCGCGAACGGCCGCCGAGACATTCACGATCCCCGACCCGTACACCGGGTCGGCGCCGGGCGCGCCACGGTCCAGCGCCTGACTGCGCAATATCTGCTCCACCTGGGTCGGCGATAGCGTCGGGTCTACAGAAAGCACGAGCGCAGCGGCGCCCGCGACCAGGCCGGCGGCAAACTCGGCGCCCTGGGCGTTGCTGTAGGTACTCTGGGGCGGCTGGCTCCCGTCCACCGCCGTCGTCAGCAGATCCTTGCCCGGCGCGGCCAGGTCCACAAACGGGCCGGTCTGCACCAGAAGCTGGCCCGTGCTGCGCACCTGGAGTACGAGGCTGTCCGTCATCGTCGCCGTGACACCGATGACCCCATCCAGCGAGGCCGGGTAGGGGGTCCCGCTGCCAGAGAGCGGCGGCTCACCGACGGGCGCGATGACGATCATCGGGATGCCGCGCGAGGGGTCCTGGACACGCTGGATGGCTTGCTGCACCGTCGCCTGGTCCGCGGCGCTGAGGTTGTTGATGTTGAAGCCAAAGACGGCGATGCGAGCGCCGTGGGCGGCCGCATAGTCGAGGCCCTGGGCGATGGCAATCGCGGTCAAGGGGCTGCTGTACAGGGGAGCGCCGTTGCGCGCGCTGCGGTTGACGACGCGGATCGGGATGATGTTGGGCCGCCACGCGACCCCGGCGATACCCACGCCGTTGTTCGTCGTCGCGCCGATGAGGCCGGCGACGCCTGTTCCCCACGTGTCTGTCCAATCGCCATTTTGCGGCAGGCCAGGCTCCAGGACGTTGTACGGGCTGACCCAACGGTCGGCCAGGTCGGGATGCGCCAGGTCGAAGCCCGAGTCAAGCACCGCGATAGAGATGTTGGCCCCGACGGTGTATTGCCACGCCTCGTTGGCGTGGATGCCGAAGGCGTCCGTCAGCGACCACTGCTGGCCGAGCAGCGGGTCATTCGGCCCCGCGCTGGAGAGCGCGTGAAGCGGCGAAACGAGGGTAACAGCCGCCGCCAGCGTGAGCAGGGCGGCGAGACACACGAGAGCGTAGAAGCGACGCATGGGCGAAATCTCCGCGAAAAGGAACCGGACCCATTACTGGCCGATGTTCATCAGGGGGAAGTGAACGTGGTAGGGGAGTGGAGGACAGTCGGGCAGATAAACCCGCACGAGCACGTCCTTGGCGCCGTCGGCCTGGCGCGGCATCGTGCTTTCGGCCTTGATGCTGGCGGTGAGCGTGCCGCACTCGCCAGTCGTGGGGGGCAGCGGCGTCACGGCCACCTGCGACGGCGTGGGGCCTTGCGGCGCGGCTAATTGGAGCCAGTCCACATCCGTCACCGCTTTCCAGGTCAAGGCGCTGGTGTTGCGGTTGGTAATGGACAGCGAGGGCTGGCGGTACTGCTGGCTGGCCTCGTCCCACTGGAAAGTGAGCGGGTCGGATGCCGCGACGGTCAGCATGTGGGGCGTGTTCAGGACGGCGCGCTTGGCGTTGACGATCCCCGCGCCGAACGTGAAGTCCGGGCCGGGCAGCCCCACGTCGTCGGCTGACTGGCGCAACACGTCCCGCACCTGGGCCGCCTTAAGGCCTGGGTTGACCGCCTTCATCAGCAACGCCACACCGCTGATATGGGCGGCGGCGACGTTCGAGCCTGTCACGAGCGCGTAGCCATCCGGAACCAGCGTCATCGGCAGGGTCGTGGGAACATCCACCCCTGGCGCGGCTATGCTGATGTACGACCCAGCGCTCGACTCGGCCCATGCGTCATCATTCTGAGTGACAGCGCTCACGCTGATGACCGTGCTGAAGGCGGCCGGATACTCCGTCGGGTTGCCGCGCCGCCATTCATCTCCGCCGGGCGCCACGACAACAGCGCCCGCGGCTACCGCCGAGTCGAGCGCGCGGCGCAGGGTGGTGGCATGGTCGAGCTTCGAAGCGAAGACCCCGACGTGGATGACCTGGGCGTTGTGTGCGACCGCATGGCAGATACCAGCGATGACATCACCCCAGCGCCCCACATCCCCGTTGTACTGCGGGTCATAGCCGAGCACCTTGATGGGGATGACCTGCCCGTTCCACGTCAGCCCGGCGATGCCGGCGCCGTTGTCGGCGGTAGCGGCGATGATCCCGGCAATCTGGGTGCCGCTGCCGACGGGGCTGCGGTCGGTCGTGTCGGTGTTGTTGTCAACGAAATTGTATCCGACCTGCGTAAAGATGCGGCCGGCCAGGTCGGGGTGATCAGCGTCAACGCCGCTATCCAGGATGGCGACGATGGAGCCGGTATCGGTCGCGCCCGTCGTGTAGTCCCAGGCCGTCGGCGCGTCAATGCGCTGCAAGTTCCACTGGTAGGTGAAGTACTCGTCGTCGGGAATGCCGCTGGGTCGCTGGGCGTTCTTGGGCGCGACGTTCGGCTGGGGGCGCTCGTGCGGGCGCGGCAAAGGCCTGACGGCGTCAGCGGGCCGCTGGACCACGAAGGTGTCGTCGTCCTCGACGCTCTCTACCCCATCCATCGCCGACAGCTTGGCGATGCTGGCGTCGGTTGCGCCGGCGGGCGCTGTCACGATCATGGCGTTGGCGCAATCCAGGCTGCGGTAGGGAACGAAACCCGCTTGCGCCAGGGCCGCGACCGTAGAGGCTCGCTTCGAGGCGCCGCTGAAAGACACGATCAGCCGTTTGCCGGGCGCGCTGGCGTGCGCGGAAGAGCTGCCGATAGGCGCGACAACGCCGCAGGCCAGCAGGATTGTGAGCAGGGCAAGCAGGCGGGGGGGGCGGAACACAGCCATCCTTCTTCAACCAATACAATAGCGATGTCGTGGCGCGCTGGGTTGGCTCACGTGAAAGCCTAAGTCACAATGATAGACGCCGATTCACGCATAAAAGGTACGTTTGGCGACTATTATACGTCTACAAGTCGTGGCCTGTAAAGATTCTTCACGCGGCGAGCGGAGCAAAGGCGCAAAACCTGCAATCGAGGTTCAACGTAGGGCAAAGAAAAGGCCGGCGCTGACGCGCCGGCCTACGAATTCCAAGAGAGATGTCAGCCCAAGGCTCGGGGGAGGACGAATGCCAGGACGACCAGAGTCACCAGCAAGATGCTCGCCAGGATGACGACATTGCGAAGGTCATGCCGCACGTAGGTGTCTTCGCGCGAGATGTCGGACGGGCTGAGGCGCGCGCCTGTGTTGTCTACCTGGGCGCGCAGCTGGCTCGACTGGCGCGCAGCCTGTTGACGGGGCGACAACGTGGATCGTGAAGCTGCCCGGGCGGCGCCGACCGTTGCGACGGTCGCGGTGGTTGCGACCACCGCCTTGGTAGCGGCCGTCGCGCCGTTCGGCTCGTCATCGACCGGCGGTGTTGTGGGGGCGGGCCGTAGCGTTCGCGGCGCACTCGACATTTGCCGGGCAGTTTCCGCCTTGCGCTCGCTGCGAGACTTCTTTGCCATTTACATAACTCCTTGCATTGGGCATTCGCACTAAATATACATCATGTTGAGGGGCGGGTCAAGCCTGGGCGCACGCGCTCGGCCACCCGCCGCCCGATGGTTTCCAGCTCCGCGATCCGTAGGATGCGCGCGAGCGTCAGGAAGACGACGCTGCCGAGGATGATGCCGCCGAAGACCTCGCTGGCTGTGCGCAGGATGCCCGTCACCGACGCGGGCAGCGCGACCTGGATGGCCACGACGGCGAGCGCCATGCCCAGCGTGGCGATGCCCAACTTCAGGAACGTCTGCAAGAATGCCTGGCCGCGCAAGGCGTCGAAGCGCCGATGGGCCAGGTAAAGCATGACGAGGGCGTGCGCGGTGAGCTGGGCCGAGTTCGCCGCGACGAGGCCGATAAAGCCGAGCGGCGCGATCAGCGGCAGCGCGACGACCAGATAGGCGATGACGCCCAGAATGGCGACGAGGTTGGGCGTCAGAGTGTCATTGCGCGCATAGAACGCATACACCAGGGGCAGGTCAATCGCGGCGAAGGGCAGGCCGAGAAGATACACTCGCAACGCCTGCGACGTTTGCGCGGTGTCTTCGGGCAGGAACAACCCGCGCTGGAAGATCAGCGCGACGGCCGGCTCGGCCATGAGGAACAGGGCCACGACCATGGGGACGATAAGCACCAGCACCATCCGCAACGCCACGCCGAGCGTGCGCCGAAACGCCGGCAGGTCGTTCGCCTGCCGCGCCAGCGTCGGGAGCGCGGCCATGCTGACGGCGGTGGTGACTAATCCTTGCGGAAACTGCTGGAGGGTCGTGGCGGCGCGCATCCAGGCGATGGCCTGGGGGTGAACGCCGGAGGCGAGCCGCCGATCCAGCAGGGCGCCGAATTGCGCCACGGCGATGCCGAGCAGCATCGGCAGGTAGAGCAGCGCAATGCGCCGCAGCGCCGGGTGCCGCCAGTCCAGGCGGAAGCGGACCTTCAGGCCGCGCAGGCCGGGCAGCTGGAGCACGACCTGGAGCAGAGCGCCGATGACCAGGCCGGAGGCAGCGACGGCAATCGAGTTGCCGCGGCTGACGACGATGGCGACAATCAGCGCCGCGTTGAACACCATCACGACGAAGGCCGGCAGAACGAAACGGCGCATGGCGAAGAGAACGCCGCTGATGACGCCCGACAGCCCCAGAAACACAATCGAGAGGCTGGTGATCTTGAGCAGCCCTACGGCCGCGTCCAGGTATTCCTGCGGCAGGCCGCCGCCAATCAGCGTCGCCACAGTCGCCGCGCCGACGCTCAGGGCGATGGCGACGACCATGGTGATGAAGACGGAGATGCTGAGGACAATACTGACGACTTCGCTCAGCTCGTCGTCGCTCCGTTCGGCGTACTCGCTGAAGACCGGCACGAGCGCCGAGCTGATGAGGCCGCCGATCAGCATGTCGTAGAGGAGCTGCGGAACCTGGGCGGCGACGGTGAAGGCGCTGACCATTCCGGAAGCGCCGTAGTAGCGGAACAGCGCCATCTCGCGCACCATGCCCAGGAGCCGGCTGCCGACGTTGCCGAGGGCGATGAGCGCCGCCCCGGTGGCGATGCCGGCGGTGGCCCCGGCTGCCGCGCCAGATGCGGCCGGCGTGGAGGGTTCTTCGGGCGGGATGTAGCCCTCGGCGGCCGGCGGCTCGCTGATGGGTACGGGGGCCTCGTTGATGTCCATTAGTCTCTTGGGGCCGTGGCGAGGATGGCCTGGATAAGCTCGCTCGTGGAACGGTTTTCGACGAAGGGCAGGATGTAAACCGCCCCGCCATAGGCGCGCACGGTCGCAGCTTCCGGCGGCGGCTTGTCTGGCCCGTAGTCGCCACCTTTCACATACACGTCGGGCCTCAACACAGCAGCCACATGCTCGGCGGTGCGCCCGCCGAACGGCACGACGTAGTCCGCGACAGCAAGCGCCGCCAGCAGCTCCGCCCGGTCGGCCAGCGGCACGATGGGGCGCGACGGCCCCTTGAGCGCGCGAACGCTGTCGTCGTCGTTGACGGCGACGACGAGGGCGTCACCCAGGGCGCGCGCCTGGGCCAGATAGCGCGCGTGGCCGACGTGCAGCAGGTCGAAGACGCCGTTGGTCATGACCAGGCGTCGGCCCTGCGCCGCCAGCCGCTGCCGCTCCTCGCTCATCTCTGCCAATGATAGGACTCGTCCCATGCCGCCTCCCAAACGCTTATTCTAGGCGCGGGAGGCGCAGGGCGCAAAAAAGCCCACAGAGCGCCGATTCTCTGTGGGCCAGGCTGTCACGCTGAGCGGAGCGAAGGGCCTCCAGGCGTGCGGAGACGCTTCGCCCTGCTCAGCGTGACAGATACTACCGATAGGTTAGGTTCAGCGTCGGCGCTGTGGCGGCATTGCTGGCGGCCGGGCCGCCGTACCACCCAAACACCGACCACAGGCCATACGGCGCGTCGGTGGCGACGACGCGGAGCGAGACGCGCTTCGTCGTCGCCAGCCGCCCCTGGAGTTTCGCCAGCCCGTCGGGTGTGAACGTGAACACGTTGACAACGTCAGGGCCGATGTCCGCCTTGCCCACGTCCGGCGTCAGGTTGGCGACGACAGGCGCCTGGGCCAACTGCACATAGCCGATGCTCGTCCAGCCGGCGTCCACGCTCGCGTCGAGCATCTGCACCCCCCAGCGCATGCCGATCACGCCGTCCAGGTTGTAGCTCGTGCGCCCCGTCAGCTGGAGCTTGGCGCCGGTGATGGTCGCGCCAGCCGGGAGACCGGCCAGGTCGAACTGCATGCCGCCGATCCAGATGACTGGCCGCGCGGGACGGAAGTCCGAGCCGGCGAAGACATCCGCGTTCACGAAGAAGTTGGTATTCGGCGACTTGTTCACGACATAGCCCGCTGCGTTCGGCGGCGGCGTCAGCGCGACGGTCGTCGTGGGCGGCGTGGCTGTCGCCGTCGGTGTCGCGGTTGGCGTCGCGGTACTCGTCGCGGTCGCCGTGGCGGTTGGTGTCGGCGTGGCGAGCGGCGACGGGATAGCCGACGCGACGTAGGCCCGCGACCCGTCCGCGCCAGGGACGGCGCTGCGGTCCAGGACGACGGCAGCGAGATGCGCCCTCTGAGCGCCTACGCCGACGGCGGAGATCACGCCGGAGCCGCGCCAGCCGGGGCCGAGGAAGCGCAGACCGCCGAGATCGAAGAGAACGCCGCCGTTCGGCTCCGCGCGCTCGACCTCGGTGTCAATCAGGACGCCGTCTTCGTTGTATAGGGCTAGGGCTACGTCCACGGGGGCGCCGGTGTCAACGTTCCGCACCGCGACCTGGGATCGCAGGGTGACGGTGTCGCTGACGACGACGCGGCGCAGGATGGGGACGGCCAGGCGCGGCGCCGTCTGGGCCGGCGTGACGCCGCTGTAGCCGTCGAACTGGTCCAGCCCGAAGTTGCTGATCTGCGCGACGGCCGGGCCGTCTATCGCGTCGCCGCTGCCGACGAAGTCGGACTGTTGCACCAGGCCCGTCACCTCGATAAGCCGCGATGAGCCGCTGCACAGCCGCTGCGACGCCGAGCTGCTGGCGGGCGCGCCGTTCAAGTCGAAGAGGCGCTCGCTCACCAGCGAGTTCTGGACCGTGCTAGGGTTCTGAATCTTGAGCACCGAGGACCAATTGCCGAGTGCGCCCGATTGGTTCTGGAGCACGAGGGGCATGAAATAGCGCGCGGCGCGCGGCACGACGGTGTAAGTCATCAGTTGATGGCGGTCGTTCAATGCCACGTCCACGGTGGCGGCCACTGGCTGAGTCGCCGCGATGTAGGCGCTGCCGTAGAACATCGTCAGGCCGACATCGCGGGGGGAAAGGCGCAGGGCGGCGCCGGGCGCGACGGTCACCGTCTTCGCCGCCGCCGCCTCGGTGCAGCTCGACTGGTCGCCGAGGGACTCGGCCCAGAACTGGATGTCAACCGTGGCGCACGTCGCGCCAAGGTTTTGGATGCTCAGCGCCGTGTCGCTCTGCGTCTCGGTGCGCACCTGCGGCGCGTAGTAGACGTAGCGATCCACGGCCGGGTCGTAGGCGTCAGCGTCGGCCGTCTGGCCGCTGTAGGCGCTGGCCGAAAGCGGCGAGGGGGATGCGCCAAGGCGGACCTGGCGCTGCGCGACCACCGCGAGCGGCGTGTCCGACGGCACGCCGCCGGCGGCGGGGCAATCGGTGTAGGCCACCACATAGCCGCTGTAGATGCCGGGCGGCACGTTGAAGCCGATGACCTGCCTGGCCTGGGACGGCTTGAGCGCGCCGAGGCACACCCGCGAGACCGGCGCAGGGGCGACGGCGGAGCATTGGTCCGGCGACGGCGCGTATAGCTCCAGGACGGCGATGGTGTCCGTCGCGCCGAGATTCTGGATAGACAGCGTTGTGGACGTGTCGGCGGTCAAGTCAATGGCCGGTAGGGCGACACGCGGCGCGGCGGCCGGCCCGGCGGCGGGCGCGGCGGCGCTACTCAGTGCGCCTATCGCAAATGCCAGGATAAAGAGGCCGAGGCTTGTGGCAGCAAGCAGCCAACGGCGCATAGAACCCTCCTCACGATCAATCGTATGCCGCGGCAGGCAAGAGGCCGTCCGCGTTGCTTTCTGTATATGAAGACGTATGAAGGACGGGCGGAGGTATGGGCGAAGTGCAGACCCTTCATTTTCTCCAGCGCGGCGCGCTCTACCAGTGTTCGATAGCCCACGCCAGCTCGTCCGGCGTCGGGACAGCGTTGCCCAGCTTGCGAATCACCAGCCCGGCGGCGTAGTTTCCCAGGATCGCCGCCTGGAGTGGCGTCGCGCGGGCGGCCAGGGCGAGCGTGAGCGTCGCCGCCTGGGTGTCACCGGCGCCGGTCACGTCGTACACCTCGGTCTTGTTGATGGCCGGCAGGTGCGCGTAAGCCCCGTTCCACCCGACAGACAGCCCCGCTTCGGCGCGACCGATGGTTACCACGCGCGCACCCAGGCTGGCGACCAGCCCCCGCGTCGCTGCCTCGAAGTCGGCATCGCTGTCGAGGGGGCGGCCCAGACTGGCGGCGGCATCGCGGGCGCCGGCGCGAATCAGGTCGAAGCCACGAAACTTCGGCAGGTCGCCCTGGGAATCGACGGCGAGGAGCTTGCCGTGGGTGTGGGCGGCGACGCGGCACGCCTCGATGACCCGCTCCGTCACGACGCCGGTCTTGTAGTCAGAGACAAGGACGGCGTCTACGGCGGGGATCAGCGCCTCGATGCCGCGCACCAGGGCTGCCTCGACATCGCCGGCGGCGGGGAGACGCGAGAGCCGGTCGAGGCGCGCTACCTGTTGCGGGAAGACCAGCGTTCCCTCTGCCATGACCCGCGTCTTGACCGTCGTACACCGCTCGCCATCCTCCACCAGCCCATCGCCGATGCCGCTGACGGTCAGGCGCTCGCGCAACTCGGCCGCCGCCGCGTCCGCCCCAACAAGGCCGACAAGGGACACCCGCGCCCCGAGGGAGACAGCAGTGTGGGCCGGGTTGGCGCTGCCACCGGCCAGGGTGAAGCGGCGCTGGAACTCCAGGACGGGAATCGGCGCCTCGCGGGAGACGCGCTCGACGCGCCCGACCAGGTACTCGTCCAGGAACACGTCGCCGAGAACGGCCAACCGCACCGCCGCCAGGCGCGGGATGAGGGCCAGCAAGTCGTCGCGCCTGGCGTCCATGTCAGTGCGCCGCCAGCGCGGTCAGGCTCGCCTCGACCGCGCCGAGTACGAGCGCCGGCGAGAGCATCTCCAGGCATTCCCGCGTCGGGCAGCCCTGGGGCGCGCCGAGACGCAGCCCACGGTAGAAACACGGCATACAGTTGAGGTCGAGCTTGACGACGGTGTGGCGCGAGTGGCGCGCTGGGGCGAGGGCGCGCGGCGGCCATAGGCGCGGCGGCAGCCCGCCGTCCCACGGCCCATACGCCGCGTCGTTCGACAGCCCAAACACGGCCACGACGGGCGTGCCAACGGCGGCGGCGATGTGCATCGGACCGCCATCGTTCGTCACGAGCAAGTCCACGCGGCGCAGAACGCCACCCAGGGTGGGCAGGTCGGTCTTGTCCGTCAGGTCCAGCGCCGGGGTCGTCGCCATCGCCCCTCGCACCCGCCCGGTATCGTCGCTCGACCGCCCCACAAGCACGACAGCGCCGCCTTGCCGCGCCAGGCGGTCGGCGACCTGGGCAAAGTAGGGCGCCGGCCAGCGCCGCGCCAGGCTGTAGCCGCCGGAGCCGGGGAACATGGCGACGCGCGGCGCGGACGAGGTGGGCAGCCCGGACATCAGGCGCGCCGCGGCGGCATCGGCGGTGTCCGAGATCGGGAAGTCGAGGCGATAGTCCGCCGCGGCGAACCCTTCGGCCACGCACTGCGCCACCTGGAGCGCGTACTCGACCTCGTGATAGACGCCGAAGCCCGCGTCGGGGACGCGGTGGGTCAGCAGCGCCCCGCGCCCGTTGTCAATGCCGGCGCGGATTGCCGCTCCGCTCGCGGCCAGCAGCCCGTTGAACTTCGCCGCGCCCCACGCCGTCGTCAGGTGGTGAAACAGCAGCACGGCGTCATAGCGGCGGCGGCGGAGGTGGGCGCCGAAGCGCGCCATCGCCGCAGTCCCCGACGGGTCGGCCGCGCAGCGCAGCCTGTCGAAACGCCCCTTCTCGAACGTGAGTACATCGTCCACGAGTGTCGAACCGCGCAGCGCGGCGGCGCCGTTGGGCGACGTGAGATAGTCTAGCTGCGCGTCGGGCAGAGCCGCGCGCAGGGCGCGCAGCGCGGGTGTGGTCAGAATGACGTCGCCGATGTCGGCGAGCTTGACGGCCAGAAGTCGAGTTGCGGGCATGAGGTCCTCAGGGCCAGAAGTGTAGCCCGTCAACGGTTCAGAATCAACTTCGGCCCCGCTTCGGCGACAGCGGAAGGTTGCGCGAATTGCCCACCGAGACTAAAATGATGCTGGTTTTGCCCGTGTCCGATATGCAGAGTGTCGCCCGACCGATCCACCCGTCACGAGCAGGAGGAGGCAACGATGCGCGGCCTGATGATGGAATACCCCCTGACGACGCAGTTCATCCTGGCGCGGGCGGAGACGCTGTACCCGACGCGGGAGATCGCCACGAAAACCGCCGACGGCATGCACCGCTACACCTACGCTGACATGGCCGCGCGCGCCAGGCGGCTGGCGAGCGCGCTGGCGGGGCGGGGGTTGCAGCCGGGCGACCGCGTGGCGAGCTTCGCCTGGAACACCTACCGCCACCTGGAGCTTTACTTCGCTGTGCCGTCGGCCGGCATGGTGTTGCACACCCTGAACATCCGCCTGTTCGCCGACCAGATCGAGTACATCGTCAACCACGCCGAGGACCAGGTCATCTTCGTGGATGAGAGCCTGGTGCCGGTGCTGGAGAAGATGACGCCGGCGTTCAAGACCGTCAAGTTGTACGTCATCATGAGCGACGGCCCCATGCCCCAGACAACACTCTCGCCCGCCGTGGACTACGAAGCCCTACTGCAAGAGGGCGACCCCGACTCCGCTTTCCCGCCGCTGGACGAGTACGACGGGGCCATGATGTGCTACACCTCCGGCACAACGGGCAACCCCAAGGGCGTCCTCTACACCCACCGCAGCCTCTATCTGCACAGCCTTTCGTCCCTCGGCCCCGACGTCCTCGGTCTCCGCCAGCGCGATACCGTCATGCCTATCGTTCCCATGTTCCACGCCAACTCGTGGGGCTTCCCGTTCACGGCGGCCATCGCCGGCGCCAAGCAAGTGTTTCCCAGCATGTACATGCAGCCCCAGGTCATCCTCGACCTCATCCGCGACGAGGCGATCACCGTGGCCGCTGGCGTCCCGACGATCTGGATTGGCGTGGCGCATCTGCTGGGTCAGAGCGGCGAGCGCCTGCCGAGCCTGCACACCATTGTGTGCGGCGGGTCGGCTGCGCCCCAGAGCCTCATCGAGACCTACGCCCGGTGGGGGATCAGCCTGACTCACGCCTGGGGCATGACCGAGACATCGCCCCTCGGCTCGGTCTCGCGGCTCAAGGTGGAACTGGAGGGCCTGTCCGATGCCGAGAAGTTCAAGATCCTCGCCAAGCAGGGGCTGATGGCGCCGTCGGTCGAGGTGCGCATCGTGGATGAACTCGGCGAGACCGCGCCGTGGGACGGCAAGACGATGGGCGAGCTTCAGATCCGCGGGCCGTACATCGTCAGCGGCTACTACAACGACGAGCGCAGCGCCTCCGCCTTCCAGGATGGCTGGTTCCGCACCGGCGACGTGGCCGTCATTGACCCCAACGGCTACATCCAGCTCGTTGACCGCACCAAGGACCTGGTCAAGAGCGGCGGCGAGTGGATTTCGACGGTGGACCTCGAAAGCACGCTCATGGCTCACCCGAAGGTGTTGGAGGCGGCGGTCATCGCCGTGCCGCACCCGAAGTGGCAGGAGCGGCCGCTGGCCTGCGTCGTCCTGAAACCAGGTGTGGCGTGTTCCAAGGACGAGCTATACGCCTTCCTGGAGCCGCGCGTCGCCCGCTGGTGGCTGCCGGACGACATCGTGTTCATTGACGCGATCCCGAAAACGAGCGTCGGCAAGTTCGACAAGAAGGTGCTGCGGGTGGAGTTCCATGACTACTCGCTGCCCGATCGTTCCGACACTATGCCGGCGACCGCGCAAGAATAGTGGATCATCCGTACTGGCTCGCCACGCGGCCCTGTCCCCCCGCCGCATCCCAGCGACTCAGCGACTTACCCCTGTTTCCTAGAAGGAGCATGGAATGCGCCGCATAGCCTTGCGAGTGGCTGCGCTGTTTGCGGTTGTACTGCTTGTGCTTGTCTCAGCCGGGACAGGCGCCGCCGATCCGCCGCCCCCTCAACAAAAGACGCCCGCCGCGCGCGACAAGACGCCCCTGACCCGCGTGCCTGGCACGAAGATCAGCGGACCGCGTGTCGTGGCGAGCCTCGACAAGCTCACACCGGATAAGGACGGCCTGGTGCGGGTCGTGGTGGAGCTGCAAGAGGCCCCCGTCGCGGCCAAGTACGGGGCGCGCTCGGCCGCGCCGGCCATGTCGGCGGGCAAGCTGGACCTGGCTAACGCCGGCGCGAAAGCCTACGAAGCCGGCCTCCTCGCCTCTCAGGCCAAGTTCAAGGCCGACGTAACGGCCAAAGTCCCGTCGGCCAAGATTGGCTACAGCTACCGCATCGTCCTGAACGGCGTTTCGATGGCCCTGCGCCCGGCCGACCTGGAAACGCTCCAGAAGTTGGACGGCATCAAGGCCATCTACCCCGACAGCCTGATGCGCCCGACCCTCGACGCCAGCATTCCGCTGATTAACGCGCCCGCCGCGTGGACCGCGCTCGGCGGCGTAGAGCGCGCCGGCGCGGGCGTGAAGGTGGCTGTCATTGACACCGGCATTCGCCCGGAGCACCCCATGTTCTCCGGCGCCGGCTTCGCGTACCCGACCGTCGGCGGCCCGTGGCCGAAGGGCGACTGCGAGACGATGCCGGGCTTCTGCAACGGCAAGATCGTCGCGGCTCGTCACTACGACGCGCCGAGCGGCATCGGCGCCACCGAGCAGGCGACCCCCATAGACATTGACGGCCACGGCAGCCACACCGCCGGCACGGCCGTCGGCCGCAACGGTATCGCCGCCGCCAGCGGCGCGTACTCTGCGCAGGTCAGCGGTGTCGCCCCCGAGGCGTGGCTCATGGTCTACAAGGGGCTGTACTCGGACGGCACGGGCGGCGCGAGCGGCCTGACGTCCAGCCTCGCGGCCGCGCTGGAGGATGCCGTGCGCGATGGCGCCGACGTGATCTCGAACTCCTGGGGCAGCAGCCCCGGCGACCCAACCGGCGACCCGACGGCCATCGCCGCCGAAAACGCCGTCGCAGCCGGCGCCGTCGTCGTGTTCTCCGCGGGGAACTCCGGGCCGGATGCCGGCACGCTTGGCCGGCCCGGCAATACTCCTGGTGTCATCACCGTAGCCGCCTCGACGACCGGGCGCACGGTAACGGCCAGCGTTCGCCTGACCGCCAGCGGCGTCGCGCCAATCGAAGTGACAGGCGCTTCCATTGGCGCGGGCGCCAGCGGCCCGTTCGTAGACGCCGAGGGCGTCGCCGACAGCCAGGGCGATACTTCCGGCAAGGCGCTGAACCCCTACCCGCCCGGCACGTTCGATGGCAAGATCGTCCTGGTGGAGCGCGGCACAGTGGCGCGCGTCGCCAAGTCCGCCAACGTCAAGGCCGGCGGAGCGGTCGGCATGGTGCTGTACAACGCCGAGGACCAGGCCGACACCGAGCTAGACCTCCACAGCGTCCCCACCGTCCAGATCCAGCATGACCAGGGTGGGCAGTTCAAGGCCTTCGTCGCCGCGCACCCTGACACCGTTGCGACACTGAGCGCCGCCGCCGCCGCCCCAACGACGGCGGATGTCATGGCCGACTTCAGCTCGCGCGGCCCGAACTACAAGCCGGAGGTCATCAAGCCCGACCTGACGGCCCCCGGTGTCAACATCCTCTCGGCCTTCTCGCCGCAGAATCCCGTGTCGCCAGCGCCCTTCGCCTTCGAGTCCGGCACGAGCATGTCCGCGCCCCACGTCGCCGGCGCGGCGGCCCTGGTGCGCCAGCGTTACCCCACCCTGACGCCGGCCCAGGTGAAGTCGGCCCTGATGACGACAGCCGCGACCCAGGGCATCACGCTCTCGGACGGGACAGCAGCGGGCATCTTCGACCGCGGTGCGGGCCGGCTCGACGTCGGCAAGGCCATTGACCCCGGCCTCGTCTTCGACAAGCCGAGCCTCGGCGTGCCGGGCGTCGTCGGGCGCACGACCACCGTCATCACGGCGACGAACGTCGCCGCCACGCCCGGCACGTACACGACCAGCGCGACCCCGCCCACAGCGGGCGGAAGCCTCACCGTCACCCCGGCCACCTTCACCCTGGCCCCCGGCGCGTCCATCGCCCTGACCGTCGGCATCAACCTCGTCGGCGCGCCGCTGACAGCCTACACCGCCGGCCAGATCGAGTTCGCGGAGAGCGGCGGAGCGCACCACGCCCACATCATCACGTGGGTCGAGGCTGTTGGCCCCCGCGTCCCTGACCAGGTGAGCTTCGACACCCGCGCCGATACAGGGAACTATCCCGTCAAGTTCACCCCCAATGTGGACGTCGGCCAACTCACGGCGACGACCTACGGCCTGACCCTGCCTACGGTGCAGCGTCTCAGCATCGTCCAGGACGCGGACCGCGATCCCTCGACGGACCCGCTGGATGAGGCCCACGGCTGGCGCGTGGTCACGTACACGCTCGGCGCCGACACGGGCATCTTCCGCGCGCGGACGAGCAACGGCTCCGAGGGCCTTCAGGACGTGGACGTGTTCGTGTTCTACGACGCCAACAGCGACGGCCACTTTGACTATGACACGGAGCTTGTCGGCAAGAGCCGCGGCTACACGGTAGACGACCAGGTGACCCTGACCAACCCACCCCCCGGCCTCTACGCTGTTGGCATCCACGCCTACAAGGGCAGCGGTGATTTCGATCTGAGCATCTGGAACGTCAAGAGTAACGGCACTCTCCAGGCTACCCCGCCGCCGGGCGGTGTGCAGGCTGGGCAAGAGGCCACGATGACGCTGCACTACACGGGCGCTAACCAGCCGGGGAAGACGTACCTGGGCATGATCCAGATCCCCGGCCTGACCGGCGCGAGCGGCGCGATTCCGGTCGAGGTGAACCGCCTGGCGGACACCGAGATGTCGTTCAGCGCCGCCCCCGCCGCCGTCGAAGCCGGCCATCCGGTCACCTACACGCTGACCGTGACGAACTTCGACGACGCCAGCGGCGCGTATAACATCACCGCACCAATTCCGGAGGGCCTGCGGGTTGCGCTGGAGTCGCTGCATGGCGTCACCTACGATGCCGCCTCGCGCACGATCCGGGGCAGCTTCACCGTTCCGGGCCGGCGCGAAGCCGTCGAGTTCCGCAGCAGCGCCGCCGGCGGCCCGTCTCTGCGCTTCATTGACCTGCCCACGGAGCTTGGCACAACGCCGCTCCCGCAGGGCGACCAGGGCGACGACGTGGGCGTCAATGTGGACCTGCCGACGGCGCTGCCCGCCTTCCACTACCTCGGCGAGAGCTATCGTACCTTCGGCATCGTCACGAACGGCTACGTGGTGCCGGGCGGCGTGCAGAGCGACTCGGACGTGCAGTTCCGCCCCTTCCGCCTGCCGGACCCCGCCCGCAAGCCGCATCCCATGATCGCACCCTTCTTCGCCGACCTCGACCTGAGCGCCGGCACGGCGGGCCACGGCGACTGGTACGCCGACACCATGACCGGCGGCCCGTTCGGCTCGAACCACGCCCTCATCGTGCAGTGGCGGGAGGCCGCGCGCTACAGCATCCCGGACAAGTTCTACACATTCGAGGTCGTCATGGTGGTGGAAACCGGCGAGACGTACTTCGTGTACGACACCATGGACGGCGCCTCCAGCCCCGCGTCTATCGGGGCCGAGAACGCCGATGGCAGCGAGGGCAATAGCTGGTACTTCAACGGCGACCCCGGCGCCAACGCCCCTGTCAAGGGCCTGACGCTCACCCTCAACTACCCCGACCTGACGCAGCGATATCTGTCGCAGACGGTGAGCTACCGCGCTCGCCCGATGGCCGCCGGTGTGTTCACGACGACGGCGACCCTGGCCCGCGCCGACAGGCCGGGTACATCCCAGGCGTCGGCGAGCATTGCCGCGACCAGGCCGGCGCTCCAGACGCTCACCCTGACGACCGCGCCGGCGATGGCGGGCTACGCCAGCCGTCTCAACGGCCGCCAGTCGTTCTTCGGCGAGGGCATCGTCTGGTCGGGCGTTGACGCCAATCTCCGCCTGACCTACTACGGGCTGTTCCAGACGCCGACACTCACCCTGCCACCGAACGCGAAGGTCACCCGCGCCTGGGTGGACGTCAGCGGGCAAGACGCGCGCGGCATGTGGCCGGGCAGCGGGCAGTGGTTCCTCCGTCTGCTCAGTCCATCGGTCAACGCCGGCTTTACCCGGCTCACCTTCGACACCGCCGCCGCTGCGCCTGTGGATGCGACGATCCCGCCGACGCTGCTGACGGCTGACCTGGGCGTCGGTCGGGTAAACACGTTCACCTTTAGCGCCGATCAGCTCAAGACCCTCGAAGGGCGGGGCGGGCAGCCGCTGTCGTTCCGCCTGGACGGGGAGTTCCTGGGCGGGCAGGGGCGGCAGGTGTTCGGCTGGGATGGCGGCGCAGGCGGCCACCCGCCGGCGCTCCACGTGGAGTATCAGCCGGCGATCGCCGAGCAGCCATAGGACTGACTCAAGAACGTAAAGGCGCAGAGGAGGAGAGCTTGACTCTCTTCCCTCTGCGCCTTTACGTTTCTTCACCCGAAGGGCTGATCACGTTCGGGTAGCTCCGTATATCATTGTGAACGCAACATGAATAATGGGAAACACGCATGCTTTGGGCGCGAGTTCTGCGCCAAAGCGGTTGACATTACGCACATACGTTCTATATAATGGCAGCGGGATAAGACACCACGCAGACATGCGAACCGTGGGCAGGCGGAGGGGTAGAGTCTAGGGCAGCGAATGGGGCGGCGGAAAGGCAAACAGGAGCGGCTGGATCAGACGGTGTCCGTCCTCCAGACGCGGTTCGGGGCGCGGGCGATCCAGCAAGGGGTCCGCGCCTCGACTAGTGTGCCGCATCTGGCGACAGGGTTTGGGGAGCTAGACGCGGCGCTGGGCATCGGCGGCATCCCGCGCGGCAAGATCACCGTCCTGGCCGGGGCGGCGACGTCGGGCAAGCGGACGCTGGCGGCGCTCCTGCTGGCGCGAGCGCAGGGGCCAAAGGGGCGGCCGGTGGCATACGTGGACCTGGGGCAGACGTGCGACGCCGAGTACCTCGAGCGCTGCGGCGTTGACCTGGACGCGGCGCTGATTGCCCGCCCTAAGGACAGCCGTCAGGCGCTCGACCTCCTGCTCTCCCTGGCCGAGCGGCGCGACTGGGCAGCGGTCGTCTTCGACCACTGGAGCGCGCTCGCCGAGGACGCGCGGACGCAACGCTATGCGGCCGCCGCACTGGATCAGCTCACGGCGCGATTGGCGCAGACGGAGGGAACCACGATTGTGCTGGACGAGGCGCCGCGCGGCATCTGGAGCCGCCTGCTGGGCGACCCGGCGCGGGACGCGCTCGGCCAGCACGCCGCCGTGCGCCTGGCCTTGCGGCGCGAGAGTTGGCTCGACCTGGGGCGGGATGTGCGCGGCTATCGCGTCGAGGTGAAGGTGGAGAAGAACAAGCTAGGACCGGCCGGCGCGTCGGTGACGGTGGAGATCCGCTTCAACGGCGTCGTGCGCGGCGACGGCATCTAGCGATGGCGATCCTCACCTGCGCCATCCCCAGCTTCGCCCTGGGCTGGCTGGCCCGCTCGGACGCGGCGCTCCTGACCCGGCCCGTCGCCGTCCTGGGGGCGGGCGGGCGCGTGGTGGACGCGAGCGCCTCAGCGCGGGCTGCGGGCGTCGCCGTCGGACAGACCGTCCGCCAGGCGCAGGTCGCGTGCGCCGACCTGCTGGTGCGCGAGGTGGACGTCCGCGACTGCGCCCGCGAGTTCGAGGCCGTCCTGGGCGTGCTGGAGGGGTTCTCGGACCGCGTCGAGCCGGCCGGGTTGGGTCAGGCGTTTGTGGACGCGCCAGGGGTGAAGGCGGACGATGCGGCGGACGTGTGCCGCGAGGTCGGGCGACAGGTGCGGAACGAAGTGGGGGCGACGCTACAGCCGGCGATTGGCTGCGACAGCGGCAAGTTCACCGCCCACGCCGCCGCCAGCCACACCGCGCCCGGCCGCATCCGGGTCGTCATGGGCGCGGATGAGACGCCCTTCCTGCGACCTCTGCCTGTCGGCCTGCTGCCCCTCCCCCTGGAGAGCCAGACGCGCCTGGGCTACCTGGGCATCCGCCGCCTCGGCCAGTACGCCGACCTGCCGCCGAAGGCCGTGCTACAGCAGTTCGGGCTATCGGGGAAGCTGGCGCAGAGCTGGGCGCGAGGTGAGGACCGCCGGCCGGTCGCGCCGCGCAGCGGGCGGCCCCAGGTCACGATGAGCGCGCAGTTCGATCCACCGCTAGACACGCTGGGGCCGCTGCTGGGCGCGGCGCTGCGGCTGCTGGAGGAGCCGACCGTCGGGTTGCAGACGCGGCTCCAGGGAGCGCAGGCGATGACGGCGGCGCTGGAGTTCACCCACGGCCCGCCGCGAGTCGCGCGCTGGGCGCTGACCGCGCCGACCGCCGAGCGGGGCCGGTTGGGGCAATTGCTCGTGGCGCGGTGGGAGGGGGGGCGCTGGGACGGCGGCGTGACGGGCCTGACGCTGACCCTGGGCGAGATCGGCGACCTGCTCGGCCACCAGATGGCCCTGTGGGACGCGGGCGAGGCGCAGGCCGGACGGCAGGGGCAAGTGCGCGAGATGGTGAGCGCCCTGCGGCTGCGCTACGGGGGCGAGGGGCTGCTGCGCGCGCGGGTGACGGCGCTCGGCGCGCTCCGCGTCGAGGGGCGTGTCCAATGGGGCGAGTGGGCGAGCTAATGGGGGTTATGTGGCAACAGGGCGAGCCGATTGGGGGGGAGTGCGACGCGGACGGGCAGATCGTGGCGTTCGCCTGGCAGGGACAGCGTTACCCAGTCGAGCGGGTGTGCAACCGCTGGCGAGTCAGCGAGGAGTGGTGGCGGACGGAGCCAGCGGCGTGGCGGGAGTACCTGAAGGTGGTGACGCGGGCGGGCGTCCTGTGCCTCATCGCCCAGGACCTGGGCAGCGGCGCGTGGTGGCTCATCCGCGTGTATGACTGATTGTTTGGTGTACGTCGAGCTGCATGCCCACAGCCACTTCTCGTTCCTGGACGGCGCGTCGTCGCCCGAGGCCCTGGTCGAGCGGGCCGCCACATTGGGGATGCCAGCCCTGGCGCTGACGGACCACGATGGGCTGTACGGCGCGATGCGCTTCTGGCAGGCGGCGAAGCGACATGGGCTGAGGGCTATCATCGGCGCGGAGGTCAGTGTCGAAGGGGCCGGTCACTTGACGCTGCTGGCCGAGACCAATGCGGGCTACGCCAACCTGTCCCGCCTCCTCTCCCACGCCTACCTAGGTTTGGACCACGCACCGACATCTCTTCCCTTTCACTTCATGAACTCAGTAGTGGGTGAGACGATACCCTCTCCCTATGGGAGAGGGCAGGGTGAGGGTCCGGATAGCATCGCCATGTTCGAAGACCCTCACCCCATCCCTCTCCCACAGGGAGAGGGGGCTAGTGACGAACCCTGGCCCGGCAAGACATTCCCCAGGGTGACGTGGGAGACGCTGCACGCGTATCGCGGCGGCCTCATCGCCCTGTCCGGCTGCCGCCAGGGTGTGCTGGCAGCGCCCCTCCTGGCCGACGAGCGCGAGGCCGCGATGGAGACGGCCGGGCGGCTGCGCGAGGTGTTCGGGCGCGAGAGTGTGTTTGTCGAGTTGCAGCGCCATTTATTGCCGGATGAGCCGCGGTTGCTGCGCGGCCTGATGGCGACGGCGCGCCATGTCGGCCTGCCCCTCGTGGCGACCAACAACGTCCACTACGCGACCCAGGCCGAGCACCGCTTGCAGCATCTCGTGACGTGCATCCGCGAACTGACGACGCTGGAGGACGCGCACGGGCGCGGGCTGCTGCGGCCCAACAGCGAGTTTTATCTAAAATCGGGGGCGGAGATGGCGCGGCTGTTCGCCGGCGTGCCGGACGCCCTCGCCAACACCCTGCGCATCGCCGAGCGCTGCCACGTGAGCCTCGACTTCAGCAGCCAGCGCCTCCCGCTCTTCCCCGTCCCCGACGGCGAGACACAGTTCAGCGTGCTCTACGGCTTGTGCTACGATGGCCTGCGGCGGAAGTACCAGCCGGTGACGCCCGCCGCGAGCCGCCAACTGGCGCGGGAGCTGGACCTCATCGAGCGCGTAGGCCTCGCCGGCTACTTCCTCATGGTGTGGGACATCTGCCGCTTCGCCAGGGAGGCGGGCATCCGCTACCAGGGGCGCGGCTCGGCCGCCAACTCTATCGTCGCCTACGTCCTCGACATCACGCCGGTGGACCCGCTCCACTTCAACTTGCTGTTCGAGCGTTTCCTGAGCGAAGACCGCCACACGATGCCGGACATAGACATTGACTTCGCGGCCGACCGGCGCGAGGAGGTCATCCAGTACGTCTACGGCCGCTACGGGCGGGCGCGCACCGGCATGGTGTGCAACGTCGTCACGTTCGGCGAGCGCATGGCGCGGCGGGACGTGGCCCGCGCCCTGGGGCTGACGCCGGCCATGATCAAGCGCATGGAGAAGGCAGAGGCGGACGAGGACGCGGAGGACACCGAGGCGACGCGGCGGATGCGGGCGACGGTCGAGGCGCTGTGCCAGGCGCTCGTAGACGCGCCGCGCCACCTGTCCATCCACAGCGGTGGGATGCTGATAACGGCAGCGCCGCTGGTGGAGGTCGTGCCGGTCGAGCGGGCGACAATGCCGGGGCGGGTCGTCGTGCAGTGGAACAAGGACGACGTGGAGGACGCCGGCCTCATCAAGCTCGACCTGCTGGGCCTGCGCATGCTGGGGCTGGTGGACGAGGCGCTGCGACTCATCGAGGCGCGCACAGGACAGCAGCCCGACCTGGCCCGCCTGCCCCTCGATGGCCCCAAGATCTACGCCATGCTATGCGCGGGCGACACCGTCGGCGCGTTCCAGGTCGAGTCGCGCGCCCAGATCTCGATGCTGCCGCGCCTCAAGCCCAGATGCTTCGACGACATCGTGGTCGCCGTCGCCATCGTGCGCCCTGGTCCCATCCAGGGCGGCATGGTCCACCCTTACCTGCGCCGCCGCGCCGGGCTGGAGCCGGTTGCCTACGCCCACCCGTCGCTGGAACCGGCCCTGCGCGAGACGCTGGGCGTCATCCTGTTCCAGGAGCAGGTGCTGCGCGTGGCGATGGCGGTCGCCGGCTTCAGCGGCGGCGAGGCGGACGCCCTGCGGCGGGCCATGTCGCGGCATCGGTCGGGGGCGGAGATGGCGCGGCTGCGCGGGCGCTTCCTGGACGGCGCGAGCGCCAACGGTGTCAGCGAGGCGACGGCGGACGAGGTCTTCGACCAGCTCGCCGCCTTCGCCGCGTATGGCTTCTGCAAGAGCCACGCGGCGGCGTTCGCCCACCTGGCGTACCAGTCGCTCTGGCTCAAGGCGTACCACCCGGCGGAGTTCTATTGCGCCCTGCTCAACCAGCAGCCGATGGGCTTCTATTCGCCGGAGGTCATCATGGGCGACGCCCGCCGCCACGGCGTCTCCATCCTCCACGCCGACGTCAACCGCAGCGACGGCAAGTGTACTCTGGCGGGGGGGGCGGTGCGGCTCGGCCTATGCTACGTGCATGGCTTCGGGCCGGCCGCGCAGGGGCGCCTGCTGGACGCCCGCATGGAAGACCCCTTCGCGGGCCTGGCCGACCTGTGCCACCGCACCCATCTGCCGCGCGGCCTGGTGGAGACGCTGGTGCGCGCCGGGGCGCTGGACGAATTGGGCGGCGGCGAGGGGGAGCGGCGGCGCCTGTTGTGGGCGCTGGGCGCGCTGGACTACCGCGAGGAGGCGCTGGCGCTGGACACGCCGGTCGAGACGGCGGCGCTGCCCGAACTGGGCGAAGCGGAGGCGATGGGCTGGGAGTACGAGCTGCTGGGGATGGCGCCGGGCGACCACATCCTGCGCCTGTATCGCCCGACGCTCCAGGCGGCGGGTTTTGTCACGAGCGCCGACCTGGGAGGTCGGCGCGATGGAGAGACAGTGCGCGTGGCGGGGCTGGTAGTGGTGCGCCAGCGCCCGCCGACGGCGAAGGGGCATGCGTTCTTCACCCTGGAGGACGAGACAGGGCTGATTAACCTCATCGCCCGCCCCGACCTGTTCGAGCGTCGGCGGGAGGTGTTCAACACACCGCTGCTGGCCGCGCGCGGCCGCCTCCAGCGCGAGGGGCTGGTGACCAGCATGATCGTCCAGGAGGTCTGGGGACTCGCATCGCCTCCCAAAACCTATGACGGATGATTCTCGCCACCTTCTGCCTCAATGGGACAATGTCACCCGATGTCACCCGCGTGGCGCCGTTTCGGCCTGGACATCGAGGAGCGTGAGCGCCTCGGCGATGCGGGCCTTGGCGGCGTCGTCCGGCGCCAGCAGCGGCGCGCGCGCCTTGCCGCCGCGGTAGCCGCGCAGGTCCAGGGCGTACTTGTAGGCGGCGACGCCATACGGCCGACTAACCTGCGCCTCGAAGGCTGTGAGAACCGTCTGCAGGCGGCGGGCGTCCTCGTGGCGGCCCTCGACGGCGGCGTTGTAGATGGCGACGGCCAGCTCGGGCGCGGCGTTCCCGACGGCCAGGTTCGCGCCGACACAGCCGACGAGCATCGCCGCGTGCAGGACACGCGCCGCGCCGGTGAACAGCGCAAAGCCGTCGGCGGAGCTGTCCACTTCGGCGGCCAGCTGCCCAACGTCGCCGAAGCTGTCCTTCATGCCGACGATGTTCGGGTGGCGTGACAGGGTCGCCACGGTCTCGACGCCGATGTTCAGGCTGGTAAAGGGCGGCACGTTGTAGATGAGCACCGGGACGGTCGAGGCGTCGGCGACGGCGGTGTAGTGGGCCACGAGGGCGGCGTGGCTCATCTGCGGCTTGTAGAAGAACGGCGTCACGACCAGCACGACATCCGCCCCTAGCTCGGCGGCGCGCTTTGCCTGGCGAATCGTCTGCGCCGTTCCCTGGTGGCCGACCCCGACGGACAGGACGCGGTCGGCCGGCGCCGCCTCGCGGGCGGCGGTGATGACCTGGTCGCGCTCGTCGTCGTCGAGAACGACGAACTCGCCCGTCGAGCCAAGCGCCAGGAAGCCGTGGCAGCCGGCCGCCGCCCACAGGCCAATGTTGTGCTTGATGGCCGCCGTGTCCACCTTATCATCGGCGGTGAACGGAGTGACGCAGGCCGGATAAACGCCGTGGAGCTGGGGCATGGAGAACCTCCGTAGTTATAGATTGTCCTGGTAAACCCATCGGCCGTCGAGCATGGTCGCGTCAACACGAGCATTCAGGATATCCATCGGCTCGGCTTCAAAGATGTCGTCGCTCAGCACGACCAGATCCGCCAGCTTGCCGGGCGTCAGTGTGCCTTTCGCCGCCTCTTCGCCGCTCACGTAGGCCGCGCCGGCGGTGTAGGCGTGGACAGCGGTCGGGACAGAGACGCACTCCTCCGCATACCAGCCGCCGGCCGGATTGCCGTCGGCGCGGCGGCGCGTGACGGCAGCGTGGATGCCCTGGATGACGTCGGGCGTCTCCACCGGCGCATCCGAGCCGAAGGCCAGGCGCGTCCCACGGCCTACCAGCGAACACCAGGCGTAGGCGTAGCGCGCGCGCGCGCCCCAGAACCTGTCGGCGACCAACATGTCGGACGTGGCGTGGATCGGCTGCATCGAGGCGATGATGCCCAGCTCGGCCAGGCGGCCCAGGTCGTCGGGGTGGAGGAGCTGGACGTGCTCGATGCGCTGGCGGAGGGGTGAGTCGGCGCCGAGGCCCGCCCGCCACTCAGAGAACACGTCGAGAATCTTGCGATTCGCGCCGTCGCCAATGGCGTGGATGGCGACACTCACGCCGTTGTCCGCCCCCAAGAAGACGAGGGACCGGAACTCGTCCAGCTCCGTCGTGACGATGCCGCGATTGTTAGGCTGCCCCTCGAACGGTTCGAGCATGTCGGCGGTCTGGGAGCCGAGCGTGCCGTCCATGAAGATCTTGAGACCGCCGACGCGCAGGTTGTGGTCGCCGTCGCCGGAGCGCATGCCGCGCGCGATCATCTCATTGAGGTAGTGCTTGGGCATGTACATAGTGACGCGGAACGGCAGGCGCCCCTCGTCCCGCAGCGCCGAGAAGTCGGCCCATAGTCCTGGGCCATCGTCGTAGCCCATCTCGTGGCCGCCCACGATGCCCATGCGATGCAGAATCGGGAACGCCCGCCCCAGCGCCGCCCGCCGCCCCTCCGGCGTCGGCAGCGGGATGGCGTCGTAGATGAGATCGTTGGCGTTCTCGGCGAACAGGCCTGTCGGCTCGCCACGCTCGTCGTGGCGGATCTCGCCGCCGGCCGGGTCGGGCGTCACCGACGGGACGCCGGCCAGCGCCCGGGCGCGGCTGTTCGCCCACCCCATGTGGCCGTCCTTGCGGGTGAGGGCGACCGGATGGTCCGGCGCCACGCGGTCCAGGTCGGCGCGGGAGGGGAATTCGCCGCCCCACAGGCTGTGGTTCCAGCCGCGGCCGAGAATCCACTCGCCCGGCGACGTCACGGCAGCCTTCTCCGCGACCAGCCGCGCTATCTCGGCGACGGAGGCGATGCCGTCCAGCGCCAGACGGTCCAGGCTGAGCGCCCAGCTCATGATGTGCATGTGGGCGTCGGTGAACGCGGGCGTGACCGTCCGGCCGCCCAGGTCCACGCGCCGGCCATCGGGCATCTCGTCGGCGGCGCCGACGGCGACGATGCGATTGCCCTGCACGGCCACGGCGTCGGCGGTCGGCCGCGCCCACTCCATTGTGTACACGCGCGCATTCGTCAGAACCAGGGTGTCAGTCATAGCTCTTTTTCCATCTCCATGCCGTCGGTGGGGCCGACGTAGTAGCGGGGCCGAACGCGAATCTCCTGGTAGCCCAGGCTGCGGTAGAGATGGCGGGCGGAGTCATTGTCTACGCGCACCACCAGCCGCAAGCGCCGCGTAGGCGCTCGCGCCTCCACGTCCTGCATGAGGGCGCGGCCGACGCCCTTGTTGCGGGCGGATGGATCTACGGCGATGTTCACGATCCAGGTGATGCCCGCGTTCCAATCCACCGTCGCTACGACGAAGCCGAGCAGCCGCCCTTCGGCCACCGCCTTGCGGAAGAGGTGGCGGACGAGCAGCGCGCCGCTGAAGTCGAGCCAGCCCCACGCTTCGGTGGTGAAGCACAGGCGCTCCAAACGGGCCACCCCTCGCAGGTCGGCCAGGCGCACGTCGCTTAGCGCAAACGCGAGGGGTGTATCGGGGGCGGCAGGCTCAGAAGGAGTCGCTGTCAGGCTCCTCATCGGCGAAGTCGTCGTCACTCACGTCCCAACTGTCGAGGTGGTCGCGGATCTCCTCGCAACTCTGGAGCACGAGGTCCGCGCGCCACTCCTGGCCGGCCTTGTCGGTCCAGCCGGCGCGGTCGGGGTACTTCTCGGTGAACTCACGGGTGCGCGTCTCAAACTGCTCCAGCGCCAGGCGCGGCTCGCCCTCTTGTAGCAGGCGCTCGATGAGGCGCCCCTTCGTGGCCCAGCGTTCGGTGAGCGTGCTCACCAGACTCGACGGCCCGCCCGTGACGCCGGCGGGACGTTGTAGCCCCTGGGACGCCAGGGGCTTGACGGTCTTGAGCAGCTCCTGCAACGCTTCGCGGTCAGACGTCGTCATCATACCTCGCGCATTGGCTCGGGGCTGTTCTCGTATGGCCCGAGGAGCCGCGCCAGGAACCCGGCCGTCCGCTCCTTCTGGGGCAACTCGCCGGGCAGCATGGCGAGCTGCTTCAACAGCGTGCGAATTGGCGTCGGGCTGACGGCGCACAACCGCGTCAGCAGGTCCTCCAGGGCGCGGCCGACGGCTGGGTTCGGGTGGTGGTGCAATTGGAAGGCCATCTGCACCGGCGAGGCGTTGGGCTGCGCCTGGAACGTCGGCTCGAAGCGACGGCCGGCGATCGCAAGGAAGTAGGACAACATCGGGCGCATCAGGCCGCGCACGCGCTCCTGCACCATGTCGTCGGTGTAGGCGAGGTAGAAGAAGGCGAGGTAGTAGGGGACAGCTTCCTCGTACTCGCGCTCCACGAAGCGATAGCCCGCCTGCACCGAACAGTACCCGGCCAGGTACCACTTGAGGTCTTCGAGGGTCGCGCCGGCCTCGCCCGCGTCGAGGGCCATCTGCTGAATCTTGGTGGCGAGCAGGTACTTCGTGGCGCTCGCCGCGAAGTCGCGCACACGTAATCGCGTGCCTTCGTCGAACAGACGGCGCGACTCCAGGCAGCTAATGACGGCCTCAGCGGGCGGGTCAATGTTGTCCAGGTCCGGCAGCACTGGCTGCAAGGGGGCGTGGGCGCTCAAAGGGTTCGTGGACTGCTGCGGTGGCGCGGTGAATGTGCCGTCGGTCTGCTCGATGACCCCAGCGCGGACCATCTCGTTCAGCAGCGCCTCGATGTACTCGGCGTGTTCCGGCCCGCCGAACAGGGCAATGGACACCTCGACGACGTCAATCTGCAGGCCGCCCTCGACGATCTTGCGCACGTAGGCGCCCTCGCTGCGGCGCACAAACGTGTCGCCGTCCCCCCCGGACATCAGCTCGGCCGGCGCCGCGAGCGACGGCGGGTTGGCAAACTCGAGGCAGCCGCTGCGGTAGGCGAGGCGAAGGACATCGCGCACCTGGCTCTGGGGCCGCAGCGCGTTCTCGCCGTCGTAGCGTTCGCGCAACATGATCGCGACCTGTTCCAGGCTCACCGGCTGCATACTCGCGTTGAACACCTCAAAGATGTCCGCCAATATGCTGCGCCGCGTGCTAGGGTCGAGCACCGGCAGGCCGACGCGGCGCAGGTAACGCTTGTACGTCTCGGCCAGCGGGCGCAAGTCGCCCTTCGGGACGGCAGCCATCTCCTGGGCGTCGAGCGGGGCGACGTAGATTTGCCCGTCGCGCACCTCCAGCCGCACGATGTCGGTGCTGTCCTCGAGGAAGGTCTTGAACTGGTCGTAGCCGTAGTAGGTCTCGTTGAACGCGGGGTCGAGGGCCACCATCCGCTGCTTGAGCTTGCCCGCGAACACCGGGATTTCCCCCTGCTGCTCGAACGCGCGCAAGGCCCGCAGCAGAACGGCGTGGGCCTCGCTGACGTCGAACTCCTGGCTCAGGTCCAGGCTACCGACCAGGGCCTCGTAGAACGCGAACTCATCCACGCTCTTGACGAGGATTTCACTGGTCGAGCGGCGCAGGCCGATGCCCACAGTGTACTTGCCGTACTCGCGCAGCTTATTGATGAGGGACGAGTAGTCGGAGTCGCCGGAGACGATGGCAAACGTCTGCACCTGCGGGTGGGTAAAGACAGTCTCAATCGCTTCGATGCAGAGACGGATGTCGGCGCCGTTCTTGTGGGCCATGCCGTAGCTGTAGAGCTGGACCAGGTTGACGGCATTCTCCAGCAGCTCGCTGCGATAGCGGCTGTAGCGCCGCCAGTCGCCATAGGCGCGCTTGATCGTGACGCGGCCGCGGTTCTTCAGGAAATCGAAGAGCTTCCCTAGCTCTAGCTCGCGGTGGTCATCCTCGGCAGCGGCGGCGATGTTCTCGAAGTCAATGAATACGGCGATCTGATTCTGCGGCTCCATTTCGATCCTCGACAATTCCAGCGACGGCGGGTATGCAAATAGGTAGCGTCCCATCCGTCCTAACAAGCCTTTGGTAGTCGGTTCTTTGTTTTGGGGCGCGGGCTTTGCTCGATATACACTCCTGTAATTTTGCACCCGATACAAGAAACGGGCAAATGGAAGGCACGCCCCATCTCAGCGGCGGCTTTCCTCACTCGGTCATGTGTGCTAAAATTTCAGCTCGCAGTGCGAGGGAGGACCCATGCCTATTCAAGTACTCGCCGACGACGTCGCCGCCAAGATCGCCGCCGGCGAGGTCATCGAGCGCCCCGTCTCGGTGGTCAAGGAGCTGATCGAGAACGCCCTGGACGCGGGGGCCACGGACGTCCGCGTCGAGATCCGTGAGGGGGGGCAGCGCCTCATTCGCGTCGCGGATAACGGCGCCGGCATCCCGCCAGACGAGGTCGAGACGGCGTTCCAGCGCCACGCCACGAGCAAGCTCCGCTCCGCCGACGACCTGTTCCACATCCACACCCTCGGATTTCGAGGCGAGGCGCTGCCGAGCATCGCCGCCGTGAGCCGCGTCAGCCTCGTCACGCGCACCCGCGACGAGGCCGTCGGCACGCGGCTCCGCCTGGACGCCGGCCGTGTCGTCGAGCGGGCGAGCGTCGGCATCCCGGCCGGCACGGTCATCACCGTAGAGAACCTCTTCTATAACACCCCGGCCCGCCTGAAGTTTCTCAAGTCGGCCACGGCTGAGGCCGGCCAGATTCACACCCTCCTGACGCACATGGCGCTGGCCTACCCCGCATGCCGCTTCAGCCTCATCAACGACGGACGGGCCACGTTCACCCACAACGGCGGGACGTTGCTCGACAGCCTGGCGTCGGTCTACGGCGTCGAAGCCGCGCGGCAGATGATCGAGATCGAGCCGGAAGCTCTCGCCGAGACGCTGGACGACGGCCAGGAAGATGGCGGCGCCGAGACCGCGCCCGCCCCCGTTGCGGAGCGCCCGGTGGCTGTGTACGGCTACATCAGCCCGCCCGCCGTCAGCCGCGCCAACCGCGCCCACATGACGTTCATCATCAACGGCCGCCTGGTGCAGGACCGCTCACTCAACGTCGCCGTCAGCGAGGCGTATCACACCCTGCTCATGGTCGGCCGCTTCCCCGTCGTCGCCCTGCACGTTCACCTGCCCGCCGAGGATGTGGACGTCAACGTTCACCCCACCAAGGCCGAGGTACGCTTCCGCGATGGCCGCGCCGTCTTCGGGGCCATCCAGCAGGCCGTGCGTCGCGTCCTGCTGCGCCACGCGCCCATCCCGCAGTTTGGCGGCGCGCCGACGTGGGAGACCCCCGGCGAGGTTCCGTCGGCGGCGCAGGGTGGGGCGTGGCAGCCGCCGGTCGCGCCGTGGTGGACGAACGACCCCGCCCCCTTCACCCCATCCACCTCGCCCATTTCGACCTGGGACATCTACCGCACGAACAACGCGCCGCCAGCGCCCGCACCCGCGCCGCTGGTCGGCGGGGGCAAGTTGCCGATCCTGCGCGTCATCGGCCAGGTCGCCCAGGCGTACATCATCACTGAGGGGCCGGACGGCCTGTACCTGATTGACCAGCACGCCGCCCACGAGCGCATCCTGTACGAACAGTTTCTCGCCCGCCACGCTGCGTCGGACGTCGCCCGGCAGACTCTTCTGGAACCGCTGGCGCTGGAGCACGACGCGGCGAGGCGGCCATCCTCGACGAGTACGCGGCCCGCTCGACAGCGCCGGGTTCACGCTGGAGCCGTTCGGCGCGAACACTGTCCTGATCCGCGCCGTTCCGGCCGCCCTGCGCGCCGCCGACCCCGCCCCGCGCTGCGGGACATCCTGACGCAGGTCGGCGAGGGCCGCCGCAACCCCCTCGAAGTGGACAACGAGGCTGCTCTGCTGCGCGCTGTGTGCAAGACGGTGGCGATCAAGGCGGGACAGACGCTCTCGTCCGGCGAGATGCAGGCGCTCATTCAGCAGCTCGAAGCGTGCCACTCGCCGCGTACCTGCCCCCACGGTCGCCCGACCATGATCCACCTGAGCGCCGCGCACCTGGAAAGAGAGTTTGGCCGCCGCTAGAGACAGGAGACCGGCATGCGGGTCCTCGCTTCGCAAGAGCGCGCCTATTGGACGGCGTGGGTCGCCACCCTGGCGTTCTTCGTCGGGTACTACACCCTGCTCGTCCCCGTCCCGCTGTACCTGCGCCAGATTGGCCTGCCGGACTGGGTCATCGGCATCATCCTGGGCGCTTTCGGCGTCGCGTCGCTGATTGGTCGGCCGCTCGCGGGCGCTATGGCCGACGCCTACGGGCGGCGCAAGGTCATCCTGTTCGGGACCTTCTCCCTCATGGTCGGGGCCATCGGCTTTTCCTTCACCACCGCGCCGGCCGCCCTGTTCGGCCTGCGGCTCCTGCAAGCCGGCGGTTATGTCGCGTTTACGACCGCCTCGACCGCCCTGGTAACCGACCTGGTGTCGGAAGCGCGGCGGGCCTCCGCCGTCGCCATCTTCGGTATCGCCGCCAACGTCGCCATGACGATGACCCCGGCCATCATCAGCGCCCTCATGCCCGTGATCTCGCTGACCGGCGCGCTGTGGCTGTCCGGCGGCTTCGCCGCCCTCGGCGGCCTGCTTGCCCTCGGCGTCCCCAACACCCGCCCGGCCAGAGGGAGCGGGGTGAGCTGGCGCGAGGTCGCCCATGTCGAGCCAACCTTGCGCCTACCGATGCTCATCACGTGCATCTTCGGCCTGTCGTGGGGCGCGTTCCTGCAATTCCTGCCCCTGCTCGTCGAGCGCCGCGACCTCGGCTCGGCCGGCCTCGTTTACACCGTCTATGGCGTCTCGATCATCCTCTCGCGGCTGACGGTGGGCCGCCGGCTCGACACCATTGACCGCACCAGGGTGCTGGTTCTGTCAACGCTGATGATGGTCGTCGGCATGGGACTGTTCGCCGTCGCCACGATGCAGATCGAGCTGTTCGCCGCGGCGGCCCTGGTGGCCTACGGCTCCGGCATCCTGCACCCGGCGCTCATCGCCATCCACGTCGAACGCGCCGCGCCGGAGGTGCGCGGTCACGCCATCGCCGTCTTCTACCTGGGCTTTGACCTGGGGATTGGGTTGGGGGCGTGGGCGCTGGGGCTGGTGTTGCAAGGCTACGGCTTCGTGGGGCTATACGCGGTCGCTGCCCTGGCCGGCGTCGTCGTCATGCTGATGCTTCCGCGCATCACCGCGCGACCGATGCCGCTGGAGCAAACGATGGAGCCGCTAGGGTGAGAGCCTAATTCGGATTTGGCTTGACGCCCACAACTCGAGGATTCAACGCAGCTCGCCTTCCTACTTCAATCGAGATGATTGCTACGATGCCAAGCCCTTATCAATTCTAGTGTAGGTTCAATGCGGTAGTTCGTCAAGCCATTGATTGCTGTATTTGCCATCAATCATGAGTTACTTACAATACGGTCATCACTAATGACCCGCAAGGAGCGTCTGTGTCCAGCTACGTGATTCTCCCCAACGTGCGCGCTGCCCGCGCCCAGTTCCCCTCCCTCATGCGCACCTTCGATGGCCGCGCACCCATCTTCCTCGACAACCCCGGCGGGACGCAGGTCCCCCAGTCCGTCGCCGATGCCGTCAGCGACTACCTGCTGTACGCGAACGCCAACACCAACGGCGCATTCCGCACGACCCGCATGACCGACGCGGTCATCGCCGAGGCGCACCAGGCTGCTGCCGACCTCCTGGGCGCGGCGTCCTCCCGCGAGATCGTCTTTGGCCAGAACATGACCTCGCTGACGTTCGCCATCAGCCGCTCGCTGGGCCTGGGGCTACAGCCGGGCGACGAAATCATCGTCACCCACCTGGATCACGACGCCAACATTGCCCCCTGGCTGCTCCTGGCGCGGGACACCGGCGCGGTCGTCCGTTGGGTGGACTTCCGTCACGAAGACTGCACCCTCGACCTGGACACACTGGCCGCGCAGCTCGGCCCGCGCACCAAGATTGTCGCCATCGGCTACGCTTCCAACGCTGTCGGCACCATCAACGACGTGCGCCGCGCCGTGGAGATGGCGCACAGTGTCGGCGCCGTGACCTACATTGACGCCGTCCAATACGTTCCCCACGGCCCAACCGATGTCCAGGCGCTCGGCACGGAATTCCTTGTCTGCTCGGCGTACAAGTTCTTCGGCCCGCACATGGGCATCCTCTATGGCCGCGCCGACGCCCTGGATCGCCTGCCCCCTTACAAAGTACGGCCGGCCGACAACGCGCTGCCGACGCGCTTCGAGACCGGCACGCAGAACCACGAGGGGCAGGCCGGCGCCCTGGCCGCCATCAACTACCTGGCAACCCTCGCCGATGGCGGCGACGATGGCGAGAGCCGCCGCTCGCGCCTGCTGCGAGCGATGGCGGGCATCCAGGCCTACGAGCAGCGGCTGGCGGAGCGCCTCATCTGCGGGCTGAAAGATATTCCGGGTGTCACCATCTACGGCATCACCGACATCGCCCGCCTCGACGAGCGCGTGCCGACCGTCTCCATCACGATGGCCGGGACGACGCCCCTGGCGCTGGCCGAGTCGCTGGCGCAGCGCGAGATCTATGTCTGGGACGGCAACTTCTACGCGCTGTCGGTCACGACGCAGCTTGGCCTGGAGCCGACCGGCCTGCTGCGCATCGGGGCGGCGCACTACAATACTGTCGAGGAAATTGACATCCTCCTGAGCGCCCTCGACGAAATCCAGAAGGGCTTGTCGCGCGTTTCATGATGGGGATTGTATAGGCGACTCTATTGAGGCTTGGGGGAGGGGCATGAGTAACTTACCTGAGCTACAAATCGCGACTCGCGAAGCGAAGAACAAGCTCGACGAGGTGGCGGTGGTCATCGAGCTGACCCTCATCAGCATCATCCAGGCCATGGCGCTCGGTGTGCTGGTCACGTTCTCCATCCCGGTCATCACCGAGTTTCAACTCCAGTACTGGCCTTATGTCGTGCTCGGTCTGCTCGCCATTCTCATCTTCTGGTCGCGCACCCTCATCCACACGCTGTCGTTCATCGGGTGGCCGCTAGAGATGGGTCACACCTACATCTACTTCGGCGCGACGCTGGTCGAGGGCCTGGCGTTGAGCCAGGTGAACAACCCCGCCAACTGGTACGCCCTCAACACGGTCTACTTTGCTCTCGCGTGGTTTCTGTACTACTGGGACCGCCGCGTGATGATGACGCGGGCGACGGAGTACAACACCGAAACACAGAAGAAGCTGCACAATGACATGATCGCCGACCAGGAGCGGAACCTCAAGTTCTTCATGCCGGCCGGCGTGGTGTTCCACGCCGTCGCGTGGTGGCTCGTCGTGACGTTCCCCACCATCTTCATTGACCACTACTGGCACGTAGCGCTCGCGCTGTGGTCAGTCGGCGTGGGCATCTGGTATCTCGGCCAGGGCGCCGGCATCCTGCATCGGCGGCAGAACTGGATTCTCGCTCGCTACACCAGCCAGCGCCTGCCGATCGTGAAAGAAGAAGAGGAGCTTCTGCGGCCGGCTCAGACCCCCTAGAAGCCAAGCCTGGGCTGAAAATCAGTCTGGGCTGTCATGCTGAGCGAAGCGAAGCATCTGGGCCGCCGCAGTCCAGACCCCTCCTCCGTCGGGGTGACAACGATTGTGTTGCGTTTGGCGCCGTCCCTCTATCCCTTCACGCCGCCGGTCGCCAGCCCCTGCACCATGAACCGCTGCGCCAGGTAGTAGAGGATCATGACCGGGATGGCGGCCGACACCGCGCCGGCCATAATCAGGCCCCAGCGGAACACGTCGCCGGTGATGAAATAGTTAAGGGCGAGGGGAACGGTGCGCAGGTCGGGCGAGGTAATCAGAATGAGGGCGTAGAGCAGTTCATTCCACGCCGATGTGAATGTCAACACGGTAACGGCCACGATGCCCGGCGCCGACAGCGGAATCAGAATGAGCCACAACGACTGCAAGCGCGTCGCGCCGTCCACCATAGCCTGCTCTTCCAAGTCTGGCGGAATGCTGCGGAAGAAGCCCATCAGCAGCCACGTACTCAGCGGCGTGGCGAACGTCAGATAGACGAACATCAGCCCTTGCAGCGTGTTCGTCATGCCGATACGCGCCATAATGACCGAGAGCGCGATAAACAGCAACGCCGCTGGCGTGAGATACGTCAGCAGGATCAGACGGCCGACAGCGTCGCGGAAGCGGTACTTCAGCCGCACCAGACTGTAAGCGGCGAGAACGGCGATGAACACGGAGATGGCCGTCGCCACGCTGGCGACCACGATGCTGTTGCGGAAATTGGTGAGGAAATCCATCTCGCCGAACAGCTGGGCGTAGTTCTGGAGCGTCGCGCCGTCGGGCAGCAGCGACGGCTCGCGGTAGATGGCGCGCGGTGTCTTCAGCGAGATAATCGCCATGTAGTAAACGGGGAACAGAACGAACACGGCGAGCAGGGCGACCAGGGTGTAGTTCAGCACCCTTTGCGCTCGCGCGGGACGAGTCAGCATGGCCTAGTCCTCCTGCATCAGCTTGATGACGACGAACGCCAGGATGGCGAACACGGGCAGCATCGCCACGGAGACCGACGCCGCCTCGCCCAGGCGCAAGTTCTGCAGGCTGTAGTACGCCAGCACCGGGAAGGTCATCGTCGCGTCCGACGGCCCGCCCTGGGTCATCAGCCAGACGTTCTCGAAGCTGTTCGCCGTCCAGATCGTCGAGAGCAGCAGCACCAGGAGAATGACGTGGCGCAGGCTCGGCAGCGTGATGTTCCAGAAGCGCTGCCACGCGCCGGCCCCGTCAATCGCGGCCGCCTCGTATAGCTCATGGGGAATGGTCTGGAGCGCGGCGAGGAACGAGATGACCCAGAACGGGAAGCCGCGCCAGAACGTGGCGACGATGACGCTCGGCATCGCCAGTTCCTTCGTGCCGAGGAAGTCCACGTAGTTCTGCGCGCCCAGGTCCAGTAGGATCATGTTGAACGCGCCGGCGATCGGGGCATACAGCAGCTTCCACGTGATGTAGGCGACGAAGGCCGGCATGGCCCACGGCAGCAGCACCATCCCGCGCCACATCCACCGCCCTCGCAACGGCTGGTTGAGCAGCAACGCAATCCCCAGGCCAAACACGAGCTTCAGCCCCTGAACGGACACAACAAGGACGATGGTGTTCCAGACGGTCGTCCAGAAGACGGGTTGGTGGAACAGGTAGACGTAGTTCTCGAAGCCGACGAACTGCGCCTGCGAGCCGACCATCTGGTCGGTGAAACTAATCCAGATGGCGTAGAAGAAGGGGTAGACGACAAGGACAATCAGGGTGAGGACCACCGGGGCGACGAGCAGCCACCCGAGGATGGCGTTGCGCCGCTGGAGGGTCATCCCCGTCTGCGCCTCGCGCCCCTGAACCGCCGGCTGCACTCCCTCTGCCATACACACCTCTCAGGGAGGATGAATGGCGCGGCCCTGGCCTGTCGCGGCGGACCTGCGCCATTCATTCCCCAGCATCTCACGGTCTTACTTGTTGTACTTGTCGTAGATCGACTGGCAGGCGGTCTGCGTCTCCTTGATGGCGTCGTCAATGCTCTTCTTGTCCACGACGATCTTCTGCACCATCTTCGGCGTCAGGAAGTTGTTCTGGTACTCGGCGAAGGCCGCGTTGTCCACGTCCGGGTAGGCGGGCGCGGTGCCGTTGGCGGCCAGGTCGGCCAGGCCCTTGTGGACTTCGCTCGTCTGGAAGATTGGCGCCGACGTCTGGCTCTTCAGCACCGGGCCGTAGATGGCGTTGGCGTAGTAGTCGGCCATGAACTTGTCGTCGGCCAGGTACTCCATCAGGTCCTTCGCCAGCTCCTTGTTCTTGCTGTTCGCCCAGATACCGCGATAGTTCGGGTTCTGGGTCGAGATGCGCATCTTGGGGCCGGCTGGCAGCACGGAGTACTTCGTCGCGTCGAGCAGCTCCTTGTCGTTCTGCTGCATCCAGAGCGTCACGCTGCCCGTGTTGGCGATGAACAGCGCCTGGCCCGACTGGTAGGCGTTGTTGTCGCCCGCGCCGTCCCACGTCGTCACGCCCGGTGGGAAGAGGCCCTGGGCGTAGGCGTCGCTGATCCACTTGAGAAACGCCCGCGTCTCCGGCGAGTCGATTGTACACTTCTTGCCGGTGTCATCGGCGACCCGCCCGCCCCACGACTGCATCATCTGCGTCGTCAGGTTGGCATCGCCAACATTGGACAGCGCGAAGCCCATGCCGAAGGTCTTGGGCGGCTTCTGCGCGGCCGCCGCCTGCTTCGACAGCTCTTCCCACATATCCGGCGCTTTGTCGAAACCGGCCGCCTTGAGCGCGTCTGTGCGGCGGAAGAGAACGTTGCCGGTAACGCCGAAGGGGATG
>JAXLWJ010000031.1:0-64778 GCA_046328535.1 Anaerolineae bacterium
AGACGGATGAAAATCGGTGTCACCCCGAGCAGAGTGAGGGGGCTGGACTGCGGCGGCCCAGATGCTTCGCTGCGCTCAGCATGACAATTGAAGGCTATTTTCAGGGTAGGCGCAGAGACGCAGAGGAAGAAAACCCAACACGTCTTTGTCCGCGTTTTTGCGCCGCTACGCTACGATCCCGTACATACTCGGAGGTCACGATGACCGCCTCGCCCTACGTCCTGCCTCTCGCCAGCCCCGACGCCACCCTGGCCCGTGTTGGCGGCAAGGGCGCGAGCCTCGCTCGCCTGAGCCGCGCCGGGCTGCCCGTCCCGCCGGGTTTCCACGTCACCACCGACGCCTATCGCCGCTTCCTTGCCGCCAACGATCTCCACGCGCCCCTCGCCGCGCTGGCCGCGGTCCCCGACGACCCGGCCGCCCTCGACGCGGCCTCAGCGGCCATTCGCGCCCTCTTCGAGTCCGCGCCGATCCCGCCCGACGTCGCCGACGCCATTCGCGCCGCGTATGCCGCGCTGCCGGCCGCGCCCGCCGTCGCGGTTCGCTCCAGCGCCACGGCCGAAGACCTGCCCGACGCCTCATTCGCCGGGCAGCAGGAGACCTACCTCAACATCGTCGGCGCCGATGCCGTGCTCGACGCTGTGCGGCGGTGCTGGTCGTCCCTGTGGACGGCGCGGGCGATGAGCTACCGCCAGCGCAACGCCATCCCCTCGGACGACGTGGCCCTGGCCGTCGTCGTGCAGGCTCTTGTGCCGTCCGAGGCGTCGGGCATCCTGTTCACCGCCAACCCGGTCAGCGGCCATCGCGGCCAGGTCGTCATTGACGGCGCGTGGGGGCTAGGGGAAGCCATCGTCGGCGGGCTGGTGACGCCGGACCACTGGGTCGTGGACAAGGCCACGGGGCGCATCCTGTCGGCGGAGGTTCACGATAAAGCGGTCATGACCGTGCGCGTGGCGGGCGGGTCGCGCGAGGAGACGACGCCGGCGGACAGACGGCGGCAGCCGTCGCTCACCGACGAACAGGTGCGGTCGCTGGCCGCGCTCGGCGCGCGCATCGAGGCGTTCTACGGCGCGCCGCAGGACATCGAGTGGGCCGTCGCGGAGGGCGCGGTCTACATCGTCCAGAGTCGCCCCATCACCTCTCTCTACCCGCAGCCGCCGCTGCCCGGCGATGGCCGCCTCCACGTCTACTTCAACGCCAACTACCTCCAGGGAATCGTCGAGCCGATCACCCCGGCCGGGCTGTCCTTCTTCCGCGACCTGGCCCGCGCCATCGGCAAGGCCGCCGACGTCCGCATCGTCTCCGACAGCGGCCCCTCGATCTTCAATGTCGTCGCGGGCCGGGTGTTCATTGATGTGACCAACGTCCTGCGCAATCCGCGCGGCCTCGCCCTCCTGCGCGGCATCCTCTCGGTCATAGACCCGCAATCCGGCGGCGGCGTTGACGCTCTACTTACCGATGGGCGCCTGAGCCCGCGCCCCGCCGGTCCAGCCTGGGCGGCGGTGTGGCGGCTGCGCTTCCTGCGCCCGCTCATCCCCGCCGTCGCGCCGCGTGTCCTGGCGCTGTGGCGCGCGCCCGACGCCGAGCGCCAGCGCATCATCTCCCATGTCCTCGACGGCATGGCCGACATCCACGACCGCGTGGCGAGCGCGACGACGCTCCAGGGGCGGGTCGCCGTCATGGACAGCCTCCCCGCCCTGGTGGCGCGCTACGCCCCGCGCCTGATACCTCTCGCCGCCAGCGGCATCGCTCTCCAGCGGCTGACCCACATTCTCGTGCGGCGCTGGGGTGGCGACACGACAGCGCCCCTGGAGTTGCTGCGCGGCGTTCTCCACAATCCGACCACCATGATGGACCTGTTCCTGTGGCAGCTGGCCCGCCGCATGGCCGCCGACGCGCCCTCCGCTGCCGCCATGCGCGCCCCGACCGAGGAGGTCGTCGCCCGCTACCGCGCCGGCGCCCTGCCGCCGACCGCGCAGGCGGCCCTCGGAACGTTCCTGACCGAGTACGGCCATCGCGCCGTCCGCGAGGTTGACCTGGGCATGCCGCGCTGGGCCGACGAGCCGGGCTACATCGTGGACGTGCTGCGCACCTACATGGACATCAGCGACCCGGCGCTGGCCCCCGATGCCCGCTTCCGCGAGGGCGAGGCGGCGGCCGAGGCGCGAGAGGCGGCGCTGCTGCGGCAGGTGGGCGCGGGTCCGCGCGGCTGGCTCCGCCGGCCGATCCTCAAGCTCGTGAGGGACCGCATGCGCGCGCTCATCGGGCTGCGCGAGATGCCCAAGTTCATCCTGGTGCGCGCCCTGAGTGAAGTGCGGGCGCTGTGGGAGGCGATGGGCCGCGACCTGACCGATCTCGGCCTCATCGCCGACCCGGCCGACGTGTTCTTCGTCACCGGCGATGAGATTCGCGCCGTCGCGCGGGGCAATCGCGCGCCGCTGGCGGAGCGCGTTGCGGCGCGCCAGGCAGAGTACGCCCTGGAGATGCGGCGCAAGCAAGCGCCGCGGCTCATCACGAGCGAGGGCGTTGAGTTGTACAGTAGCGCGGCGGCCCACAGTGGGACGGCGCTCCAGGGTACCGGGGTCTCACCGGGTGTCTACAGCGGCGTCGTGCGCGTCGTCCTGGACGCCCACGGGGCGCAGCTCCAGCCGGGCGAAATCCTGGTCGCCCCCTCGACGGACCCGGCGTGGACGCCGCTGTTCATGGCCGCCGGCGCGCTGGTGATGGAGGCCGGCGGGGTCATGTCCCACGGCTCGGTCGTGGCGCGGGAGTACGGCATCCCCGCCGTCGTTGGCGTGGCCGATGCGACGCGCCGCCTGTCCACCGGCCAGCGCGTCACCGTGGACGGCTCCACGGGGCGGGTGATATTAGAATAACCTGTCAGTCTTGGTAGACATCTTTACGGTGACGGATACGAGTGAGGAGGATGAGCAGGATGTCATCGTGGATTTCATAGATGACACGGTAGTCACCAACGCGGACGCGATAGAGGTTGGCCCGCCCCTGAAGTTTGATGACACCTGGATGGCGTGGGTTCTCCACAAGAAGGTCAATGGCCGCCCTGACTCGCCGTTTTGCGTCTGTGGGCAGGCCGCGAAATTCCTTAGCTGCGGAGTTCAGTAACTCTGACCTTGCATCGGAATAGTGGAGACGGAAAGAACTGGATATACTTCCGACCACTAGAGAGGGTGCATGGACAATGGGACAACACAAGCGTTACTCACGCCAGTTCAAGCTGGATGCCCTGGAGTTGGTGCGAACCAGCGGCAAGACCCAGACAGAGATCGAGCGCGACCTGGGCTTGTACGGTGGCCAACTGAGCGACTGGAAGAAGCAGTTGGCTCAGGACGGCGACAGCGCCTTCCCCGGCAGCGGCAACGTCAAAGAGAGCGACGCCGAGGTGCGACGGCTGCGCCGCGAGAACGAGCTCCTGCGACGGGAGCGGGACATTCTCAAGAAAGCTATCGCGATCTTCTCGCACCCAAAAGGGTGAGATATGAGTTCATCGCCGGCCACAGCCGCGCGTACACGGTGACGGAGCTGTGTCGAGTGCTGAAGGTGTCGCCGAGCGGGTACTACGCCTGGCGCACACGCGTGCCCAGTCGGCGCCAGCAGGCCAACGTCGAGCTGACCCAGCGCATTCGGCAAGTCTACCAGGACAGCCGTCAGACGTATGGAAGTCCGAGGGTGCATGCCGAACTCTCTGAGGCGGGAGTGGCCTGCGGCCGCAATCGTGTGGCGCGTCTGATGCGGGTGCACGGCTTGCGCGCCAAGCAAGCCACGCGCACGACGGTCACGACTGATAGCCGACATGCCTATCCGATCGCGCCCAACATCCTCAACCGCGCGTTTGAGGCGGCGGATCCAAACCGCACTTGGCTGGCCGATATCACATACATCGACACGGTCGAAGGCTGGCTGTACCTGGCTGTCGTGTTGGACGTCTTCTCGCGCATGATCGTCGGTTGGGCGACGGCCGACCATCTTGAGACGAGCTTGGTCATCGAGGCTCTCGACATGGCGCTGTTCCAACGTCGTCCGCGCGACGGTCTGCTGCATCATTCTGATCGCGGCAGCCAGTACGCCAGCGCCGATTATCAACAGCGCCTCAAGGACGGGCGGATCCGAGTGAGCATGAGCCGCACGGGCAACTGCTACGACAACGCGATGATGGAGAGCTTCTTCGGCACGCTTAAGAACGAGTGTGTGGAGGGTCGCTATGAAAGCCGTGCCATTGCGCGATGCCACATCTTCGAGTATATCGCGGCCTGGTACAACCCGCGCCGTCGGCACTCGGCCTTGGGCTATCTCAGCCCCGCGTGTTTCGAGCAGCGTCACGCTTCCAGGCTTTCTTCTCTCCACTAATTCCATGCAAGGTCAACTCAGCGCGGTAGCGTGCCACCGTTTGCCTCGTCGCGGTCCATTTCCGCTTTCAAGTCGTCCCAGGACATCGTTGGCTCGCCTTTGCGCGACTCCGAAACGATGATGTCGTAGATGTCCTCCCAGATGTCACCCCACTCGGCCAGGCTGATAATGACGGCCGTGCGATGGCCCGCCTCATCCGTCACATACTGGATGCCTTTCATCAACCGCTCTCCTTCCCGAATGAACTGGCACTTGTGTCCTAAATCATAGCACATCCCGTTCGTTCGGCAACCTAGCCCGCTCCCGCGTTGGCCGTCGCATGGAGGTGGTGACGATTTCCCCTGGCGTTAAGCTTTTTGCACAGACTACAAATTATAACAGTCATCTAGTTGACAAGCGGGGGGTATGATACACTGACGATACTGTTACATCTACAAACAAAGAGGAGGAACACGAGCATGCGTTCAAGACAGCGATCTATCCTTGTGGCTGGGCTTGCTATATTCCTGGTTTCCTGTGGCGGCTCGGTCCTCTCCCCGGCAACAGCCCCAGCAGGGTCTACCGTATCGGCGCTCAACAGCACTACTCTCCAGCCATCAGCGAATCCTAGCCCACTTCCCGCCACAGCCACGACGCCTTCCGCCACGCCGACCGCATCACCATCCCCGGCGCCCCCAACGGCATCCCCCTCCCCGGTGCCTCCAACGGCATCGCCATCGCCAGCCCCTCCCACTGCGGCTCCCTTCCCGATGCCGTTAGTCGTCGGAAACAGGCTTTGGTACTATGGAGCGACTCTTACAAAAGGTGATGGAGCCTTGACAATCATCGCCGCTGAGGAAGCTAGCGCCGACTATCGGTCGAAGACACCCGGACAAACACCTTTGCAAGTCTGGCTAGATTTGGCAGGCTCCGCTGCTTCTGAGGAGGTGAGTACTGGGGAAGGGAAGGTTGTGCTGGTAGATAGTGAGGGCAACACCTACAAGCCGGGCGTTGACGGCACTTTCAGTGGCAGCATCAGCATGTCCGATCAGTCAGGGCGGACCGCCCGGATTGAGCCGAAAAACCTGGGTCGCTTCTTTGTGTTCTCGGTTCCCAAGAACACCCAGGGGTTCAAACTCAGGTTCCTCGACTTCCCTGAGTTCGACCTTGGCTACCCATTACCTGCATCGCCGAAATGAGCGCGCAAATCCCTTTGCTTGCCGAGAAACAGAGCAGTAAGCTCTGCTTCTGCTGTCAATGGCCTCGGCGCCTGAAAGAAAACGCCATCGAAAGGAGCGCCAGATATGTCATGGCGTATATCGTTTTGCAACCAGACGTAAACCTGCGGCGGCTGCTCCGTCAGCAAATGCGCAAGAAAATGTTCAGAACCCAACGGCGATGGCTGAAAAAGAAAACGAGGAGGGAACGCTGCCGTAGCCGATGCGGGGTCTCAAGACCCTCGTGCCATCTGGGAGTCATGGGCGGACGGGCTCGGTAAGCTCTAGCGCGCGCATCCCATTTCTGGCTCCCTCGCCCCGTGGATTCAAGGGCGGACAGATGAAAGGCGGCGGTGGCTCGTCCCCCACCAACCCCCGCCTCGCCCCGCTCGGCTCCCCCTTCCTCCCCCACCTGTGGGGGGAGGAAGGGGGTTGGGGGGATGGAGGAGGGACGTTGTGGCCCCACCCCAAAAGGGCCTGTCCGCCCTTGATCCCCCCTGGGAGAGGGCGGGCCGGTGGCGGATGGTTGGACCACGAAGGACGCGAAAGGCACACGCTGGGCGACTCTTTTTGCGCGCCTTTCGTGGTCCGCGCCATTCACGCCCAAGTCTCAACGCCGGTGAAGCGGAAGTGTGATATGATGGAAGGGGGGGTCACACAGAAACGCAGTGGGGAGGATAGGAAAGGAGGCGCGCCGTATGGCACCGCTCGGACCGCCGCCCACGCGCCTGCGCGCGGCTCTCGGCTGGCTGGCCGTGGGAGTCGTGGTGGCCGTGGTGATCGTCGCGTTGGCGTGGCTGGCCGTGTCGCGCCTGGCCGCGCCGGCGGCGATGTACTGGCCGACCAACGGCTGGCGCGCGACAACCCCCGAAGAGCAGGGCGTCAACTCGGCGAAGCTGGCCGAGGCGCTGACCGCCGCCCGCCAGCAGGACATGCGCCTCCACAGCCTGCTCATCGTCCGCAACGGGAACGTGCTGCTGGACGCCGCCTTCTACCCCTACGACGGGCAATCCGTTCATAATCTGGCGTCGGTGACCAAGAGCGTGATGACGACGCTCGTCGCCATCGCTGCCGCCCAGGGCAAGCTGAACCTCGACGCCCCCATGGTCTCCTTCTTCCCCGACCGCACGATCGCCAATCGCGACGAACGCAAGGAGCGCATCACCGTGCGCCACCTAGCGAGCATGGCGTCGGGACTGGATAGCGTGGGCATGGCGCAGGACGAAGGCACGCTGGCAGCGATGGTGAATAGCCCCGATTGGGTGCAGTTCGCCCTGGACCGCAAGGTCGTCAGCGAGCCGGGGGCGCAGTTCGTCTACGACAGCCCTGGCATGCACCTGTTGTCGGCGATTCTCCAGCAGGCGACCGGGATGACGGCGCTGGAGTTCGCCCGCCAGACCCTGTTCGAGCCGCTGGGCATCCGCGACGCCATCTGGGAGAGCGACCCGCAGGGCATCACTCACGGTTGGGGTGATCTGTACCTGCGCCCTCAGGACGCCGCCAAGATCGGTTACCTCTGGCTCAACCAGGGCGTCTGGGATGGCAAGCAGCTCGTGCCGGCGCAGTGGGTGGCGGACTCGGTCAAGGTGCAGCACAAGACTGGCATGAGCGACGATTACGGCTACGGCTGGTGGATTTCGCCGGACAGTGGAACATACTCGGCGTCGGGCCGGGGCGGGCAGAACATCAAAGTCGTACCCGCGCTGGGCGCCATTGTCGTAACGACGGGCGGCGGCTTCGAGTACGACGCCCTGGACCCATACCTGATCGCGTCGGTCGGTGACCCAACAAAGCCGCTACCGCCGAACCCGGACGGCGCAGCCCGACTGGCGGCGGCGCGCCAGGCCGTTTTGCAGGCGCCCGCTCCGCAGCCGATTCCACCCCTACCGCCGAAAGCGAGCGAGATCTCCGGCAAGACCTACGTTTTGCAGCCGAACGCGCTGCGCCTGCGCACCCTGCGTCTGGATTTCGACGACTCGGCCGAAGCGACGTTGCAGTTGAGCTTCGACGACGGCCAGCCCGACCGGCGGCTGAAGGTCGGGCGGGATGGCGTCTATCGCATGGCCCCGGCGAAGCATGGGCTGCCGTCGGGGCAGCGCGGCTCGTGGCCGGACGACCGCACCTTCGTCCTGGACTACGACGGGATCGCCAACCTCGACGCCTATACGTTCCGCATGAGCTTCGTAGACGATCGGCTCATCATGCTAGGGCGCGAGCGCACCCGGTCCAGCGGGGTCATGGTCGAGGGGCAGGCGGCGCGCCCCTAACAAACGGGGCCGCGGCCCCGGATGCGCGCTGCACCCCCGGCCGCGGCCCCCGTATAGGGTTGTGACAAACTGCTACTGCTGCTCCGGCTGCGACTCCTTCTGGTCGGGGAAGACCATCGGCGCGCTATGCGGCAGCACGTTCGCCGGGATGAGGATGCGCTTGCCGGTGACGCGGTTCACATCAATCGAGATGCCGGTCGGCGTCAGGACTTCGGTCGCCCGCGCCGGGTCCATCGCCTCGGCGGTGTAGACGGCGTCCACGTCCAGCTCCAGCGGGCTGATGATGACCAGGAAGCCGATGGTCAGCGGCGGCTCTGTCCCCATCTGCTGCCCCATCATGCGCCAGATGGCGTTACAGTCGTCCATCGTCGCGCCGTCCGGCCCGAGCTTGATGGTCTCGAAGATGTGCGTCTGTCCATCGGCGCCGGGGAGCGGGAAGGGGCTGACCACCTTCGGCTCGCGGCCGATGGGTTCGCCGTCCTTGACGAGGATAACGAGCTTCTTGTAGACGGGCAGGGCGGGCGTGGGCTGCGGCTGCGTGTCGTCGAGGGGGAGGCGGTAGAAGGGGTTGTGGATGTTGATCTCGGTCGCGTAGTTGCCCGGCTTGACGGGCGGCTCGCCCAACACCGCGCCGGCGGCGTTCACGAGAGGCTTCTGGTAGCCGCAGACGAACTTGGCGGCGTAGCTCCAGTAGTAGGGCGAGGGGACGATGCCCTGCGCTTCGGGGCTGGCCTGGGCGGACTGACGGGTCAACGCCGCGACGGCCACGACGGCCAGTGCTGCGGCCACCACAATCACACCGACGGTCCAATGCTTGCGAGTCATGCTCACCCTCCTGTGGGTCTGCCTTGTTAAAGACGGGTCGGCCGATACATAGAAGACGCACAAGGCCCCCCTATCGTTTCTCTCAAAGTAGACGAGTTTCTCTAAAATCCCTAGAATAGTCGCATGTCACCCCCCCGACTGGCCTTTCTCGGCGCGCCGCGCATCGAGCGAGACGGCGTCGCCGCCGATCTCCCCGCCAAAGCGGTCGCGCTGCTGGCCTATCTCGCCCTTCAGGAGACGCCGCAGCCGCGCGAGCGCCTGCTCGACCTGCTCTGGCCGGCCAGCTACGCCGACGCCGGCCGCAAGAATCTCCGCAATGCCCTGTGGGCCATCCGCAAGGCGCTCGGCGACGAGGCGCTGGTCGCCGGCGACGCCAGCCTGGCCCTGTCCCCCGCGGTCTGGGTAGACACCCGCGAGCTGGAGCGACCCCTCCACCGCCTGACCGCGTCGTCCGGCGCGCCACCGCCCGACGATATCGCCGCCGTCTTGCAGCTCTATCGCGGCCCGTTCCTGGACACGCTGACCGTGCCGGATGCGCCCGACTTCGAGATCTGGCTGACGACCGAGCGCGAGCGCCTGGCGCAGCTCTACCTGCGCGCCGCGACGGACCTTGTCAGCGCCTATGAGCGCGCCGGCCGTTGGCGCGACACCCTGGCCGTCGGCGAGCGCGCCCTGGCCCAGGACATCCTCCAGGAGCCGCTGCACCGCGCCGTCATGGCGGCCCACGCCCGGCTGGGCGAGCGGCCCGAGGCGCTGCGGCAGTACGACATGCTGCGGGCGGCGCTGGCCCGCGAGTTGGGCGTCGAGCCGCTGCCGGAGACCGATGCCCTGCGAGCGGCCATCCTGAGTGGCGACATCGGCCCCGCGCCCGCTGCGCCGCCCCCGGCCGCCGTCCCGCGCCGGGCTGCGCCCCCTCCGCCGACCGCCCCGACTACGCCGTTTGTCGGGCGCGCGGCAGAGTGCGCCATTCTCGACCACGAGTGTGCGGCGGCCGCCGAGGGGCACGTGCGGATCGTCGTGTTGACCGGCGAGATGGGGATCGGCAAGTCGCGGCTGTGGCGCGAGTGGGCCAATGGGCAGAACGCCGACACGGTGATCCTGTCGGGCCACGCCCTCGAAGCCACCCAGAGCCTGCCCTTCGCCCCCGTCGCCGAGATGCTGGGCGGCGAAGCGGATCGTCTCTTCGCGCCGAGTTCGCCCATCCCGCGGCTCTGGCTGGCGGAGATGACGCGCCTCTTCCCCGACATCCGCGCCCGCGTCCCCGACCTACCCACGCCAGCCGCGTTTCCAGCTGAAGAGGAGCGCCGCCGCCTGTTCGAGGCGCTAACCCAATCCCTGCTGGCCCTCGGCGGCCAGCCGCTCGTGCTGTTCCTGGACGATGCCCAGTGGGCGGACCGGGCCACGCTGGACTGGCTCGGCTACCTGGCCGACCGCCTACACGACGCCCCGCTGCTCATCGTCCTGGCGCAGCGGCCGGAGGAGACGTCGCCCGCCCTGGCCGCGCTGACCGCCGCGTGGGGCCGGCAGGGCCTCGCGCGGCGCATTCACCTGGAGCATCTGTCACCGGGCGAGGCCGCCGCCCTCATCGCCGCCCTGCGGGTAGACCCGCACCAGGCGCACCGCATCCAGGCGCAGAGCGCCGGCAACCCCTACTTCCTGGTCGAGCTGGCCCGCGCCAACGCCCAGCCGACCGAGCGGGAGTACGAACCGCTGACGCCGCCGGGTCTGACCGAGGTCATCGGCGCGCGCCTCGACCGCCTGCCCGCCTCGGCGCGCCAGGTACTCCAGGCAGCGGCCATTCTGGAGCCGGACTTCGACTTCGCCACGCTGCGCCGCGTCAGCGGCCGCGGCGAGGAAGAGACGCTGGACGCCGTGGACGTGCTCCTGGCGGCGGGGGTGTTCGTCGAGAACGGGGCGCGCTATGCCTTCGCTCACCCGCTGGTGGCGCAGGTGGTGCGCGACGGCCTGAGCAGCGCCCGCCGCGCCTTCGTCTCTCACCGCGCCGCCGAGGCCCTGGAGCTGACGCCGCCCGCCCGCCTGCCCCTCATCGCCGGCCGCCTGGCCCGCCTGTACACCGACGCCGGCGAGCCGAAGCGCGCCGCCCTGTACTCCGAGATGGCCGCCGAGCGCGCCCTGGCTCTGGCGGCCACCGATGAGGCCGTGGACTTCTACCGCCAGGCGCTGGCCCTCGACCCGACGCCGCTGCGGCAGCTCGGACTGGGGCGCGCCCTCCTGCGCCGCGCCGACCTCGCCGACGCCAACGCCGCCCTCAAGGCCGCCTTGACGGGCCTCATCACCGGCGGCGACGGCCACAACGCCGCCCACGCCGCGATGGACATCGCCGAGACCTACATTCAGATGGGCCGCTTCGACGCCGCCGCCGAGTGGTTCCGCCGCAGCGCCGACTACCTCGACCCGCAGGACGAGCCGGGCCACTACGCCGCGGCGCAGTTCTTCCTGGACCTCAGCCCGCTCTTCGGGACTGTCGCGCCGGGCGAGATCGAGGCGCGGCTCGCCGAGGCCGACCGCCTGGCCCGCGAGCACCCCCAGCCCTCGATGAATGCGCGGGTCTACTTCGCCCTGGGCAACCAGCTGGCCGAGCGCGGCGACCTGGCCCACGCCCGCGTCGCCTATGAGCGGGCCATCGCCCAGGCCCACGTCGGTGGCGACGACTACCACGAGGTCCTCGCCCTCAACAACGCAGCCTACCACGCCCTCCTCGACGGCGACCGCGTGGCGGCCCACGAGCATGTCGCCCGGGCGCTCGCCCTCGCCGAGGCCCGCGCCCTGCGCCTGCCGCTCCAGCACCTCTACAGCACCCAGGGCGAAATCGCCCTGGCCGAGGAACACTGGGACGAGGCCGAGGGCTGGTTCGGGCTGGGGCTGGCCGAGGCCGAGCGCAACGGCAACCGCCGCGAGATGGGCAACTACCACGCCAACCTGGCCCTCGCCGCGCGCGGCCGGGGCGACCTCACTCGCGCACAGCGGCTGCTGGAGGAGGCGCGGACGCTCGTCGCCGACTCCGCCGACAAGTATCTCCAGATCAAGACCGACCTCTGGCTCGCCCAGGTGCGCCTCGAAGGGGGCGACCGCGCCGCCGCCGGGGAGACGCTGGCGCGCGCCGAGGCCGCCCTCGTCGGCAGCGACCGAACGCTCCTGACCACGTGGGCCGCCCGCCTCCGCGCGTCCCTCTCCCCCTTCTAGAAATGAGATAGTAACGCAAAGGCGCAGAGGCGCAAAGGAAGAACACAAAACTGATCTTTCCCTTTGCGTCTTTGCGCCTTTGCGTTCCCATCCTCTTCGTCCCGATCCTCTTCGCCCCAGCAATTCATTACGCCGCCGCCAAATATCGCAACCCGCTCGTAAGCGCCCGCTAAGGGCCGCGTAAGTGTCGCCGCGTACTATGATGCTGTCGGGCAATACCTGAGCAGCAACTCAAAGGAGACGACTGATGACGACGATGATGTTCCGGCGTTTGGTGGTGGGGGCGGTGGTGATGGCGGCGCTGGCGCTGGCGCTGGTCGTGGGCGCGGGAAGCGCCGCTGCCGATGGGAACGCGGGCGCGGTCTACACCCTGAGCAACGCGGCAAGCGGGAACGAGGTGGTGATGTTCAACCGCGCCGCCGATGGAACGCTCAGCATGGCCGGCCGCTACGGGACGGGCGGCGCCGGCACCGGGAAGGGTCTCGGCTCCCAGGGCGCGGTTGTCCTGAGCGAGGACGGCACCTGGCTGTTCGCGGTGAACGCGGGCAGCAACAGCGTCTCGGTCTTCCGCGTGCGGCCGACTGGCTTGACCCTTGTGGACCGGCAGCCCTCCGGCGGCATGGCGCCGATCAGTGTGACCAGCCGTGGCGCGCTGCTGTACGTCCTCAACGCCGGCGACGCCTCGAACAGCGGCGCCAACATCACCGGCTTCCGCGTCGGTTGGACCGGGCGCCTGGCGCCCATTGACGGCTCGACGCAGCCCCTGAGCCAGGCCAGCGGGACCGGCCCGGCGCAGGTATCGTTCGCGCCCGACGGCGACACGCTCGTCGTCACCGAGAAGGCGACGAACAAGATTGACACGTACAGGGTGCGCTGGAACGGCGCGGCGAGCGCTCCGACCGTTCACAACTCCGCCGGTCAGACGCCGTTTGGCTTCGACTTCGGCAAGCGCGGCGCGCTGGTCGTCTCCGAGGCCTTCGGCGGCGCGGCGAACGCCAGCGCCCTGTCGTCCTACCGCGTCGCGGACGGCGGCTTCACCCTCGTCAGCGCCTCGGCGCTCACGAACCAGACGGCGGCGTGCTGGGTCGTCGTGACCGGCAACGGGAAATACGCCTACACGACGAACGCGGGCAGCGACTCGATCTCAAGCTATGCGGTCAACAACGACGACAGCCTGACCCTGCTCCAGAGCGTTGCGGCCAGCACCGGCGCAGGCAGCCACCCGACCGACATGGCGCTCAGCCACAACTCCCAGTACCTATACACCCTGAACGCGTTCACGCACACGATGAGCGGCTTTAGCGTGCAGTCCGACGGGAGCCTGACGCCGGTCATGTCCATGAACGGCATGCCAGAGTTCTCTGTTGGCCTCGCGGCGCGCTAACCCCAAACTCCTCGGAGTAGACAGCGGCGGCGGCGACGACATCCCTGTCGTCGCCGCCGCCGCGTCTCGACGCTCCGCCTGAACAACGGTAGAATGCTACCCCGACGGGTCTGGCGGACGCGCGCATTCGACGCGGACACAAAGGGAGAGTGGGCATGGACACGGCAGGCGAGCCTGTCAAGCACCGCGCTGTCAACAGTCATAAGGTGTCAGAGTTCATCTACGGCGTCATTACCGCCATGGTCGTGATCGCCAGCCTCGTCCAGGAGCGCGAAGAGGCGTGGTGGGATGCTTTCCTGATCATCGTCGCCGGCGCGGCGGCGATCTGGATCGCCCACAGCTACGCGGAGGTTGTCGGCAGTCGCATAACGATCAAGCGCCGTCTCACCTGGCACGACATCGGCGAGGCGCTCAGCGAATCCTGGCCTATCGTGACCTCGGGCTTCATCGTCGCGGCGCCGCTGCTCCTGGCCGGCGTCGGCATTATCACGGTCAGCGTGAGCCTCACGCTATCCAACATGATCGGCATCGCTATCCTCGCCATCGCCGGGTACCTGGCGGGGCTGCTGTCGAACGAGAGCTTCTGGTATCGCATGCTTCTCGCCGCAGAGTCGGCGGCCATTGGCGCGGCCGTCGTCGCCGTCGAGTATATCGTCCACCACATCTAAGGCGGCGGGCATGGTTTGACGAACGAAATGGTATCATATATAATACCACCATGACGAGTCCCGCCGTCGTCCTCGACACGAATGTCATCATTGCCGCTCTTCGCTCGAGGCGTGGAGCGTCTTATCGTCTCCTCTCGTTGGTCGGTCAGGGCGTCTTTGAAATTAATGTTTCGGTCCCCCTGGTGCTTGAGTACGAGGACGCTGCCAAACGGTTGATCGGAGAAACAGACCTGACCGCACAAGATATTGACGATATTCTCGATTACCTGTGTTCAGTCGCCAACCGATACGCGGTCTTTTTCCTCTGGCGGCCTTTTCTGAGAGACGACAAAGACGATATGGTGCTTGAACTGGCGGTAGCATCGGGTTGTGACGCTATCGTTACGTACAACCAACGCGATTTTGTCGGCGTTCAGCAGTTCGGGATCCGCTTGCTGACACCGAAGGCATTTCTGGTAGAGTTGGGAGAGGCATCGTGAGTACTATTAGTGTCCGCCTGCCGGACTCACTCCACCGCAAGCTGCGCGAGCTGGCCGACAAGGAGAATGTTTCGATCAATCAGCTCATTACGCTGGCCGTCGCCGAGAAGGTGTCCGCGCTGCTCACCGACGAGTATTTAGCCGAGCGTGCGACACGGGGGGAGCGTTCGAAGTTCGAGGCCGCCCTCGCCAGGGTTGGCGACGAGCCGCCGGACGAGCGCGACCAGTTATGAGCGGATGCTGCGAGAATAGCGAGATGCAGCTGGCGCTGGAGATGGCTCTCCAGCGCCAGCGCCATTGTAGCGGGTCAGCCCCCGTTCCGCGTCGCCTCGAACACCATCTCCGGCGTGATGGGCAGGTCGGGGACGCGCACGCCGATGGCGTCGCGCACCGCGTTGGCGATGGCCGCGCCCGGCGGGATGATCGCCGGCTCACCGACGCCGCGCGCCCCGAATGGCCCGTGGGGCGACGGCACCTCAACGATGACCGCCTCCAGGTCCGGGGCGTGGGCGGCGCGGGGGACAGCGTAGTCCATGAGGCTGCCGGTGAGAAGCTGGCCGGACTCATCGTGGACCATGCGCTCGTACAGGCTCCAGCCGATGCCCTGCACCGCGCCGCCGTGCATCTGCCCCTCGATGGCCATCGGGTTGATGGCGCGGCCCACGTCCTGCACCGTAATCAGGCGCGTCACGCGCACCTCGCCCGTGTCCGCGTCCACCTCGACCTCGGCCAGCGTGCCGGAGTAGCCCGGCGCCCGCTCCAGCTGCGCCGAGCGCCCGATGCCCGTGACCGGCTCGTAGCGCCCGCCGAACTGCATCGTCGCGTTCCCGATCTCCTGGAGCGATATCTTGCGCTCTGGGACGCCGCGCACCTGGACATGCCCATTGACCACGTCGAGGTCGTCCGGGTGAACCTCCAGCTTCTCGGCGGCCACGCTCAACAGGACGGTGCGGGCTTCCTGCGCCGCGCGCTGGACGGCCTGGCCGACGGTGTACGTAATCTTGCTGCCGCCGGAGCCGGCCGCGAACGGCGCGCTGTCGGTGTCGCCGGTCACGATGCGCACCTTGTCAATCGGCACGCCGAACACCTCGGCGGCGATAGCCGACATGGTCGTGTTCGTCCCGCTGATGTCCATCATCCCCAGATTCACCACCAGGGAGCCGTCGCGATCCATCTTGCACACCGCCGCCGCCGGCTCGGTCGCGCTCAGCCAGCCGCCGACCGCCGCCCCGACGCCGCGCCCCGTCCCGCCGCTCTTGTCCCGGTCGCGCCACAGGGGGTGCGCCAGCATCGTCTCGATGACGGTGCGCAGGCCGATCTTAGGCAGCGGCTGGCCGTTGGGCAGGAGGTCGCCCTCGTCCATGACGTTCTTGAGGCGCAGCTCAAGGGGGTCCATGCCCAACTCGCGCGCCAGGTCGTCCATGTGCTGCTCCATCGTCAGCGTCGCCTGGGTCGCGCCCGGCCCGCGATACGCCCCGCCCGCCGCCTTGTGCGTCAGCACGTCCACCGCCTCGATCGCCAGGTGGGGGAAGCGATAGCAGCCGCCGAGCATCAGGCCCGCCAGGCTGCCCGGTGAGTTGGGGAAGCAGCCTGTGTCGAAGATGCAGCGCGCCTGGAGCGCCGTCAGCGTCCCGTCGCGCTTCGCCCCGACGCGGATCTCGAAGATGCTCTCCGGCGCGGGCGTGGCGGCCAGGAAGTCCTCGGAGCGGGTCAGGGCCAGGCGCACCGGACGGTTCAACACGAGGGCGGCGGCGGCGGTGAGGGGCTGGAAGACGGCGAACTTCGCGCCAAACGCCCCGCCGACCGTCGTCCCGACGACCTTGACCGCCTCCTCCGGCAGCCCGACGATGTCGGCGACGGCGCGGCGCGCGCCGAAGATCGTCTGGGTCGCCGTCCACACGGTCAGGCCGTCGCCGAGCGGGTCCGGCGCGGCGACGGTGACGTGCGGCTCCAGGTACGCCTGGTAGATGCGGGGCGTGGTGTACGTGCGCTCCAGGATGACGTCGGCCTCGGCGAACCCCTGCGCCACATCGCCGCGCTTGAAGTGACTGGCCGAGACGATGTTGGTGTGTTCGCGGGGGGCGTCGGTATCGCCGGTTGGCGCCGCGCCGTGGGCCGCCAGCTCCTCCGACTCCGTCGGCAGGCCGGTGGGCCAGACGAGGGGCGCGCCCTTCTCCAGCGCGGCGCGGGCATCCACCACGGCGTCGAGCGCCTCGTAGTCCACCTCGACCGCGTCCACGCCGTCCTCGGCGGCGGCCTCGCTCTCGGCGACGACGGCGGCCACGGGCTGCCCACGGAACAGAACGCGCTCGTGAGCCAGCATGGCCTGGGCGCGGGAGCGGGGGCGGCGGCCGCGCGGCGGCAGGTCGGCGGCGGTCAAGACGGCGACGACGCCGGGGATGGCGAGGGCGGCGTCACGGCTGATGCCCAGGATGCGGGCGTGGGCGTAGGGGCTGAGGACGAGGCGCATGTGGAGCATGCCGGGCAGGGTCAGGTCGGTGCCGAAGCGCGTCTTGCCCGTCACCTTCTCCCGCCCGTCCTGCATCTTGTGGGGCTTGCCAATGGTGTGCATCTGGTCGTGGCTGCGAGTCTCGTAACCTGGCATTGTCACTCTCCGCGCTCATGTCGATTGTAGACAAGAATAGGCTGCGGGAATCATAGGGAAGATAATGGGCCGAGTCAATTTGAACCCCGCCCGTGACTATAATATGACTATGTTTCGCCGTTCGCTGAATGGCAACGCCCCATCGGGCGGGCGAGACAGGGGGGTTCGTGGGGGCCTGCGGCCCCACACCTGCACAGCAAAGTGCAAAGATAGACATCGCTATTACTCTAGACCGAACACTACAGGAGGAAGCATGGCGACAGAGAACGCGACACCGACGTGTCGTCTCGTGCAGGCCGGCGCGCCGTTCGAGGGCAAGCAGGGTCTCACCTACGCCGTCGGCATCTCGGCGGAGAGCGTGGGCGCGACGGGCATCAACATGCAGTTCGTGACGATACCGCCGAAGGCGCGGGCTAAGGCGCACCTCCACGAGGCCCACGAGACGGCGATCTACATGGTGCAGGGCGAGGTCGTCATGTGGTACGGCGAGGGGTTGCGCGAAGAGATGGTCGCCCGCGCCGGCGACTTCATCTGTATTCCGGCCAACACGCCGCACCTGCCGTCCAACCCGAGCGCGACGGAGACGGCGGTGGCGCTGATCGCCCGCACCGACCCCAACGACCAGGAGAGCGTCGTCCTCCTGTCGGCGCTGGACGCGACCCGCTGACGAATTCCCAGTCGGCCTCACATCCGACCACGGAACACACGGAATGAAGAGATAGACTCCCCTTCCGTGTCGTCCGTGTGTTCCGTGGTTCCTTCTCTACGGCTGCGGGGCGCAGATCAGGCGGAACGTCGCCTCGTTGGAGATGAGGTTGTTCGGCGTGAGGATGTGCAGCCGCAGCCAGTGGTCGCCCTCAGCGCCCAACTCCCACGTGTCCCCAACCGTCTGCGCCCCGGCGCTGGAAAACGTGATCTGCTCCACAGGCGCGAGAGCGCCGTCGCTGCGCTCCCACTGATAGCGCACCACGCCCGCCCCGTTCGTCGAAATCGTGCCGCTGGCCGTGAACGTCGTCGGGCAGACGCGGCTGATAGGCGGCTCCACCGAAACCTTGGCGCTAACGACATCGAACGCGGGCGGCAGGACGATAGCGTAGATGCCATCCTCGGCGATAGGCGTCGTCACCCAGCCGCGGAACTCGGCGCCCTTCGGGCTGACCAGGCGCTCGGTGACCTGCCACTGGCCGCCGCCGCTCCCGCTGCGGACGAGATGGGCGATGCGGAGCTGCGCGGCGCTGAAGCCGTGGCGCGCCAGGAGCTGCGGGTCGTAGGATAGGCTCAGCGTCGTGCCAGGCGGCAGCGGCATGTTGCCGCCCTCCGGCGGCCTGCGGTCCTGGAGCGCGACCTTCACGTCCAGCGGCAGGCCGAGGGTGCCGCCGACGCCGGCGGGCAGCTGGTCGAACAGGCGGTCGTTGGTGGCGGGCATGTACAGGACGGCGCTCGCGCCGCGAAAAGCGTCGAGGGGCGCGCTGACCGTCGCCAGACTGTCGTCGAGGGGGGCGAAGCCGGGCATATGGGCCGGGCCGACGCCGCCGGCCGCCTGGTACCAGCGCATCAGCGTCCCGGCGCTGCCCGCGTCAATGCGCAGGACGCCGTGGCGCGGCAGGGTGGCGTCGGCCGGGACGGTGTACGACGCCGTCCACGTCGCCCCTGACCCGGACATCGTCTGCCGACAGTCGCCGCACACCGGCGCGGCATCGGGCGCGACGAGGGTGATGTCCGGCGCGGATGGCAGCGAGACGCCGGCGTCCAGGCTGATGTTCACGCGGCGCACCTGGGGGCCGTTGAGGTCGAAGGTCACGTTGAGGCTCGGCCGCCACGGCGAGTTGGACAGCTTCAGCACGTCGCCGTCCTTGACCGGGTCCGGTGTGTCGCCGGGCGCGGGGTAGACGTAGTGTCGCGCCACCGTCGTGCCGCCGCCGGACACATACTGGTCGGCGTAGACGTAGGCTTGCGCCTTCTCGCCGAGGCCGAGCAGGGCGATGCGGCCGAGGTTGGTCGGGTCGCCGCCCGCCCCCTGCGGCTGACCCTGGTAGACGATCGCGGGCGAGTCGGGATCCGGGACGACGTACACCTGGGCCAGCCCGATGCTCGCCGCCGAACCGCCGCCCGGCAGATGCACCTCGACCATCGCGTCCGACGCCTGCGGCGCGCCGGGGGCCACGGCGCGGCGCGCACTGGCGCGGAGGTCCGGCGGCGCGAGGGAGAGCAGCGGCAGGGCGACGCGGAACGCTGGCTCGGTGTCGAACAGGGCCTCGGCGATGGACGAGGGGGACACGGGGTCGAGGCGCGCCGGCGCCCGCAGCCACTCCGGCGACAGGCCCTGGATGGCGGACCACCGCTCCAGCGTGCTCCAATCGGCCTCGCCGTTCACCTGGTCCTGATCGGTGTTGACGCACGGCGGCGGCGGGACCGGGGTGCCGCCCACGCTGCCATTCTGCAACGGATGCCAGAACTCGCCGGCGGTGTACTGGAACGCCATCAGGGACGCCGCCTCCGACGGGGAGACACCGGCGCACACGGTCGGTGGCGTCGGCGTGCCGGGCGCGGGCGTCGCGCCGACCAGCGGCAGATCGCTGCACGTGCAGTACGTCGCCGGGCCACCCGACTGGCGGTACTCATCGTAGAGGAAGAGGGCGTAGTGCGCCCACTCGTGAACCAGGGTACGGTAGCCGTCGGGGTAGGACCAGCGGCCGCCGTCCATGTCCGCCGCCCGCTCGCCGTCCCACGCTCGGCCCAGGAAGATTTCGGCAGGGGCGTAGAGGGTGCGGACGCCCTTCGGCGAGGTGTAGGTGGTGAGCTTCGGCACGATGCCGCCGACATACGCGGCGGGCATGAAGTCGTTGGCGGCCAGGACGCGGATGTCCGCGCCGTCCCACGCCTCGGCGTTGGTGTGAATCTCGACCTTGCCGAACGCCATCTGGCCGGCCGACGCGGTGTAGAGGTAGGCCGACGCCTGGCGCAGCGCCTCGCGCATCGTGTCGAGATAGTCGGACGACGACGGCTGCCACTCCAGGCTGACGACGACGCGGAAGAGAACGAGCGGGTGGTGGGCGCTGAGCTTGATGTCGCCGTTGGCCGCTGTCGGCGCGCTCGCGCCGGGCGCCCAGCTCGTGGCGTAGACATCGTAGGCGACGCCGTGGCCCGGCTTGTTCGTGTCCTGGCTGCCGAGCCTGGTGAGCGCGGCGAGGGCGTCACACGGGATGGGCAGGTTCTGCGGGTGGCCGTCGCCGTCGGTGGTCGTCGGGATGTCGGAGGTCAGGCGATAGCCGGTGAGGGTCTCGGTGTAGCACAGGACGCGCAGCGGCGCGCTGGCGAGGGGGGTGTCGGCGTCGTCCACGAAGCGCAGCGGCGCGTCGGCGGCGGCGGCGCGGGGCGGGGTGGGCGAGAGGGGGGCGTCGGGCGAGGTGATCCCGAGGGCGGCAAGAGCGCCGGCCGCCAGAAGAACGAGCAATAGCCACCTGTTGCGCATGGGATACCTCCAGGGTCATCGCGCGTGAAGGCGCCAGGGCGGCGCGCTCCTGAGTGGGGGACGCAGAGCGGCGGCGAACGCTTTCCATAGATTGTATCACACCCGCGCAAGGGGCTGGGGAGGCGCCCACGGAACCCGCTGTCAACGGATGGGAACGGATCAACGGATACTGACACATCGCCAGACAGCCCCCGCAAGGCGAGACTATCCGTTTATCCGTTCCACCATCCGTTGACCGATGGCATGACAGCTCAGGCGCTGCGTCTGCGGACTACGAAGGTCACGAATGGCGCGAAAGGCGCACGGAGGGCGGCTCTTTTTTCGCGTCTTTCGCGTCGTTTTCGCGCCTTTCGTGGTCCAACAGGTTCCCTTTGCGCCGTGGCGTTGCCCTACTCCTGGTCGGGGCGGTCGAGGAAGTCGCGGACGCGCTCCATGTAGGCGGTGCGGTCGTGGGCGGCGAACATCGCGCCGGCCATGCGCACCGGGTCCCCGAAGAAGAAGCGCTCGTACAGCACCTGGCGCGCGCCGAACGCCGACGCCGCCACGTCCCACGCCAGGTGGAACAGCTTGAGGCGCTCGCGGGCGTCGGCCCGCGCCGCCTGGAAGTACCTGTCCACCAGCGGCGCGAGCGCCGGGTTCTGGAGGTCAGCCGCGGTCGGCAGGGCCATCAGGCCGCTGGCCGAGAGGAGCTGGATGATCTCGACCATGCGCGGGTAGAGGCGGGGGAACATGTTACGCGCTGCGTCGAGGGGCGGCCACGCCGGCGTCATGACGCCCCAGCGGTCCAGCTCGGCGTCGGCCTCGGCGGCGCGGGCGAAGGCTCGCATGGCCTCCAGGTCCACGATGATCTCGGCGATCTTCTCCTGGACGTGCTGGAAGCCCTCGATGCCGATGGTGTGGACGATGAGGGAGGCCAGGCCGAGGATGAACTCCGTCTTGGCGATGTTCTTGGTGACGACCTGGTGCGACATGTGGACGACGGCGTTGGAGACGGCGAAGGCGCGGTTGCAGCGCGCCACGTCGTGGTAGAGGAAGACGCGCTCCCACGGCACAAGGACGTCGTCGAACACGGCGACGGCGTCCATCTCCTCGAAGCGCGCGCCGAGCGGGTGGTCGAACACGGAGCGGTCGTAGTCGAAGCTCTCGCGGCAGATGAACTTCAGGCCCGGCGTGGCGCACGGGAGGGCGAAGGCGAAGGCATACGGCGCGTCTTCCTGGGTCGCCTTGAGCAAGGTGGAGGGGAAGACGAGGATCTCGTCGGCGATGGGCAGGGTCGCCATCATGCGCGCGCCGCGGACGATGAAGCCAGCGTCCGTCTCCTTGACGACGCGGGCGGCCAGGTAAGGGTCGGCCTGCTGCGCCGGGCCGACGGCGCGGTTGGCCTGGGGGTTGATGAGGGAGTGGGTCAGGGTCAGGTCGTTCTCGCGGACGTAGTCGTAGTAGGCGCGGATGTGTTCGCCGTGGCGCGGGTCGTTCTCGGCCATGTAGTCGGCGGCGGCGGCGTAGGCCATCACGGCGCGGTTGAGGTAGTCGGGCGAGCGGCCGAGCATCCCGCCGGAGGCGTCGGCCCAGCGCTTCATCATGGCCCGCACGCGGGGCAGGTCGTCGCGGGTGCGGGGCGTCAGATGGGACAGGCCGACGCGCGCGCCGCTGGTCGGGGAGGTGTAGGTCATGTCGTCGAGGTGGGCGCACTGGATGTCGTAGAGGTCGGCGAGGCTGCGCGCGCCGCGGCGGAAGGCGGGGTGCGTGGTCACATCCTCGACCAGCGCGCCCTGGTAGTAGATTTCCCTGGGAGTATTCCGCAGCCGCTCGATGACCTGCTCGCCACTCCGTGCGCCCATATTCAAACCTCTTACTCGGATAAACCGTCGCCGTCGCCGCCGACTCAAGTCGGCGGCTGAGTACACAAAGCCTGCTGATGAGGATCAACTAATTATTGCCGCATTCCGCTCGCGGTGGAGTGCCAACTCCACCGCCCTTATCGGAGGCGCTGGAGAGCCATCTCCAGCGCCAGCTCGATTACGGCAATAATTACGCAAGGTTCATAAGCAGGCTGCTTCTGAAGCGCCATCCCCCAAGCCTGCCTCGGCAGGCTTCGCCCTATCAGGCTCAGACTTCGAGTCTGAGCCGCCGCTGGACGAGAGCGTCGCACATCGTTGGCTGCGCCACGCCCAGGTGTCTTGACCGGGCGCGACGAGCCACCCGTCGAATTCCTGGACGACCGCAACATCCTCCCGTAACCCTACAAATCCGGCGCGGTGATGCCGTCGCCCTGGAGCAGCACGTACATCGGCACGTTGTCGCCCTTCCACGTGTCCACGCCGGAGCGAAAGATGCCCATGAGCGTGCGCCAGTTGCCGGGGTGCTGGCGGGCGAACTTGTCAGCGTCGGTGTAGAGGATGACGTAGCCGGGCGCTTTCGCCCACCCCAGATCGCGGATCGCCTCCTCGAATGCGTCCCAGTTGGCCGCGACGTAGCTCGGAAAGCCCATCGCCTGGCTGGCGGTCTTGAGAAACGTCGCCTTGTCGGTGACCTGGCTGCCGTCAATCTCGAAGAGACGCCAGCCCTGCTCGGCGGCCGCGCGGCGCAGGGCATCGGGCGTGACCGCCTCGGGCAGGTTGTAGATGCCGGCCGGGCGCCGACCGGAGAACATGGCCGCCAGGTCGCTCATTTGACTACCCTCACAAATGTGTCGTAGTGATCGTCGGTGTAGTAGATTTCGCCGTTCTTCCCGGTGATGATGCGCCGCGCGCCACGGTCCGCTGAGCCGGGCGTCTCGACGGTGTACTCGTGATAGTAGCCAGACGGCTTGCTCGGCAGCCGTCCCTCGCGGTTCTCGAACACGATGCCGTCGCGCGAGTAGGGGAACGGCCCGCCCTTCTCGATGAGGGCGAGGGTCTTGCGCGCCTCCGGCGGCAGGTCATTGGGGCTGACGACCTTCAGCCCGTCCATCGTCTTGGCGGCGACGGTCGGGGTCGGGGCGGCCTGGCGCGTGGCGGTGGGTTTGGGCTTCGCCGCCTCGGGCGCGCTCGTGGCGGCGGCCTGGCCTATGGTGGCGACCGTCGGCGCGGCGACCCCCGTTGCTGTGTTTGCGCTCCCGCCGCCGCAGCCGACGGCGGCGACGACCAGCAAGAGCAGCAGGGTGATGAGCGATGCCCGCCTGGCCCAGGTGAGGGCGGAGAGCGATGAGAGTCCAGGCATGGGTCCTTCCTTAATCTGGATGTGACAGTCGCGGCAACACCGCACGCTGACCTGAATTCCTCCAGGCTTTTGAATTGTATGTCAACGTGAACGATTCCTCAAGGCCGCGTGACATCGGGGTTCGGGTACGGTATAATGTGGGTGGCCGCACAGGAGCGGCCTGTATCGGTTGGCCGTCCCACCCACCACCACTGCGCCCTGCTGCCTGAAGGGAAGGAGGCTCGTTCACCATGAAAGTCATCCGTTGGCTCGCGCCCCTCGTGGCGCTATTTTTGCTTTGCACTGCCGCCGCGCCGGGGCTTGTCTCCGCGCAAGGCTCGATTCAGATCAACCGGCCCGAAGCCGGCAGCGTCGTCACCTCGCCGCTGCGTGTCACCGGCTACACCGCCGCCCCCACCGACTCGATGAACTTCACCGTCGTCGGCGTCGTGTCGGGCCAGCTCGGATCGGGCAGTTTCCCCGTCAAAAGCCCCTTTGATCCGCCGTTCGATTTCACCGGCACGGTCACGTTTGACACGCCGCAGCCCGGCGAAACGCTCATCATCACGTTGTCGGGCGGCGACGGCTCGACCGCCTCGGTCAACGTGGTTGGGCCTGGGACAGCGCCGGTCGTCGCGCAGTCCATCGTGATTACCTCGCCCCCGAACGGCACGCAGGTCGGCAGCCCGGTCACGCTCACCGGCTTCACCACGAGCTTCCCGCCCGGCGGCCTGCTCAACTTCGCCATCACGAGCGCAGCCGGCGTTCCCCTCGGCCAGGGCGTGTTCCCGGTGCAGCCGGCAGGCGCTGGCTCCACGTGGGCGGCCTCGCTCCAGTTCCAGGCGCCGGCCGGCGGCGGAGACATCACGGCGACGGTGTTCCAGACGAACCCGGCGACCGGGCAGACCGTCGCCAGCTCCGCCGTGGCGCTGACCACTGAGGCCCCGGCGGCCGGCCAGGTCATCGTCATCACGTCGCCGCCGCCTGGCGCCACGGTCGGCAGCCCGATGACCGTGACCGGCTTCACGACCCAGTACCCGGTGAACGGCGTGCTGGCCTTCGTCGTGCGTCAGGCGAACGGCAATATCATCGGCAGCGGGACGTTCCCGGTGACACCCCTGGGAGGCGGCTCGACGTTCGTCGGCTCCGTCACCTTCGCCGTCCCGGCGACGGGCCAACCCCTCACCGTGACATTGGCCGACTACAACTTCGCGGCGGCGCAGGTCGTCGCCCGCACCGATCTGCCCGTCACGACAGCGCGCTAGTGCAAGGACAACGGACCTGATAGGCTAGCCAGGCTCGCCTGACCGTAGAACGGTCAGGCTACGGCGTGCAAGCCTGAGAGGCTACCTCTCAGCCCCTCGGGCTTCCATCCAGTAGCGCGACGCTTCGAGCGTCGCGCGGGCGCACGATGCCGAATATGTCCTCTGACTATGCGCTAGGGGTTTATTGCACAGTCGCCCTGAGCGGAGCGAAGGGCCTCCGAAGCGTCGGGGGATGCTTGGCTCTGCTCAGCATGACGGCCGAAGCCCGTTTTCAACGAAGGAGATGCCTATGCGCCTACGTATCGGCCTGGTGTTGCTCATCCTGAGCCTGGTGGCGGTCGCCGCGCTGCCCAACATCGCCGCCGCTCAGCCGTCCGTTCAGATCACTCAGCCCCAGGCCGGCGCCGAAGTGACCAGCCCTGTGCTCGTCAGCGGCGCGACCTCGGAGCCAACCGATAGCCTGAACTTCAGTGTCCGCGGCGCGCTTTCGGGCGACCTCGGGTCGGGGAGTTTCCCGGTCAAAAGCCCGGCGGATCCGCCGTTCGATTTCTCGGCGCGGATTAGTTTCAACACGCCCCGGCCAGGCGAGGCGCTGTTCATCAGCGTCTGGGCGGATGGCGGCCCGACCGCCACGGTGGCCGTCGTCGCGCCCGGCGCCCCGCCCCCGCCGGCCCCGCAGCAGATTATCATCACCTCGCCGCCGTCGGGGACGACGGTGGGCAGCCCGGTGACCATCACCGGCACGACGGCGCGCATGCCGGCGTCGGGCGGCCTGACCTTTGCGGTCACCAACGCCCAGGGCGCGACCATCTCGCAAGGCGGCATCCCGGTGGCCGCGTCGGGGAGCGGCGGCGCGTTCGTCGCCTCCATCAGCTTCCCGATCCCGCCGCAGGGCGGCATCGTCCGCGTCACGTTGACGGACATCAACCCGGCGACGGGCGCGGTTGACGCCAGCAGCAGCATTGACCTGTTCACCCAGGGAACCGTGCCGACCGCCGTGCCGCCGCCGCCGCCACCCACCGGCCCGACGCCGGCGCCGCCCCAGGAGCCGCAGCAAATCGTGATCGAGTCGCCACTGCCGGGCGCCTCGGTCACCAGCCCCATGACGCTGAGCGGCTACAGCATTGTGTTCCCGATCAACGGCACGCTGAACTACACCCTCGCCACGCAGCAGGGCGTCGCCCTCGCGTCCGGCACGTTCGAGGTGCAGACGACGGGGCAGCGGGTGCAGTTCGTCCCGTTCACCTTCAACACGCAGATTGCGTTCAGCGCCGCGGCGGGGACGCCGATGGTATTGACGGTGTTCGACCAGAACCCCGACACCGGCGCGATCCCGATGTCGGTCGGCGTCAATCTCGTCGTTGCTGGCGGCGCTCCATCCGGCTCGATTGTCGGCCTGACCATTGACTCGCCGCCGGCCAACGCCAACGTGACATTGCCGGGGGCGGTGGTCGGACGCACGGACCTGTACCCCAATGGCGGGAACCTCAATTTCCGCGTGCTGAACGGCGCCGGCCAGACCCTGGTTGACGGCACGATCCCCGTGCGGGCGTCCTATCTCCAGCCGGTCGCGTGGAACGCCAACTTCAACTACTCGACGTTCACCGGGCCGGTGGTTTTCCAGGTGTGGGCGCTCAACCCGACGACGGGCGAGGTCATGGCCTCAGTCTCGCGCGTCTACTTCGTCGGCGGCCAGTAAACCCTCGTCCCTCTCCCCCTTCCCCCTCTCCCAAGATGGGAGAGGGGGAAGATGAGGCCTCTTTCTGGCCCCCCTTCTCCCCGTGTGGGAGAAGGGGCGGGGGGATGAGGGACGCTGCGCCCCCTTTGACACCCCGACCCTTCTTTGATATACTCACCCCGCTCTGTTCGCGATGCCCTATAGCCCAATACGCCCCTCAAGGAGGAGACCCATGCGCCCGAGTCGGCTGACCGTGCTCGCTCTGCTCCTGTCCCTGACGGCTTTCCTGGCTATCGCCTGCGGGGGACAACCGGCCGCGCCGGCCGCCCAGGCCCCCGCGCAACCGGCTGCCCAACAGGCCCCCGCTCCACCAGCCCCCGCCCAACCGCAGGCGGCCGCCGCGACCGGCGACCCGTACAAGATCGGCGTCCTGGCCGCGATTACCGGCCCCTCGTCCTCGCTCGGCGTGCCGGAGCGAAACACTGTCCAGATGCTCGTGGACCAAATCAATGCGAAGGGTGGCGTGAAAGGCCCGGACGGGAAGACCCACCCCCTCCAGGCCGTCATCTACGACACCAAGAGCGACAACACCGAGGCGCTGGTCGCCGCCAAGAAGCTCATTGACGAGGACAAGGTGTCGGTCATCATTGGGCCGACGCTCACCGGCGAGAGCCTCGCCATCGTGGACGCCGTCACGAAAGCCGAAATCCCCCTCATCTCGATGGCCGCCGGCATCAAAATCGTCGAGCCGGTCGCCGACCGCAAGTGGATATTCAAGACGCCCCAGTCCGACCGCCTCGTCCTGCAGGCCATCGCCGACCACCTCAAGCAGGGCAACCTCGACAAGGTCGCCTGGATGAGCGTGGCGACCGCCTACGGGGACGGCGGGAAGGCCGAGTGGGACGCCATCGCCCAGAAGGCGGGCCTGACCACGGTAGCGAACGAACGCTTCAACGAGACCGATACCGACATGACGGCCCAGCTCACCAAGGTCAAGGGCGCGGACCCGAAGGCGATCCTGGTCTGGGCCATCCCGCCGGCGGCGGGCGTCGTGAGCAAGAACCGCAACGAGATGGGCATGCAGACGCCCATCTTCCAGAGCCACGGCGTGGCGAATCAGGCGTTCATTGACATTGCCACGAAGCCGGGCGCCGAGGGGACGCAGCTGTACGCGGGCAAGCTGCTCGTCGCCGACCAGCTCCCCGACAACGACCCGATGAAGCCCGTCCTCCAGCAGTACATGAAGGACTACCAGGCGAAGTACAACAGCCCGCCCAGTCCCTTCGGCGGCTACGCCTACGACGCTATCGCCATCCTCACCAAAGCGATGGAGACGGCGGGGAACGACCGCGCCAAGCTGCGCGACGCCATCGAGAACACCAAGGGGTTGGTTAGCGTCAGCGGCGCGTTCAACATGAGTCCGCAGGACCACAACGGCCTCAGCCCGGCCGACGCCGTGACCTTGATCGAGATCAAGGACGGAAAGTGGACCGCTAAGAAATAGCTGATGCCTAGCCTGCAACAGCTCACCCAATACTTTATCACCGGCGTGACGAACGGCAGCGTCTACGCGCTCATCGCCCTGGGCTTTGTGACCATCTTCACCGTAACCGAGGTCATCAACTTCGCCCAGGGCGAGTTCGTCATGCTCGGCTCGATGCTGACCATCAGCATCATGCGCGTCGGCCTGCCCCTGCCGGTCGCCGCCGCGCTCGGCATCCTGCTCGTCGCGCTGCTGTCGGGCGCGTTCTACTGGACGTCCCTGCGTACCGCGCGGCGCGCCTCGCTCATCAGCCTGCTCGTCATCACCATCGGCGCGTCCATCGTCATCCGCGGCGTGTCGCTCATCATCTGGGGCACCGAGCCGTACACCCTGGCCCCATTCACCGCCGGCGCGCCGTTGACCGTCTTCAGCGCCATCATGCGGCTCCAGAGCGTGTGGGTGCTGGTGACGACGGTGATCGTCCTCGCGGCGACCGGCTACTTCTTCAACCGCTCCCGCACCGGGCAGGCGATGCGCGCCGTCGCCATGAACCGGCAGGCGGCCGAGATTTTCGGCATCGTCCCTAGCCACATGGCCTTCCTCGCCTTCGTCATCGCCGGCGCCATCGCCGCCATCGCCGGCGTCGTCATCGCTCCGCTCAGCTTTGCGACGTATGACATGGGGCTGGCGATGGGGCTGAAGGGATTCGCGGCGGCGGCCGTCGGCGGCCTCACCAACCCGGCCATCGCGGTCATGGGCGGCCTGTTGCTCGGCATCCTGGAGGCGTTCGGCGCGGGCCTGCTGCCCTCCGGCTACAAGGACGGCATCGCCGTCGGCATTCTGCTCGCAGTTCTCATCTACCAGGGCCTGCGCCACCGGGGGCAGTTCTGGGCCGTCGCCGAGCGTTGAGGAAGGACCCATGCGCGCCACTCGCCGCTTCCGCGCTGTCAATCAGATGTCCGTCCTCATCTTCCTCGCGCTGGGCGCCCTCCTGCCCCTCGTCGTCACCAGCCCCTACTGGCACAGCCTGTTCATCGTCATCGGCCTGTATACGATGCTGGGCGTGGGCCTGGCCCTGCTCATGGGCTACGCCGGGCAGGTGTCGCTGGGGCAGCCGGCCTTCTACGGCCTGGGCGCGTACACCGCCGCTATCCTCACCACGCGCCTGACCCTCAATCCGTGGCTGGCGCTCGTGGCCGGCATCGTCGTCGCCAGCCTCATGGCGGTGCTCATCGGCGTCCCGCTGTTCTACCTGCGCGGCCACGCCCTGGCGATGGGGACACTGGCCCTGACGCTCATTTTCTACGTCCTGGTCAACGAGACGGTGGCCCTCACCCTCGGCCCCAGCGGCATCACCGGCATTCCCACGCTGACCATCGGCCCCTTCGCCTTCGACAGTGACGTGCGCTACTACTACCTCGTCCTCGTCGCCGTGAGCGCGGTCCTGTTCGTCTCACTGCGCCTCGTCAACTCCCATATCGGCCGCGCCCTGCGCGCGATCCGCGACTCCGAGCTGGCCGCCGAGACGATGGGGGTGGACACGGCGCGGCACAAGCGCCTCGTCTTCATCATCGCCGCCGCCTTCGCGGGCCTGGCCGGTGGGCTGTACGCCTTCTATCTTCACTTCGTCAGCCCGCCGCCGTTCAGCTTCGGCCTGTCGGCGGTGCTGATTACGATGGTGGTGGTGGGGGGTCTCGCCAGTGTGTGGGGGTCTATGGTGGGGGTGGCCGCGGTCACGCTGCTCACCGAGGCGATCCGCTCGCTGGCCGCGCCGCTGGCCGGGCAGTCGTCGGCGGAGTATCAGATCGTGGTCTACGGGCTGCTGTTGATGGTAATCATGATCTTCTTCCCCGACGGGCTGGGGCGGACGATCATTGACCGTGTCGCGGCCTCGTCCCTCTCCCCCGGCCCCTCTCCCAAAATGGGCGAGGGGGGGCCAGAGAGTTCCCCCCCTTCCTCCCGTGCTGGGAGGAAGGGGTAGGGGGATGGAGGGCGGGTCACTCCTTGCGCAGGCTGTAGCCGAAGCCGCGGTCCGTCAGGACGTACTCCGGGTTGCTCGGGTCGTCCTCGATCTTCTGGCGCAGGTACCAGACGTAGCGCTTGATGTAGTCCGTGTCGCCGAGGTACTCGTCGCCCCAGACGCGGGAGAGGAGCTGCTCGCGCGACACCACCCGCCCCGGCGTCTCGGCCAGCACGGCCAGGAGCTTGTACTCCGTCGGCGTCAGGTTGAGGATCTCGCCGTTCTTGGTGACGCGGCGGTTCTCCAGGTCCACGACCAGGTCGCCGACGCGATGCTCGCGGCGGATGCGCACCGGCGCCACCTGCCGCGCGCGGTTGAGGACGGCGCCAACGCGCGCCGTCAGCTCGCTAAAGCTGAACGGCTTGGTGACGTAGTCGTCCACGCCGGCGGCGAACCCGCGCAGCTTGTCCGCCTCCTCGTCCTTCGCCGTCAGCATGATGACCGGAATGTGGGACACCTCGCGGATGCGGGAGACCGTCTCCCAGCCGTCCATGCGCGGCATCATCACGTCCAGCACGATCAAATCGGGCCGATGCTCGTACATCTGCTGCAAGCCGGCCAGCCCGTTGGCCGCCGTCTGCACGGTGTAGCCGGCGCGCTCCAGGGATTGGCGAAGCAGCACCAACAACGTCGAATCGTCGTCAATGACGAGAACCTGGGCGCCTAATTTAGTGGTTTGAGTTGCAATCATGGCACGCTCCGTTGTGAGCCATTTGAGAGTCGCGAATAAGCCGGCGAAGAGGCCGCCGCGACCTGCGCCGCCTCGGCCTCGGCCTGCAGGGCGGCGGCGTGCGGGCCGTCGGCCGTGGGCAGGGTGAAGTAGAACGTAGACCCCTCGCCCTCGGTGCTTTCGACCCAGATGCGCCCGCCGAGCGCCTCCACCAGCGCCCGCGCAATGTACAGCCCCAGGCCGTGGCCGTATGTCTCCCGGTCGTCGCCCTGTTCCACACGGTGGAACTTCTCGAAGATGCGGTGGATCTGCTGGGTGGGAATGCCGACCCCGCGGTCGCTCACTGCAATCACCACCTCATCCTCGACGATTGAACCCTGAACGACGACCAAAGACGACGGCTCGGAATATTTCAGCGCATTGTCAATCAGATTTGTCAACACTTCCTCGACCCGGTCCGCGTCGGCCCACGCCACCAGCGGCCTGGCCGGTAGCATGACGTCCACGCTGCGGGTCGAGATACTCCCTGTATTTTGCGCCACCCGGCAGACAAGAGCGCTCACGTCCACGTTCTCCTGGCGGAGCTGAAGCCGCCCCGCCTCGATCCGCGAGACGTTGAGGATGCCCTGAACCAGGCGCGTCAGGCGCTGCGTCTGCTCGCCGATGATCTGGAGCATGGTGCGCTGATGCGGGTCCAGCACGCCATCCAGCATGAGCAGCTCGACCGCGCCGTTGATGTTGGTCAGCGGCGCGCGCAGTTCGTGGCTGACCATCGAGACGAACTCCGACTTGAGGCGGTCTAGCTCGGTCAGCTCCTGATTCGCCAGCTCCAGCTCCTCATTGCGGTCCTGAAGCTGCTGCAAGGCGTCGCGGAGTTGGCCGGTGCGCTGCGTGACTCGCTCCTCAAGCTCGCGGTTGAGCAGGCGGATCTGCTCCTCCGCCGCCTCCTGCCGCCGCAGGTTCGCCGCGATCCACGTCAGCACCCACCACGTCACCATCGGCCCGATGAGGCCGTAGACGAGGACGCTCGTGGTGAAGCGCGCGTTGGGGCCGAGCGGGTCTATGAAGCGCTGCTCGATCAGCAACTCGCCGACGACGAAGAGCAGGATGAGAATGGGCAGCCCCCAACGCAGGCGCTCGACAATCTGGATAGGCCGCGTATTGGGTAGGAAGGGCATTGTCTCCGTACTCGCAATCGTTTTCGTCTGACCACCACAATTATAGCCGACCGTAAGGAGGCGAACAAGACCCTCATCTTTCCTTAAGATTTGGGTGTCAAGGTGTGAATTTTTCGGGACCCGGCGCGGCCGACGATGACGAACCCACAGCGCCTGTAATTAGTTGCGCCGGTGCGCCCTATCACCCCTATATAGCCCAAAGTCGGCCAAACTGCCACGGGCGACTTGTACACAAGAACATCCGTGCCATTGCGTCGAATTCGAATCTGGGCTACAATGTGGCTCCACAGTACGCAGACCCCTGCCCACTCGGGTTCTCCCTGCTCAAAGGGACACGCAAAACCCGCCTTCCGTGTCATCCATGATGACAAGCCCAGGGCGACTGCGCGGCAGATACGCACTCAATCCCGTTTCACCTCTGTCGTTCGCGGCAATCTTTGCTGTACATGCCGCCGTGTGTCTTTTTGTGTCTTTTTCGGGCGCGACTCTCTGATCCGAGTCGCTATTTTGGCACAGAGTTAGGCTTTATGAGCGCTATGTCCTCACATCAGACCCCCGACGAATTGTGGCAAGCCGCCCTGGGCGACCTCGAGCTGAGCGTCACGGCGGCGACGTATGACACATGGCTGCGGCCCACGCGCGCTATCGGCTTTGACGGCGACCTTCTGCTCATCAGTACGCCCAATGCGTATGGCAAAGACTGGATTGAGAACCGCCTCGGCGCCGAAGTGCGCCGCGCCATCAGCCGCATCGCGTGCCGCCCCCTCGACTTCCGCGTCGTTGTCAGCGCCAGCAGCGCCAACGGGAACCGCCCCATCGAGTCGCGCTCGACCGGCGAGAACGGGAGTAAGCCTCACACCCCCAAGCCCAGCCAGGCGACCCTCACCCTCGAGCGTCCCGAGCTAAACGCCAAGTACACCTTCGCCAACTTCATCGTCGGCGACAGCAACAAACTCGCCGTGGCCGCCGCGAGCGCGGTCGCCGAAAGCCCCGCCAGCCGCTTCAACCCGCTGTTCCTCTACGGCGGGGTCGGGCTAGGCAAGACCCATCTCCTGCAAGCCATCGGCCACCACCTGGCGGCCCGCCGCTACCGCGTGCGCTACGTGACGACCGAGACGTTCACGAACGACCTGGTCGGCGCGATCCGCACCCAGACCCAGGAAGAGTTCCGCAACCGCTACCGCCAGGTGGACGTCCTCCTGCTGGACGACATCCAGTTCCTCATCGGAAAGGAAATGACCCAGGAAGAGGTCTTCCACACGTTCAACGCCATGCACGGCGCCAACCGCCAGATCGTCATCTCCAGCGACCGCCGGCCCCACGCTCTGATGCCCCTGGAAGCGCGCCTGCGCTCCCGCTTCGAGGCCGGTCTCGTCGCCGATATCCAGCCGCCGGACCTGGAGATGCGCATCGCCATCCTCAAGTCCCACGCCGAGGCGAAACACCTCGCCGTCTCGGACGACGTGCTCCAGATCATCGCCCAGCGTGTGCAGAGCAACATCCGCGAGCTGGAGGGCGCGCTCGTGCAGGTCGTCGGCCGGACGCAGCTCACCCACGAACCGCTGACCGTTCAGACGGCGCAGCGCATCCTGAGCGCCGACGTCGCCCGGCCGGCGCCGGGCATGGACGTCATCCTCGAAGCTGTGGCCGAACACTACCGCGTCTCCCTGGAGGAGATGCTGAGCAGCAAGCGCACCCAGCGCATCGTCACCCCGCGCCACGTCGCCATGTACCTCATGCGCGAGGACGGGCGCGCGTCTCTACCCCAGATCGGGCTGAAGCTGCGCCGCGACCACACCACCGTGCTCCACGGCATCGAGCGAATCGCGCAGCAGGAGGAGACCAACGAGGCCTTGCGCAAGGACATCATCGCTATCCGCGAGCGCCTTTTCCGCCGCTGAGGCGCTCGCCGAAGTTCACGCCTAAACCCAGCCGGTTGTCCCGCGCCCCCAAATAGCAGAGCCTTCCCCGCGCCTGTGGATAACCCCTTAAAGTATGGGGAAAACTGCCGCCAGGTGGGGATAACATATCCCCGCCTGGCGCTATTATGTCTTGTGGACGGCCCTGGGGATAATGGGCGCGCAGCCCCCCGCGGCATCCCCACAATCCCCAGCCGGTTCTCCTCAGCCGGGCGCCCCCTTGTGCCGCGGCCGCGAACGCGCCCCTACCGGTGGCGCGGCCCGGACAAGCGCCGTTCGGTGTGGACCACCTGTCCGGCGCTATCCACAGACAACGCCGGTCCACAGGGTGGGCGCTGGCGGCCGTGCCACAACCGGCGCGTTCCCCGCGCGAGCGGGCGCGGCTATGTTGCGGCGTTGCCGCCCGCTCGCGCCGTTATCCACATTTCCCAAGCCCCTACGACGACTACATTTTTAATGAATCATCATGATCGAATGAAGATTCTTTCCCGCCCCGTGCAGCTTTCACCACAGACGGATGAGGAATCCACTATAGTAGAGCGCGAAGATTTGTGGTATAATGCTATTGGCGCACTGCGTCATTATACCACAAATCTGTGGTACGTGCGCTACGCTGCGATGCTCGACCCCATTCACTCGACACAAATGCGCAGCCAAAACATAGGAATTCACTATGGACGTGAAACCCATTCGGCAGTTGAAACAAAACGTGACGGACGCGCCTAAGAAGAGCGTCAAGCTCGCGCAACACACGGCTCACACAACCTTCCGCATCACGATCGGCTCTATCGTCACCACGGAGCAGGAATCGGTGCGCGCGGTTCGGGCGGTGATTCGGCGCGGTCGTGGTCACCCGCCCGAGTGGCGCGGTCGTTGGCCGCGCCGCCTGCGCCGCCAGAGCGAGCGCGACTTCGAGAAGTACATCGAGGATTACGTCAGATACCTCCTTCAGATCCGTCGGATGCCGACGCTCACTGAGGTCAAGCAGCTCGAAGAAACCATCGGCCGCCTCATGCAGGCCCTGGACCAGGTGATCGAGGAGAAGACGCGCGTCAAGGCGGAGCACGCCGGCGAGGTTCCGTCGGAGTGGCTCGAGGAGATGGCCGCCATGCTCGGCCGCAAGCCGCGCCCGAGCGACATCCCCGCGGCGCCGCCGCCCCTCGTCAGCGCGCCGCCGCCCGTCGGCGATCCTACGCCCGTTGCGGACGGCGCGCCGGCGCGCGCTGACGGGACAAGCGCCCAGGCGGCCAAGTCGGTCCCTCGCATGAAGGAGCCGTTCCCCGGCTACCGGACCCTGTCTGCGCCCCAGATTCTGATGCAGATACCCGCCCTGACGCCGCAGCAGCTGCGGCACGTGCAGCAGTATGAAGAGCGGCACCATCGGCGCATCACCATCCTGCGCGCCGTCGAATCGCAGCTCGCCGCGCTGGGCGCGTAGTCTGAAGAGGTCCTGTCGCGCCGAGTTAGTGCAAGGACACCGGACCTGATAGGCTATCCAGGCCCGCCTGCCCGTCGAACGGGCAGGCTACGACAGGCAAGCCTGAGAGGCTCCCTCTTAGCCCCTCGGGCTTCCATCCCGTAGCGCGACGCTCGAAGCGTCGCGCGGGCGCACGATGCCGAACATGTCCTCTGATTATGCATTAGGAAGGCGTTCCGAGAAGAAAATCCAATAGACGCACAAGCCACCCGCCTCGAGTTCCGTGGCGGACCGGTCTGCCACATGACTCGGGACAGCGTGTCTCGGGGGGACAACGATGCTGGCCGGGGGCGGATACCATCTAGAGCAGGTTCTCAGCCGCGCTGGTTGCAGCGATATGCGCGGAGGGGGAATCTGCTTTTTTTGCGTCCCGTGGAGACGCGCCATGGCGCGTCTCTACTAGGAGGATACCATGCCATCACTAAAGAGAGCTTTCGCAAATCTCAAACGTTTCGGACAATGGCTCCCGTTGCTGACGCTTCTCATCGCCGCCGGCCTGCTCGGCTTCCTGCTCGCCCTGCCCGCCGTCGCCGGTCCCGCCGCCCAGGAACCAGCGGCCTTCCACGGGCAGGGCCGTGTGAGCCGGCCAATCACGCTGGACCATCCACTGCCGTCGAGTCCCGTGTTGAAGCTCCCGCTCAAGGCGGACGACTGGACGGTGCTGCTCGACGAGAATTTCGACGGTGTCTGGCCGAACGGCCTGTGGTCAACGCGGGATGCCAACGGCGCGACGGGCGGGGAGTACTACTGGGCGAACCGCTGCGCCAACGGTGCGAATCACCTCAACTGGGCGATAGGGGGTGGAGGGAACGGTTCGACCCTGCCGTGCGACGGTCCCTATGCCGCAAACACCAACTCGTGGACGTTTTACGGTCCGATTGACTTGACGAATGCCACGGCCGGCCTGCTCTACTACGACTACTGAACGGCGAGCTGGTGCTCTGGCGCCAACTGCTCCGGTGGGGCAGACTATCTCAAGGCTCTCGTTTCGATTGACGGTTACAACTTCTACGGCCACTGGACGGCCGGCCATAACGCGGATTGGTCGCCCTACTGCGGGCGCGACCACCTTGATCTCAGCAACATTGACGGCGCCGGTACGAGCGCTCTCGGCCACTCGCCGGTGTGGGTCGCTTTCGTTTTCCAGAGCGCCAGCGCCGCGACGCGCCCCAACGACTTTGGCGCGTACATTGACAACGTCCAGCTGACCGTCAATACAGTGGAATGCGCGGCGACGGCGACGATCAACACCCTGACGACGGACACGCACTGCTACGTCCCCGGCGCGACCATTGGCGCGTTCATCGCCATCGGCAGTCCATCTAGCCAGTCGGTGCGTGTCGAAGCCGACCTCTGGGCCTCCGGCGGCGACACGATCTGGGGCCACGCCGAGCGCACCGTGACCGCGCCCGGCTCCCTGGTGCTGCCGGTGCCCATCACGAGCGCGCCCGCGCCGTTCCCCGGCGACTACGACCTGATCGTGAGCGTCTACGACGCCAGCGGCGCCTGTCTCCAGGACACCAAGAAGGTCACGGTGCGTGTGAACCCGACGTGCGGGTCGGTGACGCCGCCCATCTCAGTGACGCCGACACCGACACTGACAGTGACATGGACACCGACGCGCACCGTCACACCGTCGCCGTCGGTGACGCGAACGCCGACGCCAACCGCCAGCTTCGGACCGACGCTCTGCCCCGGCCAGTCGGCGCACGAGACGAAGCACATCTACTTGCCGCCCGCGCCGGGGCGCGCCGACATTGTCTTCGCCTTCGACGCCTCGGGCAGCATGCGCAATGAGATTGGCGCGGCCCAAACCAACGCCATCGGGATCATGAATGACCTGGCCGCCCTGATCCCGGACGTTCAGTTCGGCGTCATGGACTTCCTCGACTACCCCAGTGACCCCTATGGCGGGACCAACGACCACGCCTACTTGTTGCGCCAGGCGGTCACCGGCAATCGCGCCGCCGTTCAGTCGGCCATCAACGCGATTACGACGGGCTATGGCGGCGACGAGCCGGAGGCCTACACCCGCGCCCTCTACGAAAGCTACTCCGACGGGGCCATCGGTTGGCGGCGCGACGCCCGACGCTTCGTGATCATGTTCGGCGATAGCGTCGCCCACGACGACAACCTGAATTACGGTGTCCCCAGCCCACCCTATCACGCCGGCGCGACCTGGCGCACCGGCTACGCGCCGAGCTATCTCGATCCGGGGCGAGACGGAGTCCCCGGCACCGGCGATGACCTGGACCTTCAGACGGTGCTGCGCGGCATGGAGGCCAGCGGCGTCACGCTGCTCTTCGTGGTCCCCAATCACTACGCGCAGATATTCCCCGACCTGCCATCGGCCAGTGTGGACACCCTCTACGCCTACTGGCAGTGGTGGGCCGACCAGACCGGCGCGGGCGGGGACGCGGTGAAGCTGGCGAACGCGGCGGACCTGCCGACGGCGATTCGGAACCTCGTGACGTCGGCGAGCAGCCGCATCTCGCGGCTGGAATTGCTGACCGATCCGCCAGACTACCAGTCGTGGCTGACCGTCAGCCCGCTGGCCTACACCAATCTAGTGATTCCGCCATCCGGCTTGACCGTTGATTTCGAGGTTGACATCCGTGTCCCGCCGGGGACGGCCGTCGGGCGAGACTACGCCTTCGCCGTGCGCGCTATCGGCGACGGCGCGGTCTACGGCGGTCAGGGTGTTGTTGTTCATGTGCCCGCGAACTGCATCACGGTGACGCCGACGCGAACGGCGACCCCGACGGCGACGTGGACGCCCACGCCGACCGTGACGCCGACCTGTGTGCCGCCCAGACCCTCAGTCGTGCCAGAGTGTCCGCCGAACAGTGCGCCGAATGCCATCCGCAACCCGCACTTCTACGACGGCAACCGCAGCTGGGGCGAGTACAGCCGGCTTGGGCGCGAGCTTGTCGAGACGAGCGACGACCGCGCCGTCTTCGAAGGGCCGCCGGGGGTCGCTACCCACGAGCTACTGTATCAGATGGTCAGCATTCCGCTGGACGCGCAGAGCGTCAGTTTCTGGGTCGGCGACCACGGCGGGTTTGCGTCGTGGTGGGGCAGCGGCGACCCGCAGCAGATTCCGGCGAATGAGCCGAACTTCCTGCGCGCCTCGATCTACGACATGACGCTGACCACGGAGCTGGTGCGCCTGTGGCAGGTCAGCCTTGTGCGGCAGCCGGGCTGCGATCAGGACGCGCCGACCTACAACCTGACGGCCGATGATCTGGCGCTCGTGCGCGGCCAGACGGTCGCCGTCGTCTTCGAGTTCCAGAAGACGACCACCGTCTACAACTTCACCGCCGGCGGCTACGCGGACGATATCCACCTGCACGTTTGCTCGCCGAGCGGGCCGTGCCACGTCAACCGCGACAAGACGGCCAGCCCGACGACGGTGCAGCCCGGCGGCGAAGTCACCGTGTTCCTCGACCTGGCGGGCCTGGATGGCGCGTGCCTGCCGGCGCGCCAGCCGGTGGATGTGATGCTCGCCATGGATCGGTCCGCCACAATGGCCGGACTCAAGCTCGCGGCCGCCAAGACCGCGGCGAAGGGCTTCTTGGACCGGCTGGACATGGCGACGGACCAGGCGGGGCTTGCCTCGTTCGATAGCTCGTCGGGGCTTCTGGACGCGGCTCTGACATCGAGCCTCGGGCCGGTTCGCGCTGCCATTGACAGTCTGGTGGCGGGCGGCACGATCAGAGACATGACCCTCGGCATCAACATCGCGCAGTCTGAGCTGGCCGGCCCGCGCCACCGGACCGGCGCCACGCCGATCATGATCATCCTCAGCGACGGTCGTCCGACCACGACTGATGCGCGGACCGCGGCAGCGGCCGCGAAGGCCGCCGGCACACGCATCTTCACCATCGGCCTGGGCAACAACGTGGACGCGAGCCTGATGCGCGACGTGGCCTCCTCGCCGACCGACTATTACTACGCGCCGGACGCGGCGGGCCTCGACGCCGTCTACCAGCAGATCGCCGGCGCCATCGGCGGCGCGCCCGCGACGAACATCGTCATCACGGACCGGCTGTCGCCCTACGTGACCCTGGTCCCCAACTCCTTCAGCGGCGCGCCGCCGCCGAGCGTGAGCGCCGACGGCAAGACGCTCACCTGGCGTATTCCGCGCCTGGGCCTGGAGACGCGGCGCTGGAGCTATCGCGTCACGATGACCCAGACGGCCGGTACGTGGCCGACGAACGACTACGCCACGGCGACGTACACCAACTCGCGCGGCCAGCCGGGCAGCCTGACGTTCCCGATTCCGCAAGTGACCGTCCTTCCACCGGCGGCCAAGAACCCGCAGGTGATGTGCAAGGACTATCCCTCCGATAGCGGGCGCGTACCGTCGAACCCGAACGGCGAGGCGTGGTGGGATAGCCCCGACATCTGGGTGCGCAACGGCCCCGACGGCGTGGAGATTCACCAGAATCCCATCGCCGGACAGCCAAACACCGTCTATGTCCGGGTGCGCAACATCGGCGACGCGGGCGTGAACGATATCCGGGTGCATCTGTACGACGCGCCCGGCGCGTCCAATATCCGCTGGCCGGATGACTGGGTACCGGAGATCGGGTCGGCCACTATCCCGCTGCTGGCCGTCGGTCAGAACGGCATCGTCGCCATCCCGTGGACGCCGACGAACGAGGGCCACTACTGCTTCCTGGCGCGCATCGAGGCCCCGACCGACCCGATCACCGCCGACGGCTGGGTCCCCTTCGACAACAACCTGTGCCAGAAGAACACGCAGATCATCGGCGGCGGCGCGTCGAGTGGCGCGGTGAGCGTCGGCAACGCCAACCACGGGAGCGGCTACGGCTCAGCCACGATCAGCTCGCCGCCGGTAGCGCCCGGCACGGGCGTCCGCGCGACCTTCACGGACCCGACGGTGTTCAACCGCTGGCAGGGGGCCGGCGGGACGGTCACTGGCGGGGCCGTCATTCCCGGCACGACGTCCATCCAGCTCGGCACAACGCCGACGTCGCCGATGTGGGTGATGGGGCAGGAGTCGCTGGTGGGCGACGCGGCGGCGGTGGTGAGCGCGACCATTGACCGCATCCCGTTCGCCGGCGACGAGAAGACGCAGATCGTGTTCGACGTCTCGACGCCGGCCGGCGCTGACCCGCCGACGCTCACCGTGACGCAGTACGTGGATGGGCTGGCGGTCGGCGGCAACGTGCTGCGGCCGCAGGCGCAGCCGATGATCTACCTGCCGTTGCTGACGATGCGCGGGCCGTGAGGCATCCCTCCATCCCCCGGCCCTTCCTCCCAGAACGGGAGGAAGGGGGGTCAGAAAACTTCTCCCGCCCCTCTCCCATTTTGGTTCAAGGGTGGACAGGCGCGAGTTTGGGGCGATCTTGTCCCATTTCTGGCCCCCCTCTCCCTGTGGGAGAGGGTTGGGGTGAGGGTCTTGAAACCTGGCGAGCCTCTTAAGACCCTCACCCAGCCTCTCCCAGTGGGAGAGGGGCCAGACCTTTCCGCCCCTGAACCCATTTTGGGAGAGGGGACGGGGGTGAGGGACAAAGACGCGCCCAGTGGGCCATGGTTCGCTGGGCGCGTGGATTCCGACACGTAACGATTATGAATATTCAGATGACGCCGTGAGTAGTGGAAGACGGTGAACTCGGATACGTCCGCGATGGACGGTGACAAGCGCGCCCGCGTCGAGGTCGGTTCCACACTGCTCGATGACGTACAGAAGTAAGGCGACTAAAGCAGGACCGCGCAAACTCTGGAGTCTGACTCGGATGACCGAGGGGGTAGTGTGACCTGCGAGAGCCATTAGGGTGTGGAAATCCGCGTCCAGCGTGACCACGACGCGAGTCTCTTCACGCGCCTTTGCCAGTATGACGATATCCTCAGCCGTTGCATAGCCTATATCGCCAACATGGACAGTATCAATACCCGCTTCGTTGAGCAGCCTCACCGCCGAACGTGGTAGACCCTGGTCAAGAAGCAGCTTCATACGTCAGCGGGAGGTCAATGATTTCATCGTCGAGGGTGCTGGCGGCGTAAAGCAGGGCCTGGCGAATGTCCTCTTCTTCCAGCTCTGGGTATTCCTGAAACAGTACATCTCTCTCTGGATAGATAGCAAGCATCTCGACGACGCGACGGACCGTCAAACGCAGATTGCGCACGCAGGGTTGCCCGTTCAGGCGGGCGGGATTGACGGTAATTCGGTCAAGCGCCATCATGCCTCCTTCGTTCACGTCACACCCTCGAAGTATAGCCTGGTCCAGCCGCAGTGGCAACGCCCGCAGGAAACGTGTAGTAGCGACTTAGAATCTTAACTGTTTAGCGCAGCAATCGGATTGTCATGCTGAGCGAATGCGAGGCCCGCACGACGCTCGAAGCGTCGCGCTACTGGATGGAAGCCCAAGGGGCTGAGAGGGAGCCTCCCAGGCTTACACGTCGTAGCCTGCCCGTTCTACGGGCAGGCGGGCTTGGGTAGCCGACGAGGTCCGATGTCCTCGCACTAGGGGACGCTTCGCTCCGTTCAGCGTGACAGCCAGGAATTGCGGCGATAATTGGTGAAAGTTCATCAGTCGTCACTACATCGAATTCGGTTAGGCGTGGCGGGCGACGGGTTGCGCCGGCGCGCCGGCGGCGTTCGCCGGCGCGTGGAGCTTGGGCTTGTAGTTCAGCAGGCGCAGGCCGTTCAGGACGACGATGACCGTGCTGCCCTCGTGGCCGATGACGCCCAGCGGCAGCCCGATCACGCCGACGAACGTGGACAGGATGAGGATGACGATGACGCTCAGGGCGAAGGCGAGGTTCTGCTTGACCACCCGCGTCGCCTGCCGCCCCAGGGCGATGGCGTAGGGCAGCTTCATCAGGTCGTCGGCCATCAACACCACGTCGGCCGTCTCCAGCGCCACATCTGATCCCGCCGCGCCCATGGCGATGCCGACGGTGGCGGCGGCCAGGGCCGGCGCGTCGTTCACGCCGTCGCCGATGACGGCGGCGTCCCCATACTGCGCCTGGAGCGCTTTGGCGAGGCGCACCTTGTCGGCGGGCAGCAGCTCGGCGTGGACCTCGTCCACGCCGGCCTGGCGGGCAATCGCTTCGGCGGCGCGGCGGTTGTCGCCGGTGAGCATGACGACCTTCTGCACGCCCAGCCCCTTGAGCGCCGCAATCGCGGCGACGGCCTGGGGCCGTATCGTGTCGGCGACGGCGATGAGGCCGAGGGGCCGGTCCGCGCCGACGGCGACCACGGTCTTGCCCTGGCTCTCCAGGGTGGCGAGCTGCGCCAGCGCGCCTTCGCCGATGGTGGCCCCCTGCTCCGCCGCCAGGCCCGGCTTGCCGACCCAGACGACCCTGTCGTCCACCGTGCCGAGGATGCCCTGGCCGTGGAGCGCCTTGCCGTCCTTCGCGGCGGGGACCGGCAGGCCCCGGTCCCTGGCGGCATTGACGACGGCGGTGGCGATGGGATGCTCGGACAGGCCCTCGACGGCGGCGGCCAGGCGCAACACCTCGTCCTCGGTCGCGCCGTCGAACGCGACGATGTCCGTCACCTTCGGCCGGCCGTAGGTCAGCGTGCCGGTCTTGTCGAAGGCGACGACCTTGATGCCGGCCGCGTTCTCCAGGTGCGCGCCGCCCTTGAACAGGATGCCGTTGCGCGCGCCGTTGGCGATGGCCGACAGGAACGACGCCGGCGTCGAGATGACCAGGGCGCACGGCGACGCCACGACCAGCAGGGTCATCGCGCGGTAGAAGGCCGTCGAGAAGTCCTGGCCCAGCACGAGCCAGGGAACGACGATCATGATCGCCGTGACCGTGACCACACCCCAGGCGTACTTCTCCTCGAAGGTCTCGATGAACCGCTGCGTCGGCGACTTCTCGCTGCGCGCTTCCTCCACCATCTGCACGATCTTCGCCAGGGTGGTGTCCTGGGCTGTCTTGGCGACGCGCACCTCGAGCGCGCCGGAGCCGTTCAAGGTCCCGGCGAATACCGTGTCGCCGGTGTCCTTGTCCACCGGGACGGACTCGCCGGTGATGGCGGCCTGGTCCACCGCCGACTGCCCGACGACGATGGTCCCGTCGGCCGGGATCTTCTCGCCGGGGCGGACGAGTACCATGTCGCCGACGGCGAGGGCCTCGACCGGGACGACGCGCTCCTCGCGGGCGCCGTTGACCAGGCTAATGCGCGTCGCCTGCTGCGGGCTGAGGTCCATCAGGGCGCGGATGGCGTTGCGCGTGCGGCCAAGGGCGTAGTGCTCCAGGGTGTTGCCCAGGGAGAAGAGGAACAGCAGGACTGCGCCCTCCTCCCAATGGTCAATGGCCGCCGCGCCGAGCGCCGCCGCCACCATCAGGAAGTCCACGTCGAGGGCCAGGGAGAAGAGCGCCTTGATGCCGTTCTGCGCGGCGTAGAAGCCACCGGCGATGTAGGAGCCGATGAAGAAGGCGAGGGCGAGGTTGTGGGGGCCGCCGAGCCACTGGGTGAGAAGTCCGCCGACCAGGCAGACGCCAGCCACCGCCGTCAGGAAGGCGTCGCGGTGCTTGACCCAGACCGGCTCCTCCTCCTCGTCTTTCGTGCGCACGTGGTAGCCCATGTCGGAGACCTTGCGCTCGATCTCGGCGGGGGTGACGTCGGCCACGTCGTATTGCACGCCGAGGACGCCGGCGGCGGGGTTGGCCGAGGCGTGGACGATGCCTGGCACAGCCGTCAGGCCGTGCTCCAGGCGCAGGGCGCACTGGTCACACGTCAGCCCGGTGACGCCCATGGCGCACGCCTGGAACTGGCGGCCCAGGGTGATGCCGAGGTCATCGGCGACGCCCTCGACGGTCACCAGCGAGGCGCGCTCAGGGTCGTACTTCAGGGTCAGCACCGAGCGGCTGGCGTCGAGTTGGGCGCCGAGGATGCCGTCGTTGGTGGTCAGGGCCTCGATGAGGGCGTCGGCGCAGTAGTGCGGCTCTTGCTCCGGCATCGTGACCGGGATAGCGATTTCTTGCGTTTTCACGATGATGCTCCTCAGCCGCTATGAACTCGACATCTTCGCGCGGCAGGCGGCGCAGACGCCGAAAAACTCGATGTGGCCGCCGCGCAGCTCGAACCCGGTCTCGGCGGCGGCGTCCTCGACCCAGGGAATGCTCAGGCCGGTTGTCTCGTCCGGTCCGTCCGGATCGTCCATCACCGGGTGAATGTCCATCACCTGGCCGCATATCTGGCACACCAGGTTGATGTGGGGCTGGAGATTGGCCTCGAACCGAGCGCCGCCGCTGCCGAAGCCCGTCTCGACGACCTCGCCCATGTCGCGCAGCATCTCTAGCGTCTTGTACACCGTGGCGAGGCCCATCATGGGGTAGCGCGGGCGCACCTGCTCGTACAGCTCGTAGGCGGTCGGGTGGGCGCGGCTAAGCGCCAGCGTCTCGACAATCGCCAGGCGCTGCGGCGTCAGCTTGTACCCCTGGGCGCGCATGCGCTCCACCACCGAAGTCACATCCATCGAACACTGCCCTGCTCTCGTCTCGAATAAACACGATCTCAATAATCAAAAGTAGCTAATAATCATTCTTAATTATAGCAAGATGTGGGCCATCTGTCAATAGGCGTGAGGCTGGAATGAGGGGAGTTAGTCCTGGCGCTTGTCTTGGTCGCCCGTGACGTAGGTGGCGACGGCGACGCTCTTCCAGTTGTACCGGATCGTGACCATACGAGCGATGAAGAAGGCCGTGATCGTGATCCATGCCGCCCAGTTGGCGTCCATGCCATACACCCGGGCGAGGCCCAGGTACAGTAGACACGCCAGGAACACATAGAAGGTGCTGAACTGGCCGGGTTGCAGCAGGACCGGCACCCGCATCGTCATCATGTCGCGCAGGATGCCGCCGCCGACGCCGCTAATGATGCCGATGAGAAGCACGCCGGGCAGCGAGAGCGGGGCGACCAGCCCAAGCTGAAGGCCGACGATGCAGAACGCCGGCGTGCCGATGGCGTCAATGTAGCTGATGACCTTGTCCAGGTACTTAACGCGCAACACGAAACGGCCTAGCAGCAGGATCACCAACACCGCGATAGATACGATCGCCAGGTACATCGGTTCGGTGGCGACGACGGGCGGGCGGTTGAGGAACAGCCCGTCCCGAATGATGCCGCCGCCGAAGGCCGAGACCAGGGCGATCACGAAAACGCCGACCTCGTCGAAGCCCTGGCGGACGCCGACAATCGCGCCGCTCAACGCCCAGGCGAACGTGGCGATCAGCTCGAGAAATAGCGGAACGTTGAACTCGTATGCGCCAAAGGGGGTCATAAGCCTGCTGTTCTCCGCGTCGGGTTAGCCGAAGCGTAGCAAGTATCTTCATCCGACGGGAGAATGTCAAAGACTCTTGACCCCGCCTGCCTGCCCCGCTATACTGGGCCTACCACTCTCTATGGAGCGTAGCCCTATGGCCGATTTCCCCCTTGAAGAATGGAGTATCGCCCGCCTGCAAGCCGCCATGTCGCGCGGCGAGCTGACGTCGGCGCAGATCGTGGACCACTATCTCGCGCGCATCGAGGCCGTGGACCGCGCCGGCCCGCGCCTCAACGCGATTATCGAGGTCAACCCGGACGCCCGCGCCATCGCCGCCGAGCTGGACCGGCGCCGCCCGTCCCCCGGCGACGTTGGGCCGCTGTACGGCATCCCGATCATCCTCAAGGACAACATTGATACGGCGGACCGCATGCAGACGACCGCCGGCTCCCTGGCCCTCGTCGGCCAGCCGCCGGCCCAGGACGCGACGGTCGTCGCCCGGCTGCGCGCAGCAGGCGCGGTCATCCTCGGCAAGGCCAACCTGAGCGAGTGGGCCAACTTCCGCTCGACCCGCTCCAGCAGCGGGTGGAGCGGGCGCGGCGGGCAGACGCGCAACCCCTACATCCTCGACCGCAACCCGTGCGGCTCCAGCTCCGGCTCCGCCGCCGCCGTCTCCGCCAACCTGTGCGCGGCGGCGCTTGGCACGGAGACCGACGGCTCCATCGTCTGTCCCTCCCACGCCAGCGGCGTCGCCGGCATCAAGCCCACCGTCGGCCTGACCAGCCGCGCCGGCGTCGTCCCCATCTCCCACAGCCAGGACACGGTCGGCCCGCATGGGCGCACCGTGGCCGACGCGGCGGCGGTGCTGGGCGCGCTGGTCGGCGTGGACGAGCGGGATGGGGCCACGGCGGCGAGCGCCGGCCACTTCCACACCGACTACACCCGGTTCCTCGACGCCGATGGGCTGCGCGGGGCGCGCATCGGCGTCGCCCGCAAACGTTACGCCGGCTACAGCCCGCACGCGGACCGGGTGCTGGACGAGGCGCTGGCCGTGATGCGGGCGGCGGGCGCGGTCATCGTGGACCCGGCGGACCTGCCCACGGCCGAGGAGATGGGCGAGGACAAGTCCGAGCTGGAGGTGCTGCTCTATGAGTTCAAGGCCGACCTGAACGCCTACCTGGCGACGCGGAGCGGGGTCCCGATCCGCACGCTGGCCGACGCCATCGCCTTCAACGAGGCCCACGGGGCCGAGGAGATGGCGTACTTCGGCCAGGAAATCTTCCTCCAGGCGCAGGCGAAAGGGCCGCTGACCGACGCGGACTACCTGGCCGCACTCGAAAAGAGCCGCCGCCTCGGTGGGGCCGACGGCATAGACGCGGCGCTGCGCGCCCACGACCTGGACGCCATCGTCGCGCCGACGGGCGCGCCCGCCTGGCCGACCGACTGGGTCAACGGCAACCGCTTCATGGGCGGCAGCTCGTCGCCCGCCGCCCGCGCCGGCTACCCGCTGGTCACGCTGCCGGCCGGCTACGTCTTCGGGCTGCCGGTCAACATCACCTTCATGGGGACGGCGTGGAGCGAACCAACGCTGATCCGGCTCGCCTACGCCTTCGAGGGCGCGCGCGGTCCGCGTCAGGCGCCCCGCTTCCTGCCGAGCCTGTAACGAGGTTCATCGAGGTTCATCATGTCACAGTCCAATCGAATATTCTTCCTGGATAACCTGCGCGCCCTGGTCGTCGTGCTGGTCATCGTTCTCCACGGCTCGATGACGTACATGGCCTTCGCGCCCGAGTGGTGGTACGTGGTTGATACACAGACCAGCCTCCTGTTCACCATGCTGGTGCTGCTCATTGACGTGCCAATCATGCCGATCATGTTCTTCATCGCGGGGTACTTCGCGCTGCCGTCCCTCGACAAGCGCGGCGCGCGGGGCTTCGTGAAGGAGAAGACGGTGCGCGTCGGCCTGCCGTGGGCCTTCGGCGCGATCTTCCTGGCGCCGTTGACCGCCTACATGACGTACGTCTCCCGCCAGGTACCCATGGGCTACCTGGAGTTCTGGGCGACCGACTTCTGGACGAAGCTGTATCAGCAATCGGTATACTGGTATCTGGGCGTCCTGTTCGCCATGTTCCTCGTGCTGGTCGCGGTCTACGCGGCGAGCGGCCGCCTGCGGAACGCCGTCCCCCACGTCTCGACGCCGCCGCGCTGGCTGTTCGCCGCCTTCCCCGTGCTGACGGCGGCGGGCTTCCTGCTGCTGGGCCTGGTCTACCCGCCGGACACGTGGTCCCACTGGCTCGTGTTCTTTTTCCAGCCGCTGCGCGTCTCGTTCTACATCGGCTATTTCATCCTCGGCCTGTACGCGCTGTGGCGGGGCTGGTTCACCGCCGCCGGCTACCGGCCCCGCGTCTGGCCCTGGGTGTGGGCGTGTGTCATCAGCGGCCTGGCTTACCTGAGCATGCGCCTGATCGCGCCGACCTCACCGCAAGCGCCCCTGACGGTGCAGGCGCTGACGGCCATCCTGTTCGGCGTGTTCTGCATGGCCGCGCTGTTCGCCGGGCTGGCCGTCTTCCAGGCGAAGGTCAACGGCCAGGGACCGGTGTGGCGGAGCCTGGCGGCCAACTCCTACGGCATGTACTACGTCCACCCGCTCATCCTCTACCCGCTGGCATACCTGTTCGTCGGCATTGCGCTGCCGCTGGTCGTGAAAGCGCCGCTCGTGATCGGCCTGGCCGTTGGGCTGTCGTGGGCATTCAGCGCGTTTGTGCTGAAGAAAGTTCCCCTGCTGCGCCAGGTGTTCTAGAAAGGGATACTCATGCGAATTGCAATTGGTGGAATTGCTACGGAAAGCTGCACCTTTTCCCCACTGCCGACGCGACTGGAGGATTTCGCCGTGGACCGGGGCGACGCCTTCCTGGATCGCTATCCCTTCCTGGCGGAGATGAACGTCGAGGCCGTGCCGCTGCTCAAGGCGCGGGCGCTGCCGGGCGGCTCGGTCGCCCAGGACGCCTATGCCGCGCTCAAGGCCGAGTTCCTGGACCGGCTGCGCGCCGCCGCCCCCCTGGACGGCGTCTACCTGGACCTTCACGGCGCGATGAACGTCCAGGGCATGGACGACGCCGAGGGCGACTGGATCGCCAGCGTCCGCGAGGTCGTCGGCCCGGCGGTGCTCATCTCGGCCAGCTTCGACCTCCACGGCAACATCAGCCGCCGCGTCGCCGAAAACCTGGACATGCTGAGCGCCTACCGCACCGCGCCCCACGTGGACACGGAGGAGACGCGCCGCAAGGCGTTCTCGATCCTGGTGGACTGCCTCGACCGGGGCATCCGGCCCCTGCGCGCCTGGGTCCGCGTGCCGGTGGCGCTGCCCGGTGAGAAGACGAGCACGGAGTGGGAGCCGGGGCGGCGCGTGTACGCGGCGCTGCCACAGACGGACCGCGCGCGCGGCGTCATAGACGCCTCGATCCTGGTCGGCTATGCCTGGGCCGACGAGCCGCGCGCCGCCGCGACGGTGATCGTCAGCGGCACGGATCGAGACACGCTTCTGGGTGAGGCCGCGCGGCTGGCCCGCGTCTACTGGGAGGCCCGGCGTGGGTTCGATTTCGGCGTGCGCGCCGGGAGCATTGACGACTGCATCACCTGGGCGCTCGCCGCGCCGCAGCCGAGCGTGTTCATCAGCGACTCCGGCGATAACCCGACGGCCGGCGGGGCGGGGGACGTGCCGCTGTTCCTGAAGGCTCTCGTGGAGCGGGGCGTGGACTCGGCGCTCGTCGCCGGGCTGGCCGACGCGCCGGCGGTGGCGGCGTGCCAGGCGGCGGGCGTCGGCGCGGAGATCGAGGTGGCGCTGGGCGGCAAGCTGGACGGGCGCACGAGCGCGCCGCTGCCGGTCCGCGCCCGGGTGCTGAACATCGTCGAGAGTGAAAACACTGAGGCGCTGCTGGAGATCGGCGGGGTGAAGGTCATCGTCAGCCGCCGCCGCCGCCCCTACCACTTCGTCCGCGACATGGCGCGCGTCGGCGTCGAGCCGCTGGCGCACAAGATCGTCGTGGTCAAGATCGGCTACCTGGAGCCGGACCTCAAGCGCCACGCGCCGCTGAATTTCCTGGCGCTCAGTCCCGGCGCGGTGGACCAGGACCTCGTCCGCCTGCCATACCAGCGCATTGAGCGCCCAATCTTCCCCCTGGACCCGGACCTGGCGTGGTCGCCGCAGCCGGTCCTTTTCCCCTCACCCTAGCCCGTCCCGCTACCCCACCAGGCGCAGCAGGAGGCAGGCGACCGGCAGGGCGACCAGGGTGCTGTCAATGCGGTCGAGTAGGCCGCCGAAGCCCGGCAGCCACGTCCCCGCGTCCTTCACACCCGCCGCCCGCTTGACCCACGACTCTAGCAGGTCGCCGACGGTCCCGGCGACGGCGACCACCGGCGGCAGGCCCCAGTAGACGAGGGGCGACACGGCCGGGTGGAGGAAGGCGAAGGCGGCGAAGGCCACATACGCGCCGCCGACCGCCCCGGCCAGCCCGCTCCACGTCTTGCCGGGGCTGATGGCCGGGGCGAGCTTCGGCCCGCCGAGCTTGCCGCCGACGAGGCAGGCAAACACGTCGGCAAGGGCGACGGCGAGGCCGAGGGTCATGAGCCACGCGATGCCGCCGGGGGCAGCGCCGAGGCGCACGATGAAGGCGGGCAGCCAACCGGTCCACACGTAGCCGAGGACGGCGCGGCCGGCGGCGCTCGGCGAGTCGACCCTGTCTCGCGCCAGCGGGAGCAGGACGGCGAGGAGGGTGAACGCGGCGGGCAGCCACGGCAGCAGGTCCGGGGCGACACCGCCCAACACCACGGTCGCGGGGGCGGCGGCGACGAGCGTTCGGCGATACGCCGACGGCAGGCCCAGCAGCGTTGCGGCCTCCCGCGCGCTCTGCCAGGCGACGGCGGCGATCATGACGATGGCGGCCGGCCGGCCGAGCCACAGCGCGCCGAGGATGACGGCGGCGATGGCGATCCAGGTACACCAGCGTTTGAACCAGACGTGGGCGACGAGGGCGCGCAGGTTGCCGTGGACCATGGCGACGAGGCCCGCCAGGCCGGCCACGAACATCACGGCCAACGCCTCGACGACGTAGACCAGGGTGACGTCAGCTGTCATCATACACCTCCATTTCGTCATTGCGAGACCCCTATGGCTGTGGCGGCATGCGCCGACACAAGAAACGTCTAGGCTGTCACCCCGAGCGCAGCGAGGGGTCTGGACTGCGGTGCAGAGGCGGCCCAGATGCTTCGCCTTCGGCTCAGCATGACATCCTTCGCCTCCCGGCTATGCACGGTCACTACCGCCAACTGGTATCAAGTGGCCCGGCGCAGCCAAGCGAGGCGCTGGGCGAGGGTGACGAGGGCGCCGACGAGGATCGCCCAGAACAGGACGAGCAGCGGCCAGGACGCGCCGGCGATGAGCGCCAGGGGGTAGAGGGCGGCGAGGGCCAGCATCCGGTCAGCCTTGGCAAACACGCCCAGGGTCAGCCGCCCCAGACCCAGGCTCGCCGCCAGGACACCGCACAGGCTGCTGAGGAGCATGGCGCACAGGGCGGTCAGCCCGATGGCGGCGGGGACACCGCCGACCAGAGCGATGGGGGCGAGGAACAAGACGTCAGCGGCGCGGTCGCCCATCTCGTTGAGTACCGCGCCCCAGGGCCGCGCCGTCCCCGTGCGCCGCGCGACCTGCCCATCCAGGGCGTTGAGACCCAGACGGATGAGGGCGAGGGGCGGGATGAGCCACAGCGCGAGGGCTTGCCCCGCCCAGCCGGTGAGATGGATGATAGCGGCGAGGGCGGCGGCCCCGACGGCGGCGGCGGTGAGCCAGTCGGCCTTGACATGTCGGGCGACGAGCAGGTCTTCGACGCCACGAAGCGCCGCCTGAAATCGCGGCTTAGCAATGTAGATGCCCATAATGTGCCTCCTAAGAGAATGACCACGGAACACACGGTAAGGGACGGGACGCTCACTTGCCGGTGGTGGCGCGCCAACGCCACCACCGTTACGAGCGTTCACCGCGCCAACCGCGCGGTGGTGACGGTGAACAGGCCGAGCGGCTCGGCGACGGTGCGGCAGTTGGTGAAGCCGGCCCATTTGGCCCACGCCTCGACAAGCGTCGTTGAGCGCAGCTTCATGACCCACGGCTGGCCGTAGCGATCCGTCAGGACGTGGGCGATCATCTCCAGTTGCGGGTGGCGTACCTGGGTAGTGAAGATGAGCGTGCCGCCGGGGGCCAGGGCCTTCGCAATCAGGGCGAGGGACGATTGCACCGCCTCGTCGAACAGCAGAATCTCGTAGAAGCCGGAGGCGATGGCGACGTTTGGGGCGGGTGTGAGGCCCTGGAAGGCGGCCTGGTCGAAGGCGTCGGCCTGGACGAAGCGCACGGTTGTGAGGCCCAGCTCGGCCGCGCGCCGCTCGCCCCGCCGCAGCGCCGCCGCATCCGTGTCGCGGCACTCGGCGCTGAGGTCGGCGCCGCCATCCTCGGCCAACGTCTCTAGCAGGTAGTCGGCGGCGCCGGCGGCCACGTCGAGGACGTGGGTCGGTCGGCCGGCGTCGCGGTTGGCCGCGATGGCGTCGCGCAGGGCAGCCTTCAAGAGACGCTTGCGGCCGCGCAACCCGCGACACCCGACTTGCTGCAAGTAGACCCAGTCGGCGAGCGTGCCGATGCCGTAGCGCCCGTGGGCGTGGTTGTCGTAGATGTAGGCCATTGACTCGCCGGAGTCGAAGCCGCGCTCGAGGCCGAGGGCGATACCGTCGCTCGTCCGGCCGACGGTGCGGAGGATGCCGCGCATCGCGGCCCACTTCCAATCGGTGTAATACAGAGCTTCCATGATAACACCTCCATGATGTCTGAGGATGGATTGCCGCTCTACACCTCCATTACACCCCGAACGAGCCGCCAGAACCAGAGCGGCAACTGCCAGAAACCGCCAAACTTCCCCCCGTGGCCGTTGTGTGCTAGAATTGCACCGATTCGCGCTCCATCCTTTGGAGCTAACTTCCGGGGACATTGCGTATGGAACTCAGGGATTATGGGCAGATGCTGCGCCGCCGCGGCTGGATCATCCTCGCGGTCGCCGTCATTGCGGCGATCAGCGCCTTCGTGTTCAGCCGTTTCCTGGTGACGCCGGCGTACCGCTCCGAGGTGCTCCTGAGCGTCCTCTCGACGCGGACGGCGGACTACGGCTCGAACCTGGGCGCGAAAGGCGTGGTCAACAACTTCGCCGAGACCATTCGCCAGGACGACGCCCTCGCCGCCCAGGTGGCGGACCGGCTCAAGCTCGACCTGCCGCCCGATACCATCAAGGGCCGCATCCAGGTGGACCCGGACGAGCTGAACGTCACCATCCGCATCCGCGCCGAGGACGGCGACCCCATCATCGCCAAGAACATCGCCCAGACCTACGCCCAGGCGTTCGTCGAGCAGCGCGACATCGCCAACCAACAGATGGACCAGCGGGACCGCGTCGAGGTGCGCATCCTGCGCAACGCCCGCGACGGCGACCGCTTCAAGCCGCAGACGCGCACAAATACGCTGGCCGGCCTCGCCGTCGGGGCGCTGCTCGGCCTGCTCGTCGTGTTCGCCCTGGAGTACGCCTCGGCGGGAACGATCCGCACCGCGAGCGACATCGAGCGCTACATCGGCGCGCCGGTTCTCGGCATGATCCCGCCGGCCGAGGGCGCTTCGCCGCGCCGACAGGCGGCCGGCCAGGGACGCGAGAGCGGCGCCCGCGCGACGCCCGCGAAGTAAGAAGGAGATGGCGTGGCCGACCCGCGCTCAACATCGGACCTCATTACCCTGACCCACCCGCGCAGCGCGGCCGCCGAGGCCTATCGCACGCTGCGCACCAGCCTCGACTTCTCCAGCCTCGACCAGGCCATCCACAGCGTCGTCATCACCTCGTCCGCGCCGGATGAGGGCAAGTCCACGACGCTCGCCAACCTTGCCGTGACGCTGGCCCAGGCCGGCCGCCGCACTGTCTGCGTGGACGCCGACCTACGCCGCCCATCGCTGCACCGCCTGTTCGGCCTGCCCAACACCGCCGGCCTGACGACGATGATGCTGGACGACGCGGCCCTGGCGGCGCCGCCGCTCCAGGCGGGGCCGACGGCCAACCTGCGCATCCTGACCAGCGGTCCGCTGCCGCCGAACCCGGCCGAGCTGCTGGCCGCGCGCCGCGTGGACGATGTGTTGGAGCGGCTGCGGGCGGATAGCGACATCGTGCTGTTCGACGCGCCGCCGCTCATCGCCGTGTCCGACGCCGCCGTGCTTGCCACGCGCGTTGACGGGGTGATCCTCGTCGTCCAGGCGGAGAAGACGCGGCGGGAGCAGGTGCAGCGCGCCAAGACGGTGCTGGAGCGCGTCAACGCCCGGCTCATCGGCGCGGTGCTCACCAACGCGCAGCTCGACCGCAGCATGTCCTACTATGGTAGCGAGGGCGACGGCGGGTAAGAAGCCTACCCCATGATTGACCTTCACTCGCACATCCTGCCCGGCCTCGACGACGGCGCGCGCACCCCCGACGAGTCGGTGACGATGGCGCGGGAGTGGGTCGCCGCCGGCGTGACGACCGTCGCCTGCACCCCCCACAGCGAGCCGCACATCCCGAGATCCTCCCTGGCCGTCGCCGTGGACCGGCTGCAAAGCGCCCTGGACGCGGCGGGCATCCCGCTGCGGCTGGCGCTGGGCATCGAGGTGTTCCTGGAGCCGGACATGGCGCCGCTCATCGAGCGGGAGTATGCCTTCACCCTGGCCGGCACACGCTACATGCTGGTCGAGCTGCCGTTCGAGATCTGGCCGCAGTATACCGAGCAGACCCTGTTCGAGCTACAGGTGCGGGGGATCACGCCGATCCTGGCGCACCCGGAGCGCTACCGCGCCGTGCAGCTTCAGCCGGGGCGCGTCGCGCCCCTGGTGGAGCGCGGGGTACTGATGCAGCTCACGGCGTACTCGCTGACGGGGCGCGGCGGGCGCGAGTTTCAGAAGGCGGCGGAGGCGCTGCTGCGTCACGGCCTCGTTCACCTGATCGCCAGCGACAGCCACCGGCCGGGCCAGCCGTCCAATCTGCCGCCAGCGATGGCGGCGGCGGCGAAGATTGTGGGCGAGGCGGGGGCGCGAACGCTGGTCGAGGCCAACCCGGCGGCGATCCTGGCCGACGCGGAGCCGTCGAACATCATTGCCCCGCCCGCGCTGCACAGCCGCCGCTGGCCGTTCGGGTAGGTCTGAGAGGCGCCACAGGGTTAAACATGAATTTGCGTCCACCATCGCGCATGAAAATAGCTGTCACCCCGAACGCAGTGAGGGGTCTGGACTGCGGCGGCCCAGATGCTTCGCTTTGCTCAGCATGACAATTGAAGGCTATTTTCAGGGTAGGACGCAACGAAGAAGCAGGTAAGACCCAATGTCACCCGAAGAGGTTAACCACGGAATACACGGAACATAAGGTATGAAAGCTCTCATTTTGAGTGGGGGAAAGGGGACGCGGCTGCGGCCCTTCACATTCACCAGCGCCAAGCAGCTCGTGCCGGTGGCGAACAAGCCGGTGCTGTTCCGCGTCATCGAGACGGTGCGCGACGCGGGCATCACCGAGGTCGGCGTGGTCGTGGGCGACACGGCGCAGGAGATCATGGCGGCGGTCGGCGGCGGCAAACGCTTCGGCGTCCACATCGAGTACATCCCGCAGGATGCGCCCCTCGGCCTGGCCCACGCGGTGAAGATTAGCCAGCCGTACATTGGCGACGACCGCTTCGTCATGTTCCTCGGCGACAACGTCATCCAGGGCGGGATCAACCGGCTCATCGGCGAGTTCGCGTCGAGCGACTGGAACGCGCAGATCGTGCTGACGCGGGTGGCGGAGCCGGAGCACTACGGCGTGGCGGTCGTGGAGGACGGCCAGATCGTGCGGCTCGTCGAGAAGCCGCGGGTGCCGCCGAGCGACCTGGCGCTGGTGGGCATCTACATGTTCGACGGCCACATCTTCGAGGCGGTCAACGCCATCACGCCATCGTGGCGCGGCGAGCTGGAGATTACCGACGCCATTCAGTGGCTCGTCCAGCATGATTACCGCGTCCACCCCTACATTCATACCGGCTGGTGGATTGACACCGGGAAGGCCAGCGACATGCTCGCGGCGAATCGCCTGGTGCTGGAGGAGATCGAGCCGAGCATCGGGGGCTACGTGGACCGCGACTCGCAGATCGTCGGCAAGGTGACGGTCGAGAAGGGCGCAGAGATCATCAACTCCGTCATTCGCGGCCCGGCGATCATCGGCGAGGAGACGCGCATCGTCAACTCGTACATCGGGCCGTTCACGGCGGTGTACCACCACTGCCTCGTCGAGAACTCCGAGATCGAGCACTCCATTATCCTGGAGGGGTGCGCCATCAAGGACCTGCCGGCGCGGCTGGAAGACTCCCTCGTCGGGCGCAACGTGACCATCGCCCGCTCGCCCATCAAGCCGAAGGCGTACAAGCTGACCCTGGGCGACTACTCGTCGGTGGGCGTGCTCTAGCGGCCTGTCACACGTAAGTTGCGAGTTTTGTAGTGACGACTTCAGTCGTTCTGCGGCCTGGGAAACGACTAAAGTCGTTACTACATTTCTGTCATTGTTCGTGTGACACACTACTAGCGAGCCTACGGTAATGTAGCAACGACTTCCAGTCGTTCCGGGGAGAAGAAACGACCGAGGTCGTTACTACCGGGAAGCGGCGCTGTAGTAACGACTTCCAGTCGTTTCTTCGCCTCGATGAGGGAGGAGCGAAGGGTTGCCTCCAGACGAGTATCCCAAGCTGTCTGCTGAGGAACGTGACGAGATTTTGCGCGCACGCCGAGAGCAAGGATTTCCGCTGCATGCGCCGCCGCATCCGTATCGCCACGAAGCGTGGTACCTCATCACGGCGGCCAACTTCGAGCACGCAGCGATCATGTCCACGGCATTAAGGCGAACTGAGTTTGCACGTCACTTGCTGTCGGCTGCTGCGGAAATCGAGGCTGAGGTCGCCGGTTGGGTGATTCTACCCAATCACTACCACATTCTTCTGCATGTCGACTCCCTTAATCTGATATCGGGTGCGCTCAAGCTCCTACATGGCAGAACCGCTCACGACTGGAATCGAGATGACGGCCTAACCGGACGGCGGCGCGTCTGGTATCACTTTTATGATCAGATCATACGGGATGAGGACAATTTCTATCGAGCGTTGAATTACGTCCATATCAACCCTGTCAAGCATGGTTATGTTCAGGATCCGTATGAGTGGCCCTGGTCGAGTCTGCACGACTACCTCGAAATGCAGGGCCGCGAGTGGTTGCGCGAAAACTGGCGTACGCATCAACCAGGTAACTTTGGGTGTGGGTGGGATGATTGATCACGTCGAAGAAACGACCGAGGTCGTTACTACGGGGAGAATTAACATGAAACGGCTGTTAATCACCGGCGGGGCCGGGTTCATCGGCTCCAACTTCACGCGCTATATGCTGGAGACTTACGACGACCTGTCCGTCGTCGTGTACGACAAGCTCACCTACGCCGGCCGGCTGGAGAACCTCCAGGACGTGGCTGAGCGATTCGGGGGGCGCTATGCCTTTGTGCGCGGCGACATCGCCGACCGGGCGCTGGTCGAGGCGACGGCCCGCGCCCACGCCATAGACACCATCGTCAACTTCGCCGCCGAGACGCACGTGGATCGCTCCATCCTGGACCCCGATGCGTTCATCCGCACGAGCTGCCTGGGAACATACGCCCTGCTCGAAGCGGCGCGGGCGTTGGGCAACCTGCGCTTCCATCAGATTAGCACCGACGAGGTGTACGGGTATGTGCGCGATGGGGCGTCGGTCGAGACGGACCCGCTGGCCCCGCGCTCGCCCTACGCGGCGAGCAAGGCCAGCGCCGACCTGCTGACCCTGGCGTACCACGTGACGTATGGCCTGCCGGTGACCATCACGCGGGGGGCGAACAACGTCGGCCCGTACCAGTACCCGGAGAAGGCCGTGCCGCTGTTCGTGACCAACGCCCTGGACGATATCCCGCTGCCGGTGTACGGCGACGGCCAGCAGATGCGCGACTATCAGTGGGTGGTGGACCACTGCGAGGCGGTGGATATCGTGGTGCGGCGCGGGCGCATCGGCGAGGTGTACAACATCGGCACGGGGCAAGAGATTCCGAACCTGGATATGGTGGACATCGTGCTGGAGCGCCTCGGCAAGCCGCGCTCGCTCATCCACTTCGTCGAGGACCGCGCCGGCCACGACCGCCGCTACAGCCTGAACGTGGACAAGGTGCGGGCGCTCGGCTGGCAGCCGCGCCACACGTGCGAGGAGGCCGTCGCGCTGACGGTGGACTGGTATCGGGACAACGAGTGGTGGTGGCGGCCCATCAAGTCGGGCGAGTTCCAGGAGTACTACGCGCGGCAGTATGGAAATCGGGCGGTGCTGAAGGTGGGGACATAACGCCAGATTCCAGCCGGTCCCGGATTTCCCACCGTAAACCCCTTGACAACGCACGTTTCTTGCGGTACAATGCAACTGAAAGTGGTTTTATGAAAGCACTTTCAACCCCCTAAAACTCCGAAGCGTAGTTTGACCTGTCCGCGTTGCCGCGGCTCGCCCCAAGGTGGGAGTGCGATGGCTGAGGCCACTGTCTACGACGTCGCCCGACACGCCAATGTGAGCATAGCCACCGTCTCGCGTGTGCTCAACACGCCGGACAAAGTCAACCCGGCGACGCGCGCGCGGGTCATCGCCGCCATTGACGCCCTCGGCTTCGTGCCGAACGCTGAGGCGACGGCGCGGGCGCGCAAGACGAGCGGGCGCATCGGGGTCCTCGCGCCTTTCTTCACCTATCCCTCGTTTGTGGAACGGCTGCGCGGCGTCGCCACGGCGCTGGCCGGCGCGAGCTACGAGTTCGTCGTCTATGCCGTGGATGCGGCGGCGCAGCGCGACGCCAACCTGGCGAGCATCGTCGTGACGCGGCGCGTGGACGGCCTGGTGATCATGGCGCTGCCGTTCGACGACCGCATGGCCCACCGCCTGGCGGATGCGCGCATTGAAGCCACGCTGGTCGAGTTCAGCCACAATGGGTTCAACAGTATCGAGATAGACGATGTCGAGGGTGGCCGCCTGGCGGCGGCGCACTTTCTGGCGACGGGCCGGCGGCGCTGCGCCTTCGTCGGCGACAGCGATCTGCCCGACTACGCCATCCACCCCAGCGACACGCGGCTGGCGGGCTATCGCCGCGCGCTGGCCGAGGCCGGCTGCCGGCTGCCCGACGAGTATCTTGGCTTAGCGCCCCACGGGCTGGAGACGGCGCGCCAGGCGACCCTGGCGCTGCTGGACCTGCCCCGGCCGCCGGACGCTATCTTCGCCGTCAGCGATACCCAGGCGATGGGCGTGCTGAAGGCGGCGCGGGACCGGGGCCTCAAGGTCCCGGACGACCTGGCGGTGATTGGGTTCGACGACATCGAAGTGTCAGAATACATCGGCTTGACGACGGTGCGGCAGCCGCTGCAAGAGTCGGGGCGCATCGCGGTCGAGTTGGTGCTGAGCCGCCTGGCGGATCCGTCGCGGCCGGTGCAGCACGTGCGCCTGCCGCTGACGCTGGTGGTGCGGGAGACCGCGTGATGAAGAGGCGGGGTGACGAAGAGGCGGGTGGCGAGGTGACGGAGTGACGGAGTGACGGGAAAGGGTTCAATCGTCACATCGCCACATCGCCACTTGTGAGTGAGGAGGTGTGGATGGCGTAAAAAAGGGTCGTGTTGCCAAGTTTGCGCATCTGCATATTATAGAGACAACGTGGATCCACCGTCAGTTCTGACGGTCTATCACTAAGGAGGAACCTGATGTCACGTCGTATGTTGTTTGTGTTGCTGACGGTCGCCATCATGGCGGTCATCGTCAGCGCGTGCGGTGGCGCGGCCGCCCCGGCCGCAGCGCCGACCACCGCGCCAGCCGCGGCGGCGCAGCCGAAGGCCGCCGAGCCGACGGCGGCGCCGAAGGCGGCGGCCCCGACCGAGGCCCCGAAGGCGGCCGTGGCGACGGTCGCCCCGACGGTTGCGGCGGCGGCGAAAGCGGCGGCCACAAGCGCCCCGACCCTGGCGGCAGCGGCCGGCGCGGCCGGCGGCTCGTGCAAGGAGTCCATTGGCGCGAGTGCCGATGGCGCCAAGTCCAAGGGCCTGATGGAGCTGGCCGACGCCTACGCCGGCAAGTTCAAGGGCCAGAAGGTCACGATGACCGGCCCGTTCACGGGCGAGGACGAGGCCCGCTTCAACAACTCGATCAAGAAGTTCGAGGACGCGACCGGCATTGATATCCAGTACGCCGGCTCGAAGGAGTTCGAGGCGACCATCGCGGCGCGCATCGCCGCCGCCGACGCCCCGGATATCATTGACTTCCCGCAGCCGGGTCTGGCCGCGACGTTCATGAAGCAGGGCAAGCTCGTCCCGACGAGCAAGCTCGGCATCCCCGATGCCTGGCTGAAGGAGAACTACCTGCAGTCGTGGATTGACATGGCCCAGATGCCCGGCGCCGACGGCAAGCCGGTGACGGGTGGCGTCTGGCAGCGCTTCAACGGTAAGGACCTGGTGTGGTATCCGAAGGCCGCCTTCGACAAGGCCGGCTACAAGGTTCCGACCACCTGGGACGAGATGATGGCGCTGACCGACCAGATCGCGAAGGACGGCGACACGCCGTGGTGCATCGGCATCGAGTCGGGCGCGGCCACCGGCTGGCCGGCCACCGACTGGATCGAGGGCATCATGCTGCGCACGACCTCGCCGCAGAACTACGACAAGTGGGTCACGGGCGATCTGAAGTTTGATTCGCCCGAGGTGCGCAAGGCCCTCGATTACATGTCGAAGATCTGGCTGAACGACAAGTACGTCCAGGGTGGCAAGGCCAAGATCGTCACGACGAACTTCGGCGACGCGCCGGCGGGCATGTTCCAGACCCCGCCGAAGTGCTGGCTGCACAAGCAGGGCAACTTCATCATGGCCTTCTTCCCCAAGACGGCCAAGGCGCTGACGGACTACGACTTCTTCTACCTGCCGCCGATTGACTCGGCCCAGGGCAAGCCGTTCCTGGTGGCTGGCGACCTGATGGCGGCGACGAACGACAAGCCGGCGACTAAGGCCGTGATGCAGTGGTTCTCCACGGGCGACGGCGTCAAGGGCTGGCTGGCCGCCGGTGGCGCCCTCGGTCCGCAGAAGGACGTGTGTCTGGACTGGTACGGCGACCCGGTCGAGAAGAAGATCGCCGGTATCTATCAAGGCTCGACGGTCGTCCGCTTCGACGGTTCGGACCTGATGCCGGGTAAGGTCGGCGCTGGTTCGTTCTGGAAGGGCATGACCGACTGGTTGTCCGGGGCGGCGCCGCTCGACACGGTGCTTAAGGAGATTGACGCCTCCTGGCCGCGGTAAGCCATATCGCTGCGGTAGGCTTTGTGTTCTCCGTAGAGACGCGCCATGGCGCGTCTCTACGGGACGGCTACGGGTAGAGCACATCACGAATCTGTCTCTCGCCAACAGAGGAGGGCAGGATGGATGACCAGTTTGTCGAGGTAACCCCGCAGAAAGTCCCGACGCCCCTCGCGCCGCCGCCAGGCTCCGACAAGCCGCAGAGCGGCCTCGGCTGGCTGGGGACCAACATCAGCCGTATTCTCATCTCGATTGCTATCCCGCTGATCGCGTTTTTCGTCCTGTATGAAGGCTTCATCTTTCTGCGCGACACCAACGCGCCGAAAGGTGTAGTCGCTGTCATTGCCATCATCTGGGGTGTCGGGGGCGTCGCGCTGCTGTACTGGGTGGCGAACTGGGTTGTCGAGCGCATGGGCGGCGGGGTTGTCTCTCGCGTTCAGCCGTTCGTGTTCGTCGGTCCGGCCATCGCCATTCTCGCCTGGTACCTGTTCCTGCCGACGATCCGCACGTTCGAGCTGAGCTTCATGGGGCCGACGGGCGAGAACTTCGTCGGGCTGGCGAACTACCAGGAAGTCTTTACCGACCGCACGATGTTTACGGCGTTTTTTAACAACATCCTGTGGATCATCTTCGGCGCGTCGTTCTGTATCATCCTCGGCCTGCTCGTGGCCGTGCTGGCGGATCGCAGCCGCTACGAAACGGCAGCCAAGGCGCTGATCTTCATGCCGATGGCGATCTCGATGGTGGGCGCGTCCATCATCTTCCGACTGATCTACGCGGTCAACCCCAACGTCGGCTTGCTGAACGCCATCTACACCAATTTCACCGGGAATGACCCTGTCGCCTGGACGGCCTCGGCGCAGCTCAGCCCGTGGAACAACCTGTTCCTGATCGCCGTCATGATCTGGCTCCAGACGGGCTACTGCATGGTGCTCTTCTCGGCCGCCATTAAGGGCATTCCGGCGGATATGCTGGAAGCGGCGCGCGTGGACGGCGCGAACGAGTTCCAGGTGTTCTTCCGCATCATGATCCCGTCCATCATGGGGACGATTATCGCCGTCGGCACGACGGTCATCATCTTCACCCTCAAGATCTTCGACGTGGTCTGGGTCATGACAGGCGGCCAGTTCAACACCCAGGTGATCGCGACGCAGTACTACCGCGAGTACTTCACGGCGCAGAACTCGGGTACCGGCTCGGCCATCGCCATCGTGCTGCTGATCTGCGTGATTCCGGTGATGATCTACAACCTGCGCGGGTTTAGCGAGAGGGAGGCGTTCTAATGGCTACCGCTGCTGCGACGCAAACCACGGCTGCCGCGACGACGGCCACTAAGAAGAAGCGAAAGTCGCCCTGGGGCCAGGTCTTCGTGAACGGCGTCCTGCTGCTCCTCGTGCTTGTCTGGATCATCCCGACGCTGGGCCTGTTCATCACATCCTTCCGCACCCGCTTCGACATCCAGACGTCCGGGTGGTGGACCATCTTCCCCCACCGCGACTATGTGACGGTGGCGACATTCCCCGTTCCCGACGACGCCGGCGACCGCAACGGGACGATGAAAATCGTGCCGCCTGGCTCGCCTGAGGCGGCCGTTGGCACCTTCGAGCAGTTCCGCGACGGGGTGAAGACGCCGGACGGCCAGTACAAGCTGGTTTGGGTCGGGAACCGCCGCACGGGCGAAATCGCCGTTCAGCAGCAACAGTGGGTTGCCAACACCAACTTCACCACGGAAAACTATCAGCAGGTGCTCGGCACGACAAGCTATGAGATCCGGCAGCCGGATGGGACGACGATCACCGAAACGGGGACGAACTTCACCAACGCCTTCATCAACAGCATCATCGTGACGATCCCGGCGACGGTGATTCCGATCCTTATCGCCGCGTTCGCCGCCTACGGCTTCGCGTGGATGCGCTTCCCGCTGCGCCGCTGGTTCTTCATCCTCGTCATCGCGCTGCTGGTCGTGCCACTCCAGACGGCCCTGGTGCCGATCCTGACGGACTACGTGAAGCTGAACCTGAACGGCACGTTCCTGGGTATCTGGCTGGCGCACACCGGCTTCGGTTTGCCCCTGGCGACGTACCTCTTATATAGCTACATCAGCGGGCTGCCGCGGGACATCCTGGAGTCGGCGTTCATAGACGGCGCGTCCCATTTCACCATCTTCACGCAACTCATCCTGCCGCTGTCGGTACCCGCCCTGGCGTCGTTCGCCATCTTCCAGTTCCTCTGGACGTGGAACGACTACCTGGTGGCGTTGATCTTCATCGGCGCGAAGCCGGACGTGCAGGTGCTCACCATGCGCATGGCGGACATGATCGGGACGCGCGGCAACGACTGGCACCTGCTGACGGCGGGCGCGTTCGTCTCGATGATCCTGCCGCTGGTGGTGTTCTTCTCGCTGCAGCGCTACTTCGTGCGCGGCCTGATGGCCGGCTCGGTGAAGGGATAGACCGGTTCCGTCATTGCGAGCGTCAGCGAAGCAATCCCCCGTTGGGGAAAGGGCAGTCTAGTACGAGCATAGCATACCCTCGACTGTCGGGAGATTGCTTCGTCGTCCTATCGTCCTCTTCGCAATGACGCCCTCCACAACCCGCTGATGGCCCTCCATCAGCGGGTTTCCATAGCCCATGCGGACGAGGAGAGACCCCCATGCCGACGGTCGTCTGTCACGGCGAGCTTCTGATTGACTTTGTTCCCACCGTCTCTGGCGTTGACTTGATCGAGGCGCCGGCGTTCAAGAAGGCGGCCGGCGGCGGCGTCGCCAATGTGTCGGTCGGGCTGGCCCGCCTCGGCGTGTCCAGCGGGTTCATGGGCCAGGTGGGGGACGATCCGTTCGGCCACTTCCTGGCCCTGACGTTGGATGAGGCGGGCGTGGATACGTCCACGCTGTGCTTCTCCGCTGACGCGCGCACGATGCTGGCCTTCGTCGCTCTCAAGGCCGACGGCGAGCGCGACTTCATCTTCTACCGCAACCCCAGCGCCGACATGCTCTATCGGCCGGACCAGGTCGCCCAGGACTACGTGCGCGGCGCGACCCTGCTGCACGTCAGCTCCATCAGCACGATCACCGAGCCGGCGCGCAGCGCGACGATGCTGGCGATTGAGACAGCGCGCGCCGCCGGCCGCCTCGTCTCCTATGACCCGAACCTGCGCCTGAACCTGTGGCCGAGCGCCGACGCGGCGCGGGAGGGCATCCTGCGGCTGTGGCCGCTGGCGCATATTATCAAGGCCGGCGACGAGGAGCTGACCTTCCTGACCGGCGAGACGGACTTCCACCGCGCCGCCGAGCGCCTGTGGCATCCGGCGCTGAAGGCGTTGCTGGTGACGCACGGGCGCGAGGGCAGCACGTACATCACGCCGAAGTTCACCGGCGGCGTTCCCGGCTTCCGCGTCGCCTCCGTGGACACGACGGGGGCGGGCGACGGGTTCATGGCGGCGGCCCTCAAGGGGCTGCTGGAGCGGCCGGACGCCTACGACGACGCGGCGGTGATGGCGGACATCTGCCGCGTCGCCAACGCCGTCGGCGCGCTGACGACGACGGAGCGTGGCGGTATCCCCGCCCTGCCGACGGTGGCGCAGGTGGAGGCGTTCCTGCGGGGCTAGTCCCTCACCCCCGGCCCCTCTCCCAGAACGGGCGAGGGGGGAGGAAGAGGCGAGGCAGCCCCTCACCCCCTACCCCCTCTCCCAGAACGGTTCAAGGGCGGACAGGCCCTTCTGGGGTGGGGCCACAGCGCCCCTCCTCCATCCCCCTACCCCCCTTCCTCCCC
>JAXLWJ010000032.1:0-62317 GCA_046328535.1 Anaerolineae bacterium
ATGCGTCGGCGGTGCCGTCCGTCGCCCGCTTCAAAGTGGCCGCCCGCCTGGTGCCGGACCAGGAGCCGTCGGAAATCGCGGCCCTCCTGCGCGACCACATTCTCTCGCTGGCGCCGGACACGGTGCGCGTGATCGTCACGCCGCGCGCCGGCGGCCCCGGTGTGCTCATTGACCCGAACGCGCCCGGCCTGGCCTCGGCGCGACAGGCGTTCCGCGAGACGTTCGGCGCCGAGCCGGTGTTCGCCCGCATCGGCGGCGGCATCCCGGTTGTGCTCATGTTCCGCACGAGCCTGGACCTGCCCTGCCTGCTGATGGGCTTCGGTCTGCCGGATGATGGCCTGCACGGGCCGAACGAGAAACTGGACCTGGGCCAGTTCTACGGCGGCATTGACGCCGCCATCCGCTTCCTCGAGGCGTTCGCCTTGGAGACACCGCAGCCATGACGACGCTCCTTGTCGCCACGAACAACCGCGGGAAGCTGGCCGAGCTACAGGAACTGCTGCGCGACCTGCCGCTGACCCTTGTCACGCTCCAGGACGTGGGGATTGACTTCACCGTCGAGGAGACCGGCCACACGTTCGCCGCGAACGCGACCCTCAAGGCCGAAGCCTACGCCCGGGCCGCCGGCTTGTGGACGCTGGCCGACGACTCGGGGCTGGAGGTGGACGCGCTCGGCGGCTCGCCCGGTGTCTACACGGCCCGCTATGGCGCGCCGGACGCGAAGACCGACCGCGATCGCTACACGCTGCTGCTGTGGAACATGGGCGGCGTGGCGTGGGACCGCCGCACCGCGCGCTTCCACGCCGCGGTGGCCCTCGCCCACCCTGACCAGCCGACACAGACCTTCGACGGTATCCTCGAAGGCTTTATCGCGTTCGCGCCGCGCGGCAGCGGCGGCTTCGGCTATGACCCGGTGTTCTATGTGCCAGACTATAGCTGCCACCTGGCCGAGCTGCCGCCCGACGTCAAGAACGCTATCAGCCACCGTGGACGCGCCGTGGCCGCCGCTCGGCCAGCGCTGTCGCGCATCGCCGATGGCGGATAGCCGATGGCGGATGGCGGATGGCAGATGGCGGATGGCGGATGGCGGATGGGGGATGGGGGAGACGATGCAGAGAGATAAGGCAGCGCCAAAGACGATTGATGAGTATATCGCGGGCTTTCCGCCGGACATTCAGGAGAAGTTGCAAAAGATACGGCAGACGGTGCGGGAGGCCGCGCCGGGGGCCGCGGAAACCATCAAGTACCAGATGCCGACCTTCACGCTGAAGGGCAACCTGGTGCATTTCGCCGCGTTCAAGGCGCACATCGGGTTCTATCCGGCGCCGACGGGCATCGAGGAGTTCCAGGCGGAGCTGTCCGCCTACAAGGGCGCAAAAGGCTCGGTGCGATTTCCGCTAGACAAGCCGATCCCCTACGACCTCATTAGCCGAATTGTGCGTTTCAGGGTGCAGGAGAATCTGGCAAAAGCCGAAGCGAAGAGGCGAGCCGTCTAGATTGTCCTTTATGAAAGTTGGTCTGGGACTGCGTCGCCTGCCGACGCCACCGACTTCGAGTCGGTGGCTGAGAGGGCAAAGCCTGCCTCGGCAGGCTCGGATGGGGATGACGTAGGATAGCAAGCCTGCTTGAGCAGGCTTGCCTGTATCAGACGCCGATTTCGAATCGGCGGCGTCGGCGGGCGACAGCCAGGGCGTGCTTCCGGAGAGCCGACTGGAAGTCGGCGCTACAGGAGACGGGGGCTGTGTAGCCGAGACTGGCATTAGAGCCTTAGCCGTATCGCTCCCGTAGGTGCGCGGCGCTTTCTACCATTCGTCTCAGCTTCGCGGCGGCGGTCTCGGCGTCGGCGATGGGGCGGCTGGCAAACGTCCCGAAGCCGCAATCCGGGTTCAGAAATATCTGCGACGGCGAGTAGAACGCGAGGGCGCGCTCCACCCGCTCGACAATCGTCGCCACGCTTTCAACCTCGGCGGTGCGCGGGTTGACGACGCCCAGGCCGATCTCCTTGCGCCCAAGCGCCTGGCCGACCTGATCCAGCTCGCCGGCGCGGGGCGTGGCGAACTCAAGGACGAACTGGTCCACGTCCATACGGGCGAACGCCGGCGCGAGGGGGCCGTAGCCCCCGGCCAGCAGCACGCTCTCGTCGCGGCTCCAGTTGCCGCGGCACACGTGGATACCGATGCGGACACCGTCCACCCCGGCGACGACGCGATTGATGAGCTGCGCGGCGTAGTCCAACTCCGTACCCGCATCACGGCGGGTTGCCAGAGTCGCTCACATGAATGTGCGGCGGTTCTGCTCCTGGGATAGCACGATTTCGGTCAGCACCGGCTCATCGAATTGCACGAATGCCGCGCCGGCTGCCTGCAGGTCGAGCAGTTCTTCCCGCAGGATACGCACAATGTCGTCGGCCATCTCGGTCTTGTCGCCATACGCCTTCTCGGAATACGGCCCGACCCACATGGCCCGCGTGAGAAGGTAGGGGCCGGGCAGCGTCGCTTTGACGGGTTTGTCGGTCAACCCCTGGACGAAGCGCAGCTCCTCGACCGCCAGCGGCTCGCGGCGCGCGAGCTTGCCCACACACGTCGGGTTCTTGATGGCCGACGCGGGTACATCCAGCGTGGTCAGCATCTCCTCGAAACCCGCCTTGTCCTCGACAGTGTCCAGCATCTCGGCCAGTGACATCAACTGGGTACCATCGAGCTTGTCGGTGATGAACGAGTAGAAGTTATCACGCCGCTGCTCGCCATCCACGACGATATCCACACCCGCCGCGAGCTGAAGCCCCACGCAGCGCCGCACCTCGCCGTCGGCGAGCCGCTCGAACTCCTCGCGGCCTATCTGGCCCTTCTGTTTTGCCCGCAAGGCCCGCAGCAAGTCGCGGGAGCGGGGCCAGCTTCCGACCTGGGTCACTGTAAACACGAAGTTCCTCTCACACGATGGTCAACTTGATCTTCAACGTTGCGGCCTTGTCCAGGGTGGCGACCAGGGGCGAACGCCGCACGGCGTCATCCCACGCCGCGCGCACCGCCGCCTCGTCGTCCATCGTCGAGGCAAAGCCCTTTATCTCGATAACCGAGAAGGCCGGGTCGCCATCCTCCAGGCCGAGCAGCGCCAGAACATTGTCGAGCTTGCCGGACGTGGCAATCTCGATGTCATCTACGCTCAACCCGGCGCGGGCCGCTGTGGTCGCGAAGCCGGTGCAGAGCGAGGCCGCCAATGCCCCGAGCAAGGCTTCCACCGCCGACGGGTGTAGGTCGCGCTCCTCGAAGCTGGCCGGCTGGCCGAGCCGCCAGGAGAAGTTGCGGCAGTACACCGTGCTCTCCAGGGGGCCGGTCGCGCGCACCCGCACCCGCCAGACGTACTCCCGCGCCTTGCGCTTGTCCTCCGCCAGCCCCGTCGCGTCCTCCTGCGCGCCTGCGCCCCGCCGCATGAAATAGCGCACACTCGGCGTTCCAGGGAGTGCGCCGAGGTAGTCGTGGCCGACCATGCGGCACCAGGGCGGCAAGTCGTCGCCGACGGACGGCTCGCGGCTGCGCATCTCCAGAACCCCGCCCACCGGCGCCTGTAACATGCGCTCGCGGATCAATAGGATGAGGCCGGAGCCGCAATCCAGGTCGCCGCCGTCGAACACAACGTCCGGCTGGAGGTCGTCCAGGGGCATCGGATCAGGCATAGCGCCCCGCCTAGTAGCTGACCGACGCGCCGCCGTCGGACAGGAACTCGACCAGGGCCGCCCCGCCCGCCAGCGTCGCGCCTTCGATGAGTTGATCCGCCGCAATTTGACGCTTCTTGGCGCACGGGGTACATACGAGGATGCGCCCGCCGGCCTTAACAAACTTATCCACAAGCTCCTTCAGCGGGGCGAAAGGCTCGCCAATATGAATCTTCTCCGCCTCGCCCCGGGCGGCCGCCCAGACGCCGTCGGTGCTCAGGAAGACCATCGTCTCTTTGTCGCTGCCGAGGGCGGCGTTGGCGACGACGAAGCCGACGGTGACTTTGTCAGGGTCCTCATGGCAACTGGTAATTGACACGCAGAAGCGGTTAGACATGAGCTACCTCCGTTGGATCAAATAGTGGGGTGGGGTTTCAGCCAGGCAATGGTGTCCCGTGAGACGGCACCACGCCGGTAGATCGGCGGGCGCGCCCGGATCGTGGGCGACGACGAGGACGCGCGTCCCCGACGCGAGGGGCTGGAAGAAGAGCTTCAGGTCGAGGACGAGTTCGCCGCAGCCTTTGTCGCCGCCGTCGAATACAACGTCGTATTGCCACTGTGGTTCGGGTGGCGGTTGAGCGAAACTCGCCATAGTGCTTGACTCATCCGTGAGGCGTATGTGAGAACATCTTACGCAGTACCTCTTCACTGGTATAGGCCCCCAGTGACCTCGAAATTCTACAGTCAGCGTCACCTCTCGTCAAAAACAAAGTTGCGTCCACGTTACATCCAAATACCACGCTGGTCCCGTAATCAAAGATAACGACGGCGGACGGCGTGGGCGTGGGCTGCGGCCCGTGGCAGATTGCCACCATTGTCCGTCCTATCCTGGTCTACGGTGAGGCTTGTCTATGCGTATCCACATCGCCCATGGGTTTGTAACCGCCTTCTTCGTCATACTCGCCGCCGGCGCCCTCTATATTCTTTTTGGCTTCTTCCTCGACGTGCGCTCGGCCCTGGCGACGCCCTCGCCGATGCAGATCGGCCTGGCCGAGATGGGGAAGAAGATGCTCGTGCCAGGCGATGTCGCCAACCGCGCGAATCCCGTGCCGTCCAGCCCGGCGACGCTGGACGCGGCCCGCCGCACCTACAACAGCCGCTGCGCCGTCTGCCACGGCAACGACGGCAAAGCGGCCACGGCGACCGGCGCAAACACCTACCCCCCGGCGGCCGACCTGACGGCGGCGCGCACCCAGGACAAGGCCGACGGCATGCTGTACTGGATCATCCAGAACGGCTTGCCCCACACCGCCATGCCCGGCTGGCAGAAGGTTCTGAAGGACGACGAAATCTGGGGCCTGGTGGCTTACCTGCGCCAGCTGCCGAAGGGCGTACCCGCCGCCGAAGCGGCGCCTGCGCCACCAACGAGCGCGCCGACGACAGCGCCAACAGCTGCGCCCACCACAGCAGCGGTTGCTGCTCCTACGGCTGCGGCGGCCGCGTCTGTGCCGACGACGGTCCCGACGACAGCGCCGACTGCTGCTCCTACGGCTGCGGCGGCCGCGTCTGCCCCGACGACCGCGCCGACCAGCGCTCCTACGGCTGCGGCGGCGCCGCCAACGGCCGTCCCGGCGCAAGCGCAGGCGCCTGCCGCCAAGAGCAACAACGTCGTCACAGTCCGCATCTCCGACTATGCCTATCAGCCCGACCGTATCACCGTTCCCGTCGGCACCACGGTCGTCTGGGCCAACGAAGACGAGGAGCAGCACGACGTCACGTCCGAGGGCGGCCCCAATGTCCTGGACTCGCCCGACTTCGGCCAGGGCGGCAAATTCTCATTCACCTTCAATCAGCCTGGGGAATACAAGTATTACTGCGTTCCCCACGATTACATGCACGGCGTCGTCGTCGTGCGCTAATACGGGTTGTCGCCGAGGCGGGATCGCGGCTATCCTGCCTCGGCCGCCGCATTCTTGAACACATACAGACGACAAGGAGGGAAATGTGAGACGCATTCTGCCGTGGGCAGTTGTGAGCGCAGCCTTATTGGGGCTTGCGCTCGTCGTGCTGTTCACAGCCATGAATACGCCAACGGCGATCGCTGCGCCGCCTCAACAGGCGTCAGGGCAGCAGCTGTGGGAGCAGCGGCAGTGCAAGAACTGCCACGGCGCGCAGGGCGAGGGCAAGTACGGCCTGCCGCTGGCCGGCACACAGAAGACGGCTGCGGAGTGGATTACCCAGGTCCACACCCCGCGCCAGAACATGCCGGCGTACACCGCCGAGCAGATCTCCGACGCCGACATCACCGCCATTCACGACTATATGGCGACGCTCCAGAAACCTGCCAGCTTCACCCCCGTCCGCTACGAGGCCAAGCCCGACGATGCGGCGGGCAAGGTCACGTTCATGACCAAGCGCTGCGTCGCCTGCCACGGCGAGGATTACGCGGCGACGGCCAAGGGCATCCTGGCGTCGGGCCGCACGTCGCTGACGGCGGCCGAGGTCGAGAAGCAGCTTCGCACGCCGCGCCGCTTCATGCCGCACTTCTCCGAGGCCCAGGTGCCGGCGAGTGACGTTCCAGCGTTGACCGACTTCCTCAATACCCAGATCGCCAAGGTCGCTGGCCAGGCGCAGGCTGCGGGAACCCCGGCCGCCGGCGGGACGGGCGCTGGCGCGGCGGCTGCCGCGACCCCATCGGCCCTGCCGACCACCGGCGGTGACCCCAGCATGTTGGCGCTCGGCCTGGCGAGCCTGGCCGCTGTGCTCGGCTTCGCTGGGTTCGCACTCCGCCGCAACCGCCGCTAACGCTGATAGACTGAATCAGAAGGGGAGAGAGGACAGCCGCCCTCTCTCCCCTTTGCCGTCACGCTGGATGGGTCTTACGCCGGCAGACGGTCAACGAAGTCCTGAATCGCAGCGGCGACTTCGGCGGGCTGCTCGACCATGACCTCATGCCCCGCGCCTTCGACGACGGCAATCTCGGCGCCGGCGATGCGGTCGCGCAGGAAGGCGGCGTACTTCAGCGGCGTGCGGTCGTCGGCCGTGCCGTTGATGACGAGCGTCGGGACATGGATTTCGCCCAGGCGCGGCATGACGTCGAACGCAGCGCAGGCAAGCATGTCGGTGTACATAACGGGGTCGCTATCTCGCAGCCCGGCGAGGATATCGGGGTGAACGCGCAGGCGCGCGCCACTGGCGACGAGGACCAGGCCCGCGACGCGCTCAGGGTAGTCGAGGGCGAGCTGGAGCGCGACGCCACCGCCCATGCTGTGGCCGACGGGGATGAAGCGGTCGAGGCCGACGGCGTCGGCGAAAACGACGAGCCACGCGGCATACGTCGCGATGCTGCTCGACGGCATGCCCTCTGACTGCCCATGCCCGGGTAAGTCCGGCACGAATACCCCCATGCGGTTCAGCCGTCGGGCCGCATCCAGCCACAGGCCATTTTGCGCCCCCGCGCCGTGAATAAACAGGAGCGCTGGCTGCGCGCCAGCGTCGCGGACGGCGTAGAACGTGGGAAAACCGGCGACGAGGGTCTTGGGCATGTGGGGTGTCCTGTCAGGGTTGGGCTTCCATCACAAGGGTGAAGGGGATGGCCGGGTCGCCCGGCGTGAAGTGGCCGTCCATGGCGGCCATCTCCGGATCCGCGCTCTCGCCAACGCGCCGCTGCTGGATGCGCGAGAAGCCGGCCTCGGTCAGCGCGGCGGTCAGGCTGGCCGTATCCCAGATGTAGACATGACCGTTGGCGTGGAACGTCAGGTTGAGGATGTCTACCAGATGGCGGCTGTCGTAGCCGAGGCGCGCCGCCCGACGCATGAGGTCGTAGGCGGCCGGCGACCGGTCGGCGTAGGCGCGCGCCGTCGCTTCGGCATCCGGCGTCAGGATGCGCAGCAGGCCGTCGGCGGTCAAGACGCGGCGCGTCTCGCGCAGGAAGCGGGCGACGATGGCGGGCGTGACGTGCTCGACAACGTGCTCTGAGAAGACGCGGCTCACCGAGGCGTCCGGGAAGGGGAACGGCCGCCCGATGTCTAGCCAGTAGTGGGCGCGGGGGCCGATGTCGGTGTTGAGCCAGCCGGCGCGCGCCACCGTCCCCGACCCGACCTGGAGCCGGTAGGGGGGTGGGTGGGCGCGCAGGTAGCGCCGCAGGCGGTAGCCCGCCGCCGGGCGATTGACCTCGCCCAGGACGGCGCGTCCGACGGCCTTGATGGTCACGGCGTCAGCCGGCGAAGGGCGGTTGGCGCGGTATTCGGCTGGCGGTGGAGCGCGAATTCCACCGCCCAGGGGAGGCGCTGGAGATGGCTCTCCAGCGCCAGCATGGGTGTAAATGGCATTACCAGGTCTCGACGTGAGCGACGCGGTCTTCGAGGGAGGCCAGATACCGCTCGGCCGAGATGGCCGCCATCGCGCCGAAGCCGGCCGAGGAGATCGCCTGGCGATAGGTGTGGTCGTGGACCTCACCCGCTGCGAACACGCCGGGATGGCTGGTCATCATGTTGTGGTCTACGATAAGGTAGTTCTGGTCGTCCATGGCGAGCTTGCCCTGGAAGAGCTGCGTGTTCGGGAAGTGGCCGATGTAGACGAAGATGCCGTCCACATCCATCTCCGACGCCTCGCCGGTCCGGACGTTCTTCAGGGCGACCGATTTCACAAGGCCACTACCCTGCACACTCTCGACAACGGTATTCCAGATGAAGCCGAGCTTGTCGTTCTTCTCGGCGCGCGCCTGGAGGACGGCGCCGGCGCGCAGCTGGTCGCGGCGGTGGATGATGTCCACCTTGTTGGCGTACTTCGTCAGGAAGAGCCCTTCCTGCAGGGCGCTGTCGCCGCCACCGACGACGATGACGTGCTTGTTGCGGAAGAAGAAGCCGTCGCACGTGGCGCAGTACGACACGCCACGGCCGATGAACTCGTTCTCGCCGGGGACGCCGAGCTTGCGAGGCGACGCGCCGGTGGCGATGATCAGGGTGCGCGTGGCGTACTCCTTGCTGTGCGTCTTGACAATCTGCGCCCCCGGCCCGAACTGGATGTCAATCACTTCGTCAATCTCGACGCGCGCGCCAAACTTCTCGGCTTGCTGCTGCATCGCTTCGTAAAGCTCTGGCCCGGTCAGGCCGCTAGGGAAGCCGGGGAAGTTCTCCACGTCGGTCGTGGTTGCAATCTGCCCGCCCAGCTCGTTACCCGTGATGAGCAGCGGCTCCATGTTGGCCCGCGCTGCGTAGAGCGCTGCCGTGAGGCCGGCCGGGCCAGAGCCGATGATGATCGTGTTTTCCATGTTTGCGACGCTCCTTGAGCCGGCCGGGATGACCCCGCGACGGCCCGCTATCCTTCATACGCTCACAGTAGTATATGATGCAGTGACCGCGTGAAGCATTACATCGCCGCGCCGACAGGGACACTGCCGCGCTCCAGGGCGAGTAGCCGCTCTTTCAGGTCCAGGCCGCCGCCATAGCCGACGAGCTTGCCGCTGCTGCCGATGACGCGATGGCAGGGGACAATGATCGGGACGGGGTTCGCGCCGTTGGCGGCGCCTACCGCGCGAACAGAGCGCGGCCGGCCGATGGCGGCGGCGAGCTGGGCGTAGGAGCGCGTCTCGCCGTAGGGGATCAGTTGCAGGCCGCGCCAGACGGTGATCTGAAACGGCGTGCCGCGCAGGTCGAGGGGCAGGGTGAACTGACGCAGGTCGCCGGCGAAGTAAGCGGTCAACTCGTCTTCGACGCGCGCCAGCCGAGTTGGATTGGCGACGATACTCGCTGCCGGATACCAGCGCCGCGCCCAGGCCTCGCAATGGCCGAACGGCTCGGTCGGGAAGGTCAGCCGCCCGATACCCTGATCGGTCAGCGCGACGCCGCACCGTCCGAGGGGCGTCTTGATCTCGCCCAGCACGATTTCTTCGATCTCACTCACCATTCTCCCCCTGGATACTGGATGGGAACGCAAAGGAGAAAAGGTCCGCGCTCTAGCCGAGCCAGATGGGGTTGGACCAGGCGCGGCGACCCATCGCGTCGCGCACGGTCACGCGGAGATAGGGGCTGCCCCACTCGCGGATGTCAATCTCGGCTTCGTACAACGCCGGCCCGAACGCCGTCGCAGCGTGGTAGTGGCTGCCGGTCACATAGATGCGGTCGGCGGGCGAGCAGCGGACGAACACGCGCCTGCCAGGGTCAACCTGAATGTCGTGGATTTCCGGCCCACAGCTCGAATAGTACCCGCCGACCTTGAGCGCAGCCAGGATCGCTTCCGGTGTCAGCGCCTCGCTCTTGACCCACACCCAGCCGCGCATGGCATCCCACCGCTTCGGCTGGAAATGGGCGTCGTCGGTAGCGCACGCCAGGTAGCGGCGGCCGCGCATCGCCATCAGGTCGAGCATGTACCAGCTATCGGCGCGGTCGTTGTAGTCCACGGACACGCCGTTGAACGTCTCGATCGCGTCCACCGCGCCAAGCGAGACGACGTCGTTCTCGGTGAGGCCATACCAGGCCGGGTGGGCGACGGCGACATATGCGCCGGCGGCGAGGGCGCGCGCGGCGATGCCGGGGCCGTCTTCGCCGGCCGCCGGCGGGGCGAAGTCGAGCGGCAGACCCACGGCGAGGATGTGCCACAGGTTGCCTAGCTCGGTCTTGCCGGCGTGTAGCTCAGCGCCGAGCAGCGTCGTGAACCCGGCGTGGCGGTAGGGCTGCGTGTCGGTCACGGGATAGCCATAGACGTCCATGAAGTGATCAGTCAGGGCAATGAAGTCGTAGCCGTTGTCGTCGTAGACGCGGCAGACCCTCTCCGGCGAGAGCAGGCCGTCGGATGCGGTCGAGTGGGTGTGGATGTTGCCGCGCCAGAAGCGGCCCGGCCTGTCAAACGGATTGATAATCATGTTGGCTCGCTCGGGGCCACATGAGTAGCGTTTGTCATCGTTTTGCCTTTGCTGTGGAATTCCAGGTGATGGGGTTAGCCCTCGGTCAGCAATCGCTGGCGGCCGGCTGCCACTGGGTCGCCGCGGCCCATTCCTCGGCGCCGCCCATAATGATATCACACACCGGGTCTTTGACGTCATAATAGGCTTCAACATCGTCGGGGTGTAGCCGCGCGAGCGCCAGCTTCGTCTGCGCGTAGGCGGCGGCAATCGGCGGGTGCGCGCGGAGATAGTCCCGAAACAGCAGGGGATAACGCTGGTTGGCCCGCCCGGCCACGCGGACGTGCAGGTTGACGCGACGCCGGCCAGGCGGCTGGTTGAACAGCCACTTGGCCCACTCGGCGGGGTCACCGCTCGCGCCCGGCGGGCTGTGGTCGCCGCCGATGTGGCGGACGCGCGTATAGCCAATACCCGTGAGCGCGTCTTCGACGGCCTGTTCGAGTGCGGCGACGGACACCTGGATATCAATGATATCTTTGGCCGCCAGACCCGGCGCCGACGTCGAGCCGATATGGTCAATGCGCAGGGCCAGGCTGTCCAGGGCGGCGCGCAGCTCGCGGCATAGCGCCCGAAACTCCCCCGGCCAGCGCCCCTGATAGGGGACGATCTCAATCACGGCGCCGATCCATAAGCATCCCGAACCAATATGTCTGGCATGCCATCCTCCAACAGTCATATGGACCCATGGTGCTATCGTAATGATAGCACGCCTCGCCGGAATGCAAGCCATTCTGAGTATGTCGGGTTTGTATCGCTGAATTGTATCAGTAGAAGATACACCGTCGGCCTGACCATGACCTACAATTGATGGCATAGACGGGCGGCTGATAGCCCATACATGAATGCGCCGCCACACGTCATCGGGCCAACCTCTCTGTTCCACGAGATGCCGCTTTTTGTCCCGCAAAGCGGGTACAACGCGTGTCGCAAATGGGGTTTGATGTAGATAGAGGGATTGGCAAGCGACAGTCGGCGGCCCATCGAGGGACGCTAAGGGAGGTCATATGACCAGGTTGCGTCTGCTTCTGTGCATCGTGCTCGCGGCTTGTGGCCTCACTCTCGGGGCGGCGTTCGCGCCTCCGCTTCAGGCAGATGGGAATGGCATCCCCGAGCGGGTTTGCCCGCTGAACCATCGGCCGGCAAAATGGCTGCCACCTGACAGTCGGCCCATTCCGTACCCCTGTCTGCCGATCAATCCGCCGTCGTGAAACGGCTGGGTTCGGCGCAGCTTCATGCCGGTGGAGTCGAGCGCGGCGGCGCAAAGAACCGCCGCGCTTCGATGAAGACGGGGATGCCGCGCAGGACGGTGAGGCCGACGACGAGGACGGTCAGCCAGAGGGCAACTGTGTGGAGGGTGGGGAGGTAGGCGGCCTGGGGCATGTCGGCCCAGGCGATGTCGGCGGCGGCGAGGAGAGCGAGGTAGACGAAGACGACGGTCTTGGCGCCGCCGTAAAACGCGCGCATGAAGCGGGAGCTGACGAGGAACTGACCCCACGCCGACTCCATCATCCCGAACGCGGTCGCGCCTTTGGCAAGCACGTAACTTCGAATGGCGTCGGTCATGACGCCACGGGCGACGACGATGATGGGCGCCCACACCGGCGCCAGCAGCAGCGTGGCGTAGACGATCCACAACACCTGTTCGACGACGCGATCCACGGCGATGTCGAGGACGCTGCCGAGATCGCTCACCTCGTCCCAGGCGCGGGCCACCCAGCCGTCCACGCCGTCCAGGATGATGGTCAGGACGATCAGGGCCGCCGCGATCATGCGCGCGGTGGCGGATGGCTGGTAGAGGAGGATGGCGGCCAAAGCCAGCAGAATCAGCCGGCTGAGCGTAATGCCGTTCGCCACGGCTACGGCTGCTCCAGGCGAAAGCCGTGGCCGCGCACAGTGACGACGTATTGGTGGGCGTCTAGCTCTTCGAGGCGTTCCCGCAGGCGGCGCACGAGCGCGTCAATCGCCTGGTCCGTGACGCCATCGGCGGACACGTCCGGCCAGACGGCCTCGATCACCTCCTGGCGGGTGAAGACGCGGTTGGGCTGGCTGATGAGTAGCTCCATGAAGGCGAACTGGCCGGGGGAGAGGGGCGGGTCCAGCTCGCGGCCGCGAATGATGACGGCGCGGGAGACGGGGTCAATCCGCAGGGTGGCGCGCACCTGGCCGCCGACGGGAGTCGTCGCGTCGGCGTCTACGAAGACCATCTCGTACTGGCCGGCGATGGTGATGAGGTCGCCGTCGCGCAGGCGCATGGGGCGCGTGATGCGCTGGCCGTTGACGAACGTTCCGTTGGTGCTGCCAAGGTCGGTGACGATGAAGCTCTCGCCCTCTTTGCGAATCTCGGCGTGATGGCGCGAGACCTCGCGCTCAGCGAGAATCACGTCATTGTCAGCGCCGCGCCCGATGCGCAGGATGGTGCGGTTGAGCGACCACTGCTTGACCGTGCCGCGACCTGTCTGTCGTTGGACCAGCGTTGCCTGGTCGCCCACGTCACCCTCCTCATCGTCCGTCACCATACTAACAATAATATGCCACCCTGATAATACTCCAAATTGGTGGCAAACGCAAGCTGTTGCTCGCTTTTGCCACATTTGCCCATGCGATGCCCGCCCGTCACGTCATATAAACGTCAGGTAAAGGAACGAGTGGCGTCAGGATTTATTGGGCCGATATGAGGTATAGTATAGTCACAACAGTCCTATCCCCCTGACGACGGCGCCCGAAGCGCCCCGGCCGCACCCCCTCCGATGCCTGGCGTTTCGGGCGCCGTCCTTTCCCAACCCGGCTCAGCCACAGCCGAATAGCCAGTGTTCGCGGCGCCCTCCCTTGACAACGACGGGGTTCGGCATGATACTTATCGAAGTGGCGCAGATAGCGCTATTTACGCTATTCTGTCTGTACCGTCATGGGAGAGAGGCGGGTTCACATGGAGAAGAAAGTCGGGGCGTTTGAGGCGCGGCGCCAATTTGGGAGCATCCTTCAGAATGTGGTTGCCGACCGCGACCGATATGTCATTGAGCGCCACGGACAACCCGTGGCTGCGGTTGTTCCTATCGAAGTCTACGAGCAGTGGAAGAAGCAACGCCAGGCGTTCTTTGACCAGATTCGAGCCATTGCTGAGGAAGCGAACGTCCCGGAGGATGAAGCCAACGAACTTGTCAATGAAGCGATCCAGGCAGTCCGCGCCACCCAATCGAGATGAGAGTCGTCCTCGACACCAACGTTGTGGTGAGTAGCTTCATCGCGCCGGCCAGTACACCCGCCAGAGTGTTGGCGTTGATGAGCGAGGATCAGTTCGAGCTACTGGTCTCTGAAGCGATCCTGGCGGAATACGAGGCCGTTTTGAAGTATCCGCGCATCCAGGCGCGTCACCGTCGAAGCGATAGCGAAGTCGCGGACATCGTCGCGGGATTTCGTGCGCTGGCGACTGTCATCGAGCCGACACGGCGACTCGACATTGTTCAGGATGATGCGGATGACAACAAGCTTCTAGAGTGCGCGGTGGAAGGCGGCGCAGAGATCATTGCTAGCGGCGACAGCCACTTGTTGAGTCTCAAGGGCTATGAAGGTATCGAGATTCTTTCGCCCGCTGCGTTCCTTGCGGCTTTTGGGTAGCCGCAAGCCACGCGGCCACTCAACTGAGTGGCCGCGTGGCTTGTCTTGCGCTGATGCGCCGGGGTTACTTGTCGTTGAGGGCGGCGACGCCGGGCAGGGTCTTGCCCTCCAGGAATTCCAGCGACGCGCCGCCGCCGGTCGAGATGTGGGTGATCTTGTCGGCGACGCCGGCGGCGTGGACTGCGGCGGCCGAGTCGCCGCCGCCGATGATCGTGGTCGCGCCGGGTAGGTCGGCAAGAACGTCGGCGATGGCGAAGGTTCCTTTGGCGAACTCCGGCATCTCGAACACGCCCATCGGCCCGTTCCAGACGACGGTCTTCGCGCCCTTCAAGTCGTCCTTGAACAACTCGATAGTCTTCGGCCCAATGTCGAGGATGCGCCAGCCGGACGGGACGGCGTCCACGGCGACCACCTGGTGAGCAGCGTCGGCGGCGAACTTGTCGGCGACGACGGCATCCACCGGCACGACGAGCTTGCGGCCAGCTTCGGCGATAAGGGTCTTGGCGATGTCGAGGCTATCCTTCTCGACGAGCGAGTCCGCCATGTCCAGGCCCCGAGCGGCGAGGAAGGTGTTCGCCATGCCGCCGCCGATGAGCAGGCGGTCGGTCTTGGCGAGCAGGCTGCGCACGACCTCGATCTTGTCGCTGATCTTCGCGCCGCCGAGGATGGCGACGAAGGGGCGCTCCGGGTTCGACAGCGCGCGGCCCAGGTAGTCCAGCTCCTTTTCCATCAGGAAGCCGGCGACGGCCGGTTTGTCGTGGGCGATGGCTTCGGTGGAACTGTGGGCGCGATGGGCGCTGCCGAAGGCGTCGTTGACGTAGACATCGCCGAGGGCGGCGAACTTCTCGCCCAGCGAGGCGTCGTTCTTCTCCTCGCCGGCGTGGAAGCGCGTGTTTTCCAGCACGGCGACATCGCCGGGCTTGAGGGCGGCAACCTCGGCGGGGGCGGCGTCCAGGTCGGGCAGGAACGCGACTGGCCTGCCGATAAGCTGGCTCAGGTGGTCGGCGGCGGGCTTGAGGCTGTACTCCGGCGCGACCTTGCCCTTCGGCCGGCCCAGGTGGGACAGGAGCACGAGCTTCGCGCCGTGCTCCATAAGGTAGCGGATCGTGGGCAGGGACTCGCGGATGCGCGTGTCGTCGGTCACGACGCCGTTCTTGATGGGGACGTTGAAATCTACGCGCACGACGGCGGTTTTGCCGGCCCAGTCAATATCTCGCACTGTTTTCTTGTTCATTGTGCCTCCACGGCAGGGACGGGACGCGAAAACAGGCACACAAGTACACAGGGAACCGGGCGTTTGCCCGTCTTCCTCACCCGTGCCTTGTGTACCTGTCTGACTTCGGTCCCGCGAGACTGTTATATTACGCGTGCTGCAGAGCGCGAGCCACCGACACCGGCTTGACGTCAATCGCCTGGCCGGCGCGCGCGCCCATGTAGGCGACGAGGTCGGCGACGCGGCAGGCGTAGCCCCACTCGTTGTCGTACCAGGTCACGACCTTGACCAGGTTGCCGCCGATGACCAGGGTCTCGGGGGCGCTGAACATCGTGGACTCCGTCATGCCCTTCAGGTCCATGGAGACCAGCAACTCTTCGGTATAGCCCATGATGCCTTCGAGGTCGCCATTGGCCGCTTCCTTCATCAGCGCGTTGATTTCCTCGACGGTCGCGCTCTTGTTGAGAACGGCGGTGAAGTCCACCACGGAGACGGTCGGGGTCGGCACGCGGAAGGCCATGCCGGTGAACTTGCCGGCGAGGGACGGGATCACGAGACCGACGGCCTTGGCCGCGCCGGTCGAGGAGGGGATGATGTTGAGGGCCGCAGCGCGCGCGTCGCGCAGGTCGCCCTTCGCCTCGAGGTCGAGCAGGCGCTGGGTGTTGGTGTAGGCGTGGACCGTCGTGAGGATGCCCTTCTCGATGCCGTATGCGTCGTTGAGCACCTTGGCGACCGGGGCGAGACCGTTGGTCGTGCAGGAGGCGTTGGACACGACGTTGTTCTTGGCCGGATCGTACATTTCCTCGTTGACGCCGAGGACGATGGTGAGCAGCTCGCCCTTGGCCGGCGCGCTGATGATGACCTTCTTCGCGCCGCCCTGGAGGTGGGCGCTGGCCTTCTCGAGGCTCGTGAAGAGGCCAGTCGACTCGATCACCAACTCCACACCCAGGTCACCCCAGGGAATGGTCGCCGGGTCGCGGTAGCTCAACACCTTGACCTCGTCGCCGTCGGCCACGAAGCCGTTCTCGGTTGCCTCGACGTGGCCGGGGTAGCGGCCGTAGTTGGAGTCGTACTTCAGAAGGTGGACCATCGAGGGGCGGTCGCCGATGTCGTTGACGGCCACCACGTCAATCTGATCCCCGTAGCGCTCGCGCATTGCTTTGTAAGCCTGGCGTCCGATTCGACCGAAGCCGTTGATTCCTACGCGCACTGGCATGTGATACTCCTTTCGAAAATGGTGGGCCATAAGCCCTAAATTCGCAGGTGGGAGGGCTCGTACCCGTCGTTGGGTGGAGCCGCGGGATTTACTGCATCCCTCCTATTATAGCCCACTCTCTCCGTTTGGCAACAGCATAGCCCGCGAATCTGTGGAATTGCGTGGAGATGGGACCACGGGGGGAGCAAGTTCTTTCACTCGACGGCTTGGGAGGGGCAACACACAAATCCGCCGGACACGCTCTGGTGTCCGGCGGATGACGGTGCTATGCCTGTTCTCTTACTTGAAGAAATCGGCATTCTTGGCGATGTAGCTCTCCCACTGAGGCGGCGTTTCGGCCTCAGGGAAGATCGCCTCGACCGGGCAGACGGGCATGCACGCGCCGCAGTCAATGCACTCGTCGGGGTGGATATACAGCATATCCTCGCCCTCGTAGATGCAGTCCACCGGGCAGACATCCACGCACGCCATGTCCTTCACGCCGACGCACGGCTCGGCGATAATGTAGGTCATTCAGTTTCCTCCTTGACCCTGCGGCTGGCAGGGATTTGTGGGTCACGATACCCTTCTATTGTAGAGGGCTTATTGCGGCCTGACTATGACGTGCGTCATAATTTCAGTATGTTGAAAAAAGAAGTTTAGGTTCGGTGGGCAATGGCTTCGAGCGCGGCCGGGTCGGCGATGACGAGGACGCCGTTTTCTTCGCGCACCAGCCCCGCGCGCCGCCACTTGCTGAGGACGCGGATGGTCGTCTCGACCGTCGTCCCCGACATATCGGCGAGGGTCTGGCGGGTGAGATTGAGGGTGAGGGTGAGTCGCTGGTCCTGACGCACGGCGCGGCGGCTCGCCAGGTCGAGCAGGGTATGGGCGAGGCGTGGCTCGACTGGCTCCAGCGCGAGGCGGCGCATCATCTCGTGGGCGTCGGTGAGCTGGGTGACCAACCCCTCGATGATATGGTGCGAGACGTCGGGGTAGCGCGCCAGCAAATCGGCAAAGTCGGGGCCGCTAATGGTCATGACCACCGATGGCTCCATCGCCTGGGCGGTGTAGGGATGGGCGCGACGGCCGAACGCGGCGACACCGCCGAACCACTCGCCGGGCGTCACGATGCGCAGGATGAGGTCTTTGCCCTCGGAGGAGCGGATGAGCTTGACCTGGCCTTTGAGGAGGATATAGAAGCGTTCAGGCGGGTCGCCTTCCAGGAAGATGAAGGCGCCCTTCGCGACGGCGCGCTTGCGGAATAGATGCCGCTCGGCCGACATCGCTGCATCGGACAGGGACGCCAGCAGCGGAATCGCTCGCAGGCTGTCTATGTCCGACGGCAGGCGCTCATCATGCTTGGCGGGGTGCGATTGGGGCGGCATGACGTTCAATTATACCACAGGCGGGGCTATAGCTCATCCTGCACCGCGACCGCCGGTTCGAACGCTTCTGCTTCGACGCGCTTGTCGTGGCGCGGTTCGCGAACACCCCACACGAGCATCGCCAGGCTCGCCGCCGAGAACAGGACGGCGACGGCAAAGACGGTCTCGTAGTTGGCGGCCGAGGCGATGACGCCGCCGAGCACGGGGGCGACGAATGAGGGGATGGCGACTAGGCTGGCCGTCAGCCCGACATACGTTGGCACCTCTTCGGGCTTGCAGAAGTCGTAGATGGCGCTCAGGTTGGAGACCATCGTTGCGGCGATGGAGAGGCCGAGCATGACGTACACGGCCAGGTACCAGTCAGCGGACGGCGCGAGCAGGGCGAACAGGGCCGTTAGGCCGCTGGCTACCGCCGCGACCTGCATCGTGCGGCGGTGGCCCATATGGTCGCCGAGCAATCCGAAGGTGGGGTAGGCGGCGGTTTCGACGAGCATCATCACCAGCGTCAGGGTGCCGGCCTGCGCATCCGTGATGCCGAGTTTGTTCACGCCGAAGACGGTGACGAAGGCGGACGCCATCGCGCCAAAAACCAGTAACACGCGAAAGACCAGGTAGTTGCTGTAGTTTCGGTTCTGCCGCAGGATCACGGGCAGGGAGGCCCAGAAGGCGCGCCCCTGCGGCCGGTTGGTGGCGGGCTTCTCCGCCTTCTCTCGTGCCAAGGCGATGAATATGAAGGAGAAGGCGACGGCGACGGCGGTCAGGCCGAAGTTGATGGCAAAATTCAGGGAGAAGGGGTAGCGTTCGAGGACGCGGCCGGCCAGGCCGGCGCCGAACGCGCCCGCCAGACCGCCGAAGCCAAACTGCATGCCGTAGAAGGTTCCGCGGCGGCGCGGCGGGATAATCTTGCCGATCATGTCTTGCCACGGCGTGGATGTCAGGCCGCCGCCGAACGTGCGCCAGATGTGGCACAGGAAGAACAGCACCAGCGCCAGCGTCGGCCCGATGACCGGCACGGCCAGCGCCACGAGCGCCATGCCGACGAACGGGATGCGCTCGTTCAGGGTCATCAGCAGGACGAAGGGCTTCTTGCGCGGGAGCTTTTCGACATACTGCGCGGTGAAGAGGGCGGGCAGGAACCAACCGACATTCTGGATGGCCGGAATCAGGCTAATCAGCAGCGGCGAATCCGAGAGCTGGCTGACGAACAGCGGCATCACGGTCACGACAGAGCTGAAGCTCATGCCGAGCATGAAGAACGTTCCGTCCAGGATATTGACGGTGAAGTTGCGGAGCAGGTTGTTCTGGACGTAGGGATCCACGCGGTGGAGTTGTTCCATAGACCCTCGCAAGCCGGGCAAGACAGGCGGCGGGGCCAGCCCGCCGCTGCCTCAATTCTAGCCGCATTGGGCAGCGCGGCCAAGTTCCGGCCGAGTTACCTCGCGCCAAGGTGTACGCCAGGTTAACACCAACTTGACATGACCCGCTACCTGTGATAGTATAACAACCCTGTTGGGCGTCATCCGTCGGGAAGGCTCGGGCCGGCCACGCGGTGTTCTCCGCGCGGCGCGGCTTTTTTTGTTGCCTTCGGCGGGTCGGCGTGTAGCACTGACTAGAAGGAGATCGCAGTGATGCAGGAACGAAAAACCGGCGTTGTGAAATGGTTCAACAGCGCCAAGGGCTACGGCTTCATTTCGCAAGACGGCGGCCCGGACGTCTTCGTCCACTATTCGTCTATTGAAGGCTCCGGCTACCGCAATCTGGAGCAGGGGCAACCTGTCGAGTTCGTGCTCAGTGACGGCCCCAAGGGGCTACTGGCGACGGATGTTCGCCCGGTGTAACCCGCCCACTCTTTGAATATAGAAACCCCCATCGGACTGTAAGCCGGTGGGGGTTTCATGTATTATGCTCCGATGGTAAACGCTATTAACCAAACACTCCGAACATTGACCCCGCCGCGCCGAACACGGCATAGACGAAGGCGAAGATCATGAGCGCGACGATGAAGCCGGCGACGACGGCGATGAGCGTCCGCGTATTGTCGAGCCTCAGCGTCTCGCGCACGGCGATGAATGAGGCGACCAGCGTCCAGACCACGACGACCGCGGCGAGCAGGCCGCCGACGCATGGAATCCCGCCCAGAATGTTGAGAACGGCGGGTGACTGGGCGAAGCCAATGGCCCGCATCATGGCCCCCGGCGACGTGTCGGCCTCGAACGCATACCGGCCGACGGCGTATGTGATGTACGACCAGAACACCCAACTGATAAAGACACCGATAATGCCAGCGAAGAAGCCGAGCGCGCCCCGCGCGGCGCCGCCAGTAAAGATACCGGCTGTGCCAGTGCCAATGCCACTCGCGATGGCGACCAACAGAATCACGAGGACAGCCTGGGTCATCTCCTTCGGGTCCGCCGCGACCTCTCGGTACAGCATCCGATCGAGGCGAGAAGCGCGGATCATTCGTTGAATCATGGGCGGTCTCCTAAAGACAGGATGTGGATGACGAAGCGAATCTACAGGACCTCAGTTGCCTGTAAGGCGCGGAGGGCATTGAGGGTACTCCACTTGCTCTCCGGGCCAACCTCCTCGGCGACGACGAGCAGTCGGTCGGAATGGTTGCGCACGAGCGGCCACCGCCCGCGCTCATTCTGGTACTGCAACATTACCCCGATGCCGGGCTTGACAGGGTCACGCGTGACGCGCTGTGCCTCCGCCAGGACACGCAGCGCGAACAGGAGGTCCGGCTCACCCAGGTGCGGGAAGCCAAATGCCAGGCGCTCCGGCGGCAGGTTCGTCCAGTCTAGCCGTTCGATCTCCGCCAGCCCCGTTTCGATGGCTGCCTCGATGCCGCGGCTGCGTTCCTCGATTGGCAGCTGGAGGAGCGCCCAGACATAGGGCAGCGAGTCCCACGCCGTGCGCTGAGTCGGCTCTTCGGGCGTGCCACGGGCGACGAGATACTTCGCGGCGCGCTTGACGGCGCGGCGGACGCGCAGGTCCTCCTCGTAGCGGAAGCGCAGCAGCGCCCAGAGGAAGGCCCCCGGTACCTCGTAGTCGCCATCCTCGGTTTGCATCTGCTCCAGCGCCCAATCCGACGCTGTGGCGATGCGCGTGTCGTTGCCCGGCGCGCCCAGCTCGGCCAGCAGCACCAGATGGTCCACCGTCGCCTGAACCGTCGCTCTCTTCGCGTCCGCGGTTGGTCCCCAGCCGCTATCGTGGATGTGTCGCTCGAGGAGCCGCTTGGCGATAGGGTTCGACGCCAGGCTGCGGCGCGCGTCGCGCACCGCCGGCACATCCGTGTGGCGGGTCAGTAGGTCGGTCAGGACGTAGTAATGGACGGCCGGATTGTCGTAATCGAGCAGCCAGCCCATCGGATCGCCGCGGAGAGGCCGCCACCAGCTACTCTTAACCAACATAATCTGTTTTCTCCCAAATGCCTGGCGTGGCCGCCATGCGCAGCGCCTTTTCCAGCACCGGCGCCAACCCGTCGGTCGTCGGCAGGGCCTGCCACTCGCCTGGCGAGACCCAGCGCGCCGCCGCAGCATCGTCGCCGGCCTGGAGGGCGCCGCCCACATGGCGGGCCAAGAAATCCAGGATGATGAAATGGTATGGCGTCTCGGCGTCCGCTTGGCTCATGCGGTCCACGATGACGACCAGCGGACCTAGCTCGACGGTCAGCCCTGTTTCCTCGCGGACTTCGCGCACCACGGCCTCGCGCACCGTTTCTCCGAACTCGACGCGGCCGCCGGGTACGGTCCACAGCCCCTTGTTGGGGGCGTGGCCGCGCTGGATCAGCAGGACACGGTTCTCGTCAACGACGATGCCGCCAACGGCGACCGTGGGGCGGGGGAGCGGGGCAGCCATGAGTGTGTCTTTGTCCTTAGGAGCCGTGGTCGCCGCAATCTCGCTGCAAGTATAACACAGGGCTGCGCCGGGACAAAAGAGTCGAGTCACCCGCGTTGGCTCAGCCATCTATCCCTGGTATAATTGGCGTCGAATAATGTAGGGGAGGTGTAGAATGGGAACTGAAGCCAAATCCTCCGTGGATTTTGAGCAAGCACTGCTCGACATTGCCCGCACCTTGCCGACATACCAAAGAGTCCAACTTCTGGACTTCGCTCTACTGCTTCAAGCCCGACTTGTGGCGACCGTGGAAGCAAAACCAGTTTCGAATGGCGACGAACTTGACGAGCGCTTGTGGAGTCGCGCAGCTATCCGCTCGCTCGCGAAGGACTGGGATACACCGGAGGAGGACGAGGCATGGGGCTATTTGCGAGAGAAGACGTAGTCGTTGGCTTGCTTACGGCCTAAAAGCGGCTAGCTACAATCCGTTTTCTCCCCAGCGCGTGGAGTGGCGCAGGGTCGGCGTTTCATCCGGCGCGCGGCGGCTTAGCTCCAACAGGTAGGTGGCCGGGTCTTCGGCCACCAGGCGCTCGATGAACGCCCGGTCGTGGGTCACGACGAGGACCGCGCCGGGGAAGCTCTGCACCGCCGCCTCGAACTTTTCCCTCGCTCCAATATCCAGGTGATTCAGCGGCTCGTCCAGGATCAGGAAGTTTGCGCCGCCCAGCACGAGCTGCGCCAGCTGCAAACGCGCCCGCTCGCCGTAGCTCAACGCCGCGATGGGCGTGAACACCTCGTCGCCGCCGAACAGGAAATAGTGCAGGAAGCTCCGCGCTTCGGTCTCGCTCAACGCGGCGGCGCGGCGGACGGTCTCCAGCGGCGTCAGTGCGAGATCGAGCGTCTGCCCCTCCTGCGCAAAGTAACCGACCTGGACGTTGCTGCCGAGGCGCGCCCGGCCCTCCGTCGGCGCCAACTCGCCGACCAGGATGCGCAGCAGGGTGGACTTCCCCACCCCATTCGCGCCCAGCAGGACGGCCCGCTCGCCGGAGCGCAGGATGAAGCTGGCGTCGCGGAACAGCCACGGGCCGTCGTCGAAGCGGTGGCCGACGCCTTCGAGGATGGCAACGTTCGAGCCGCTCGGCGGCACCTGGAGAAAGTCGAGCTTCATCGCCCAGTGGCGGGTCGGCTTCTCCACGCGCTCGTCCGACTCGAGGTAGCGTTCCAGCTTCTTCTCCCGCGACTTCGCCTTCGCCGCGACCTTCTTGGCGTAGCGGCGCACATTGGGCTGGCGCGGCGTGGTGGTTAGCTCCACGTTGAGCGCCTGGTTCTTGGTGCGCTGGATGTCGGCTTCGGTCCGGGCGATGTAGTCCTGCTGCTCCTTGTACGTCTGCCACTGGCGCTCGCGCTCGGCGATCTTCGCCGCCGCGTAGGCCGAGTAGTCGCCGACGTACTCGCGCATCTTGTGCGTGTCCGGGTCCAGCTCGAGGATGCGCTCCACCGTGTTGTCGAGAAAGGCGCGGTCGTGGGACACGATAATGGCCGCGCCGCGGTAGCGCGTCACGAAGCCTTCCAGCCACTCGAGCGCGTCGAGGTCCAGGTGGTTGGTCGGCTCGTCGAGCAGCAGCACGTCGGTGCGGGCCAGCAGCAGCCGGGCGAGGCCCAGCCGCGTCTTCTGGCCGCCGGATAGCACGGCGACCGAGCTGGCCGGGTCGAGCTGGTCGAGGTCCAGGTGCGCCAGCACCGTCTCCATGTGGGCTTCCATCTCGTAGCCGCCGAGCGCCTCGAACGCCGTCAGCGCCGCCCCGTACTCATCCAGCCGCGTTGGCAGATCGTCGCCCGCCTCTTCCAGCGCTTGCGCCAGGCGATCCACGTCATCGCGGGCCTTCCGCCACGCATCGGCGCCCTCGGCCAGGATGTCGCCCACGCGCGCTTCGGGCGCGAACACGAGCGCCTGGGACAGGTAGCCGATCGACAGATCGGCCGGCTGGCGGGCGACGGAGCCACGGTCGGGCGTCTCGGCGCCGGCCACAATACGCAGCAGGGTCGTTTTGCCCGCGCCGTTGGGGCCGACAAGGCCGACGCGGCCGCCCGCGTTCAGCACGAATGAGACGCCATCGAGAATCGTGACGTCGCCATATGATTTGGACAGATTACTAACCTGGAGCATGCTTCCCTCGCTGTGTGGACTTGGCGAGGGACAGTTCGACTATCCCTCGCGCGGCTAACGGTTCAGTTGGAGGGTAGTCAGGTCGGTCACTGGAGGTCTCCCTACGTGAAAAAACGGTTGAGGGCGCTAACGCGCTCGACTATCCATACGTTACCAATTATACTCAGTTGCGTGTGGTATGCCACTTGCATACGGGCATAGGTACGGGCGCATCGGCCGTTCATAACTGGGGGGAAGACAAGGATGAGGCCTTCGCATGAGAGTGTTTCTTGTGTCCGCCGCTTTAGCCTTGCTGCTGGGATTAGGTCTGGGATCGGCTCTTGGCAGCGTGACGCCGTCGTCGCAAGCCGACGGGCCACCCGACTGCGCCGGTAACACGAACGTCAGTATTCAGGCGCTGTCGCCGACGGTGGAGGCGGGGAAGCCGCTGACGCTGCGCGTGCTAGGCGTCTCGGCCGATGCCTGCGCGCCTGAATACGCGGGCTACGCTGTGTCGGACAACGTGATCGTGGTGAGCGCCCACGAGCGGTCGTGCGGCGAGCTATGCGCCGCCATCGTCACGCCGTGGAACCTTGACGTGACGCTGCCGCCGCTCTCGCCTGGCGACTATGTCGTTCAGTTCGCGCTGGAGTGTAGCGGCGAAAAGAGTACGTGCGCCTCCTCGCTCCTCAGTGTGCCAGGCATAGACACGCTTACGCTGACTCCGACCCCGACGAGCACCGACACACCCACACCCACGCCGACAAGCACCACCACACCGACCGCGACAGCAACGGCCACGCCCACTTCCACGCCCACGCCAACCAACACTCCGACCCCCACGGCGACAGCGACGCCTACGCCGACGGCTCTGCCGACCCGCTGCGCGCCTGGCTCCGCCGCCGATCTGTGCTACGGCCGTATCGCCCTCCGCGCGTTCATTGACCGCGCGTGTAACGGCATCTTCAACTCAGGCGATCTGCCCCTGCCGGACACGGTGGTCACCGTCAACCTGCCAGACGGCTCGACGCAGCAGGTGACGACAGACGCGCACGGCGAGGCGCTCATCCTGGGCGTCAACCTGCCGGCCGGCGCAACGGTATCCGTTACGGCAGGGCCGCCGCCGCCGCCAGCGTGGCTCGCGGCAGTCGGCGCCGCACTCGCGCCCTGCGCCGGCGTTACCTCGCGGGAACTGAGCCGCAGCAACTTCGGCGCGTTCGGTGGCGCTTACGTGGACTTCCGCTACAGCATCGTGCCGCCGAAGAACACCGTTGACGCGAGTGGGCCGGAGCCTCCGCTAGGGCCAACCGACGAGTAGCATATCACATCTGAGGGCGGGCCGCGCTATCGCGCGGACGCCAGGCTGAAGCGCTGGCGCTGAGAAGACGAAGTCCTGCGGACTGCTTGAGTCCCGCAGGGACTTTGCCCCCTTAGCGCCGTGGCTTTAGCCCGGCGCCGTCTTCATTTGGTGAGCCAGTCGCCACTGGGGATGCGCCGGCCGTCGGCGGCGGCGTCCGGCGTCCCGAAGTACGTCCACGCGGCGACGGACTCGGCGGCGGTCGTGACCGTCACGCGCCGCCGCAGGTACAGCCCGCCGTCACGCTGCGCATCATATCCCTCGTAGTGGTCGAGGCGGTGCAGCGCGTAGACATAGGTCTCCGCGTGGAGCGTCAGTAGCTCGCCGACGACAACGCCGTCGCCGGGTAGCGCCATTGGGTACGCGCCCAGGTCGTAGAGGTCGGCGCCTGCCAGGACCGCCCGCGCGATATCTTTGACGAACAAGGCGATACGCCGGAACGCCGACTCGCCGGGGCGCAGCGTGCCGTAGACGAACAGCGGCAGGCGCTCGATCTCCACCTCGCCCTCACACCCCAATCGTCAGGCTTTCCAGGTCGCGCGGGTAGTACGTCAGCATCTCCATGCCGTCCTCCGTGATCAGGACCGTGTCGGAGTGGCGGAAGCCGCCCAACCCGGCGGCGTAGAGGCCCGGCTCGACGGTGAACAGCATGCCTGGCTTTAGCACCGTATCGTCACCGCGGTCGAGGAAGGGCGCTTCGTGGTAGCGCAAGCCGATGGCGTGGCCGGAGTGGTGCTTCCAGTACGGGATCAGGTCGTGCTGCTCGTAGTACGCGCGCACGGCGCGGTCCACATCGGAGCAGCGCGCGCCGGGCCGCAGCGCGTCAAAGGCCACCTCCTGGACGGCCTTCATGTGGTCGAACAGGCGGCGCCCCTCGTCCGATGGCTGCCCGATGAACATCGTGCGCTCCAGTTCCGAGTTGTAGCCCCACACCGGCGCGCCTGCGCCCGTGACCAGCACGTCGCCGGCCTGGAAGGCGATGTTGTTGGCGAGGGCGTGGGGGATGGCGGCGTTTCGCCCGATCTGCCCGCGATAACCGGCCGACGCCCCGCTGCCGTAAGTACTCTGCGCGGCGTAGAGCGGCCCGATGGCGTCCATCATCGCCAGGGTGGCTTCGGTGCTGGCGCGCAGGCTGACCTCGGTCTCGGTCGCGCCGACGCGGGTATACCGCTGGAGGAGGACGTGGGCCAGGTGGCCCCACGTTACGCTCGCCCGGATCAGGGCAATCTCCGCCTGGCTCTTGATCATCAGGGAGTCCTCGACGAACGCGGTCACCGGCACGATGGCGGCGCCGGTCAGCTCGGAGAGAGCCGGCCCGCGATAGCCGAAGATCCACGGGTAGCCGTCGCTGTCAGCGCCGATTCGGCCGCTGATGTCCATGTCGGCCAGCATGCGCCGCAGGTGCTGCATGGGGTGCGGGTTGTCTGGATATTCGACATAACTGGCGACGCGCTCGAAACCCGTCTTCGACCGGGCGTGTTCCAGCTCCAGGCGCGGGACGAACAGGCCCGCCTCGCCGCCGGCCGTCATCACAAACGCCATGGGGCGTTCAGTCGGAATGAAGGCGAAGGCGGAGTAGTAGAGGATGTAGTAGTTGTCGAACAACACGACGCCGGACAGCCCCTCGGCGGCCAGATACTCGGCCAGGCGGGCGCGGCGGGCGGCGAACTCGGACGGCGGGATGGCGATGGATGGGTACATGGGCTTTGCTCCATATCTGGGGAAGTGCAGGGCAGAAGTATACCGCGTGTAGGGGTAGAGAGCGAAAGGCTGATGTACAATATGCCAGACGGATGATGCGTTTCGGGGCAGATCGGTATATCATATCACGCGGCCCCTGGGGGTGGGGGCAACACGGAGGATGGCATGCAGGGGGATGGCCCAGTCTACCTCATCGGCGATGTGCATGGCTATCTGGGCAAGCTGACGCGGCTGCTGCGCGAGTGCGGTCTGGTGGACCACGCGCTACGCTGGCAGGGTGGCGCGGCGACCTTGTGGTTCATGGGCGACTTCTTCGACCGGGGGCCGGATGGCACCGGCGTCGTCGACCTCGTCATGCGCCTGCAGCGGGAGGCGGCGGCAGCGGGCGGCGCCGTCGAGGCGCTGCTCGGCAACCACGACATCCTGATCATGGCCGTGCAGCAATTCGGCCAGGTTCCCCTGGCGCCGCCGCGCCGCACCTTCCGCTATCACTGGGAGCGCAACGGCGGCCAGGCCGACGACCTGGCGCGGCTGACGACGGATCACATGGCGTGGCTGAGCGAGCGGCCAGCGCTGGCGCGTGTCGGCGAGACCCTGCTCGCCCACGCCGACTCGACGTTCTACCTGGGCTACGGGCGGAGCATCGAGGATATCAACGGGGCGTTCCGCCGCGTTCTTGGCGGCGAGAACGTCTACGATTGGGACGACATCCTGGACGGCTTCGCCCTGCGCCATGCCTTCGACGAGCGGGAGCCGGGCGGACCGGAGCGCGCGGCCAGGTTCCTGGCGGCCTTTGGGAGCCGCCAGCTTGTCCACGGCCACACGCCCATCTCCCACGTCCTGCAATGCCCCGCCGAGATCGTCGCCTGGCCGCTTGTGTATGCCAGCGGCCGGTGTGTGAACATTGACGGCGGAATGTATCGCGGCGGGCCGGGGTTCATCTATCAACTTGAGGCGGAGCCATGTTAGTCCTGAGCGTCAGCAACCTGGAAAAGCACTACGGCGGGCATACCATCTTTGAAACGTTGTCCTGGCAGGTGCAGAAGGGCAGCAAAGTGGGCCTGGTCGGCGCGAACGGCGCGGGCAAGTCCACGCTGTTCAAGCTCCTGGCGGGCGAGATGAAGCCCGACGGCGGCGCGATCTGGCAAGAGTCGGGGACATCCCTCGGCTATCTGCCGCAGGAACCGGCGCTGAACCCGAACAACACCGTCCTGGACGAGGCGTTGCTGGCCTCGCCGCGCATCCAGGCGCTCGAGGCGCGGCTGCGCGAGCTGGAAGCCGACATGGCCGATCCGGCGGTGTACGAAGACATGGACCGCCTCAGCGACGTCATGACCGCGCACGAACGCGCCCTGGCCGACTACGAGCGTCACGGCGGCCTCAACTACCACAATCGCGTCGTGTCCACGCTGCGAGGCCTCGGCTTCAGCGAGGACGACCTGGCCCTACCGTGTGGCGTGCTGTCCGGCGGCCAGAAGAAGCTGGTCGGGCTGGCGCGACTGCTGGTGATGGGGCCGGATATCCTGCTCCTGGATGAGCCTGACAACCACCTCGACATGGACGGCAAGGTCTTCCTGGAGAAGCTCATCAACGACTACCCCGGTACCGTGGTCATCATCTCCCACGACCGCTACCTGCTGGACGTGGTGGCAGAGGAGATCGCCGAGCTGGAAGACGGCAAGATGGTGATGTGGCCCGGCAACTACTCGGAGTACGCGTTTGCCAAGCGCCAAGCGTTGCTCGAGCAGCAGAAGATGTACGAGGTGCAGAGCCGCGAAATCGAGCGCCTTCGCCAATCCATGCTTCGCATCATCTCCTATAGCAGCGGCGGGCAGAATGAGAAGATGATCAAGCGGGCGCGGAACGTGGAGCGGCGCATGGATCGGCTGGCGGACGAGCAGGTGGACAAGCCGAACCTCAACCGCAAGACGATGGGCCTGAACTTCCAGACGACGGTGCGCGGCTCTGACAAGGTGCTGGAGATCGAGAACGTCGCCAAGTCGTTCGACGGCCAGGAGTTCATTCTGCACGACATTGACTTGCTCGTCTGGCAAGGGGAGCGGGTGGGCCTCGTTGGGCCGAACGGCGCAGGCAAGTCGGTGCTGTTTCGGCTGATCCTGGGCCGCGAGGGCCCGACGTGGGGCAGCATCAAGCTGGGGCCGAGTGTGGATCTGAGCTACTACTCCCAGGAGCACCAGACGCTCAACTACGACGCGACGCCGCTGCAAGAAGTGCGCTCGCTCAAGGCGCTGTATGAGAAAGAGGCATACAACTACCTGGGGCGGTTCCTGTTCAACTTCGAGATGGCGCAGCAGCCGGTGCGGACGCTGAGCGGTGGCGAGAAGGCGCGGCTGCAGATTGCGAAGATGATGCTGAGTCCGGCCAATTTCCTGCTGCTGGACGAGCCGACGAACAACCTGGACATTCCGGCGTGCGAAGTCTTGGAGGATGCGCTCCAGGACTACAAGGGGACGACGCTGATCATCTCCCACGACCGCTACTTCCTAGACCGCATCTGCACGCGGATTGTGGAGCTGCGGGAGGGCCGCCTGATCGAGTACCTGGGCAACTACACCTACTACCTCGAAAAGAAGCGGGAGGAGGCGGCGGCATCGCGCCGCGCGGAGGAGGAGGCGAAGGCGCGGGCGGCGAGGAAGGCCGCCGCGTCTCAGCCGCAGCCGTCAAAGAATGGCGCGGCGGCGAAGGGGAAGAATAAGGGGAAGCAGAAGACGCAGACGGGACGCTAAGGGTGGCGGTGGAGGGCGATGCAGGTGGTGCTGGCGTGGCCGTAGAGCTTGCCGCGCTCATCCACCAGCCGCGCCTCGGCCGTCGCCACCCGGCTGCCCATGTGAATGACCTTGCCCTCGCACGTGACGCGGCCCGTGTCCACCGTCATCGGCCGCAGGAAGTTTACCTTCAGCTCCAGCGTGGTGAACGTAACGCCCAGCGGCAGCATCGAGTGAATCGCGCACGCCATGGCGGAGTCGAGGATGGTACACCACACGCCACCGTGGACGCTGCCCATCGGGTTGTAGTGGTACTCCGCCGGCTCGATGGAAAGGACGACGCGCCCCCGCTCGATGGACTCGAAGCGCTGACCGACGAGGGCGCTGATAGGCGGCGGCGGGAGTTCGCCGCGCACGATGGCTTGCAGGTAGTCGAGGCCGGTCATCTCGCGGCCGGCGTTTGCGCCGATCAGCGGGTCTTCCCAGGTGATGGTGCGGGTGCGGGAACCCCTCTCGGTCCCCCCGTCAACGGGAGGCGGGTTTACGTCTTTCATGAGCGTCTCACACCGACTTCGCCGGGGTGGCTTCGCTCTTCGCGGCGTCTCCCTCGGCGGCGCGGGCCTTCTTGCGAATGTCCCAATACTTGTCCGGGCTGGTGATGCGGTCCGTGAACAGGATGCCGTCCAGGTGGTCAATCTCGTGCTGGAAGATGCGGGCGACGTAGTCGCGCGCCTTAATGCGGAACTCGCGTCCCTGGGCGTCCTGCCCCTTGACAACGACCCACGTGTGGCGGTCCACCAGCCCGTTGATATACGGGATGGACAGGCAGCCTTCCTCGCCTTCTTCCATGTCCGGCGACACTTTCACGATCTCCGGGTTGATGACGGCGTAGACCTTGCCGCTCTGCGGATCGTCCTCTTCTTCGGGCGCCTCGACCACGATGATGCGCAGGCCTACGCCAACCTGGGGCGCGGCGAGGCCGACGCCGGGCGCTTCGCGCATCGTCTCCACCATGTCGTCAATCAAGCGCCGCACCGACTCATCAATCTTGCCCACCTTGCGAGCCTTCTCGCGCAGGACAGGGTTCCCTTCGGAGACGAGAACAATCTCACGCACTGCCATACAATTGCCCACCTTCTGCTGCGACCAAGCGGCCCATGATTCGTATATTAGATTATAAGCGCGCCAACTTCTTAGCGTCAAAACTATCGAACTTGGCTTAACCACGGCTTGGTGCTATACTCCGCGCAGGCCGCATTGAGGCTGTCACTCACAGAAGGAGGCTGAGATGGATGTCGGTCGCAGTTTTAGAGCGCTCTTCGACGATGCGCACTGGATCGTCAAGGTGTTGCTCGGCGGCGTTTTTACCCTGATAGGCATTTTCCTGATTACCGTCCCGTTGGTGCTAGGCTACCAGGTTGGCACGATTCAGCTCGCAGCGCGCGGCGAGAACCGCGTGCCGGAGTGGACAGACTGGGGCGGGGTATATGTCCGCGGCCTGTTGGCGTTCGTCATTCAGCTCGTGTATGCGATCCCCGCCATTATCTTTGCTTGCTGCCAGGGGGCGTCACAGGCGCTGGCGGGCCAGGGCGGCCAGGGCGGTGACGGCAACGCCGCAATCGGTCTCTTTGTGGCGTGTTTTGCCTGTCTCAACCTGATCTTCAGCATTCTGGCCTCCATCATTGCGCCGGCGGGGATCATCCGCTGGGTGCAGAGCGGCGAGTTCGGCGCGGCCTTCAATGTCGGCTCGGTGTTCGCCCTCATTCGGGACAACGCAGGGAACTACGCGGTGGCGTACCTCGTGAGCGCCGGCCTGGGCATCGCCGCCGTCCTTGTCGGTAGCCTGCTGTGTGGTATCGGCATCCCGTTCCTGCTGTTCGCGGCCATCGTGATCAGCGGCAACCTGTACGGCCAGGTTGCGTTCGCGGACCGCAGCGGCCAGACCGCCCTGACCGCGACGCCGGGGCCGGCGCGCTAAACAGCCTCAGCCTCGGCCAGTGATTCGGAGCGGCGCTCGGCGCTCGGCAAAGCCAGCCGCCCCACCATATGGTGGGGCGGCGTTGCGTGTGTTGGCGGCGGGGAAGGAATGAGTCCATGCGGGTGGATGTCCTGACAGACGCGGTCGCGTTCGACTCGTTGCGCGACGAGTGGGATCAGCTTCTCGCGCGCAGCGCCACGGACACGCCCTTCCTGACGCTCGCGTGGCAGGCTGCATCGTGGGGAGCGCTGGGCGAGGGGGCGCTGCGCATTATCACGGTCCGAGACGGCGACGGCCGCTTGCTCGGCATCGCGCCCCTGTGTCTCGATGCTCCACCCGGCGGGCTGCGTACCCTGTCCCTTACGGGCGGCGTCGAGGTGTCGGACTACCTGGATTTCATCGTGGAGCGCGGGGCGGAGGAGGCCGTCTATCAGGCAGTCGGCGAGACACTGGCGCGGATGGCGGGGGAGTGGGACCAATTGCTGCTGCGCAACATCCCGCAGGCCTCGCCGACCGTACCGCGCCTTGCCGCCTTCGCCCGGGCGCAGGGCTGGCGCGTTGACGAGGCCGTGGAAGATGTCTGCCCGGTGATTGCGCTGCCTGCGACGTGGGAAGCGTACCTGGAGAGCCTGGGGAAGCACCAGCGCCACGAGGTGCGCCGTAAGCTGCGGCGGATAGAAGCCGAGGCCGAGTACCGCGTGGAGCGCTACACCGCCGGGCCGGAATTGCGCGCGGCGCTGGAGCAATTCTTCGTGCTGCATCGGCTGAGCCACACCGACAAGGCGCGCTTCATGGACGAGCGCATGACCCAATTCTTCCGCCTCATCACCGAGGCGATGAGCCGGTCAGGTGGCGTGGAACTGAATCTGCTCTATATTGACAACGACCCGGCGGCGGCCATGTACAATCTTCGCTACGGCAATCAACTCCTGGTTTACAACTCAGGGTACGATCCGGCCTTGCGGCCGAGTCTAAGCAGTGGTATCGTCTTGCTGGCGCTGTGCATTCAGTCGGCGATTGAACGCGGCGTGACAGCCTTCGATTTTCTGCAAGGCAACGAGGAGTACAAGTATCGTTTCGGCGCGACCGACCATTCAGTCCTGCGCCTTGAGATCGGGCAAAGAGAGAGCAGCAACCCATGATGACCACGCTTACGGCTGAACGACAAGGAGATTGGGGAGGCGAGCGCATGAACGGCAAGGCGGCGCCGCGTATCGCCATGCTGTCCGTACACACCTGCCCGCTGGCCGCGCTCGGCGGCAAGGAAACCGGCGGGATGAATGTGTATGTGCGCGAGCTGAGCCGCGAGCTGGGGCGGCGCGGCTATCTTGTGGACGCCTTCACCCGCTCCCAAAATCCGGAGGTGCCGCACATCCCAGACGCCGACCTGGGGCCGACAGTGCGCGTCATCCACGTGCGCTGTGGTCCGGAATCGCCCTACCCCAAGGAGCAGATCTGGGATTACCTGCCCGAGTTCGTCGAGGGCGTGCGCTGCCACATCGCCTCGGAGGGCGTCGGCTACGACGTGTATCACAGCCACTACTGGCTGTCGGGTTGGGTGGCCCACGCGCTCCAGCCCATGTACCCCGCGCCAACGGTGCAGATGTTCCATACCCTGGGCCGGATGAAGGACCTTGTCGCGCGGCGGCCGGAGGAGCGCGAGGTCGGCATGCGGAACTACGTCGAGGGCCAGGTGATGGCGTGGTCTAACCGCGTCGTCGCCGCGACGCCGCGCGACAAAGAGCAGATGGTCAAGCTGTACGGCGCGGACCCTGACCGCATTGCCATCGTCCCGGCCGGCGTAGACCCTGCCCTGTTCCACCCGATCCCCAAGCGCGAGGCGCGTCGTCAGCTCGGGCTGCCCGAGGACCACAAGCTCATCCTCTTCGTCGGCCGCATCGAGCCGTTGAAGGGGATTGACACGCTCATCGAGGCCGTCGCGCTCGCCTTCAAGCACCGCGAGGACCTGCGGGGCGAGGTCGAGCTGGCGATCATCGGCGGCGACGTCGGCGATGACCCGGCCAGGATGTCGGCGGAAATGATCCGTCTTCAGGCTCTGCGTAGCGCGCTGGGCGTCGAGGACCTGGTGACATTCCTGGGCAAGCAGCAGCAGTCCAGCCTGCCGCTGTACTATTCGGCGGCGGAAGCGGTGGTGGTGCCGTCGCATTACGAGTCGTTCGGGATGGTCGCGGTCGAGGCGCTGGCGTGCGGCACGCCGGTCATCGCCTCCGACGTGGGCGGGCTGTCCTACATTGTCGAGGACAACGTGACCGGCTTCCTCGTGCCGGACCAGCGCCCGGACATTCTCGCCGACCGCCTCGAGTTCCTGCTCGAAATGGAGCCGCTGCGGCGCGCGTTCGGGCGGCGGGCGGCGCAGGCGGCGCAGCGGTACTCCTGGTCCCACATCGCCGACGAGATCATCGCGCTGTACAGTACCCTGGGCGTGCCTGTTCTCTCGTGACGGACCGAGCGGCGGCCGTACAACTCCAGCCCGCGATGCTGCGTATAACGTGATAGAGAGCAGTGTGACCTGACACTGGCTGACATCATTGTTCGAGGAGGTCGCATGGATTTCGGCGCGTTACTCACTCGCAGCTTCGAGATTACCTGGCGCCAGCGGGCGCTCTGGTTGTACGGCATTCTGCTGGCGTTTTTCGGCGGTTCCGTGGGCAGCGGCTTCAACTGGCGGTTTCCCGCTGGCTCCTCCGGCGGTGGCGGCTCGTCCACACCATCTACGACGCCGCCCACCACCATTCCCACTCCTGAACTTGGCGAGCTGGGGCGGCAGCTCGGCTCTATTCCCCCTGGCGTATGGGTGGGCGTCATTGGCGCGATTGCCTGTCTGATCGTTTTGTGGATCGTCATCAGTCAGGTTGTCCTGAGCGTGTCGCGCGGCGCACTGATCGGCATGGTGGGGCGCGTCGAGACGGCGGGACGGACGAGCATCGGGGAGGGCTGGCATTTCGGCTGGTCGCGGTTCGGCTGGCGTGTCTTCGCCATCGGTTTCCTCATCGGCCTGGCGATGTTCTTCCTGGGGCTTATCCTGGCCGGGGTGTTCGTGGCCTTCTTTGTCGGCTCGGCCGGGGCGGCGGCAAGCCGCAGCGGCTTCACGGCTGCCCTGATCCCCATATTCTGCCTGGTGTTGCTCGTTGTCCTTCCTCTAATGCTGCTCGTGGCGTTCCTGGTCACGGTGCTGTACAACCTGGCGACGCGGCACACGGTGCTGGCCGATCAAGGCGTAATAGACAGCCTCGGGGCGGCGTGGGGCCTTCTCCGAGCTAACCCGCTGAACCTGTTCATCCTGGTGGTCATCGAGGTGGCGCTGGGGATCGTGTGGGCCATCGTGCTGTTTATCGTGCTAGGCATCTTTGGCGCGATTGTGGCGTTTGGCCCAGGCGTCGCGGCCTACGCCGTGACACAGGCGTGGGGGCCGGCGTTCCTCGCCGCCGTGCCGGGCCTCATCCTGACGGGCCTGCTGGCCCTGGCTCTCAGTGGGCTATGGGTTGTCTTCTATGAGACGCTGTGGACGCTGGCCTACGGGCGGCTCACGGCGCCGCCGCCGCTCGCCGCGAGTACTGTGGATCTGGCGCCGCAGCCGGCATCGTAGGCGGCGGGTTCGTTGTCGCGCGGACGGATGTAGCGCCGACTTCCAGTCGGCATCTCGTAGCCGACTTAAAGTTCATCAGTCGGCGCTACAGTTCACAAGGGGGCCGGGTGACATCACCCGGCCTCTTCGTTTGTGTCGGCGGCGCGGGCCGCGTCGGCGAGACGGTTCTGCTTGACCAACACAGCCGCGACGACCGCGCCGACGTAGATGATCTGGGCGTTGTAGTAGATCCACACCAGGAGGGCGATGGTGCCGGCGAGCGGGCCGTAGACGTTCCCGTAGCGCTGCAAGCCGAGATACCACGCCAGCACGGCCTTGCCAATCTCCCACATCACCGATGCCAGAAGAGCGCCCGGCAGCACGTCACGGATGGGCGGGCGAACCCGCGGCACGAACGAGAACAGCACCGTCATCAGGGCGACGATCAGGGCGAAGAGGAGCAGGGCGGCGGCGGGCGACCACAGCCACTGCACCGACGCCAGCAGCGGCTGCTCCTTCCCGATCACCTGGAGCACGGTATCGAGCATCATGGCGATGACCATGACAAACGCCGCCGCCAGGACGATTGCGCCGTGGATGACCCACGTGATGGCGAACTCCTTGATCCCCATTGGCGGGCCGGGCGACTCGAATATCTCGTCCAGGCTGCGCCGCAAATGACCGAAGACTGCGACGCCGGTAATCACCATGACGAACAGGGCCGATACACCAACCGAGCCGCGCTGTGTGATGACGGACTCGATGGTGTCCGTCACAGCGGTCAGATTTCCTGGCAGCCAGTTCAGGGCGTATTGCAACACGTAGGCCCTGGCGTCGGTGGCGAGGGGCAGGCCGGCGGCGAGGGCGAAACCGATCAAGGCGATCAGCGCCAGCAGGAACGGGAAGACGGCGAAGAGCGTGTAGTAGGCGAGGCCCGCGCCCATCGCCGGGACGTTGTCGGCGCCGAACTTGTCGGCGACGAGGCGTCCGAAGGCGACCAGGGTGGCCGCGCCGGTTCGCAACTCGGCGGTGACATTGCGTTTCATAGGAGGCTCACCGGGTCCATGTCTATGCGCCAACCGTAGGGCAAGCGGTCGGTGGCGAAGAAGCCGCGCAGAAGGCCCGCCGGGTCGTTGCTGCGCAGGACGATGTGCCAGCGGAACTCGCCGCGCTCCCGGCCAAAGTAGGCCGGCGCCGGCCCAATCAGCGATGTGTTGGACAGCCCCTGGCGGCGAATGTACTGCGCGAGCCGCGCCCCAAGCCCCTCGGCCTCGCTCCGCGCCCGCTCCCACGTTGGGTCCGTGTACAGGAGGCGGGCCAGGCGGGTGAAGGGCGGGTACGCCGCCGCCTGGCGGAAGGTCATCTCGGTTTCGTAGAAGCTCTCGTAGTCGTGGCGGGCGGCGGCCTGGATGGCGTAATGCTCCGGCGTGTACGTCTGGATGATGACCCGGCCGCCGAGCGGCCCACGGGCGGCGCGGCCGGCGACCTGGGTCAGGATTTGGAACGTGCGCTCGGCGGCGCGGAAGTCCGGCAAGTGCAGGCCGACGTCGGCGCTCACCACACCCACCAACGTCACCAGCGGCAGGTCCAGCCCCTTGGCGATCATCTGCGTGCCGACCAGGATATCGGCTTCGCCGCGCACGAAGGCGTCCAGGTAGTCGCTGTGGGCGGTGCGGCCGCGCGTCGTGTCGCGGTCCCAGCGGATGACACGGGCGTCCGGAAACTGGGTGTGGATCGTTTCCTCGATGCGCTGCGTCCCGATTCCGAAATGCTTGATGCGCTCGGAGTGGCACTGGGGGCAGACGGTGGGGGGCGGCTGGCGGTGGCCGCAGTGGTGGCAGGCGAGGAGCGCGCCGACGGCGTGGAACGTGAGCGGTGACGAGCAGCGCGCGCACGCGACGACGTAGCCGCAATCGCGGCACATCACGAAGCTGGCCGCGCCGCGCCGATTCAGGAACAGGATGGCCTGCTGCCGCCGCGCCAGCGTCTCCGCCAGGGCGCCTCGGAGGCTGCGGCTGAAGATGGCGGTGTTGCCCGCGCGCAGCTCACCCCGCAAGTCTACCACCTCGACCGGCGGCAAGTCCGCGTAGAGGGTGTCGCCGGACAGGGGGCGCATTGCGCCGGTATCGGGGAGGCCGAGGCGGGCGGTGTGCTCGGCGACGGCCTGGCGGTGACCCAGGACGCGGCGCCGCAGATGGAGCAGGCCGATCTCGTCGCGTTCAGCGCGGGCGAACGTCGCCACGTCCGGTGTCGCGCTGCCCAGGATCACGACGACGTCGGCGACCTCGCCAAGCAGGAGCGCGGCATCGCGGGCATGGTAGCGCGGGACGTTGTCTTGCTTGTACGACGGGTCGTGCTCCTCGTCCACGACGACCACGCCGAGGCGAGGGAGCGGCGCGAACAGCGCCGAGCGTGAGCCGATGACCACATCCACTTCGCCAGCGCGCACGCGCTGCCAGGTGTCGTATCGCTGGCCGGGGGTCAGGTTGGAGTGCCACACGGCGACGCGGCCGGGGAAGCGCGCGGCGAAGCGGCGCACCGTCTGGGGCGTGAGCGAGATTTCCGGCACGAGAACGAGCGCCTGGCGCTGCCGGTGGATGGCCGCCGCGACGGCCTGGAGGTAGATCTCTGTCTTGCCCGAGCCGGTCACGCCAAACAGCAAGAAGGGACGCTCCCGGCCCGTCTCCCCCATAGCCGCTTCAATGGTGGACCACGCGCGGGCCTGGTCGTCGGTCAGGTCGGGGGGCGCGGTGAGGACGAAGCTCTTTCCGGCGAGCGGGTCGCGCCAGGCTGGGCGCTCCTCAATGCGGACGAGACCGCGCCCCTCCAGGGCGCGCAGGTCGGCCGGTTTCGCGTCGGCTTCGCTCAGCAGCAGCGTCGCGTCCATTTCCGGGCCGTGGTCGGCCAGGGCCTGGAGCAGCCGCGCCTGGCCGCCGCTCCGCCGCAAGTCTGCGAGAGCCGGGCCGACCTCGGCTGGTGGAATGGTCAGGAAGGCGCACGCCTCCTCGACGACACGCTCGACGACGCCGTCGGCTTCGAGGGCCGACAGCGCTTCCGTCGTCGCCCCGTCGGCCACCAGGCGGGCGACCTCTTGCGGGACAGGCGCCGCGAGCAAGAGGGTGAGGGCGCGCGCCCGCCCCGCGTTAGCGGCGCCGTCGGCGAGAACGCGCGCGGCCTGCGCGCGCGGGACGCGGAGGCCGGCCAGGACGCGCTCCTCGGTTAGCCCAATCAGGCCGCGTTCGGCCAGGCTCCGCAGGGCGGCCGGCGGCGCGCCCGTGGCGGCGCGGAGGACAGCGACGGCGGGGAGCGGGTCGCTGCTCGCCGCCAGCCACGCCAGCGCGCGGGCCTCGTGGCTGTCCTTGCCGAGGGTGGGCAGGGCGGCGGGAAGGTCATCTGGGGCAACGGCGAGGCCGGCGATGCGAGTCGTTCGCGGCCGCATCCCCGGCTCTTCCAGCGCCCACCAGCGGCGAACCAGCCCCGCTTCGACGAGACTGTTGAGGGACTGAGTCGGGCGGCTGCCGACGCTATCGAGCAGCCGCTCCTGGCGCATTGCGCCCCCCTCGCGCAGCGCGGCCAGGAGCGCCGACTGCACCGGCCCGAGCCGGCCGGCGGCGGCCTCAGGCGTCGCCTCGACCATCAGGTGGGCTTTCTTGTCTAGCTCCGCCGGGATCATGGCCCAGACGACTTCGGCGAGTGGCGCGAGAGTATCCTCGGCGAGGGCGTAGGCCAGGCGAATCTGGGCCGCGGTCAAGACCGGTATTGGGTCAACAAGGTCTTCGATGGGACGCATGCGCGCGCCGGCTTTGAGTGGGGGCGCGGTGTCGGTCAGGGAGAGAAGGACGCCGAGGGCGGGGCGGGCGCCGAAAGGCACGCGGACGAGGTGGCCGGGCGCGAGCGTCGGCGCGAGATGGGGTGGCGTGCTATAGTGATAAGCGGCCGGGGGCGCGCCCTCGCCGCCGGTCCAACTGCCCATTGGCACGTTGACTGCGATCTCGGCGTACATGGGCGTGGCTAGGGCGTTACGGCCCTACAGGCGGCAGTTGCGCGGGTGGACGCGGGCGTGCTCGGCCGCGACAATCGAGGCGATCAGGTCAACGGTCTCGTCGAGGCGGTCGTCGCGGTTGATGACCACATAGTCGAACATGTCAATCTGCTTCATCTCCGCCTGCGCCGTCGCCATGCGCTTCGCCAGGTCTGCCGCTGCCTCGGTCTTGCGGGCGATGAGCCGCTCCATTAGCTCCGTCAGGTCGGACGCGGCGAGGAAGATCAGGAGCGCCTCGGGAACCAGGCGCTTGATCGTTTCCGCGCCCTGGACGTCTATGCGCAGCACGACATCGAGGCCACTGCGGAAGGCATCGCGTACCTGCTGCTTGGGGATGCCCTTGTAGTGGCCGTAGACCACGGCGTGTTCTAGAAGCTCGTTGGCGCGGATCATGGTCTCGAACACGTCGGTGCTAACGAACAGGTAGTCGCTCCCGTGAACCTCGCTCGGTCGGCGCGGTCGGTCGGTGGCGGTCACGACGAAGTGGAACGGAACTTCGCGCTCCTTCATCCTTTGCAGCACGCTATCCTTGCCGACGCCCGACGGGCCAGAGATCACGATGAGGAGCGGGTGGGGCTGGAACACGTGGGCCGGCAGACCGGTGACCCCATCAACTTCGTCGAGAATCGGCTGAACGCGCTCCTGGTAGCTATTGAGAAGTTCGACGGGACGATCAGACATTGCGGGTACTCCGTACTGCGTGCCTCGCGGCAGGTCAATGAGGTTCGGGTCTGCCCTCTTGATTCGGATTGTGCTATAATAGGCCACGAAGGAAACATAGCCCCGAGCAGAATATGAGACTGAGGCCATGCCAATCTACGAATACCGCTGCGGCGCTTGCCGACGTAAATTCACCGTCCTCGTCCGCACCTTTGACGCCCCGGCCGCGCCGCCCTGCAAATACTGTGAGAGTACCGCGACGCGGAAATTGATTTCGCGTGTCGCTCAGGTGCGGTCGGAGGAGAGCCGCATGGATGCCCTGGCCGACCCATCGAATCTCAGCGGCGTGGACGAGAACGATCCGGCGAGTCTCGGACGATGGATGCGTCGCATGGGCAGCGAAATGGGCGAGGAACTTGGCCCAGAGTTCGATGAGATGGTTGGCCGGCTGGAGGCTGGCGAAAGCCCGGATTCGATCGAGGCATCAATGCCCGATATTGGCGATGACGGGGGCTTTTCGCCTGGCCTGGACGACCTGGGCTAAGTATAGCACAACGTGGGCCGGAAGAACGAAAAACGCGGGACGCCATCAAGGGCGTCCCGCGTGTGTTTAGTATCGCTCGAACTGCTCGACTTCGAGGACGAGGATCACCGCGCCGCCGACCTCGACCTCGACCGGCTGCGCCATGTACAGCTCGCCCGGGTCAACGACGGGCGGCACCGAGTTGACATAGCGATTACGGGTGTGGGCGTTGTCTTTGACGATGCGTAGCACCTCCGGAAGATTGGCTTCGCTGGTGCCGATCAGGGCGGTCGAGTTGCCTTCCCGTAGGAAGCCGCCGGTGGTGCTGATGACCGTGGCGGAGTAGCCGCGCCGGTTGAGCGCTTGCACCAGCCCGGGGGCGTCGTCCCGGTGGATGATTGCCACGACCAGCTTGGTTACGGGTGGAGGGGTGGTTGCCATAGCGTCTCCAGGTGGGGGGTGGCGGCGGCCCGCACAGCGTCCTGGACACTCTCTACAGGTCCAGTCGCGTCAATGATGAGCCAGCGGCGGGATTCGATGCGCGCCAGCTCCAGATAGCCCGCGCGGACGCGCTCGTGGTACTCGATGGGTTTGCGGTCGAGGCGGTTCCATTCCCCGCCGATGCGGGCGGCCGCGCGCTTGCGGGCCAGGCCGATCTCGACGGGGCAGTCGAGGTAGATCGTGAGATCGGGCGAGAGGCCGCCGGTGGCGAACTGCGTCACCACCCGCAGCATCGTCAGGTCCAGCCCCAGCCCATAGCCCTGGTACGCCAGGGTCGAGTCGGCGAAGCGGTCGCAGACGACGATCTGGCCCGCCGCCAGGGCGGGGCGGATGCGCTCGGCGACGTGCTGGGCGCGCGACGCGGAGTAGAGCAGCGCCTCGGCCTGGGGGACCATGGCTGTGTTGTCCGGCGTCAGGATGATGTGGCGGATCTGGTCGGCGATAGGTGTGCCGCCCGGCTCGCGGGTGAACAGAACTGACGCGCCCTGGCTCTGAAGCCACTCGGCCAGCTGCCGCGCCTGCGTGCTCTTGCCGCTCCCCTCGGCGCCCTCGAACGTGATGAACATGCCGCGCGTTGCAGCGGACATGTCAGCGGCCATCGCTGCGGTAGATGCGCACCCGCCGCCGCGGCTCCTGCCCGCTGCTCTGGGAGTACAGCTTGGCCGAGCGGGCCAGATCATGCTGCTGGCGGCGGATGAACGAGTTCTGGGGTTTCAGCTCGACCATCGAGCGGCCGCCGCGAAGGATGTCATTGATTGCGCTCTGAGCCTCGCGCATGGCCGAGTCGAAAGGGTCCGGGCGGACCTCCAGGCCGAATACGTCCGCCAGCGCGCTTTCGATCTGGGCCGCCGAGTTGCTACGGAGGACGTAGACCGGGATGCCCGTCTGCTCGGCCTCCGTGATGGCCTGCGGCCGTTTGCGGTAGTAGCTCTTGAGCGTGAGCAGGACATCCGCCTCGCGCAGCGACTCGACGATGATGATGGGCAGCTCGAGGGATTTCGACGCCTGACGCAGTCGGTTCTGGCTGATGCCGTAGGGGTAGACGCGGACGCTGCGGCGGTGGCCTTCGAGTGGCGGCATGGCCGTGCCGCGCGGCGCCGACATGGCCGCCTCGAAGTCGTCCACCTCGTCGTCGGCGACGTGCTGCGGGGCCGTGCTGCGGCCCATCGTCTGCCGCGTCGGCGGTTGGAGCGTCGTGCGCTGCACCTTCACGTCGCCGGCCTCGTCCCGATAGCGCAGCTCGGCCGGGGCCGGCCGCCCGCGGAGGACGCTGTCCACCGCTTCGGCGACGTTGGGGTGGACGGTCAGGTGCTCCCAGTCCTGGATTTCGACGACGACGTCGAAGGTTGGCGGGGCCATGCGCTCGAGCACCGATTTCTGCGTGCCACGCCGCCGCGCTTCCTCGTCGGAGAGGGTAACCGTCTGGATGCCGCCGACAAGGTCGGCCAGGGTCGGGTTGTTCATGAGGTTGGCCAGCGTCTGGCCGTGGGCCGTGCCGATGAGTTGGACGCCGCGCTCGGCGATGGTGCGGGCCGCCTCGGCTTCCTGCTCGCGCCCGATCTCATCAATGATGATGACCTGGGGCATATGGTTTTCGACGGCCTCGATCATCACCTCGTGCTGGAGCATCGGCGTCGAGACCTGCATGCGCCGCGAGCGGCCGACGGCCGGGTGGGGGATGTCGCCGTCGCCGCCGATCTCGTTGGAGGTGTCCACGATGACCACGCGGCGGCTCGCGCTGAGAATGCGGGCCACCTCGCGCAGCATGGTTGTCTTTCCGACACCGGGCCGCCCCAGGAGCAGGACACTCTGGCCGCCCGTCACGATGTCGGTGATGATGTCTATCGTACCCATGATGGCGCGGCCGACACGCATCGTCAGGCCGACGATGCGCCCCTTGCGGTTGCGGATCGCCGAGATGCGGTGCAGGGTGCGCTCGATGCCAGCGCGGTTGTCATCGCCGAAGTCGCCGATACGCGCGACGACGTAGTCAATATCCTCTTGAGTGACTTCCTGTAGACCCAGCGTGATCTCGCGGTCAACGAAGCGGGCCTCGGCCGGGCGGCCCAGGTCGAGTACCATTTCCAGCAGGTCATCTTTGTCGTTTACGGCATTGATCTGATCTCGGATCCGGGGCGGTAACACGCTACACAAAGCATCCAGATCATCCGTCATCTCGTTTTGCATACTTATCCCTCGGCGGCAGCGCCGTGTCGTTGGCGGCTGCCCCGCTCATTTTGGTCACGCTCAGGCGCCACCCGGATGTCGTTCCGGCGCGAGCGGTCGGACCGGTGTCGTGGTGGTTTGGAGGTTCGATGCGGTGGATGCGATCTCGACGCCGCGCTCCGGCACGGCCAGCCAGTTGAGCGCCGGTTCTTTGACAGGCGCGATGGTTGCCTTGACCAATATCAGCAGCGACGCCTGCAAGCGGAAGCCAAGCCGCTGCAAGGTGTGCTGCACGACCGGTTCATAACCTCGGACGCTACAGTAGATTGGGCGTGTGGTCGCGCCAACTTGATGAAGAGCTTGCTTCACCAGGCCGTCGGCCAGGCGCTCGTCCTCGTCGTCCACGACGATCTTGAGCCAGTGTCCATGCAGGCCGCGGCGAAGGCTCATGTAGCCTCGGATCTCGGTCATGTGCTCCCAGACGTATCGCTGGGTCGGCCGCCGCGACGCCGTTTCCGGTACGCGCCACGCGCCACCAGGAAGGCACTCCACCTGCTGGACGGCACGCGGCGCGGCATGGCAGAACAGGCGTTGGACGCCCCAGCTGTCGCGGCTGTCCAGGGAACGAAGGGGGAGCGCCGGGCCAGGCGGGGTGGACTGGCGGTCGAGACGAAAGACGTGCTCCTGGGCGTAGACGACGAAACCGGCGCTCCGAAAGGCCTCGATCGCGTCGGTGTCGCCGGTGGGGAGCTTGGCGAACAGACGGTGCCGCTGCTGGGCGCCGGCTTCCTTGGTAGCGTGCAGCAGCAACCGCCGCCAGACATCGGCTGTCGCGCCGTCCGCCGCGGCCAGCGCCGGTGCAATGAACAGGACGTCAGCTTCCGGGCGGGATTTGCGCATACCGGTCTGGATGAAACCGCGCAGCCGCACGCGCCCCTCGCGTCCATTGAGTACGTAGGTGGAGCGCCACCGACCGCCGAAGGGACGGTAATAGTTGCGCAGGGCCGCCGAGAGGGGCCAGAGAGGGTCAACGACGGCGCTTTCGAGGTCGAGATGAGCGCCGGAGCGTTGTAACCTTTGCACAAGAGGCACGTCTCGCAGTCCGAACGTGCGCGCTGCCACTGTCACACGGGCCTCCAACGGGATTGCCCCGCGAGTGCGAGACTGCCCCGAAGTCTGACAGGTGCGCCGGGCGGAGAGGCCGCCAGGCGCGCCCTACGAGGTGTGCTGGCTTCGGCGGAGGGTGAGGGCGCTCCGCCAGTTCTTACTGCGCGGCCAACGACTTTCAACGTGGATCAGGACTTGTACGTGCCGTCAATCGTGCGGCCGTCGGCGGGACTTGGCTCGCCGCGCAGGGCGGCGCGATGCATCTCCACCCGGTCCTCAGGCGCGAGCTTGATGAACCACGTAACAGCGAACGCCAGAATGGCCGCGTCGTCGGCCTGACCCAGAATGGGAATGTAGTCAGGCATGATGTCAATCGGCGAAATGACGTAGACTATGCCAAGAATCGGGATCAGTTTTAGATACCAGGGTACTTCGCTATCGCGGAACAACCGCCAGGCCAGGCGAATATCGTTCCACAGGCCGGCGAAGAGGCCCGGCTTGCCTTGCTGCGATGAGGGGCCTTGAGAGCTCATGGGCGTCATCTCCTACTGCTGTACAGTTACAGTGCAATTATAAGGTCGGACCCCGCTTTTAGCAACCGGTCTTACTTGCCTGCCCCCCGCCGCCTGCTATAATAACCCCGACTTCACTTTGTTTGATAAGGATAGGTCGGGTATGGCAAACTTGCTTTGGAGCAATCCGCATCGCCGCTTCAACCCGCTCTTGGGGGAGTGGGTCCTCGTGTCCCCCCATCGAACTCAGCGTCCGTGGCAAGGTCAGGTGGAAACGCCGCTGCCTGACCAGCGTCCCGCGTATGACCCGACGTGCTATCTATGCCCAGGCAATACGCGGGCCAATGAGGAGCGGAACCCGGACTACACATCTACATATGTCTTTACGAATGACTTCCCCGCTTTGTTGCCGGACTCGCCCACAGATACATTTGTTCGGGACGATTTGCTGCGCGCGCAGGGCGTGCGCGGCACCTGCCGCGTCCTGTGTTTCTCGCCGCGCCACGATCTCACCCTCGCCGTGATGGACGGGCCGTCGGTGCGGGGCGTGGTAGATGCGTGGGCGGCGCAGTATGACGAGCTGATTGGCTACGACTGGGTTGGGCATATCGAGGTGTTTGAGAACCGAGGCGCGATGATGGGCGCGAGCAACCCGCACCCCCACGGCCAGATTTGGGCCACCGAGCACGTGCCGTCCATCCCGGCCCGCGAGCTGGCGGCGCTGGCCGAGTATCGGGCGCGGCGCGGCCGCTCCATGCTCGAAGACTACGCGGCGCTGGAGGAGGCGGAAGGCGAGCGCGTGGTCTGCGCCAACGACTACTTTCTCGCCGTCGTGCCATTCTGGGCCGTCTGGCCGTTCGAGACGCTGGTGATTGCCCGCGAGCCTGTCGGTACAATCAGCGACCTGGACGACGCGGGACGGGATGCGCTGGCCGACGTCATCCGCCAGCTTACCACGCGCTACGACAACGTGTTCTCGACATCGTTCCCGTATTCGATGGGGTTCCACCAGCGGGCCAAGGGGCAGAACGGCGAGGCCGCCCACCTCCACGCCCACTTCTACCCACCGCTGCTGCGCTCGGCGACGGTGCGCAAGTTCATGGTTGGCTTCGAGATGCTCGGTGAACCCCAGCGCGATATCACAGCCGAGACCGCGGCCGAGCGACTGCGCGAGGTTGGCGACATTCACTATACGCGACGGAGGACATTATGACAGAGTCGTCAGGCGTCCAGGGGCTTAGGGCCGACGTGGCGCAGGCGTTTGCGAAGCAGTTTGGCGGTGAACCGACGGTGTGGGTGCGCTCGCCAGGGCGCGTCAATCTCATCGGCGAGCATACTGACTACAATGACGGGTTCGTGTTGCCCATCGCCATTGAGCGGCAGATCCTGCTCGCCGCGCGGCCCGGCGCGAACAACACGATGCGGCTTTTCTCGACGACGATGGGCAGTGGGGACACGTTCAGCCTCGACGACATCGGCCACACCAAAGGGTGGGCCGAGTACCCGCGCGGCGTGGCGTGGTCCCTCGGCGAGGCCGGCTTCCCCGTCCAGCCGGCCGATATCGTCCTGGCGAGCGATGTGCCGACAGGCGCCGGCCTCAGCTCGTCGGCGGCGATTGAAGTCGGCGTGGGATGGACGCTGGCGAGCATCGGCGGCTTTGAGGTCGAGCGCGCCCGCCTCGCTGTCCTGTCGCGCCGCGCCGAGAACGCCTGGGTCGGGGTGGCGAGCGGGATCATGGATCAGTTCATCGTCGCCCTGGGCCGCGCCGACCACGCGCTGCTCGTTGACACGCGCGACTTGAGCTACCGCCTCGTCCCGCTGCCGTCAGGGGTCAGCATTGTCATTGCCGACACGAACGTCAAGCGCGGCCTCGTCGACTCGGAGTACAACGCGCGCCGCGCGGAGACGGCGGAGGCGGCGCGGCTCATGGGCGCGGCCAGCCTGCGCGATGTCGGGTGGGACGAGTTCGAGACGCGCTCGGCCGACCTGCCGGAGCTGCTGAAGAAGCGGGCGCGGCACGTCGTCAGCGAGAATGACCGTGTGCTGGAGGCGGTCGCGGCGCTGCAGAAAGGCGACGTGGCGACGGTGGGTCGCCTGATGGACGCCTCTCACGTCAGTTTGCGGGACGACTACGCCGTGAGCCATCCCCGCCTCGATCTGCTGGTGGAGATCGCCCGCCGCGTACCCGGCGTCTACGGCGCGCGGATGACGGGGGCGGGGTTCGGCGGGGCGACGGTGAGTCTGGTGGCGGATGAGGCCGTGCCGGAGTTCGAGCGTGTCGTCGCCGAGCAATACGCGGCGGCGACGGGGCAGGCGCCGCCGATCTACGTGACGCGGGCGACGGACGGGGTCAAGGTCATCGAGTAGCGCAGCACGCCGTCGCAACTAACAGGCGGTGATGGTGTTATACACTCTGGAACCGCAGGGGGATCGGTGAGCGATTCCGAGGAACAGCTCGTGCAGTTGGCGAAAGGGGACGCGAACGCGTTCGGCCAGCTCTACGAGCGTTATGTGGACAAGGTCTACAGCTACATTTTCCACCGCGTCGGGAACCAGGACGACGCGGAGGATCTGACCTCCCGCGCGTTTCAGCGGGCGATGGTCAACCTCGGCGCCTACGTGGACCGCGGCGTGCCGTTCTCGGCGTGGCTGTTCCGCATCGCCCACAACCTCGTCGCCAACTGGCACCGCGACCAGCGGCGGCGCCCCCTCGTCGTCCTCGACGAGCTGATTCCCGGCCGCCAGGCGCTGCCGGAGGCGGCGGCGGAGATAGCCGAGGAGGAGGCGGTGTTGATGGCGGCGATCCACAGCCTGCCGGCGGACCGCCAGACGCTACTCATCTTCAAGTTCAGCGAGGGGCTGTCCAACGCGGAGATCGCGCACCGTCTCGGCCGCAGCGAAGGGGCTGTCAAATCGCTGTATCACCGCACTTTGCTTTCGTTGCGCGAGGAGCTAGAGCGGCGCGGATGGAATGTCGAGGCGCGGCGCTTTGACTGATACGGGCGCTCAGCCGCCTGCGGAAGGAAGGATCATGGACGAGCACGTGAAGGTGGAGATTCTCGCTGCCCACGCCGACCGCCTGAACCAGGGCCAGGATGCGTCCGACGAATACCTGACGCTCTTCCCAAACGCGGATAGCGACGTGTCCGACTTGATGCGCCTGGCGGCGCGTGTCCATTTCGTGCTGCGGCCCGTCTACCCTCACCCGGCATTTCGTCTGCAACTCAAACAAGACTTACTCGCGGCGGCGCGCAGCCGCGGGAGCGAAGCCTCGCTGCCCATCCTCACCGCCTGGCGCGAGGACGCGGGGCTGTGGGTGGAGTCGGCGCGGCGGCACCTGCCGGGCTGGCGGGTCTACCCGTGGAGCGACAACCCTCTCCCGCCGACTCTCATGCTGGCCGCGTTGAGCCTGACGGGCGCGGGCGTGTGGGTCTACCTGCGCCACCGCGACGTTCACCGCCGCGAGCAGGCCGAATCAGAAGCAAGCTAACGGGCATCCCACTATGAACGACGCGAAAAGCACCGCGAATCGGTGTCTTTTCGCGTTTTTTGGTAGCCCAGCACAATGGCCTGGCAACCCCCTGCTGGCGGCGGAGTGACAACTCCGCCGCCTCTGGGAGGCGCTGGAGATGGCTCTCCAGCGCGAGCACGATGGTTTTTCCACGCCCAACTGCGGAGCTACCGCCGTGCCCGACCAATCGGTACATTTTCAGTACATTTTCCCCGCTCTGGCACTTCCATCAGGAGGGCGAAACGCCGTAGCATAGGTGTTGGCGCAGACGAGAATCCTGGTGGGACTGGCGTAGTTGGGCGGATTGCTCGACATTGCAGACACCCCTGACGACAAGGAGAAACAGTATGCCCGATCGCAAGGACGCCACGACATTCACCGCGGCTGCCAACAACGCCCTGCTGAACGAGCTGAATTGGGCCGATAGCCGGGATTTCGAGCTTGCCCGGCGGGGCTTCATTGCGAGCCTGGACGAGCCGATCATCGCCGATGCCAGCGGCCGTCCGGTCTGGGACCTCAACGCGTACCCTTTCCTGGCCGAGGAGACCGCGCCGCCGAGCGTCAATCCGAGCCTGTGGCGGCAATCGCGCCTGCTGGCGCTCAACCACGGCCTGTTCAAGGTCACCGACGGCGTCTACCAGATTCGCAGCTTCGACCTGTCGGACATGAGCATCATCGAGAGCGATAGTGGCTACGTCGTGGTAGACCCGATGATATCCGTCGCAACCGCGCGGGCCGGGATGGAGTTGGTCTACAAGCACGTGGGCCGCAAGCCCGTGGTCGCCGTCATCTACACCCATAGCCACGCGGATCACTGGGGCGGCGTCAAGGGCGTCATTGATGAGGCCGATGTTCTGGCGGGCAAGGTCAAGGTGATTGCGCCGCAGCACTTCATGGAGTACGCCATCAGCGAGAACGTCATCGCCGGCAACGTCATGAGCCGCCGCGCCAGCTACATGTACGGCAACCTGCTGCCCAAGGACCCGCAGGGGCAGGTGGGCGCCGGATTGGGGATGACCACCTCCAGCGGCGTGGTTAGCCTGATTGCCCCTACGGACGATGTGACCCATACGGGCCAGACGATGACCGTGGACGGCCTGGAGATCGAGTTTCAGCTGACGCCCGGCACGGAAGCGCCGGCCGAGATGAACTTCCTCTTCCCGAAGTACCGCGCGCTGTGCATGGCGGAGAACTGCACCCACGTGATGCACAACCTCTACACGTTGCGCGGCGCTCAGGTGCGCGACGCCAAAGCCTGGGCGCACTACGTTGACGAAGCGATTGACTATTTCGCGGGGCGCTACGACGTTATCTTCGCCAGCCACCACTGGCCGACGTGGGGCGCAGCGGAGGGCGTAGACTTCCTCAAGAAGCAGCGCGACATGTACAAGTACCTACATGACGAGACGCTGCGGCTGGCGAACCAGGGCTACACGCTGCTGGAGATTCCTGAGATCATTGAACTGCCGGCCGAGCTGTTCCGCGCCTGGTACAACCGGGGTTACTACGGCACCGTCAGCCACAATGTGAAGGCGATCTACCAGCGCTATTTGGGCTTCTTCGACGGTAACCCGGCCACGCTGCACCCGCTGCCGCCCGATGCGGCGGGCCAAAAGTATGTGGAGTTTATGGGTGGGGCGGAGTCGCTGCTCGCCAAGGCCCGCGAGTCGTTTGCGAAGGGCGAGTATCGCTGGGTCGCCCAGGTGGTCAACCACCTCGTGTTCGCCGACCCGGAGAACGCGGCGGCCCGCGCGCTCCAGGCCGACGCCCTCGAGCAGCTTGGCTACCAGGCCGAGTCGGGGCCGTGGCGCAACTTCTACCTCAGCGGAGCCAAGGAGCTGCGGGACGGCGTGGTGGAGCTGGCGGCGCCCAAGTCGGTCACGCCGGATACCGTGCGGGCCACGCCGCTGGACATGTTCTTCGACCTGCTGGCTGTGCGTCTCAACGGCCCCATGGCGGCGGGCAAGGTCATCACCCTCAATGCTCGCTTCACCGATATCGGTGAGGACTATGTGGTGCGGGTCGAGAACGGCGTGCTGAACCACGTCCGAGGCAAGCAGGCGGACGATGCGGATGCCACGCTCATCACGACGCGCGCCGCGCTCGACAGGGTGGCGTTGGGCGAGGTGACGGCCCCGCAGCTGCTGGCGACGGGCGAGGCGCGGATCGAGGGCGACCCGGCGAAGCTGGTCGAATTCCTGTCACTGATGGACACGTTCGAGTTCTGGTTCAATATCGTCACGCCATAAGCGATTTCGACCTGAAGGGGCGAGCATGGGCGACACGATCGTCGGCCTCCTACCGGTGATGATCGGCGCTACGCTGGTGCCGGTCTATCCCATCATGGTGCTGCTCCTGTTGCAGAGCGACCAGGGGCTGCTCAAGGCCGCAGCTTTCGTCGCTGGCGCGGTTCTGGTTCGCCTTCTTCAGGGCGTCCTGTTTGGTTTCGTGTTCGGGCGGGCGGCGGACGCCTACCCCGCCGACGGTCCCGACATTATCGCGTCCACGCTCTTGCTCGTCCTCGGCATCCTGCTGCTGGTCGCGGCGTACAGGAAGTGGCGCAAGGAGGCCGACCCGGACGACCCGCCGCCGAAATGGATGACGGCTATCACGGGGCTGTCGGTCGGTCGGGCTTTCGGGGCGGGCGCGCTCGTTGTGGCGCTGGCATTCAAGCAGTGGGTCTTTACGCTGACGGCGCTTGACGTGATCGAGGCGGCGGCGTTGGGGCGACAGGCCAGTATCGGCCTCTACCTGTTCTACACACTGGTGACGCAGACGTTCGTGCTGATCCCGCTGGCAGCGATGGCCGTTGCCCCACAGCACACGGCGAAGCCGTTGCAGGCGGCGCAGGGGTGGCTGGAACGGTACAACCGGCCGATCATGATAGCCGTTTCCCTGGTGTTTGGCGTGTGGTTCTTGTACAAGGGTATCGCCGGCTTGGTGGGGTGGTAGCCCGGTGAAGGTGGCTTGATGCGAACCGCGATTGACACGCAGGTCCAGGCGCTGCGTCCTGAACCCTCGGGGCTGAAATCCGACCTGATCGCCGGCCTGACGTTCGCCATCGTCAACATCCCGCAGGCGATGGGACACGCCTTGCTGGCGACGGTCAACCCTGTTTTCGGCATCTACACGCTCATGGTGGCCGTACCCGTGGGGGCGATCTTCACCGGCTCGGTGTTCATGAACGTGTCCACCACAGCGGCTCTATCAGTGGCGACCGGATCCGGGTTGGCCGGTGTGCGTGATGCCGACAGGCTACAGGCGCTCGCGGCGCTGGCGCTGCTCGTCGGCGTCATCCAGTTGCTGGCGGGCGTGTTCCGTCTCGGTTTCGTGGTGCGCTTCGTTTCAAACTCGGTGATGACCGGCTTCCTCAACGGCGTCGCGGTGCTGATCATCCTGGGCCAGCTTGGTGACCTGACCGGCTACCGAAGCCTGTTCAGCAATAATGTGCTGCGCGCCCTTGATCTGTTTCTGCGCCTGCCCCAGATAGACGTTCCGACGACCATCATCGGTGTGCTGACGCTGGGGCTAATCGTCCTGTTGTTGCGGTCACCCCTGCGTCGCTTTGCCTTCATTGTCGCCATTGCCGTGTCCACGCTCCTGCTGATCTTGCTAACGCAGGCGGCCTTCACCAATCTTGACTGGCGAGCGGTCAGGACCGTGGGCGACATCGCCAGTATTCCGCGCAGCCTGCCGGTGCTGACGATACCCACGCCCAGGCTGCTGATTGACATGCTGCTGCCGGCGATCTCGGTCGCTATTATCGGGCTGATCCAGGGCGCGGGGGTGAGCCAGGGCTACCCCAACCCTGACGGCAAGTACCCTAATGTGTCACGGGACTTCCTCGGCCAGGGCGCGGCCAACATCGCCACCAGCTTCGTCGGCGGTGTGCCGGCTGGCGGCTCCATCTCCGGGACGGCGCTGATCATGTCCGCCGGCGCGCGCTCGCGCTGGACCAACCTCCTGGTCGGCCCCTTCGTCCTGATCATCGTGCTCCTGGCCGCGCCGTTAGTCGAGCGTGTGCCGATGCCCTCCCTCGCGGCGTTGCTGATTGTGGCCGGCTTCCAGGGGTTGCGGGTCGAGTCGGCCATCACCATCTGGAACACGAGTCAGGTGTCCCGAGTCGTGATGGCGCTAACCTTTGTGGCGACCCTGTTCCTGCCGCTTCAGTACGCGGTGCTGCTGGGAGTCGCCCTGAGCATCGTCCTGTATGTTGTGCGTCAGTCCAACAAGCTCGTCGTCACGCAGCTTGTGCCGGTGGAGGATGGTTATCCCGAGGAACAGCCCGCGCCGACGGTCTTGCCGAGCGGCCAGTTGACCATGCTCTTGATCTACGGTAGCCTGTTCTTCGCCGCCGCCAAGAGTTTTGAGGAGAAGCTGCCGGCGGCGGAGGACGCCACTCACGCTGTCGTCGCAATCGGTCTGCGCGGCAGATCAGACGTCGGCAGCACGTTTATCACCGTCTTGCAGCGTTATGCCGAAACGTTGAAGGCGGGCGGCAACCGGCTGATGCTGGTGGGGGTGGATCAGGCGATGTACGATCAGCTTGCCCGCACGGGACTCCTCACGGTCATCGGCAAAGAGAATGTCTTCTTTGCGACACCGCAACTGGGCGCGGCCATGAACCAGGCCGTCGCCGTGGCCCATGCCTGGCTGAAAGAGGCAGCGCCGGAGGAGAGGCCGCAAACCACGACCGAGGCGTAGCGCGTCAGGCCTTGGGGTTGCTCCGCACAATAGCGCGGAGACCCCTGCTGGCGGTGGAGTGACAACTCCACCGCCTCTGGAAGGCGCTGGAGATGGCTCTCCAGCGCCAGCACGAAAGCTCTTCCACGCTAAACTGCGGAGCTACCGGTCTTGGCCTCGGCCTTGCCCTCCGGTTCGGCGAAGTGAACGACAAGGGTGTCACCCTCGAAGCCGGCGTGGGCGACATCTAGCCCGGCGAGTGCGCGCGGCAGGATCAGGTTGCGGCGGAAGTTGCCGATGTCAATGACAAGCTCGTCGCCGAAGCGGCCGAGGTCCACGGCGCGGCGGTCCACCAGGGGTAGGCGTAGGCGCAGGTCATACCCGCCGTTGGCGGCTGAGATCGTCTGGGGCTGGCCGTGGTAGAGCACCTTCGTGGGGTCCACGTCGCCGTAGATGGCCTGGGCCATCTTGCGCAGCATCGGCAACCCTAGCATCTCCTGCTCGAACAGCGGCGCCTTGAAGATCGGCAGCGGCGCGAACGCCTGGTCCACCAGCTGCCCGTACTTCTCCTGCATGTCCTTCCAGCCCTGGAGATAGGCGTCGTTGACGGCGTCCGGCAGGATGCGGTTGGAGACGATGGCATCGGTGGGGAAGCCGTACAGGCTGAGATAGGTGAAGGTGCGCTGCGCCTCCTTGACGACCATCTTCTCCGGGTTCAGCACAATGCGGGTGGACGAAATGGTCGGGTTCGTCAGCAAGGCGTTCATCTTGTCGAGTTGCAGCAAGAGCTGCTTGATGGACTCGAACACGTCGTCGTCCGGCGTCGGGATGTCGGTCATGGCGCGGATGAGCGGGCCGGCGAGCTGGGCGACCTTGCGCTGGAACGGGAATATCTGGGCCAGATACCAGCGCGCCGCCTCCGGGAACGACAGGAACTTCAGCGTCTCGCCGGTGGGGGCGCAGTCCACGATGATGACGTCGTAGTCGCGGCTCTCATACAGGTGCGTAATCTGGAGCAGGCTCGCCAACTCCTCCATGCCCGGCAGGACGCTCGCTTCTTGCGCCAGCAGGCCATCGGCGCCGCGCCAGACGAGGATGCCCGACAGGTAATCCTGCACTGTCCCCCAGTATTCGTCCATCTGGTGGAGAACGTCAATCTCCTGGCCCCACAGCTTCGGCCCGATGGCGGTTGGGGTCGCGCCCAGGTTGACATCGAACGAGTCGCCGAGGGAGTGGGCGGCGTCGGTGCTGAGGACAATCGTCCGATAGCCCATGTCGGCGCAGCGAACGGCAGTCGCCGCCGAGACGCTCGTCTTGCCCACACCGCCTTTACCCGTATAGAGAATGATCCGCGCCATAGGTCCTCATTACTCTCGCCCTCTATGTTTGCACTTTGTGTCTGGTGGGGAGGCTTGGAGGGCGCAGCCCTCCAAACCTCCCCCTCTCCCCTTCTTCAGTAGGGACTGCGGCCCCAAACGACGCGGGGGAGAAGGGGGGGCATGGGGGCCGAAGGCCCCCACACCCCCGCTGCACAGCAAAGTGCAAAGATCGAGTCGCCGTTAAGTTCCCGTTCCAAGAAGGAAGTATAGCCGTGTCGGAGACGGGCGGCAAGAACTATCCCTTTTGACGCGCCGCCAGGCTCGTGGTACGCTTGACAGCGCCAGGGAGGCGCATGGCGATGACTGATCGGCTCGAGCGCAACAAACAGAACGCGATGGCGTTCTACGATCTGATGTTCAACCAGTGCCAGCCCGTGGAGGCTATCGCCCAATACGTCGGCGACGTGTACATCCAGCATAACCCCCACGTCGCCGACGGCAAAGAGGCGTTCATTGCGTATTTCACACGGATGGCGCGGGAATATCCCGGCAAGCGCGTCACCTTCAAGCGGGTGATGGCCGAGGGCGACTACGTCGTCCTGCACTGTTACCAGCAGTGGCCGGGCGACGACGACTACGCGGGGATTGACATCTTCCGCTTCGACGCTGGGGGCAAGATCGTCGAGCACTGGGACGTGCTCCAGGTGATCCCAGAGCAGTCCGCCAACGACAACACAATGTTCTAGGGAGGTACGACACGCCATGGACTGTATCTTCTGCAAGATCGCCGCCGGCGAGGCGCCGGCCAAGATTCTGTTCCGCGACGACCATGTCACGGCTTTCTTTGACCTTCACCCGGCGGCGCCGACCCACGTGCTGGTCATTCCCAACCGCCACATCGCCACGCTCAACGACCTGACCGAAGAGGATACGGACCTGGCCGGGCGGCTCGTCCTGGCGTGCAAGCGCGCGGCAGAGGAGACGGGGATCGCGGAGAGCGGCTACCGTGTGCTCGACAATGTGGGGACGGGCGGCGGCCAGCACGTCTGGCACGTTCACTTCCACGTCCTGGGTGGGCGGCGGCTGTCCTGGCCGCCAGGTTGACATAGCTGCGCAAGGGTGATTTCTTGACCGAAGCGCGAGGCGGCCTATAATAGGTCGCCCAGATATTGTGTTGGCCTGCGACGGCAGGGAAGAGTTGGATTATGGCAGACGATCTGAACGAGCGGCTGGCGAGCGACCTCAAGGTGGCGATGCGCGACCACGATGAGACGCGCAAGACCACCCTGCGCGGCCTGCGCGCCGCGTTGCAGCGGGCGGCCGAGGACAAGCGAGCCGCCGCGGTGGACAAGGAGCGGAAGCGGCGGGGGGGCGAGCTAGGCGACGCGCCGGTCGTGCTGGACGAGGCCGCCCTGGCGCTGACGCCGGATGAGTCCATCGCCGTGGTGCAGCGCGAGGTCAAGCAGCGGCGCGACGCCGTCGCCGAGTTCACGCGCGGCAATCGTCCCGATCTTGCCGCGAACGAGGAAGCCGAGATCGCCATTCTCCAGGCCTATCTCCCGCAGCAGATGACGCGGGAGGAGATCGAGGCCGCCGCGCGCGAGGCCATCGCGGAGGTCGGCGCGACCGGCCCATCCCAGGCCGGCCAGGTCATGAAGGTGCTGACCCCTCGGCTGCGCGGTCGGGCGGACGGGCGCGTGATCAATGAGGTGGTACGGGGCTTGCTTGGGGGGCAATAGCCAGGGCCTTTTTGCCCTGGCGCAGTCACTTAGCAGACCTGTGGAGCCAATGATGCAAACACGTGTGGGGGCGGCATGACACACCTTCGGCTGCCTCCTTTTTTTAGGGACGAGCGCCGCTGGCCGGTGATCCGGGCAGTGGGCCTGGCGCTGGCTCTGACGCTGGGCCTGACGGCGGTCATGGTCGCGCCGAATTGGGCCAGTCAGGTGCAGTTGAAAGAGGGCGACGTCAGCCCGACAGACATTCGCGCCCCGCGCAAGGTGCAATACGAGAGCCTCGTGGCGACGGGAGACGCCCGCGCGGCGGTACTCAAGACCGTTCCACAGGTCTATTTGCCGCCGGATGTACGGTTGACCCGTCAGGCGCTCAAGCACGCGACCGAAGTCCTGGACATGATTGACTGGGTGCGCAACAGCCCGAGCGCGTCCGCTGATGAGAAGCGGGCCATGCTCCAGGGCGTCGCCGAGCTGAAGACCCTGCCGCCGGCCGTACAGACCGTGACGCTGTCGGCGTCCGATGCAGACTGGCAGGTGATACGTGGCGAGACGCTGCGCCTGCTCGAAGCAGCGATGCGCCAATCCATCCGCGAGGACCAGGTTGGCGACGTTCGCCGCCTGCTGCCCAGCCTCGGCAATCTGGCGATACGCGATGATCTGGCGAGCGCGGCGTCAGAGTACGCCGGCCGCTTCCTCCAGCCCAACACGCTCCTGGACCAGGCCGCCACCGACGCGGCGCGCCGCGCCGCCCTCGCCTCCGTGCCGCCGACGCTGCGCACCATCGAGAAGGGCGAGACGATCCTGCGGGCGGGCGACATCGTGCAGCGGTCGCACCTGGAGGCGCTGGAGAAGCTCGACCTATTGCAGCAGGGGCCAAGCTCCGGCGTCATCTTCGGGACGCTGCTGTTCGTGGGCTTGAGCGTCTTCTGCCTCGGCCTCTACATCGCGCACCGCAACCCCGATTTCTGGGTGGACTGGCGCCGTGTGACGCTGGCGATCGTGGTGATCTTCAGCATGGTCGCGCTTGCCAAGCTGATGATCCCCGGCCGCACCCTCATGCCGTATGTCTACCCCGGCGCGGCGGCGGCGATGCTCCTGGCGGTCCTGCTCGAGCCACGCTTTGGGCTGGCGACCAGCATCCTGCTGGCGGTGATGGTGAGCTTCATCGCAGGTGGCTCCTACGATTTGCTCGTCTACGTCTTGCTCGGCGGCGTCGTCGCCAGCGTTTCGCTGTGGCGTGTCGAGCGCCTGACGGCGTTCATGTGGGCGGGCGTGTCCGTGAGCCTGGTGCAGATTGGTACTGTCGTCGGCTTCCGCCTGATCCGCGGTGAGTACGATGCCCTGGGCCTGGTCGAGCTGTCGCTCGCGGCCATTGCCAGCGGCGTCCTGGCGACGTGTCTGGCGGCGGTGGGCTACTACCTGCTTGGCAACCTCTTCGACCTGACCACCTCGCTGCGGCTTATGGAGTTGGCGCGCCCCGACCAGCCCATCCTGCGTGAGCTTCAGCTGCGAGCGCCCGGCACGTACCACCACAGTCTCATTGTGAGCAACCTGGCCGAGCGCGCCGCCCACGACATCCACGCCGACGCGCTGCTCTGCCGCGTGGCGGCGTACTACCACGACATCGGCAAGATGAAGTACCCGCAGCTCTTCATCGAGAATCAGATGGACGGGGTCAACCCGCACGATGCCCTGGAGCCGGAGGTAAGCGCCCGCTTCATCATCAGCCACGTCGCCGACGGGCTGGCGATGGGGGCGCAGGCGAAGCTGCCGCGCAGTCTGCTCGAGGTCATCGGCCAGCACCACGGCGATACCCTCGTGCAGTTCTTCTACGTGCGCGCGTCCCAACAGGCGGCCGCGTCTGGCGGCAAGGTGGACGAAGCGATGTTCCGCTACCCCGGCCCGCGCCCCAGCACCCGTGAGGCCGCCGTGCTGATGCTGGCCGACTGCTGCGAGGCGGCAGTGCGCGCCAAGCGGCCATCGTCGCCGGAAGACATGAAACAAATTGTGCGCTCCGTGATCCAGGCGCGTCTGACCGAGGGCCAGCTGGGCGATAGCCCGCTGACACTGGTCGAGGTGGAGCAGGTGCGCAAGGCCTTCGAGGCCGTCCTGCAAGGCGTCTATCACGTGCGCGTTGAGTACCCGCAACTGGGCGACGAGAGTATGTCGAGCGGCGCGGAGGAGCTGGCGTCGTACGGCATGACGGCGCTGCCCGTGCTTTCGACGGAGACAGGCGAACGCTAGATGGAGACCCATACTGCCGGCGCGAGCGCCGTGAACGTAGATGTCCAGGTGGACGAGCCGTTTATGGATGTTGTGGACACCGTGGCCGTCGAAGCCGCCGCGCGGCGCGCAACCGCCACGATTGGCCTCCAGGGGGCAGCCGAGATTTCGGTGCTGGTGACCGACGACGAGAGCCTGCGCGAGCTGAACCACACCTATCGCGGTCAGGACAAGGCGACGGACGTGTTGTCCTTCGGCCAGGATGGGCCGGACATGGCGAGTTGGCCGCAGGATGCGCCGCGCATGCTGGGCGACGTGGTCATTTCCTACCCGCGTGTTGTGGAGCAGGCGCAGAAGGCCGGCTGGCGGGAGGAGGACGAGCTGCTGTGGCTCGTCATTCACGGCGTGCTGCACCTGCTCGGCTACGACGACGAGGATGAGGATGGCCGCGCCGAGATGTGGACGCTGGGCGAGATGATTCTCGGCAAACCGGCGCCGGGCGGGCCAGCGGAGTGATCGCGGCGGTGTGGCGCAGCTTCGGCTGGGCCTTTGAGGGCATCGGCCATACGTGGAAGACGCAACTCAACTTCCGCATCCACGTGACCATCTCGTCCGTCGTGGTCGTGGCCGCGCTGTGGCTGCGCGTCCCGCCGCGCGACTGGGCGGTTCTGGCGCTGACCATCGGCGTCGTGTTCGCGCTCGAGCTCATGAACACGGCCATTGAGGCGTTGGTGGACCTGGCCAGTCCCGGCCACCACGACCTAGCGCGCATCGCCAAAGACGCGGCGGCGGGCGCGGTCATGGTCGCCGCCATCGCCGCCGTCTTCGTGGGCCTCTTCATCCTCGGCCCGCCCCTCTGGCTGCGCCTCACGGGCGGAGTCTAGCATTATCATAATCACCAATGGAGGTGCGATGGCGACCCCATCCGTAATCAAAGTGAATGTGGACGGCGGGATGTCGTTCGACCTGACGCCGGAGCAGGAGATGATTCGGCGCACGGCGCGCGATTTCGCTGAGAACGAGATCATGCCCGGCGCGCGGGACCGCGACCGCGAAGGCCGCTTCCCGCGCGAAATCCTCGCCAAACTTGGCGCGCTCGGCTTCATGGGACCGACGGTGCCGGAGGAATACGGCGGCATGGCGCTGGACTTCCTCTCGGAGGCAATCATCTTCGAGGAGATCGGCCGCGCCGACTCCTCGATTCGCACAACGCTGTCGGTGCAGATCTCCCTGACCGAGCTGCCCATCCTGCGCTGGGGAACCGAGGCGCAGAAGCGCAAGTACCTGCCGCGCCTGGCGAGCGGGGAGTGGATCGGCTGCTTCGGCCTCACCGAGCCGGGCGCTGGCTCCGACGCCTCGAACCTTGCGACGCGCGCCGTCCGCGACGGCGACGAGTGGGTCATCAATGGGCGCAAGATGTGGATCTCCAACGGCGGCGTCGCCAGCCTCGCCATCGTCTTCGCCCAGACCGACCCGTCCCTCAAGCACAAAGGCACGGCGGCATTCCTGGTGGAGACGGACACGCCCGGCTTCTCCGCGCCGACGATCCACGGCAAGCTCGGCCTGCGCTCGTCCAACACGGCCGAGCTGGTGCTGGAAGACGTGCGCGTGCCGGCCGACAACATGCTCGGCGACATCGGGCAGGGCTTCCGCATCGCTATGTCGGCCCTCGACGACGGCCGCTTCGGCGTCGCCTCGGGCTGCGTCGGCATCATCCAGGGCTGCGTGGACGCCTCGGTGAAGTACGCCCAGGAGCGCCACGCCTTCGGCGAGCCAATCGCGGGCTTCCAGCTCGTCCAGGAGCTAATCGCCGACATGGTGCTCGACTTGGAGGCCGCGCGCCTGCTCGTCTACCGCGCTGGCTACCTCAAGAACAAGGGCGTGTCGAACACCCGCGAGACTTCCCTCGCCAAGTGGTACGCGTCGGAGGCGGCGGTGCGCGCCGCGCTCAACGCCATCCAGGTTCACGGCGGCTACGGCTACTCCGATGAGTACCCCGTCGAGCGTTACCTGCGCGACGCGAAGGTGGCGACGCTCTATGAAGGAACGACGCAGATCCAGAAACTCATCATCGGGCGCTACGCGACGGGCATTGACGCCATCGCGCCCAAGCACTAGCCGCCGATGATCCACGCCGGGCTGGACGCCGCCGACCTCGCGGCGGACCCCATCGCGCAGTTTCGCGCCTGGTTCGCGGCGGCCCAGGCGGCCGGCGTCGCCGACGCCCACGCCATGACCCTGGCGACGGCCACGCCCGACGGCGTTCCCTCGGCGCGTGTCGTTCTCCTGAACAGCGTGGACGAGCGGGGCTTCGTGTTCTACACCAACTATGAGAGCCGCAAGGGGCGGGAGCTGGCCGCGAACCCCCGCGCGGCTCTCGTGTTCTACTGGCCGCAGGTCCACCGCCAGGTGCGCGTTGTGGGCGCGGTGAGCCGGGTCAGCCGCGAAGAGTCGGAGGGCTACTTTGCCACGCGCCCCGTTGGGAGTCAGTTGGGCGCGTGGGCGTCGCTGCAGAGCGAGGTCATCGAAAGTCGGGCGGCGCTGGACGAGCGATTGGCAGAGATTGAGGAGGCGTATCGCGGGCGGGACGTGCCATGCCCGCCGTTCTGGGGCGGCTACCGTGTCGTGCCGGGGGAACTGGAGTTTTGGCAGAGCCGCCCCAACCGCCTCCACGACCGCTTCCGCTACCGCCGTGACGCGGACGGGGCGTGGCAGATCGAGCGGTTGTCGCCGTAACGGGGGGTGTGAGTCTCTGGATCGCGAAGGTCACGAAAAGGACGCGAAAGGCTCACGCCGAACAATTCGTTTTCGCGTCTCTTGCTACCTTCTTGGTAGCTCCGCACGATAGCGTGGAGACCCCCTGCTGGCGGTGGAGTGACAACTCCGCCGCCTCTGGGAGGCGCTGGAGATGGCTCTCCAGCGCCAGCACGATAGCTCATCCACGCTCAACTGCCGAGCTACCCTTCATGAGGACCTGAGCATGGCAGCTACGACTTACGCTCACATAGACTTCACGGACACCGGCGTCCCCGTCATCGCCGGGACATCCATGAAGGTGGAGCAATTGGCGCTGGACCACCTCGCCTATGGTTGGGATGCGGCCCAGCTTCATCTGCAATATCCCTACCTGAGCCTGGGCGAGATATACGGCGCGCTTGCCTACTACTACGACCACAAAGGCGAAATGGATCAGGCTATTGCTGATGGGCTGCGCCAGGTTGACGAGATTCGGAACTCCCTGGATGAGGCGTGGCTGCGAGAGAAGCTAAACTCCGGAGGCCGTCTCTCTTGAGCCTGCGGCTAAGTAACGACTTGAGGCGTGTCGTCATCCAACAGGCCGGCAACAGCCGTATGCCACACTCTGATACGGTCAATTCCCAATACTTCCGGATCTGCTTTTACCTGGCGCAAGAACCAATGCACCATGCCATCCCATGCCTACTTACCTATCTGTCGCGCGCGAAAAGAATCGGTCAATAATGATAGCGACATGCCAAGATTCGTATCTTGTCGTCTAGCACCTGGTAGATCAGGCGGTGTTCGTCGTCTATACGGCGTGACCAGAGGCCCGCTAGCTCGTGCCTGAGTGGTTCCGGCTTACCGAGGCCCTGGAATGGATCGCGCTGAACCGCTTGAATCAGTTTCACGATGCGTAGGGCAATCTTGCGATCTTTCTCAACCCACCACGCTAGATCGTCAAACCCGTCCGGGTCAAATTCCAAGCTTCGCAAGGGCGTCCTCGAAGGGGATCCCGTCCCGCCGCTCGATGGCCGCTAACAGACGTCGGCGCATCGCATCGCTTTTGAGCAAGTAGCCTGTTTCGCGCTCCGACAGAATCTCCCGCCAGAGTTCGATGGGTACGATGACGCCCTGGATCTGCCCCGTCTCATCCGAGATGTATTGAACCTGCTCCGCGCTCATCTGCGACATCCTCCCACACTCACTCATTTAGACCCGAATAACAGAAATCTCTTTCCCCTCTCCCATTTTGGGTTCAAGGGCGGACAGGCGGGAGACGGCGGTGATTCGTCCCCCACCA
>JAXLWJ010000033.1:0-61498 GCA_046328535.1 Anaerolineae bacterium
CGACGGGGCCGCGGCTCAGCGGGCCGGTGCGCCTGGCGACGATTGATACGCAGGGCGATGCGGCGTCTCTGACCGTCGCTCGCGTGAGTTGGGCCGTCGCGCGCGGCCGCGTGACCGGCGACGTAGCGCCCTCGGTTGTGCGCGAGACGGCTGCCACGCCAGGCAAGAAGCCGGGGCCGGGCCAGAACGATTTCGGCGGCCGGCGCGAGGTCCTGGACGACTGGCGGCGCGAGGCGGCGCTGCCCTTGCGCTGATACGCCCCTCACCCCCTGGCTTCCCTCTCCCAGAACGGGAGAAGGGGCTTCCGCTTGACCTTTCCCCCACCTGTGGCTAAGATTCTTTGCCTGACTTTGTGCGGAGGAGGTAGTTATGCTGACCGTCGAGGCCCCGGTCGCTGGTGAGGTGGCCGAGAAGGGGCTACGGGCGCGCGCTGCGGCGCGCCGTCTCGCTTTTACGAGCGCTCGCGTCCGCAACGCGGCGCTGCACGCGATCGCCGACGCTCTGCTCGCCCGCCAGGACGAGATCGCCGAGGCCAATCGCCGCGACCTTGACATGGCGCGCGAGACGGGCCTGTCAGAGGCGATGCTGGGCCGTCTGAAGCTGGATGCGAAAGACTTGCAGGGCCTGGCCGACGATGTCCGTCACGTCGCTACACTCCCCGACCCGCTCGGCGAGACGGAGATGGCGACGCTTGGCAATGGGCTACAGGTCGGCAAGCGCCGCGTGCCACTCGGCGTCATCGGCGTCATCTACGAGTCGCGCCCCAACGTGACGATTGACATCGCCGCTCTGTGCATCAAATCCGGCAACGCTGCAATTCTGCGCGGGGGCAAAGAGGCGCTCCACTCGAACCGCATCCTGGCCCAGGTCGTCGGCGACGCAGCCGTCGCGGCGGGCCTGCCGGAGGGGAGCGTTCAACTCATCCAGAGCACCGACCGCGCGCTCGTTCGTGACATGCTGGAGGCGCGGGACTTCATTGACCTGCTCATCCCACGCGGCGGGGCGGACCTGCACCGCTTTGCCATCGAGAACGCCAAAGTGCCGGTGGTGACGGGCGGCATCGGCGTTGTGCATATTTACGTGGACCAGGCGGCGAAGCTAGGCGACGCCGTCGAGATCGGCTTCAACGCCAAGACTCAGAAGCCGTCGGCGTGCAACGCCGTGGATACCTTCCTCGTCCACCGCGCCGTCGCCGCCGATTTCCTGCCGCGCCTCGCTGACCGTATGGCCGGGGGGGGCGTCGAGTTGCGCGTGGACGCGCCATCCCTCGCTATCCTCGGCGAGCGGCCGCTCGTGAAGGCGGCCACGGCGGATGACTACGGCTACGAGTTCCTGGCGCTGCGCGCGTCGGTGCGCATCGTGGATAGCCTGGACGAGGCGCTCGACCATATCGCCCGCTACGGCGGTCACTCCGAAGCGATCATCACTGAAGACTACAGCGCCGCGATGCGTTTTCTGGATGAGGTCGACTCGGCCGCCGTGTTCGTCAACGCCAGCACGCGCTTCAACGACGGCGGGCAGTTTGGGCTGGGCGCCGAGGTGGCGATCAGCACGACCAAGCTGCACGCGCGCGGCCCGATGGGGCTGCGCGAGCTGACAACATACAAGTGGATCGTCCTGGGGCATGGCGATGTGCGGCCTTAATGGCGTCCTCCGCCACCCGATTTCGCGCCAAAAGAGATTGCCATGAAAGACTTCATCAGCCTCTCCGACCTCACACCCGAAAGCATCATCGAGCTGCTGGACCTCGCGCTCCAGCTCAAGCAAGATCTGGCCAGCGGCGCAGCCCGCCCCCTGCTGAAGGGGCAGACGCTCGGCATGGTGTTCCAGAAGCCCTCGCTGCGCACCCGCGTCTCCTTCGACGTGGCCATGCTTCAGCTGGGCGGCCACGCGCTGTATCTCTCGCCCAATGAGATTCAGCTCGGCCAGCGCGAGAGCACGGGCGACGTAGCCCGCGTCCTCAGCCGCTACGTGAACGGCATCATGGCGCGCGTGTTTGCCCACGCGGATGTCGTCGAGCTGGCCCGCGCCGCCACCGTGCCGGTGATCAACGGCCTGTCGGACTACAGCCACCCGTGCCAGGGTCTCGCCGACCTGCTGACCATCTACGAGAAGCACGGCTCGCTCAAGGGCCTCAAGCTGGCCTACCTGGGCGACGGCAACAATGTCGCCAACTCCCTCATGTTTGGCGGCGCTCTGACCGGCATGCGCGTCGTGATCGCCACACCGCCAGGCTACGAGCCGAGCGCCGATGCGGTGGACTGCGCGCGATCCCTCGGTCGGTTGGGCGGGGGAAGCGTGGAGGTGACCAACGACGCTGCCGCCGCGGCGCGTGGCGCGGACGCGCTATACACCGACGTGTGGGCGAGCATGGGCCAGGAGGCTGAGCAGGCCGAGCGCAAAGGCGTTTTCCCGCCCTACCAGCTCAACGCCGCTCGGCTCGCCGAGGCCAACCCGGATGTCCTGGCGCTGCACTGTCTGCCGGCGCACCGAGGCGATGAGATTACCGACGACGTCATGGACGGCCCGAACTCTGCGGTGTTCGATCAGGCGGAGAATCGCCTGCACGCTCAGAAGGCGGTGCTCGTCAAGCTCATGGCGCCGCATTGATTGGACCGGGGCCGGGCCGCGCCAGAATAATGGGCGGCCCGCCCTCTTATGTCCGTGGGGAAGGATGACGGCGCGTGGATGAGGTTTTCCAAAACCTGCGCTTGACCGTACAATGGGCTGCTTCGACCGTTGATTTTTTCACAATCGTTGACCTCTTGCTGGTCACGGCGGTATTCTACGGCCTGCTATACTTGATACGGGGAACTCAAGCAGTTCAGTTGTTGCGCGGCTTTTTGCTGCTGACCCTGATCGTGGTGGTTCTGAGCAACGTCCTTCAGCTCCGCGCCTTCAACTGGCTCTTACGCAACTCGTTCCCGGCGCTTCTCATTTCAATCCCCGTCATTTTTCAGCCGGAGATTCGGCGCGGCCTGGAACGGTTAGGCCGCGCCGGGCGCTTCATCACGCCCGGCGCTGGCGAGACGCCTAGCACGTCCGTCATCCCGGCGGTGGCCCGCGCCGTGGGCGAGATGTCCGAACGCCATCACGGCGCGCTCATCGTCATCGAGCAGGACACCGGCTTGCAGGAGTTCATGGACACGGGCGAGAAGCTCGACTCGGCGGTCACGGCCGACCTCCTCATGACCATCTTCTTCCCCAAGACCGCGCTCCACGACGGCGCCGTGATCATCCGCGGCAATCGAATCGCGGCGGCGCGCTGCGTGTTGCCGCTGGCGATGGGGCGCGAGCCAGACAGCCACCTCGGTACGCGGCACCTCGCCGCGATCGGCGTCACGGAGCGAACGGACGCCGTCGCCGTGGTCGTGTCGGAGGAGACGGGGACGATCTCGCTCGTGCGCAATGGCATCATTCGCCGCCGCCTGGACGAAGGTCAGGTGTCGCGCCTGCTTTACCGCTGGTATCGCACGCCGCCGACGTCGTCCGACTGGCTGACGCGGTGGTTCAAGGGCGGGCAGAACGGCGCGTCGTCCTCGGCCGCGCCCGGTGACGGAAGCGAGAAGGTGGTTGCCCCCGCCACGACCGAGGCCGCGCCGTCACGCGCCGCGGCCTCGTCCGCCGCCCCGGCAGCGGCGAGTGAGCCGGGCGGCTCCGAGAGGGGGGACGCGTGATTCGCGTGCTACTGAGTAACGCCAGCTCGCTCATCCTGGCATTCGTTCTCGCACTCCTGGTATGGTTCGTCGCGACTAGCGAGAGCAATCCGCTTCAGGAGGGAATCACCCCGCCTGGCGGCGTGCCGATTGAAGCGGTCAATATCCCGCCTGGCAACGAGCTGGTCGGTGGCATGAATGATCGCGTGCAGGTGCGGTTGGTCGCGCCGCGAAACTCGTGGGACCTGATCTCGGCCTCGGACTTGCGCGCCTATGTGGACCTCAAGGGTGTCGAACCAGGGATTCGTAGCGTGCCGGTTACGGTCGTTTGCTCGCGCTGCGCCGACAACCGCGCCCGCATCCTCGGCGTCACCCCAAAGGAGGTGGCGGTGCGCCTCGAACAGTCCGCTCAGCGCGAGATGGATGTGCAGGTAGGACTGCTCGGTGACGCGGCGCTCGGGTTCGTGTTGCAGAAGCCTATCGCGACACCGTCACAGGTTTCGATCAAAGGGCCGCGCTCGGCTGTCGATTCAGTCGCGCAGGTGCAGGCGCGCCTGCCGCTACTCACCAGCCCACGCGCCGATGTGGAGCGCCTGGTGACGCTGTCCCCGCTGGACAAGGACGGCAACACAGTCACCGCTGTGGCGGTAGACCCGCCCCAGGTGACCGTGCGTGTGCCTGTCGAGCAGGAGCAGGGTTACCGCGAACTGGCGGTCTCGGTAGCGAGGGACATCACGCCCGCGAACGGGTACTGGATTAGCAGCATCACCGTCTCGCCAACGACGGTCACGGTGAAGGGGCCGCCCGACAAGATCAAGGCGCTGCCGGGCTATCTGCAAACGCAGCTTGTGACGGCGACGGGCGTGACGCAGGGTTTCGAGCGCAACGTCCCGCTGGTTGTGCAGGACGGCATCAGCGTGGTGGATCCGCCGAACGGCTCGGTGGCCGTCAAAGTCGGCGTAGACGTGGAGCGGAGTGGTCGGACGATTGACCGGCCGGTCATCGTGCGCGGCCTGCCGCCCGACTGGCAAGCCACGGTCTCGCCTTCGCGCGTGCAGATTGTCTTGCAGGGGCCGGTCGCCGACCTCAATGGGGTGGACAATAACACCAATATCCAGGTCGTCCTGGATGCGTCGGGGTTGCCGCCTGGCACCCAGACCGTCGCACCGAAGGTGGTGGGTGTACCAGAGTCGCTCGACCGACGCCTGGCCCCGGACCATGTGGACGTGACGATTACCAGTCCAACGCCGACGGTGCGCACGCCCTAGCGACATCGTCCCTCTCTAAAGAGACATCGGCCTGGGATCGCCTCTTCGATAGAGGTGGAACCCAGGCCGATGTCTCTGAGAGGTAAACGGGAGGTTAGACCCGCTGTTGTTTCCAGTTTATCATGGTGACATTAGGCGGCGCTTAAGCGCGCGTGAAGGTTGGGTGAGAACTCGTAGTCAACGCGACGTGACCAGGCGGTTGACCCGCCCCTGCCTGTCCATAACGATGCGGACAATGCGCGGCAGCCGCTTCTGCCCAAGCTCCACCGTCGTGCGGAACGTGAACTCTACGCCATCGCCCGTGGCGCTGCGCGTGGGGGCGACGCCGGCCATCTCCGGGAAGCGCCGCACGACGTGAGCAATGGCCTTCGTCCGCAGCTCCTCGATCCCCAGTGTGTTTGTCTTCGTCGTAGATGATGGGCGTGGCATGCTTCCCTCCAGCAGATTGCCGACTGAAGTCGGCGCTACAGTTCTGCGATCACATTTTGCCTTGTAGGCCGACTTCAGTCGGCTCTTTTCCTTAACTGGCGGCCACGAAGCGCAAGCTCCCGCCGGGCGCTGCTGCGGGGTACGGCATGGCGCGGCGGACGTGCTCCAGGCTGCTCGCCACGAGCATGACCTGCACCCGGCCCGCCATGCGCTCGTCAATCAAGATGCCGAAGCGGACATCGGCCTCCGGACGCGCCGCGCAGGCGACGACATCCACCGCGGCCTGCGTTTCCAGCAGGGGCAAGTCTGGGCCGCAGGTGATGTTAATCAGAACAGCGCCCGCGCCCTGGATGGCGAGCGGGTCCACCAAAGGGCTGACGAGAGCCGCCCGCGCCGCCGAGATCGCCGCATCGGGGCCGCGCCCCTGGCCGATGGCGAGCAGGCTAGGGCCGGCGTCGGTCAGGAGGTCCCGCAGGTCCGCCAGGTCGAGATTGATAAGGCCAGGTTGCGTGACAAGCTCCGAGATGCCCTGGATGGCCTGGCGCAGGACGTCGTCTCCGACGCGCAGAGCCATGTCGAGCGTCAGCTTGCTGTCCACGAGATTTGCCAGCCGATCATTCGAGACGATGATGACAGTGTCGGCGACCTCGCGCAGCCGCGCCAGCCCAAGCTCGGCGGCGCGCAGGCGGCGCATGCCTTCCCAGGTGAAGGGGCGCGTGACGACGGCGATGGTCAACGCGCCCATCGAGCGGGCGACATCGGCGATGACGGGCGCCGCGCCGGTGCCTGTCCCGCCGCCCATCCCGGCGGCGACGAAGACGACGTCGGCGCCGGTCAGGGCCACGCTGATGGCCTTGCGGCTCTCCTCAGCCGCCTTCGCGCCGATGTCGGGCGCGCCGCCCGCGCCCAACCCGGCGGTGGCGATAGGGCCGAGCTGAAGTCTAGTCGGCGCTTCAGATCGCTCCAGCGATTGGAGGTCCGTATTGGCGACGATAAACTCGACGCCGGTCATCCCGAATTGAATCATGTGGTCAACGGCATTGCTACCGCCACCACCGACGCCCACAACTTTGAGACAGGCCGGCGTCGCAGGTTTGAGAGTCGCTTGCACAGGGCCTCCTTCGCTGGTAGTGAAAATCGCCAATCGGTTTTGTCGTCAGTCTGTCAGGAGAGGGCAAAGCCCAGGTTGCTCAGGTTCTCAGCGATCTCCGACCCCTTCGCGGCCAGGTCGTCGGTCATCTGGCCCCACGCGGCGTCGCTCCAGACCTCGATATGGTCGCCCGCGCCGACGATGACCGCGCTCGATTCGAGCCGCCCGAAGCGGCGCAGGGGCGTCGGCAGCGTAAACCGGCCCTGGGTGTCCAGGGTTTGGGGGCTGGCGCCACCGAGCAGCAGGCGGACAAAGGCGCGGGCCACGCTGCGCGTAAGCGGGAGACGGCTGACGGCGTCCGCGACCTCGTCCCACCGCGACGCCGGGTACACCAGGAGGCACCCGTCTAGCCCACGGGTGATGACCAGGCCGTTCGCCAGGTCCGCCCGAAAGGCTTGCGGGATGACCAGGCGTCCCCGCGCGTCAACATCCTGTAGAAACTCACCGTAGAACATAGGCCTATCCATGCGCCATGACGAGCTTCACAATGGAGCCATCTGGCGCGAGCGTCGCTTTCACTAACTGACGAAATGGTCTCTCCGACGGCGTCTCGGCCACGGTCACGGTGGCCGACGCGGGCGGCGCGTCGAAGCCCTTCGCCACGGCCGGCGTGACGAGCTTGACCTCGACCTCGCCCAGGTCGGGCAGCTGCCGCCGAATCTGCTGCTCGATGCGCGCCGCCACGTCGCCGGGCGCTTTCCCCCGCCCGTAGCCCACAGCCCTGGTCGGCGGCGCGACGACGCTCTGGCTCACCGGCTCCAGCGCCGGCAGCGCCTTTGCCTCGGCCTTCTCGCGCGGCCCCTTCGCCGCCTGCCACGGCGTGCGCCGCGCGGCGAACGGCGCGAGCGTTGGGTCGCCGTATAGCGTGAAGCTCAGGATCGCTTTCTGGTCCTCGGAATCAAGGAAGCCCTGACGCCCGATCAAGTCGTTGGTCATGCCGATCTTAGCGCGGCGCAGCGCCTCGCCGGCGTTCAATCCTGCGAGGAGATTGCGCCAGAAGTGAATCGCCAGCAGGTCGGCGGCCAGCAGCGTCTCGCTCAGCCCGCCATACGCCAGGGCCGTCGAGCCGACGAAGGCGGCGGCCTTGGTCTGGAGCAGGCGCAGGGCCATGCTCTCTTCGGCGCGTTTCCCGGTGATATAGCCGCCATAGCACGCGGCGCTGAAGACAATCAGCCGCCGCTTCGGGTCGGCCTTGAGCGCGTCGGGGTGCATCGCCAGGGGAAACGCGGCGTAGTCGGCGGCGAGCAGCGGGTCGCGCTGCCCATACCACCCGGCGTCGTCCTTCAGGCCGTGGAGATTGTAGTAGGCGGCGCCGAAGCGGTCGCCCTGGATGGCTGGCGCGTGGCTGTGATCCAGGGGCGGCGACATGCGCAGGTTCTTGGGCGCGTCCAGCACCGCGAAGACGGCGCGGGCGGCGTGACGCCAGACAGAGGCCGTGTAGCCGACGGCGGCCGGCGCGGCCGGGGCAACGGCGCCCCACATGCTCTGACGTCCCGTCGCCCGCCGCGCGTCTGCGGTCGAGCGGATGAGACTGATAAGGAAGGACGGATCGTTGTCGGCCCCGTCGGGGAGACGCCCGATGGCGCGGCCCGGCGAGAGCAGCGCGGGGCCGCCATACGGCGCGTCGCTGAACAGCTCGTCGTCGTCGTCGTCGCTGGGGTTGGCGACGGGCTGGAATGGCACGATGTCCGGGCCGCCGACGAAAAGCACGTTGTGAGTGTCCAGGGGCAGATGCCTGACGTACTCCAGCCAGTCGGCCGCGCTCGCTCCATTGCCGAGGGGCCGGAGGCCGAGCGGCCGATTCTCGGCGGGCGTGTCGGCGCATACCAGGCGCGCCGACGATGCGTGGGCCAGGTCTTGCAGCGCCCCGTGGATCGCCTGAAAACCGGATGCGCCGTACTTGCGTTCCAGGTTGCGGCGGCTCGTCGTGATAATGCTCGCCAGGCGCACGCTCGCGCGCGGCGCGAGACCCACGGCCAGGTCATCTAGCGCGGCGCGGGTGTCGGCGAGGGGATCGGATGCGGTTGAAGGTACGGCCAGCGAGTCTATGCGCTCCGTCGGCATGATGGGTCTCCGGTCCTAGCGTCGAATCTGTCGTTCAAGAAACCCCAGCGCCCCGACGGAAGCCAGGTAACGGTAAGCGTCGGCGTGCGTCGGGTGAAGGCGCACAGCGGCGCGGAACATCTCGGTCGCCTCGGCGTAGTCGCGCAGATTCTTGAGCGACAGGCCCGCGCCGATGTAATACTCCGGATTGTCCGGATTGCATTCGATAGCCTTGCGGTAGGCGGTGAGCGCCTGGTCGTGGCGGCGCTGCGTCTCGTAGCACTCGGCCAGCGCTGCGTAAGCGTCGCCGTCGTCCGGCCGCAGCACTGTCGCGCGGCGGAAGTGCGCCGTCGCCTTCTCCACCTGGCCGACCTCAAGGCAGAGCCGCCCGATGAGGACGTGGGCCTTGCCGCTGTCTGGCGCCGCCACCACCGCCTGTTGGTAGGCCTGCAACGCCTCGTCGAGGCGGCCCAGGCTCTCGTACACCTGGCCGAGCGCCGTGTAGACATCCGCCGTTCCCGCCGCCTGGGTCGCCCGCGTTAGGATACGCAGCGCCTCGTTCTCCTGCCCCATCTGGTGGGCCAGCCGGCCGAGCGCAAGCAGCGTTGCGGCCTGGTCAGGCGCAAGCTCGCAGGCGCGGCGATACTCCCCATAAGCGCCGCTGAGGTCGCCGCTATCCTCCAGGACGCGGGCCAGGGCGCTGTGGGCCGCCGCCGAGTCGGGATCGAGCGAGAGAGCGGTGGTGAGCGCCTGCCGCGCGTTGTCGTGGTCGCCCAGGGCCTCGGCGGCCAGGGCGTAGCGCAGGTGGTAGCTCGCTTCCTCGGGGACGAGCGACCGCGCGTGATCGTAGGCGCTCCGCGCCTGAACCGGCTGATTGGCCGACTGACGGAGGTCGCCGAGGGTCGCGTACCACTCGGCGTCATCGGATTTGAGGGCGATGGCCGACTCCAGCGTGGCGGCGGCCACGTCCGGCTGCCCTAGCTCGCCGTACAACACGGCCAGCTCGAAGAGGTAGCGCGGCTCCTGGGGGGCCAGCTCGGCCGCCGTGCGGTACGAGTTGAGGGCCGCCAGTCGCCGCCCGGCCGCCTGGTGAGCGTCGCCGAGGCGGGCGTGCCACGCCGCCTGCGCCGGGTCAGACGCCACCGCCTGGGTCAGAACGTTCGTCGCCTCGGCTACGTGGCCGGCGGCCAGCAGGGTATCGCCGAGGGTGAAGGCCGTGCGGCCCGTGGCGGCGTTGGGCGCGATCGCCAGCGCCTGGTGGACGGTGTCCACCGCATCATCGGCGGCGCCGACCGAGGACAGGGCCTGGGCCAGGGCGACCAGCGGACCGGCGTCACCCGGCGCGAGACTGACGGCGCGGCGGAGCGCGGCGACGCTCGCCGCCGTGCGCCCGACACGCCCGAGGGCGTGACCCAGGTAGAGGTGGCTCATGGCGTCGCCAGGATTGAGGGCGGCGGCCCGTTCGAGGTTGACGACGGCTTCGGCGGCCTGCCCACGCATGAGCTGCGCCCACCCGGCGGCAAGGTAGTCGTCGGCGCTGATGCCGGTCAACGCGGCGGCGCGGGCGGCCGAGTGGCTGGCCGCGTAGAGCATGGCTTCGGTGACCGCCGCATCACCCTCGCTGTTGGCGAAGAACATCATGATGCGCGGCGCGCCCCGCAGAATGGCCGGGTTCGCGGCGTCCAGGTCCAGGGCGGCCAGGGCAGCGCCGGCGGCCAGCCGGAAGTGGCCGAGCCGAGCGTGGGCGCGCGCGAGGCCATACGTGCTCAGGGCGTCGTAGGGGGCCAGCTTCAGCGCCCCCTTGAGGGCCTCGAGCGCGGCCTCCGGCCGGTTTAGCTCCAGCAGAATCAGGCCCAGGTCGGCCCAGTAGCTCGCCACGTTGGGCGCGAGGTCAATCGCCTGATGCAGAGCGGTGACGGCGTTCTCCATGTCGTGGCGGTCGAGGTACAGCCGCGCCTGGCGGTACAGCACCGCTGGCTGCGACGGGTCGAGCGCCAGGGACGCCCGCAAGGCGCTCTCGGCGTCGCCGTCGCGGCCGCTCTCGGTATACAGATCGGCCAGGCCGGTATACATTGCGGCAGGTTCGTGACCAAGCTCGGCGGCGCGCTGATAGGCTGTCGCGGCTGCTGAGGCGGCCCCTGCGAGCAGCGCCGCCTCAGCCAGCTCGGCCACGGATCGCGCCGTCGTCGGGCGTTGGGCAGCGGCGCGCTGAAGGTCCGCCATCGCCGCCGCGCCTCCCCGGTGGCCAGCATCCACAGATCGCGCCGCGCGGCGCAGGTGCGGCGTGCCGTCCGGCGTACTTCGGCGACCGATTCCCAGGCGCGCGCCGCCCAGGCGCGGTCGCCGGTGGCCTCGCCGGCCTGCGCCAGCAAAAGCGCCACCTCGGCCGTGTCGGCTCCCACCTGACGCGCCAGCTCAAAGGCCGCCGCCGCCTGGAGGGGGTCGCCGAGCGCCATGCGGCAGCGGCCCAGCGCCAGGGCGGCGCCGGCCGCGTCCTCGACGGCGGGGTCGGCGAGGATACGCTCATAGGCGTTCGCGGCCGCGCCGTAGTCGCGGTGAGCCGCGCAGGCGTCGGCCAGGGCGCGGTACGCCTGTCGCAGCGCCACAGGCGACGAGCGCCGGGCTTCCATGGTCGCCACACTCTGGCGGTAGGCGTCAATGGCCTCGGCCCACCAGCCGCGCTGAGCGTAGACGCCGCCCAGCAGGGTGTGACCCTCGACCCAGTCGGGCGAGCGGTCGAGCGTCGCGCTAAGAATCTGGATCGCCGTCTCCCATTGCTGGGCGTTCAACGCCGCATTGGCGGCGGCGGCGGCAACCGACAGGGCGTCGGGGTCACACCCCAGGGCGTTCTGATAGTGGGCCAGGGCCGTCACCCAGTCACCCGCCTCGGCGTGGATGGCGCCTAGCCGAGCGTGAGCCATGGCCCAGTGTGGCTCGAGCTCGGTCACCCGGCCGTATGCTTCCCGCGCCCGGTCAATGTCGCCAAGGCGTTCCACGGCCTCGGCGCGGTAGAAGTGGGCATCCGCCCAGCGCGGGCGTTGGCGAACGGCGCCCGACAGATACTCGAAGGCGTCGGCGTTCTCGCCCAGCGCCAGGCTCGCCCGCCCTGCTTCATACAGCGCGTCGGGGTCGAAGGGGACGAGGGCCAGCGCCTGACGCGCCGACGCCAGAGCAGCCTCGTTCTGCCCGTCCAGGCGTTGCGCGGCCGCCAGCCGCCAGGCATACTCCGGCACGTTCGGCGCGAGGCGACAGGCGTCGGCGAGGGCGTCGGCGGCGGGGCCGTAGCTCTCTACGACCGTGTAGAGCCGACCCAGGCGGGCCAGGATGCCGACGTGCTCCGGCGCGATCTCGGCGGCCGCCTCCAACTCCATCAGCGCCTCGTCGTACTGGCCGCCGCGCGCCAGGCCGTCGGCCAGGGCCAGCCGCCAATCCATGTTCTCAGGTTCGGCGGCCACCGTCTGCCGCAGCCAGTCCACCGCGCCCACACTCTCGCCGCGCGCGGCGGCCACTTCGGCCTGCGCCGCCATCGTCAGAGCGGCGCTCGGCGCGAGGGCAAACGCCCGGGCGGCGGCGAGCTGGGCTTCGTTGACGCGGCCGGTGCGGGCGGCGGCCTGCGCCATCAGGGCCTGCGCGGCGGCGTTATCCGGTTCCTGCGCGAGCGCCTGGCGCAGGACGTTCAGCGCAGCGGCCGGCTGATCGTCCTGGAGGTGGACCCGCGCCAGGGCAATGAGTGCGCCGATCTGACGTGGGTCCAGGATGACGGCGCGTTGCAGCGCCTCCCGCGCCACAGCGGGGTGGCCCCCCTCCAGGGCCAGGATGCCGTAGCGGGTATGATAGGCGGCGGTGTCGGGGTCGAGGGCGACGGCCTGTTCCAACAGCGCGAGGGCGCGGCCCGGCGCGCCCAGAGATAGCTCGAACTCGGCCTCGTAGCCGGCGCGTCGGGCGGCGGCGTCGCCGTCGAGTGGCAGGCCGGCCAGCTGAGCGGCCGCGGCAGCGAAATCGCCGGTGCGGGCGTGGGCCTCGGCGGTGGCGAGGCGCAGCGCGACGGCGTCCGGCGCCAGCGCGCAGGCCTGTTCGTAGGCAGCCAGGGCGGCGGGCAGGTCGTTGCCAGCTTCACACGCCCGCCCCAGGTCGGCGTAGAGCAGGGCATCGTCGGGGCGGCGGGCAATGGCTTGCGCCAGAATCTCTCGCGCCTCGGTGACGGCCCCGGCCGTGACCAACAGTGCGCCTAGCTGCCGCAGGTGGCCGACGTGGTCGGGCGCGAACTGAACGGCCATGCGCGCGTGTTCGACGGCCGTATGCGGCGCGCCGACGTGGGCCAGGGCCTCCGCGCACCAGGCGTGCCAGTCGGCGACCGTCGGCTCGACGGCCAGGGCGGCGCGCAGGTGGCGCAGGGCCGGCTCCCACTCCTGGAGGTGGAGGTAGGCGCGGCCGAGGTCGGCCTGGTAGGTGGCGTCGCCCGGCGCCAGGGTTGTGGCTTCCCGCAGCTCGGCGGCGGCCTTGCGCCACTGCCCGCCCCCGCTGTAGAGTCGACTCAGGGCGGCGTGCCAATCGGCGCGGCCCGGCGCGAGCGCGATGGCATAGCGTAGGTGCATCGCGGCCGCGTTCGTCTCGCCAAGCCGCTCGGCCAGGGCCGCCGCGTCGCGGTGCAGCGTCGGCCAGTGCGGGCAGAGCGCCAGAGCCTGCGTCTGGGTCGTGTACGCCTCGCGGAACCAGCCCGCCGAGGAATAGGCGCGGGCCAGCTCCGCCAGCACGGTCGGCCGCTGCGGGTCGTCCGGCGCGATCTCGTCGGCGGCGCGCTGGAGCGCGGCCAGGGCGGTCTCTTCGCCGAGGGAGGCTAGGGCGACACCCAGGCCGTAGCGAGTCATGGGAGCAGCGGTTGTGACGGAGGCTGACACGAAATGCTGGCGTGCGGCGTCGCTCGATCCACGCTCAAGCTCCGCCCAACCGAGCCAGCTCTTGATCTGCCCTTCGACATCGTGCAGCGCCGTGAGGGCGTCCTGGAGCCGCTGGACTGCCTCGTCGGGCTGGCCCAGGCGCAGCTTGACCAGGCCGCTGTTGGCCCGCTCGACGGTGTGGCTGAGCGTCGGGTTCGCGGCGAGCAGGACCGGGCCGTTGGTCTTGATCGCGCCCAGCAGGGTCACGGCCGCCTCGCGGTCGGCGGGCATGAGGGCCTGGGCAATGTCAAACTGCATGTCGGCGGGGAGACCATCGGCCGCCAGGTTCTGGGCGAGGCCGGGCGCGCCCGCCAGGGAGGCGGCGACCGGCAGCACGGCCGCCGCGCCGACCGTACGGAGCGCGAAGGCGATGAGACCGCGTCGGTCCGCGGCAAGGTCGAGCATCTGGCGGAAGATTTCGACGTTGGCCGATGTCCAGCGCCCCAATATCCGCCCGGGGTCCGTCCGCAGCGCCTCCCGCGCCGCAAAGTGTTCGGCGAGGAGCGCATACGTGAAGGCGCCGTCAGGCAGGAGCAGGCCGGCTCGTCGCAGACTATGCAGGGTATCAAGGTCCAGCGCCGGCGCTTCTTCGCCCAGGGCGAGCGCCAGCGCACGGCGGCCCAGGACGGTCGTCCATGTTTCGGGGATGCTGCCGCCGGCCAGAAGGGTGGCGGCGCGCTCGACAACCGCCGCGCGCGACATCTCGGCGGGGGTATTGGCGGCCTGGGCTGTCTTCAACAGCGCCGCCAGACCGACGGGCAGCGCGGCCAGTGCGACGATACGCGCGTCGCGGGCGAGCAGCGCCAGGGATAGGCGGGCGCGCTGCGGCGGCAGGGTGTCGTCGAGAGCGTCCACGAGGACCGATGGTGGGAGGGCGGGCAGGCTGATGGCGTTGCAGCCGGGCAGGCTCGTCGCCCAGGCGGGCCAATCGGCCGTCCGACAGGCGGCGATGTAGCAGCCGCCACGGTCGAGGAGCGGGGCGAGGCGCGGGGCGAGATCAACCTGGCTCGCCGCGCGGTCGAGATGGTCTACAAACACGGTGTAGGCTCGATCCGACGCCGCTGCCTCGCGGAGGAGCGTGTCTATCGGCATCGCCGGGTCGGACAGGTCGAGCCACACGCTGGGCCGGCCGCGGTCGCTGTTGGCCCAGCGCCGCAGAATGGTGGTTTTCCCGCCGCCCGGTGGGGCGAGCAGGACGGTGGCCGGCCCCAGGGGGCCGGCGAGGGATGAGGGGGGGGAGGGCGGCGTATTCGGATACATGGTCGTATCAGTTCAACTGGCTCAGCATCCAGAAGGCGGTCAGACACATGGCGACGCCGGCCAGGCAGAGGAACACGCCAATGCCGACGGCGGTCTTGATGAGCTGACTGACGGCTTCCAGAAGGTGGGTGATCGAATCGAGGATTGGCTCGATGGTCGTGTCCGTGCTAACGCGGTTGCCGAGGAGGGCGGCCTGCGCTGAAAGACTGCGGAGTGTGGCCTGGTACTGGTGGGCCAGGATTGTGTATAACCCTGCGCCGCACGCGATAGCGCCCATGATGAATAGGACCAGCGCCATTAACACGCGTATTCCAATCAGCATTGCTTGTCTCCTTCGGTTGTGGGTGGTCGGCGGTCGGCCATCCCCAGGGCGAGTTGTGAAACTTCTTCACGCTTCACCCTACTACTATGTCTGCACAACCGGTGCCAAATCCCCTGTTGGCGTGAAAAATTCGTAAAAGTTTATTTCTGGTTGCCCTTCGCGCCCCCCTGTGGGTATTCCGGACCCCGTCCACGCCAAAACGCGCCAAAGCTCTCCAAAATGCAACCCAGACTGTAAGGTTCGAGAGTTCCACGTCGGCGCAAATGCACAAAAAGACGACACTTGCTGCGCAAAAAGACGCGGCTGAGGGAATTTCCCCCACCCGCGTCGTGTTTTGCCCACTTTCCGCAAGGTTCAATCGCTGTCGCCGCTCTCCTTGCGGTACTTGTTCAGCCGATAGCGTAGCTCGTCGCGCGAAAGGCCGAGGAGTTGCGCGGCAAGGGTCTGGTTGCCGCCCGTTCGCTCCATGGCCTGCTCCACAAGCCGCTGCTCCATCTCGCCGACGGTGCGCTTGAGATCGAGACCCTCCGGCGGCAGCGATGGCCCGGCGCGCCCAACGGCAACGACGGGCGTCTGATGCTCGGCGACGATCTCGGCGGGCAGGTGGTTGGCCTTGATCTCTGGACCGTCGCACAGGATGATGGCTCGCTCGATGACGTTGCGCAGCTCGCGGATGTTGCCGGGCCAGCGGTGGCTGCGGAGCGCCTCCATCGCCGACGGGCTGACGCCGTGGATGTCTTTGCCGGCATCGCGGGCGAAGCTCGCCACGAACTGAGCCACGAACAGGTCAATATCGTCGGCGCGTTCCCGCAGCGGCGGCAAATGGATTTCGACCACGCTCAGCCGCCAGAACAAGTCCTCGCGGAACGCGCCGCTCTCGATGGCGGCGCGCAGGTCGCGGTTAGTGGCGGCGACCAGGCGAATGTCCACGCGGATATCCTGGGCGCCGCCGAGGCGGCGAATCTGGCGCGTTTCCAGAACGCGCAGGAGCTTGGCCTGCATGTTGAGCGGCATGCTGCCGATCTCGTCGAGGAAGAGTGTTCCCTGGTCGGCCAACTCAATCAGGCCCTTCTTCTGGCGTTTCGCGCCGGTGAATGCGCCGGCTTCGTACCCGAACAGCTCGCTCTCGAGCAATAGCTCCGGGATCGCGGCGCAGTTGATGGCGATGAACGGGCGGGTATCGCGCGGGCTGTTGCGGTGGAGAATCAACGCCATGACTTCCTTGCCCGTGCCACTCTCCCCCTGGATGAGCACGCTGGCGGTCGTAGGCGCGACACGCTGGATGACGCGCTCAATCTCACCCATCGCGGCGCTGCTGCCGAGGATGACAGTGCTGTCGGTGGCGAGCTGCTCGCGGCGTAAGCGGCGAATCTCGCGCCGCAGCTCCAGATTCTCTAGCGCCTTGTGCAGCACGGCGCGGAGCTGGGCCAGGTCCGGCGGCTTCGTGAGGTAGTCGTAGACGCCCTGGCGCATGGCCGTCTTCACGCTGTCCACGCTGCCGTAGCCCGTCAGCATGACGACCGGCAGGTCGGCGTCGAGCGCCTTGAGCGCGGCCAGCACGGTCAGGCCGTTGCCGTCGGGCAGGTTCTGGTCAATCAAGGCGCAGTCTATGTGGCGCGTCTGGATGAGCTCCATGGCCTCGCCGACGGACGCGGCGGGCAGCGTGTCGTACCCCTCGCCGTGGAGGGCGTTTTCGAGCAGGTTCCGAAGGATGTGTTCGTCATCCAGGACAAGAATCGAGGCGGGCATTGGCTCCAGTCCTGTCAGTCGGATCTCAGCGGCACGGGGGGTGTGTGAGGGTGGCCGCATGTAGATCCCGCGAAGTCCAAGAGACTCAGGCTAGGGCGCTCAGACGGCGGCCGGCAGCCGCACGGTGAAGAGCGTTCCCCGACCAGGGTCGCTGTTCACCGCAACCTCGCCGCCGTGTTCGCCGACGATACGCTGGGTAATGGTCAGGCCCAGACCTGTCCCGCTGCGCTTGGTGGTGAAGAAGGGGGAGAAGATGCGCGGCAGGTCACCGTTCGGGATTCCAACACCGGTGTCTTCGATCTCGATGACGGCCCACGGCCCGCTGGCGGCGCTCAGCATTCGCTCCGGCATCATCTGAAGCGCGCCGTCTCCGCCGCGCGCCGTGTCCTTGCGCGTGCGCACGTTCAGGATGCCGCCCTCGGGCATGGCCTGGATGGCGTTGGCAATCAAGTTCGACATCGCCTGTTCCAGGCGCGTGGCGTCGCCGCGCACGGTGGGGGTGTCGGGGCTAAACTGGCGGACGATGCGGATCTGGTTGAGGGCGGCGGTCGCGTGGGCTCGGCCCAGCACGTCATCCAGGATATGGGTAATCGAGCACACCGCCTGGAGGCGGGGCGGGCGCGACATAAGTAGCACGTCTTCGAGCAGCTGGTTGAGGCGCTCGTTCTCCTGGCGAATGAGGGTCAGGGTGGTATAGGCCGGGTCGCCAGGCGGTATTTGCTCCAGGAGGTACTGAATGCCTGTGGAGATGGCGGCGAGCGGATTGCGAATCTCGTGGGCGATGATGGCGGACATTTCCCCCAGCAGGGCCAGCCTGTCCAGACGCTGCCGCTCTTCTTCCATGGAGCGCTGCTCGCTGAGGTCATCGAAGACCAGAACCGCGCCGACAATGCGGCCCTCATCGTTGCGGAGGGGCGCTAAACTCTGGCGCAACGGCACTTCGCGTCCGTCGAGGCGCGTGAGCACAATCTCGAAGCCCGCGAACGTCGTGCCGAGACGGAGCACCTGGCTAATCATGCCGGACAGGCTGTCCGGCGTGTCGAGCACCTGGATGAGCGGCTGCCCGACGACGGCGGCCGGGGTCAGCCCGAGCATCTGCTGGGCCGCGCGATTGACGGAGGTGATGCGGCCGGCGGCGTCTATCGTGATGAGGCCGTTCGTCATGTTCTGGAAGACGCTCTCGCTGAACAGCTTCGTGTCGTCTAGCCGCTGCACGGTCTCGCCCAGCTCCTGGAACAGGCGGGCGTTCTTGATGGCAACCCCAATCTGCGCGCCAATGACCTCGAAGAGCGGAATGTCCTTCGTGTCGAACGCCTGCGGGCGGCGCGCGGCGAGAAGAACGGTGCCGGCGCCTTCGCCGTGGGCAAGGAGCGGCACGACGGCCAGGCTGGCGACGCCCTCCTCGGCCAGCGCCTGGCCCAGACTGTCGGTGGGCGATGGCATCGTCGGGAGGATCCAGGGCGCGGCGCTCTGAGTGACCTGGCGCAGCAAGCCGCCCTCCTCGGCCGCGCCGCCGACCCGCCGGTTGAACGTCGGGCTGAAGCCTTGCGTCGTCCAGAGTTTGACGCTGCCGTTGGCGCGCAGGAACATGCCGCCTGCGTCGGCGCCGGCGATGCGGATCAGGCGGTCCAGGGCGATGCCGAGTACGACGTTGCGGTCAAAGGAATGGCTGGCGGTTGTGGCGATATCGTAGAGAGCGGCCAGTTCGCGCCGGCGCGCCAGAAGCTCGTCTTCCATCTGCTGCTGGTCGGTGATGTCGCGCAACAGGATGCGGATGGAGGTGGCGCCGCCGTGGGAGACCGAGCGCGCATCGAGGTTGATCTTGCGCGTCGGAGCGTCGCGCAGAATCAGTCCCTCGCGGAGGGCGACGCCCATGAGCAACACTTCTTCCAGGAGGGTGGCGGCCGTCTCAGGCCCCAGAAGCTCGGCCAGGGTTATGCCGCGCAGCGAGGCGCGCCCGACGAGGCGGCACGCCTGGTTGTTGGCCTCGATGATCTGGCCGTTCAGGTCTACCAGCAGCATGTCTTCGCTGGATTGCTGCACCAGGTCGCGGAGTTGACCCTCGGCGCTGGCCCGCTTCTCTTCCTCGCGGCTGAGCTGGCGGCGCAGTAACATACTGCGCGGAATGAGCATGACCAGGGCGGCCAGCAGCAGGATGCCGAACAGAATCGCGGCCCAGGCCCACCAGGGTGTTGCGCTTTCGGCGCTCGTCGCGGCGGGAGCGGGGGGGACAGCAGCGGCTGGCGCGGCGGTGGGCGCGGCGACCGGGGCGACGGCGGGGAGGGCGGTGGGCGCGGCGGCCGTTGAGCTGGGCGCGAGGGGAGGCAAAGCGACCTGGGACTTGAACACAAGCGGGGCGTTCGGTGGCAGCCAGCCAAGCTCACTCGGCGTGACCACCCACAGCCAGCCATCTTCCGTTCGCGCCACGAGGCCGAGAATGGGAGAGCCGGCGGCAATGCGCCGGGCTGGGGCGGAGAGGCTAGGCGAGGCGTAGAGCTGCGCGTCGGCCGCCAGACTCCCGATCGGCGTCCCCAAGCCGGGTCGAGGCGGCGTCGGCGACTGGGCCGTGGCAAGTTGAGGAAGGCAGATGAAGAGTAGGATGGCAAACAGCGCGAGCAGTCGTCTCATGCACGTGTCCGAAAGCTGCGGCCGTGAGCCGCCGGGATGCCCATCTCCGCGCGGTACTTGGCGACAGTGCGGCGCGACAGGTGGAAGCCGAGGCGCGCCAACTCATGGGTGAGCAAGTCATCACTCAGCGGCACAGTCTCCGCCTTGATCAGGTCCTGGAGAGCGACCTTGGCCGGTTCCTCACTGGCGAAAAACACGCTCAAGGGTACGATGCGCCCATCGGGCAGTTGGGCCAGCTTGTGACGCACTGTCCGGCTGACGGTGGATTCGTGGATGCCCAGGCTGTCCGCGAGCCGGGTTTGGGTGAGCGGGCGCAGGAAGCGCGGCCCGTGTAACACGAAGGGGCGCTGCTCGCGGCTCAGCGCCTCGGTCACGCGGCGGAGCGTGCACCAGCGCTGCTTGAGGCTGGCGATGAACAGCCGCGCTCGCGCAACGTGCTGTTCGACATCGGGGTGACCGGTGGCGGCACGGCTCACCGGAGCAGGGACGTGCAGCCGATAGCGGCTTTCCTCAAGGACAGTCACGACGAAGTCGCCCTCTGGGCGGGACGGATTCGTGGCGATGATGACGTCGGCGACGAGGAGCGGCGACTGCGCGTCGTCCCCCCAGAAGGCGTGGGCCGGATAGGGTGTCAGGTTGGCGCGGACAAACGTCAGGGTATCGTCCACTTCGGTCACACTCACGCCCAGGGCGCTCGCAATGCGGGAGCGGGAGAGCCGCCCGAGGTCGGCGAAGCACTCTTGAATGAGGCGGCGAGCCAGGGCGCAGCGGGCGGCGTCAACACGGTCCAGGCCGTCGAGTTGGAGAAGAAGGGCTTCCTGGGCGTTTCGCGCGCCAATACCGGGTGGGTCCATGGATTGGAGTAGCGCGAGGGCATGTTGGAGCCGGTCTTCCGGCGCGCCCAGGTCGCGTGCTAACGCCGCGAGGTCATCGGTCAGCCAGCCGCGCCGGTCCAGGTGATACACCAGGGCGCTGGCCAGGGGAAACTCGTCGGCGGAGGCTTGCAGGTGGAGTTGCTCGATAAGATGATCCGTCAGGCTCGGCCGATCAATGCCCTCCAGTGGAACGTCATCATGCGCGGGGGCAACAGGTGCGGTGCGGGCGAGCGGCGGCTCATCCACCCAATCCAGGGCCGGGTTGCTGGCGACCTCGGCTTCAATTCGTTGGCACAGGTCGTCCGACGACAGGGAGAGAAGCTCGCGCGTGAGGAGGAGCTGCGGCGTGGGCCTGACCTCTGTCGCGATCATGGTGTTGGTTTGCATGGCCCTGCCGGTCGCGTGAAGGAGTGTGCATGCACGGGGTATACAATGGCAGCAGTTGCTCACTGTCACCCTGCATTCTAGCATAAAGGAGTTGTGAAGTCAACGAACGAAATTCAGACCGCCAGGCAAGATGGTAACGACTTTTAGTCGTTATCTATGCTTCAGGACGACTGGAGATGGTAACGACGGGTCTGTCACTTCGCGTGGAACACGCCGCTAGAGTGAATCGGCGAGACGGCTGACGGCGGCGTCGGCGTCCTGGGTGATCGCTGCCCCGTGGCCGACGCCGAGTGTCTCAAAATCGTAGCCAGCGAGTTTGCGGATAGAGGCGCGCGCCGCGTCCATGTCGGGGGTGAGCATGGCGGGCGGGGGCGAGAGCTTGCCGCCCTGATTGGCGAGCGCGTCGCCGGCGAGCACGACCTTTTTCTCAGGGTTGTACAGCCCCGCCTGGCCAGGGGTATGGCCCGGCAAAGCGATGACGCGCCAGCCATCGGGGAGCAGGTCGCCCTCGACAACAGTGCGGTCAACAGTCACCGGGGTGACTTTGAGCATGGGCGTCTTGCTGAGCAAGGCGAAGGCCGGACCGATCAGCCAGGCGATAGGGCTGGGTCCCGTCTCTCGCTTCGCGCGGCCTTCGATGAGGGGGATCTCGGCGCGGTGGGCAACGACTGTGGCCTGGCTGAGCCGCTTGAAGTGCGCGGCCAACCCCATGTGGTCCGCGTCGCCGTGGGTTAGAAAGATGAACTTGATGTGCGCCGGATCGAAGCCGTCAGCGCGAAGCCGCGACTCCAGCCGCTTTGCGTCCATGGGGGTGCCGGTGTCAACGAGGATGAGGCCCCCGCTAGTTTCGATGAGGTAGGCGTTGACGCCAGGCAGACTGTATTGGTGGACACCGGCTGCGATTTGCATCACTGGCTCCCATCAGGCGCGTGACTCAGGGCGGCGCGACCGGCCCAGTCGAAAGATTTTGGAGCTTTTCCCGCACGCCAGGGAATGACGAATCCAGGGCGTAGACCTTCTCGAAGTCCTGGCGGGCGCGGCCCATCTGGCCCGCTTCTTCGTAGATCAGGCCGCGCGTGAAGAACGCGGCCTGGGTCAGGCCGGGCGGGCGCTTGCGGCGGTCGGCGGTGACCAGGCGAATCGTGTTCAGGCCGGCGTCGGTGAGGCCCTGGCGGGCCAGGGCAATGGCGCGGTAGACCAGCAGGGCGCACGTCAGGTCGTCATCCAGGGTGACGCCGTCGGTGAGCTGAACCAGGGCGTCATTCAGGCGTTCCTCGTTGTATAGCTCGGCCAGGCCGAGGCGGAACATGGCATCGTCGGGGTTGCTCTCGACGAGCGCCTCCATGACGCCCATCGCCCCCTCGCGGTCGCCGGCGTACTGGTAGGCTTCGGCCAGCAGGAGGGCCGCGCCCAGGCTCGACAGCGGCACGTCCACGGTGAGGTAGCTGGTGATCTCGACCGGAATGGTCATGTCGCCGATGTAGCGGCTCATGATCTTGTCGGGCAGCTCGACGTCACTGTAGGCCACGGTTTCGAGGAACGGAATGGCGGCGGCGGGCTGGCCGGCCTGGAGCAGGGCGATGCCGGCGAACAGGTCATCCGTGACGTACCGCTCTGAGCCGTCGGCGGCGTCAGATTCCTGGAACCGCGCGACGGCCGTAGACGTGTCGCCTTCTAGCAGCGCCCGCAGGCCCTGGGCGAAGCGTTTCTCCGTCGCCGAGGCGAAGAAGCCGGGCGAGGGAATGGTCGGCGGGGTGTCAGGCGGCGGCGCGGCCGGGGCTGAGCGCGCGCGGCTCGTGCCGGGCGGGGCGGCGACGCTGTCGCCGCGGGGCGGCTTTTTCTTGTTGCTGTTGTACGTGACGTAGGACAGACCGCGCCCCGGCAGGTTAATCGTGCGGCGCTGGCCGCGTTTGCTGAAATTCCACGACACCGGGCCGAGGCGAACAGTCCAGCTAACGCCGCTCTTGCTGAGGTTCATGGTCAGGCCCGGTCCGATGTGGAACCGGCGCCCAAATCTTAGATATCCCATACGTGTCTAATAGCCCGTCTTGCTCTCAGCCGGCGCGCTCTCGCCCCGCAGTCCCTGGACGAGCGCGACGCCGGCGCTCGCGCCCAGCCGCGTCGCGCCCGCCTTGACCACGGCGTAGGCGTCGGCGAGGGTGCGAATGCCGCCGGCAGCCTTGACTTCGGCGGCGTCGCCGACGGCGGCGCGCATCAGGGCAACATCGGCCGGCGTGGCGCCGCCTGGTCCAAAGCCCGTGGCCGTCTTCACGTAGTCCGCGCCGGCCTGGACGCAGATCTGGCAGGCGCGCGTCTTCTCGGCGTCGGTCAGAAAGCCGTTTTCGAGGATGACCTTCAGGAGCGCGCCCTGGGCGTGGCACTCGGCCGCCACAGCCGCCACGTCCTCCAGCGCCCGCCGGTCGTCGCCGCCCTTGAGCGCGCCGATGTTCAGCACCATGTCAATCTCGTCGGCTCCGTCGGCGATGGCCTGGCGCGCCTCGAAGACCTTGGCGGCGGTACTGGTCGCGCCGAGGGGGAACCCGACGACGGTGGTGACGCCGACGTCGCTGCCGGCCAGCTCCTCGGCGCAGACGGCCACCCAGGTCGGATTGACGCACACCGTCGCGAAGCCATGCTGCCTTGCCTCAGCGCACAGGGCGCGAATCTGAGTCTCGGTCGCATCGGGTTTCAGAAGGGTGTGGTCAATGAGCCTGGCGATGTCGGGCGCGGCGCCGGGACAGCGAACGCTGACCGCGCCGGACGCATCGGTGACGATTTCGCAGGCGCCCAGTTCCTGCGCTGCGCGGCGTCCTCGGCTATCCCTGGCGCGGTTCTCGGCCAATCGGTCGTGGGCAGATACGCTCATGGCTTGCCTCCACCGTCTCTATACAGACGAAGGAACCGGCGCGAGACCGGTTCCTGGAACAACCATAGGGGTCACGCGGCCTGGCCTCGGCTCACTTCGCCAGGGCCGGCTTCGCGTCGGGGACGATGCCCCACTCCTGGGGCGGCCAGTACGAAACCCAGGCCTTGCCGACGATGTTTTCCTTGGGCAGCGGCCCCCACGAGTGGGAGTCGTTGGAGTTGTCGCGGTTGTCGCCGAGGACGTAGTACTCCTCTGGGCCGAGCGTCGTCGGCGGGGCGGAGTAGCTGCCCTCGTGGGGCAGGTAGTCCTCGGTCAGCGGCTTGCCATTGATGTAGGGTACGCCCTGCCGCACCTCGACTGTCTCGCCCGGCAGCCCAATGACGCGCTTGATGAAGTCACGGTCCGGGCTGCGCGGCGGCACCAGGACGACGACGTCGCCCCGCGCCGGCTTGGAGAACCAGGGCCAATAGAGGGCCTTGTTCACGATCAGGTATTGGCCGGTATGGAAGTTCGGCTCCATGCTAGAGCCTTCGATGCGGAAGTTCTGGAAAGGTATCTTGATGAGCAGGAAGATCGCGATGGTGAGAACGAGTGTCTCCGCGATCTCACGGGCGATGCCGCCCATGCGCGCCCAACTGCTGCGCTCTGGGACGGCCTCAGCTTCAGGGGCGGATGCGGCAGCGTCTACGCCGTCAGCCGGGGCGGCGCTCCCCGCCGGGTACTCCCACGTGGCCGGCGGCCATGCCATGCCATCGCGCTCTAGCCCATCCAATGACCACTGCTGGCTACTTTGTTCCACGCTTACTCCCTTTGCACATAACTACCGCTGATTATAGGCCCAAAGAGACACCTGCGCAAATGAGCTAAATGCCGACTGAAGTCGGCGCTACAGCGCCTCCGATTGTAGCGCCGACTTCAGTCGGCTCCGACCGGCGTCGGCGCAGGCGCAAACATTAGCGACTCTTGATCTCGATGCGCCGCGCGCGCCAGGCGTCGGCGCGCGGCAGGACCAGGGTCAACACACCCATGTCGAAGGTCGCCGCCGCGCCTTCCACATCTACGGGGACATCCAGGGTCAGGCTGCGGCTGAAACGGCCATAGCGCCGCTCCTGGAGCGTCCACTGCACATCATTCGGCGGCGGCATCTCACCCCCGATGGTGAGCGTCGCTCCCTGCCAGCTAATCTCGACATCCTCCGGGCGGACGCCCGGCAGGGACGCCATCACGGTGACGGCGTCGTCTGTCAGGTAGACGTCAACCGGCAGTAGAATGGCGCCAGGCGTCGGAGGTGTTCCCTCTGGCTCGAGCGCGGTCACGCCCAACAGCCGCGCCACCAGCTCGCGCAATGCGGCAATGGCCGCCGCAGAATCGTCCTGGGTTCCCGCTGCGCCAGCCCCCTCAGCCGCCGGGTCCCCACCGCTCGGCGCGGAAAGGGGTACGCCCAACGCGCCAGCCTGGTCGCGGCCGGCGAGGCGCTGGCGCATGAACGACCATAGTGTCCAGTCCGTCACCTGCGTGTCGCTAATCGCCTGGAGGTACTGGTTCAGGGCGCGCGCCGTCCACGTCGGCTCTGGAATGCCGAGTGTCTGCGGCTCCTGGGCCAGCGCGTCGGCCAGTTGGCGGCGGTCTTCGTCGGTCAGCTTCGGGGGCCGGCCTGAGCGCGGGCGCGTCAGGAGGCCGGCGATGCCCGTCTGCCGATACGCGGCGTGCCACTTGCGCACGGCGCTTTCGTTGACGGCGAACACCCGCGCGACCTCGCGGTAGCCCGGCGACTGGGTCATGTGCAGCAGCGCCAGGCAGCGCAGGCGCACGCCGGGATCGTCGGTTGTCTCGGCGAGATGTTCTAGCTCAGCCCGCTGGCTCGCCGTTAGAATCAATACGACCTTTTGCATCGTCCTTCTCTCCACCCCTTAGACGGCGCATATACGCCCTAACTTACCCAAATGGGGTTGCAGACGGCGCGAGCGTGGTCTGTGTCGGCCCGAACTTGAAAAGCATGCGGCCCGGTCTAGAATATACACGAGTTGCAGCCGCTGCACAGGAGATGTCTATGGCCCTTTCTGAAATCCTCGTCGAAGAAAACCCCTTATATGCGGGCCTGCGCCTGGAGCGGACCCCTGAACCAAACGCCCTGGTCATCTTCGGCGCGTCGGGCGACCTGGCGCATCGCAAGCTCATCCCCGCGCTGTACAATCTCGCCCGCGATGGGTTGCTGCCGCAGCGCTACAGTGTCGTCGGCGTCGCGCGCACCGAGATGAACGACGATGCGTTCCGCGAGACGGTGCGTGGCGGCGTGGAGAAGCACTCTCGGAATGGCAACTTCCAGCAGGAGATCTGGGATAGCTTCGCCCAGCACCTGTTCTACGTTCCCATCCCCTCCTACGGCGACCACAGCGGCTTCCAGCGTCTCCGCGACCGCCTGCACGAGCTGGACGCGCAAAATGGCACGGAGGGGAATCGCCTCTTCTACCTGGCGACTCCGCCCTCCGTGGCCGACGACATCATCACGCGGCTCAGGGTCGAGCACATGGGCGCTCTGGAGTATCCCAATGCCTGGCGCCGCATCATCGTCGAGAAGCCCTTTGGCGAAGACCTGTCCAGCGCCCGCCACCTGAACGACCTGCTGCTGACGGCGTTCGGCGAGGAGGACGTCTTTCGCATTGACCACTACCTGGGCAAGGAGACGGTGCAGAACATCATGGTGTTCCGCTTCGCGAACGCAATTTTCGAGCCGATCTGGAACCGTCGCTACATTGAGAGTGTGCAGATTACGGTGGCCGAGACGGTGGGCGTCGAGGGACGTGGCGGGTACTATGACCAGTCGGGCGCGTTGCGCGACATCATCCAGAACCACGGCTTGCAGCTCCTGGCCGTGACGGCGATGGACCCGCCCGTGGCGTTCGATGCCCGCAGTGTCCGCGACGAGAAGGTCCGCGTGCTGCGCTCGATTCCGCCCCTGGAGCCGCTGGCGGCGGCGCGGCGGACGGTGCGTGGGCAGTACGGGCCTGGGGTGATCCACGGCCGACAGGTCATTGGCTACTGCGAGGAAAAGGGGGTCGGGCAAGGCTCGATGACCGAGACCTACGTTGCCCTGCGCCTGGATGTGGACACGTGGCGCTGGGCAGGCGTCCCATTCTACCTGCGCACCGGCAAGCACCTGCCCAAGCGGGTCACGGAGATCGCCATCGAGTTCAAGATGCCGCCCCTGCTCTTGTTTCCGGAGGCCACGACGGGCGGCCTGCGCCCGAATCAGCTTGTCGTGAACATCCAGCCCAACGAAGGCATCAGCCTGCGCTTCGAGGCGAAAGCGCCGGGTCAGGTGATGCACGTCCGGCCGGTCAGCATGGACTTTCGCTATGGGACAACGTTCGCGCGCGAGCAGCGGGAGGCATACGAGCGCCTGCTTCTGGACGCCATGCTTGGCGACGCGACGCTATTCACCCGCAACGACGAGGTCGAGGCCCAGTGGCGCATCATCCAACCCATCCTCGACGGCTGGCAGGACGCGCCGCCGCCGCAGGAGTACCCATCCGGCAGTTGGGGCCCATCCGACGCCGACGCCTTTCTGGAGCGCGACGGCCGCCGCTGGCGCCGCCCGTGAACCGCCAAGGGGGAGCCATGACTGTGGAACGCACATCTCACGTGGCGTTTGAGCACGACGTAGACATCGCGCGGGTAGACACCGAGCTAGAGGCGTTGCGCGGCCAGATGGCGGCCCAGGGCAACCGAGCCACCCTCTCGCCGGCGGTCATCAACCTGGTCATTATGGAGTGCGACGAGACCCCCGGCCTTGTCGAGATGCTGGACGAGGCGCTCGCGGCTCATCCGGGCCGTGTCGTCATCCTGCGGCCGGTCGAGAGCGCCCTCGGCGTGGCGGCGCGTGTCTCGGCGCTCCTGACCCATCGCGGCCCGGCGACGGCGCACACCTACTCCGAATGCCTCACCCTGACGGCCGGCGCTGACAGCGTGCATCTATTGCCGGAGTTCGCCCTGCCGCATCTGATCTCCTCGGTGCCGACGGCCCTGTGGTGGATCGGTCGGACGCCGCTCAATGACCCGCTGTTCCCGCGCCTGGCCGTGATCGCTGACCGGGTACTCATCGACTCGATGACGTTCCCGGAGCCAATCGTGGACCTGGAGCGCCTGGCGCGGCTGGTCGCCGACGGCGGGCGCTGGTCGGGCGTGGGCGACTTCGCCTGGGGGCGCCTGACGCCGTGGCGGCAGTGGACCGCGCGCCTGTTCGACATGTCCGACACACGCGCCGCGCTCCACCGCCTCGACCGCGTCGAGCTGGTCTACGGGGCAGGCGGGACGCCGGTGGCGGCGTTGCTCTACATGGGCTGGCTGATGAACCGGCTGAAGTGGGAGCCGACGGCGCTATTTGGCGACCTGGGCGCGTGGACGGCGCGCTTCCGCCACGGCAGCCGGCACATCGAGGTGGACATTCGGCCGAGCGACGCCTGCGCCGATGTCAAAGGCGAGCTGGCCCGCGTGCGCCTGTCGGTGACGCGGGGCGAGACGGGCTACTTCGACATCGAGTGGCTTCAGGACCGCACGCTGATCCGCACTGAGTACCGCCTTGGCGACGCGCCGCCAATTGAGCACGTGGCGCGGATGGGCAACATCTCCACGGGCCACCTTCTAGCCGAGGAGCTGCGGCTCATCCCGCGCGACTCGCTGTACCAGGCGGCGCTGCGCGACGCGGCGCGAGCGCTGCCAGGGTGAGAGATGCCTTCCCTTGAGGTCTAGAGCAGGGGGAGGCGGCCCTGGTAGAGGCCCTCGGTGAGGGCGACGCGCACCTGCGCGGCGACGTTGCTGACGGCTTCGGCATCCACCAGGAAGTTGCGGTCGGTGGTGTCTACCTCGAGGACGGGGCAGGCTGAGTAAGTGGCGAAGAAGCGGTCGTAGGCGTGGGCCAGGGTTTCGATGTAGCCCCCGTCCATGTTGCGCTCGTAGGAACGGTCGCGGAAGGCGATGCGGGCCAGGAGCGTCGCCAGATTCGCCCGCAGGTAGACGACCACGTCCGGCACGCGCACGCGCTCGGCGAGGGCGACGTGGACGCTCTCGTACAGCGCTAGTTCGTCGCCGGTCAGGTTCAGCTCGGCGAACAGGCGATCCTTGGCGAAGATGTAGTCGCTCACCAGTGGGCCTTTCAGCAGCGCCGCCGGCACCTCAGCGTGCTGGTGGCGGTAGCGACTCAGCAGGAAGAAGAGCTGCGTCTGGAAGGCGTAGCGGGCGCGGTCGCCGTAGAACGCGGCCAGGAACGGGTTTTCCTCGAACACCTCCAATAGCAGCCCCGCGCCGAACAGTGGCTGGAGCAGGCGGGCGAGGGTCGTCTTGCCGACGCCGATGGGGCCTTCGACGGCGATGAACGGGGCGGGGGTGGAGGTTGGTGTGGACATAAGTGAGAGATCGGAGCAAAAACGGGAAGTCGAAACTTCCCGTTTTGCGTGTCAGATCGAGAGTTACCGCCCGCTGCCGGTCGTGGATAGCTCCGACGCCCGTCGTCGGGCGAATATGCGGTCCGAGATGAGGATGCTGATCTCGAAGAGCGCCACCATCGGGATCATGATGATGAGCGGCGCGACGATGGGGTCGGCCACCGGCGTGACGATCTCGGCGAAGACGAACATGATGAAGTACGCGATGCGCCGATGCTTGCGTAGCGTGGCCGGTTCCAGCAGGCCGACGTAGACGAGGGCGACGACGATGACAGGCGTCTCGAACGCCAGGCCCCACGCCAGCAGCAGGAAGATGACGAGCTGGACGTAGCTGCCCGCCGTCGGCAGATACTCGATCTGCGTGCCGAACATGCCGATGAGCACTTTCATCGTCGTACCCAGGGACAGGTAGCCAGCGAACGAGCCGAGAACGAACAGCCCGGCGGTGGCAAAGGTGGCGGGGATGAGGAAGCGGCGTTCCGAGGGCGTCAGGCCCGGCGCGATGAACTGGACGAGCTGCCACGCCCAGAACGGCGACGAGAGTACCAGCCCGGCGTAGAGGGCCACCTTCATCCTGATGATGAAGCCGTCCATCGGGCTGAAGGCGACGAACTTGTCTATGAGGTCGCCCGCCGGGGCCTTGAGGAAGGCGAGGATCTGGTCGCTGAAGACGTAGCACAGCGCCGTCGCCACAGCGATGATAATGATGGACTTGATCAGCCGCTGCCGTAGCTCTTCCAGATGGTCGGTCAGCGACATGCGGTCTTCATGCGGGTCCATGGCGGCTCGCTCGCTCGCGGCGGTACGGTTCGGGATGCTTCGCGACGCTCAGCATGACAGCATTTGCTCGTCTGGGGCGCGGTTCAGGAGCCGGCCTGTGTCCCATCGGTCGTGGCGGGCGCCGCCTTCACCTCTGGCTGCTGGGCAATCGTGTTCGAGGCGGGCTGCACGACGGGCGCAACCGTGGCGGGCGTCGTCGTCTGCGCCGGGGTATCGGTGGACAGCGACTCCGTCATCTCGCGGCTGGCCGCCTTGAACTCGTTGATGGACTTGCCGAGCGCGCGCCCAATCTCGGGCAGGCGCCTGGGGCCGAAGATAATCAGCGCCACGATGACGATCAAGATCAGGTGCAGCGGCTGCAAACCAAACATGTCTAACACTCTCCTCTGATTCAGCCGGCAGGCGCCGGTGACCGTGTGCCGATGGCGATATTATACACCAAGTTGACCCGCCAGGCGAACGGTCACCGCGCCGCGACCACGATCTGCGGCAGCGCGGCTTGCAGCTGGACAGAGCGCGGCTTCAGGATGTTCAGGGTCTTGAAGGTCGCGTAGCTGGGGAAGACCTGGTCCAGGCGGTTGTTGCCGAGGCGCAGGCGCACCACCTCGCCGAGCACGTCGCGGAAGTCCGTCGTGATCGCCAGGTCGCCAGGGCCATAGAGCTGGTTGGGCGCAAGGCCGGGCCAGTCGGTGTAGACCTTGCCGCCGTTGACCCCGCCGCCGAGCAGGAACATGACGTTGCCGTGGCCGTGGTCCGTGCCGTTGGAGGCGTTGTCGGCGAGCCGCCGCCCGAACTCCGACATGGTGACGACGAGGGTCTGGTTCATGCGGTCGCCCAGGTCGCTGTAGAAGGCGTGCAGGCCATTCTGCAGCTGGTCGAGCAGGCCGGGCAGATTGTTGCCGGCCGGCGTCGCGTCGCCCTCGCCGGCGTGGGTGTCCCACCCGCCGATATCCACGCACGCCACCTCTAGCCCGACATCGGACTTGATGAGCTGGGCGACGGTCTGGAGCGCCTGGCCGTAGCCTGTTGTCGGGTACTGCGCCCCGTTCGCCGGCTTGTAGGCGCCGCCGCTGGCGATGCGCTTCAGAATGCCCATCGCCTCGAAGGTGTCCTGGCCCTGCTGCTCGATGCTTCCCGTTCCCTGGTAGAGGGCGGCCAGGGTGGCCTGGATTTTGGCGATTTCCTGGGTGTTGCCGTTGAGGTGGTAGGTGGCGATGCTCTGCAAGGCCGTCGCCGGAATGGGGCCGCGCAGCGCCGCCTGCACCGTGCCGCCCATGCCGACGGCGCGGAACGGTGAGTTGTTGACCGACGCGACACTGGCGAGGTGGCGGGCCAGCCAGCCGGTCGGTATCTGCTTCTCGCCCGGTGTGCCGCGCTCCATGTAGTCCATCGCGTCGAAGTGGGAGTGGGTCGGGTCGGGCGAGCCGACAGCGTGGACAACGGCCAGCGCCCGTTCGTCCCACAGCTCTTTCATCTTCGTTAGAACGGGGTTGAAGCCGAAGGCGACCGGGTTGCGGCCCTCGACGGCGCCCAAGTCAATCACGGACGTGCTCGTCCCCTTGTTCGGCTCGTCGAGGCCGATGCGGGTGCGGGACGAGTGGTACTCGGCGGCGCTGTAGGGAACAACGATGTTCATGCCGTCGGCCGCGCCGCGCATGAAGATGACGACGAGGGTATCGCCACGGGGCGACTGCTCGGGTGCGCCGAACGCCAGGCGCGGCATCCAGGTCGGCAGGGACAGCCCGGTGATGGCGAGCAGACCCGATTGTAGACTGGTCTTCAGAAAGGCGCGTCGGTCGAAAACAGACATTGTCACTCTCCTATCGAGTATCGCCGTCGGCAGTACGCGGGACGGCCGACAAATCTACCACGGAATACACGGAAGACACGGAATGGACGAGACGGGGGACGCTTCGTTTCACTCAGCGTGACAGCCTCACCGCGTCACTGCGTCACTTCGTCACCTCGGCCCTGACGCTTCGTTTCACTCAGCGTGACAGCCTCACCGCGTCACTCCGTCACTTCGTCACCTCACCAATTAGCGCGCCTGGAAGTAGGGCGAGGCCAGCAGAAGCGCCGCCAGCTCGGGGACCTTCACGGTGAGAACCGCGTTGTTCAGCTGGAAGCCGGCGGGGTTGTTGTTGCTGACGTAGTTCACCAGCGCCGTGTGGTCGGCCGCGTCTATGGCGTAGCCCAGGATGCGCGTGGTCATCGCGTCCACCAGGGCCTCGGCCGTGGTCGGGTTCACCGACTGCACCCACGCTTTCAGGTCCGTGGTTGTTGGGGCGCCGAGCTTGTTCTCCAGCATGGCGAGGGCGAAGTTCCAGCGCGCCAGCAGATCGTTGGAGTTGACCCAGTCGGCGGCGGTATCCGGGTAGCCATTCGGGAAGGTATGGGCGAAGAGCGGCTGGCCCATCGTCGCAATCGAGACGTTGCTGCTGGCGGCGTAGACTTTCGGCGGCACGAGGGTATCGCAGTCTACCGCGCGCATCGCCGCCGCGATGAAGTCCAGCGGCCGCTTCGCTTTCTGGCCGACAGAGTTCTTGAACTCGTCCGAGGCCAGGATGGCGCGCAGGACGATGGCGATCTGGTCGGGCGCGGCGCGGTTGCTGTAGAACACGTCGGCGATGCTGGTGACCAGGGCGTCGGACGGCGTGTCGGCGACGAACTTGCGGCAGAGCTTCTTGGCGATGAAGTGGGCCGTCGAGCGGTGGTTCGCCAGGATATCAATCACCTGCTCGCCCTCCTGAATGCCCGCCGCGCCGCTTCGGCCGGCGATGTTGTTGCCCAGGACGAGCTTGTTGGACGTGTCGTGGTCGGCGGCGTTGAAGTACCACACGCCGGAGTTGGGCGGGATGTTGGCCGGGCGAGGGCGATAGTACGTCCAGCCCGTCAGGACTTTGGCGAGCTGCTGGACATCCTGCTGGGTGTAGCCGCCATCCACGCCGAGCGTGTGCAGTTCCATGATCTCGCGGGCGTAGTTCTCGTTGGGCGCGGTCTTGTGGTTCTCCCAGTTGTCCAGGTAGTCCATCATCGCGGCGCTCTTGGCGTCGGCCATCAAGAGCGTCTTGAAGTTGCCGAGGGCGTTGGGCCGCAGGTGGTCGCGGTCGTGGACCGTTGTCAGCCACTTGCACAGGTCCTTGGTGTAGTCAATGTTGAAGTGGTCGGTCCAGAAGTCCACCATGACTTCCTTGAGCTGCCACTTCGAGTAGACCTTGCGCAGGAGCGTGGCGCGGACGAGGTCGGGCATGACCACGTTGTAGACCGATGGCCCGCCCTGCTGCGCCGGCATCTGCGGGTAGTCGCTGAACAGCTGGAAGGCCGACTTGGCGATTGACTCAAGCGTGTTGAGCTTGCTCGTAAGCGTGTCGGTGTCCGTGTCGGTGGGGTTGAGCTGCTCCTCGAACCACGCATTTACGTCGAAGGTTCCCGCTTGAATCGCGACCATGTCGGCCTGGGTGTGGCCGTAGGCGAAGCGGCTGAGGACGTGGACGGCGAAGGGCGGGGGACCGGCGGTTCTGGCCGACCACGGGAAGCCGAGCGCGCCGAGCGGCCCAAGCTCGCGCGTTTGCGTCGCGGCTTCGACGCTCGCTCCGCTCATCAGCGCCAGGGCCGCGGCGCTGCTATACTGCAAGAAACGTCGGCGTGTGAGTTCCATAGCGATTGCTCCTCTTGGAAAACTCCGATAGCGCCATTATAGCTCTATAGCTAGACGCGGATGTTAGCAGCGCGTAACGCGGCTGTAAAAAGACTGTAAATGATGGCCCAGGTTGGCCTGTGCGCCGTTACGCCCGTGCGTTACACTCAGTGTTCTATGAAAGTTGAGGGTGATGGGTGGAAGTTGATAAGAGTGGATGTTTGTTGACAGAGGGCGGGAGGAGCCGACTGAAGTCGGCGCTACATAGGGTCTAGTTGTCGCGCCGACTACAGTCGGCTCTTGGCTTTGGGCAGCTACTCGCTCGCCGCGATGGGAAAGCTGGCGGCTTCGGAGCGCCCGAACGTCTCCGGAAAGTACATCTCGTAGGCCGTCGCCGGCAGGGCCGTGAACTGGCCGGGTACGCTGGCCCGCGCCGTGTAGGTGTACTCGTAGACGCCGGGCCGCAGCTCCGGCGCGAACACCGCCACCTTGGTGTCGCGCACCTCGGCGTGCGTCCAGTACGACCAATAGGGCGAGCCGGGGCCGGGGTAGCCCTTCGCGGGCTGGGGCTGGCCCGGCGGTGGCCCGACCTGCTTGATGCTCGGCGCCTGCGCGGCGGCGCTCGTCGTCTTGAGGCTGAGGTCCAGGGCCTCGAAGCCGGCCGGCAGCGGGTCCTCCAGGACGACGTAGTTCAGCGTTGTGGGCGCGATCAGCGTGAGCTTCACCATGACGTAGTCGCCCGGCTTCACGTCCTTCGCTTCCTGCCCGGTGGGTTTCAGGGTCAGCGGATCCACGGCCAGGTACGTGCGACCGACGACGATGCCCCTATCGAGGGCCTGGCTCTGGCCGGCCGGGCGGTAGGTCGTCAGGTGTTCGGTGTAGTACATGTCAGGGCCGCCGGTCTTGCTGATGGTCAGATTATTGCCGGCGTTCGCCGCCAGGTCCTTCAGTGCGATCTCGATCTTCTGCGCGTCCGCCGTCGCTGCGCCCACCTCGCCGCTCTTGATGTCCTGCCCGTTGAGGTTCACGGTGAAGCGGCTGCTGCCCGCGCCGCCGCCGCGCGCCGCCGCGTAGTTCGCCAGGGCGAGCGTCGCCCAGGCGGTCTCTTGCGGCGTGCGCCACGCGCCGTCCTCCCGCCGCTGGCTCATCAGCCAGGTCACGACGTTCGCCAGGTTGGCGTCCTTCGGGTCAACGCGGCCCAGGGCTTCGAGCGCAATCGCCGTCGTGCGCAGGTCCGTGTTCATAGTCGTCGGATTCGGCGTACTCTCGGTCCAGTGGACGCCGGTGGCGCCCTGCTCCGCCTGCCCCCAGAGGTTCTGGGCGAGCGCCTTGACGCGGGGCGCCTGGCCTTGCGGGTCAGCCTTCTGAAGCGCCATCAGCAGGAACGCCTGGCCGTACAGGCTCATATCGCCCCGCGCGTTGTACAACTCCACGGCGCGGCCATTCTGCGGCTGACCGATCTCGGCGAGGACCCACAGCACGAAGGCGCGCTGGCTGAGCATGCCGGGAACGCTTGTGTCCACGCGCTGATCGAGATAGGCGCGCAGGGTGTTGGCCGCGGCGTCCAGAATGTTCTTGTCCACGGCGACGCCGTCTTGCTGAGCGGTATAGAGCGCCAGAAGTGTGTACGCCGTCAGGAACGGGTTCGAGGCGTCGCCTTGCCACCACCCCCACCCGCCGTCCAGGTTGCGCTGCCCGTAGAGCTTTTGGAGGTCGTTGCTGAGCCTTGCCTTGACCTGCGTCGTGTCCGCCGCCTGCCCGAGCGCCTGCGTTGCTTTCATCACCGCCGCGGTGGCGAGGAAGCGGCTGGCGACGGTCTCGGTCGCCTCCCACGGGTACACCTGGAGGGAATGCACGCCCTGCTGCGCGACAGCCGCCACAGACGGGGCGATGGTGACCGACAGGCCGCCCTGGCCCGCCGCCGCGTCAGCCGGCAGGCGCACCACCTCCTCGGCGCGCTGCGCGTCGGTGACGACGCCGGCGGTTCCCACGGTCTCCGGCGTCGTCGCCCTGGACACTGGGATGTCAATGGCGACGCTGTCGTTGAGACCGCCGCCCTCGACGGCCATTATCACCCCGGCCTTCGGCGCGTCGCCCACGCGCGCGTCCCAGCCGACGACAGTCTTGCCGCGCGCCGGGATGCTGACGCGCAACGGGTCGGTCTTGCCGTCGAAGCCCTGGGTCTGGAGGGTGACGCGGGCGTCAACGGCGCGGTCAGTGTTGTTCTGGACGACGGCGCCGAGGCGGACGCTGTCGCCCTGCACGAGGAAGCGCGGCAGCGTCGGGCGCACGAGCAGGTCGCTTTGTGGCGACGGTATCCAGCCGCGCTCGGCCGACCTTGGTGTCGGGCGTGACGCCGACGACAGTCAGTGTCCAGGTCGTGAGGTTGTCTGGCAGGGGGATATCGAGCGTCGCGCGGCCCTGGGCGTCGGTGGTGAAGCTGGCTTTCCAGTAGCCCGTGTCCTGGAAGTCACGCCGCACAGGGGCGACTTCCATTCCGCCGCCGCCGCCACCCTTGCCGCCGGCGGCGAGGGCCGCCGTGACGCGGTTGACGTTGCGGATGAGGGTCGCGGCGCTGCCGACGCCCAGCGGACGCGGCGCGTAGAACACGTCGCCGGGACTCCTGGACGTGTCCGCGACGAGGGAGTACAGCGCCTTGTCCACCAGCGCCGCCGAGAACTCGCCCTGGACGGGCTGGCCCTCGCTGTCCTTGACGACGAGGTTGTACGTCACGGTCTGGCCGGGCTGAGCGGCGCCCGGTCGCTGCGGCGTCAGAGCGATGTCGAGGAGCCTGTCGCGCGGCGAGACATCCAGGCGGACGGCGCCGAGCTTGAACTGGGGCAGCGTCTTGTCGTCGCCGCCCTTGACGGCAGCGACCGAGACGTACACGTTGGGCGCATCGTCCTTCGTCAGTGGGACTTCGATGGTTGTGCTGGTTGTGGGCAGGGTCACGCGCTTCACATCGCGGATGGCCCCGCGCTCGACAGTGACCAGGGCCTCCGCCGGCGCGAATGGCGACTGCACCAGAATCTTTGCCGTGTCACCCGGCAGATACGTCTTGCGGTCAGCGGTGAGCGCCATGCGGTCGTTGTCGTCGCGCCGCCAGTTGACGAACTCTGTCCCCGCCACCCACTGATACGTGGCGCTGCGGGCAGTATTGCCGGCGCCGTCCTTGCCTTCGGCGACGATGCGGTAGCTGCCGGCCTGGGGCGGCGTGTACGTCACCGTGGCCTTGCCCTGGGCGTCCGTGGTCGTGTTGAGGCTGGCGACCGGCGTATCGGTGTAGACCGAGGTCAGATAGTACAGTCCGTCGCTCTCCTTCCGCCGCGCTGTGTACCACTCGCGGCGGAAGACGTTGACGGTGAGCGCCTGGTTGGTGACCGAGATGCCCCCTGTGTCGAGGGCGATGAGGTTGACGCCCTGCGTCTGTTTCGCCAGGCCGAGATAGTTCTCCGGGGCGACGCCGATGTACAAGTTGGCCTTGTGCAGCGGCACGACGGTGCGCGACGTGACACTCTGCCCATTGACGTCGGTCAGCTCGACTTCGATGGTGTAGTTCTGGCTGATGGGGACGTCGCCGAGACCCTGGGATACCCCGAACGTCAGCCGCCCCTGGGCGTCGGTCGTCCCCGTGCCTTCGCGTATCACCTCGCCGGGCCGCCGCTTGCTGCGGTCTTGTACGACGTCGAAGTCCGCGAAGTCCCAGAATCCCTTGACCGAGTCCGGCGGGCCGAAGAAGTAATCGTCGGCCAGCAAGCGCCACTTCGCCTTAGCGCCCGCGACAGGGCCGCCGAAGAAGTACGCGCCGTCGGCCGTGACGTTGATGGTCTCGCCATTGACATAACTGTCCTTATCTGTCTTGATCGCCACCTCAAACTCAGGCTTGCGATATTCGGACACCTGGAACGACGCTGACGAGCTAAAGGTGGGTTTCGGGTTATTGGCGGTCGGCGGTAACGGAATGTCCATCGAAATGGAGTAGTAGCCGAGCGGCGCGGCAGGGGCGAGGGGAACATCGCCGCTGAACGTCCCGTAGGCCGACAAGGGGACGTCGGTCTTGAGGATCTCGTGTCCGAGCGCATCCCGCGCGGTGATGGACACACTTTGCAGCGGCGGGATGGTGTACGCGCCGTCCCGCCCGCCGCGCAGAATGCCCTTGAAGTGGACCGTCTGGCCGGGGCGGTAGAGCGGTCGGTCGGTGTACGTGTAGGCGTAGTAGTCGGGCTGCGAGAGCGAGCCTTCCAGGCTGTAATCGAACGGGTTGATGCCCTCGCTCCAGTCGCCGCCGACGGCGCCGACCACCTGTCCGCTGCGTTCGGCCAGGGCATAGATCGGCAGGTAGGGGTCGTTGAGCTTCGGGAACGTGACGCGGAGCAGACCGTCGTCGTTCGTCGTTCCCTGGCCGAGGGGCTGGCGGTTGAAGCCGTACACGACGACAGGCAGGCCGGACACGGGCTGGCCGGTCTTGAGGTCGGTCGCCCAGACGAGGACCTCGCTGTCGGTGCGCTTCAGGAGCAGGTTGACGTCGGAGACGATGAGGACGTGGCGGTCGGGCGCGCCTTTCACCTGGGGCGTCGAGACGCGCAGGTAATACGCGCCCGGCGCGATCTTGCCGTCGGTGGTCAGGGTTGTGGTGACGACGGTGGACTTGTCCAGCGGCGGATTGCTGCTGACGGTCCAGTTGGGCCGGACGCGGCGGCTGGCGGCTGGCTGAAACCTGTCGTACTGCTGGTAGGCGTCTGGGCCGATGAATGAGAGAACGTCGGCCGCAGGCAAAGTATATAGCTCGAAGTTCAGGTCCTTGACGTTGACGACGGCCGCGCCGAGCGTCGGCGGGCGGTTGGCGTCGTACATCGCCATCTGGCCGGGGACGCCGAGGTTGAAACGCGGGTCGAGCGGGGCGCTGCTGAAGCGCAGGACGATGTCCCTGCCCAGCGTCTCGCCGTCGCGGGTCTTGGACGCGGCGCCGAGCGTGACCGTGTACGCAGTGGACGGCTGCCAGCTACCGTAGACGCGCGCTTTGGTGTTGGACTCATCCTCCCACGAGATTGTCTGGTTGGTGATGGTCGGCGCGGCGGTCACCTTGAGGGCGTCGCGGTCCATCGGTGACGCGAAGGAGAGCTGTAGGCCGTTGAGCGCGTCGCGGGAGGACTGGGCGCCGTCGGCGGGCGTGCTGGCGAGGAGGCCGGGCGTTGGGGCCGTCTGGAAGGTCCACGATGTAGCGGCCTTCGTCGTCTCCTTGTCTCCAGCGTCGGCCACGCCGGCTCCGATCTCGGCGGTGTAAACCGTGTCGCGGGCAAGGGGCTGGCGCGGCTTGAAGGTCATCGTCGCGCCGTTCCACGCAAAGTCGCCGGCCACCGACTGTCCGCCCTTCGGAGTCAGGCTGAAGGCGTTCTGCGCCTGAGCCTGATTCATCGGCTGGTTGAAGGTGACGGTGATGGGCTGGGTGGCGTTGACGAACCTGGCATTGTCCAGTGGGCCGGTGCGCTCAACGCCGGGATAGACCGTCGTGAAACTGAACGTTACCGGCGCGTCGAGCTTCGTCCCGACAAGGTCCGCGATGGGGGAGACGGTCGCCGTGTAGCGCGTGGACGGACGGAGCGCGTCCGGGCGAAACAGGTACGTCGAGGTGTTGAGCCACTCGCCCTTGCCCTGGGCGGGCGGGTCGAGGGCGAGCGGCGCCGGTAGGGCCGCTCCTTCGGTGACGCCGGTGAGCGGCGCGACTGGGCGGTCGAACTGCACGACGATGCGGCTGCCGTCGCCGGCGATTGGCACGTCGGCGGCGTCGTTCTTGGGCTGTGTCGAAGCGACCTTCAGCCCTTCGACACTCCGCGCGAAGCTGGCCGCGCCCAATCCGGCGACTTTGCCCGGCGTGGGCCGGGCGCGCACGGCGGAGCCGTCCGAGGCGGGGGCGGCAGTGGCGGCGCCCGTCACGGGCAGGGAGGTCGGCGCCGCCTGGGGCGCGGTTGTCGCGGCCACAGCCGGAGCCGGGGTCGGCGGCGGCTCCGGCGCTTGCGAGCGGCACCCGGCGACGCTGAGTAGGACCAGCGCGATAGGAAGCCACCTGACCAAAGTCCGCGTTGGCGGCGAGATAGTCGTGAACATAGAGACCACCTCCGAAACCAAGATTGGCAACGCAAAGGCGCAAAGACGTGGTGACCCGCTGCTGGCGGTGGAGTGACAACTCCACCGCCTCTGGGAGGCGCTGGAGATGGCTCTCCAGCGCCAGCAGTTTTCCTTTCGCCTCTGCGCCTTTGCGTTCCTTTTCCTGTGTAAATTACGGACAGACCGTGCCTGACATCAATGCGGCCACGGGACGTCACTGTACACCGTGAAGCGCGACTCGGCCGTGGCGACCTGCCGCCCGGTTTCATCAGTCGCCACGGCCTGCGCCACGTGCGCGCCCGCCGCCAGCTGCCACAGCGCGCGATAGGGTGGCGCGGCCAGACTCGCCAGTTCCTTGCCGTCAATTAGCAGCGTGACGCGCGCTCCGTCTGGGACGGCGCCCGACAGGCGCGCCAGAATCTCGATGCGTTGGGATGCGGCCGGCATCTCGCCGCTGACGGCGTACTCGGCGTTCGCCGCCGGCGTGACGAGGACGAATGGAACGCTACTTATCTCTACGCCGGGCGACCCGCTCTTGTTCCGCACCGTCTCCGTTGGCGGGTCTGGCGCTCTTCCTGCGCTTAGCTCGGCGCACGAGCGCGTTGGTGGCTGATCGGGGTTCTCGGCGGCCGCCCAATCCTGGGCTTCAGGCGGCACGCGCCGGAAGACGCGCTGCACCGTTGGGCCGACGCAGCCGGGCGCGGCCAGCAGGCCGGTCGGCGCGTCAATCGCGAGGGCGATGTACGAGTCGTCGGTCTCACGCGGCGCCGTGCCGGCGATGAACACTTCGCGGCGCTGGCGCTGGCACAGCGGCGTCGCCAGCAACCCGGATGGCTCGCAGATTTGCGCGGTGACCAGGCCGGGCGGCGTCGGGAAGGAGTGGATCGGCTCGCCGCGGTGGGCGGCTTCCATCACATCGTGCCAGATGGGGCCGGCGCCCGTGATGCCGGAGGTGCGTACCATCGGCGTGCCGTCGGGATTGCCGACCCAGACGCCGACAGCCAGGTCCGGCGTGTAGCCAAGCGTCCAGTTGTCGCGGAAGTCGGTCGTTGTGCCGGTCTTCGCAGCCGCTGGCCGGCTGAGCTTCAGGACGCTGGCCTCGCCGAAGGCCCCGATGCGGGCGCCGTCGTCAGAGAGGATGTCGGTGATGAGGTAGGCGACCTGGGGCGACACAGCCTGAATGCCGTCGGTCGGCGCCCATCGTTCGAGCGTCCGCCCCTCGGCGTCGCGCACCTCGAGGATGCCGACGGGCGCGCGGTAGACGCCCCCGGCGGCGAAGGTGGCATACGCGGCGGTCAGATCCAGGGGCCGCACCTCGCCTGCGCCGAGGGTGAGGGCCAACCCCTGACGGTCGTCGAACCCGGTCAGCCCCAGCGCCCGCGCCGTCTCGCGGAAGGCAGCCAGCCCGATGTGGTCCAGCACCTTGACAGCGACCATGTTCGACGATGTCGCCAACGCGCGGCGCAACGTCAGCGGGCCGTGCCACACCCCGTCGTAGTTGCGCGGCAGGTAGGGTTCGCGCTCCTGCGTCTGGAAGCTCGTCGGCACGTCGGCGAGGACTGTCGCTGGGGTCATGTCGCGGCTGAACGCAGCGGCGTAGGTCACAATCTTGATGGCGGAGCCTGGCTGGCGCGGCGCCAGGGCGACGTTGACAGCGCCGTCGCGCGCCTGCCAGTAGTCCGGGCTGCCGACCAGGGCGAGGATCTGGCCGCTGGCCGGATCGAGGGCGACGACCGCCGCGCCGCTGACGTGATGGTCCGGCTCGTTGGCGCGGTTCTCGCTGAGCTGCGCCACGTAGCGCCGCGCCGTCGCCTCGGCCATCTCTTGCAGGTCCAGGTTGAGGGTCGTTGTCACCTGGAGGCCGCCGCCGTTCACGAGATCTGCGCCGTAGCGCTCTTCCAGGAGATTGCGGACGTAGACCGTGAAATGGGGCGCGCGAAAGGCCGGGCCGCTGCCGCTGAACTGGAGAGTCTCGCCTTCCGCGAGTTGCGCCTCGGCGGCCGAGACCATGCTGTTCTTGACCATCAGGGCCAGGACATCGCGCTGCCGGGCGCGAGCGGCCTCCGGCGCGACGAGAGGGTTGTAGGCGGCGGGCGCTTGAATCAGCCCGGCCAGCAGCGCCGCCTGCGCCAGGTCCAGGTCGCGGGCCGGCACACCAAAGTAGGTCTGCGCGGCGGCGTCAAGGCCGTAGGCGAGTTGCCCAAAGTAGACTTCGTTCAGGTAGATTTCGAGCAGCGTGTCTTTGTCGTAGGCGCGCTCCAGACGCAGGGCCAGGAGCATCTCGCGCGCCTTGCGCCACAGTGTGCGCTGCTGCCGCTCTTCCGGCGACATGAGGACGTCGCGGGCGAGCTGCTGGGTGATGGTACTCGCGCCCGACTGCGCCTCGCGCGTCGTGATGCTTTGGAACAGGGCGCGGGCCACGCTTCGCAGGTCCACGCCGGGGTGCGCACGAAACCCGGCGTCCTCCACGGCCAGCACCGCATCGGTGACGTGGGGCGGTAGGTCGGCCAGGGTGATGCGCGCCCGCCGCCCCTGGCGCGGGTCCAGCACCTCGGCCAGCAGTCGTCCTTGCCGGTCGGTGATGCGCGTCGCCGCGGGAGCAGCGCGGGCGGTGAGGGCCGATGGCGGCGGAAGGTCGGCGAAGAGGGGCCGAGAGATTACGGCCAGGGCGAGCGCCAGCGCCGCCAGGGCGAGGACGAACGCTGGCCAGGGGTAACGAATCCGCAAGAACAGGTCCATGAGGCGCATTGTAGCGCGGAGCCTCGTGATTCGCCAGCATCAGAAGGATGACCGCAACTGCGCCAATCGGATGGTACGGTCCGCGGCGGAAATGCGTCATAATATAATAGACGCTCACGGCGGCCGCCAGGTTCCGCGCGATTGTGTCGGTCTGACGTGGGCCAGGCGGGGATACGGTGTAGGGGGGGCGTGGGCCACGAGCGCAGAGAGTGTGGTTCAATACTGAAGGCGCTGTAGGGCGCTTGCAGGCGCGGTTGCCCTGCAACCTTTGGCGGGATTCGTGCGTAGAAGAAGACAGGAGGGCTTCGGATGGACCAAGAGCGCGTGTGGGTGGAGCAGGCAATCGCCGGCAACCACGCTGCTTTTGCCAACCTTGTGGCCGCCTACCAGGGGCCGGTGTTCAACCTGGCCTACCGGATGCTTGGCAATGGGGGAGACGCGGAGGATGCGGCTCAAGAGACGTTCCTGCGCGCCTACGACCGGCTGGCGAGCTACGAACCAGATCGCAAGTTTTCGTCGTGGATTCTGTCTATCGCCTCTCACTTCTGCATTGACCAGCTGCGCCGCCGCCACGGCGGCATGGAGTCGCTGGACGATGAGGCGGGCGAGCGGGAGTTGCCCGCCGAGGAGGCTGAGCCTGAGGAAGTGGCGCTGGCGACGGAGCAGGAGCGCACCTTGCAGCACGCGCTCCGTCAGCTCCCACCGGCGTACCGACTGGCGGTGATCCTGCGGTACTGGAACGACCTTTCGTACGAGGAGATCGCCGACGCGACAGGCAGCTCGGTGAGCGCCATCAAGTCGCGCCTGCATCGGGCGCGATTGATGCTGGCGGAGACCATTGGCGAGATGGATACGGACGAGCCGCCCGTCCTACGGGGGCAGACTCGCCCTAGCGCCCAAGCGGTCGGATTGACGCAGAAAGGACCGATCATCCATGCAGTGCGAGCAAACTAGCGAGCTGATGTCACTCCATCTCGACGGTCTGGTGTCGGATGAGGAGTGGCAGGAAGTCCGCACCCATCTAGTAGGGTGTGACGCTTGCAGCGCGCAGTGGACGGCGATGTCTCGTGTGGCGACGCTGTTTGAGGCGGCGCCGATGGCGCAGCCCCCGGTGGATTTCACGGCGCGCCTCATGAATCGCGTCGCCGACCGCCGCAGCCCAGCCCCCTCGCCGTGGCGCGCGATCACCGGCTGGATCGTCTTGCTCATCGGTGGGCTACTGCTCGTGTCGCTGGCGCTCACGTTGGCGTGGGACTCGGTCGCGCCCTGGCTCGTCGGCCTGAGCGGCGGCCTGGGCTTGCCCGCGCTGGCCGATCAGGCCATCGCGCTGGCAATGAACCTGCCGTCTATCGGCGCGGCGCTCGTGCTGTCGCTGCCCCTCCCCCTGATTCTGGGCTACGTTCTGGTCACACTTGCCCTGGCGACGGCGTGGGTGTATGCTCTAGGCCGTCTCCACTTCCGGGGTATTGAGCAGGCAATGTAGCGGCGGTCGGCCACACAAGTATCCACGGCTTGGTCCTTGCGCCTTGCCCCACCTCCGGTGTGAAGACCGGCCCGCGTGAGCGAGCCGGCCCTGCATGATTATCCTTGCAGTTCTGATTGAGGGAGGGCAGCCCCATGCGGCGTCTAGGACTCGTCTTGCTCATCGTCATCCTGGCTCTGTCCCTGGCTCCTGCGGTGTTTGCGCAAGGGAACCGTGGCGGCGGCGTGGTTACGGGGAATACGGTCGTTCGAAATGGTGAGACCATTTCGGGCGACCTTCTTGTGTTTGGCGGCAACCTTGGCGTGGAGGCCGGCGGGACGGTCAACGGCAATGTGGGCGTGTTCGGCGGCAACGCGGACATCGGTGGCGCAGTCAACGGCGGCGTCACGGTCATCGGTGGCAACGCCACCATCGGTGGCGCCGTGCGCGGCGATGTCGGCGCGGTCGGCGGCAACGTCACCCTGCGTGACAGCGCCAATGTGACGGGCGCTGTAAACGCTGTTGGCGGGAACGTCAACCGAGCGCAGGGCGCGCGCGTCGGCGGTAGCGTTGGCAGTGGCGTTCCGCAAGGCATCACGCCGCCCGCACCCCTGGCCGGCCCGAGTGGTAGCGGTGGCGTCGTGGGCTGGTTGCTTAGCACGTTGGCGGGCCTGGTCTTGACCCTGCTGCTCGGCCTGCTCGCTGTGGCGCTGCTGCGCCGGCCGCTCGATCGGGTCGCCGACGCCATCACGGCCAGCCCCTTCGCAACATCCGGTCTCGGCTTCCTGACGTGGCTCCTGGCCCCCCTGGTCATCATCGTCATGTCCATCGTGTCGGCGATTCTCGTCGTGGTGTTCTGCATCGGGCTGCTGGGGTTCGGGGCGCTGGTCATTCTCGTCATTCTGTTCTTGCTGGCAATCATGTTTGGCTGGCTGGCGACCAGCTTCGTCGTCGGCCGCGCCATCCTGGGCGGGCTGCGCGGCGGGCGGGCGGGCAGCCCGTATGGGGCGATTGCGCTGGGCGTCGTCGTCCTCGGCGTGGTGACGGCGGCGTTGGGGCTGATCCCGTGCCTCGGCGGTGTCGTTTCGTGGCTGCTGACCCTGCCCGGCCTCGGCGCTGTTATCCTGACGTACTTCGGCAGGCGCCCCTGGCCGCGCCAGGGGCCGGCCGTGACTCCGCCGGTTGGCCCGGTTCCCGGGGCCGCTGGGGCCGCCGCAGCGGGCGCGTGGACGCCCTATGGCCCGCCCGGCGCCGCCGGCGCGCTCGGCCCCGGTGAAGCTGGCGCAGGCGCGGCAGCGGTCGCTGGTGGCGCGGCCCTGGCGGCGGGCGCAGTTGTCGCCGGCGCGGAGCATGAAGGCGCCGCACCCGCCCCCGAAGCCGAGTCGGTCTGGGCGCGGCCGGAGACGCCGCCCGCCGAGGCGGAGACAGGCGCGGCGGCTGCGGCTGCCACCGAGGAGGCCGCCGCCGGTAGCGGCGCCGGGTTAGGCGCAGCAGCGGCCGGCGCGGCCATTGCCGCCGGCGCCGTGGCTGCCTCTCAGATGGGCAACGAGGAAGGCGCAGAGGGCGCAGCTACAGCCGAGGCCGAAACGCCAAGTGGCGCGGCTGAGGCGGCTGGCGCGGCCGCTGCGACCGAGGCCGGGCATGAGGCTGCTGCGGCTGACGAAGGCGCGGCAGAGGGCGGCGGCAAGCCGGGCCTCGGAACCGCCGCTGCTGTGGGCGGCGTTGTCGCGGCAGGCGCGGCGGCGGCCTATCTCCTTGCGAAGCGCGGGGATGGGGACGAGGGCGGCGAGGAAGAGGGCGCCGAGGCGGCGGCCGCTGAGGTCGGTCCGGCGACCGAACCGGGCGGCGAGGGGCATCCTGGCGCTGTCGCGGCGGTGGTGGGCGGCGCGGCGCTGGCTGCCGGCGCAGCCGCTGTGAGCGGCGGCGAGCCGGCCGGCGAGGAGGGCGCGGCGGAAGCGTCGGCCGACGAGGAGTCAGTGGAGGCGCTGGGCGTCGTGGTGGAACCGGGCGCGGATGAGTTGAGTCTCGGCGCGACCGAGGAAGGCTATCAGCCGTCTGAGGGCGGCGCGCCGAGCCATCCTGGTACGGCCGCTGTGGTGGGCGGCGCGGCGCTGGCTGCCGGCGCAGCGGCCGCGGCCGAGCCGGCCGGTGAAGCGGACGAGGAGTCGGTGGAGGCGCTGGGCGCTGTCGTGGAGCCAGGGGAAGACGAGTTGAGCCTCGGCGCGACCGAGGACGAGTTCGCCGAGATTCCCACGGTGGACGCGCTGGCTGCGGCGACCGACGACGTCACCGAGGCGCCAGAAGGCGAAGTGGACGTGACGACCGTGGAGGAACTTGAGCGAGCGCAGCACGAAGACGCGACCGCTGGTCTCGGCGCGACGCCGGACGTGCCGACATCGGTCGAGGGTATGCAGGAGGCGGGCCAGGATGCGGCGGCGGCGGCCGCGCTGGACGCCATGCACGCCGGCGAGGACGCCGCGGAAGGTGGCGAGGGCGGCCACCTCGGCGGGGTGGCGGCGGCGGCCGGCGCGGTTGCCGCAGGCGCGGCGGCGGCACATTTCTTGAAGGATGAAGGCGATGAAACGGCGGCGCCGACGACTGCCGAGGCCCTGGCGGCTGAACAGGCCGAAGCTGCGGCTGCGCCGTTGGGGGCTGCCGCCCTGGCGCACGAAGTGATGGCGCCTGGACCGGACGAGGGGCTGGCCGCCGAGCCGCCCCCGCCGGACGATCTACGCCAGCTTCCCGACGTGGGGCCGGTCTACGAGCGACTCTTGCAGGCGCGCGGGCTGACGTCCTACGGCCAGATTGCGGCGTTGGGCTGGGAGGAAGTGCAGGGCATCTTCACGGGTAACGACCCGGAGAGTGGCTACCCCGTTATCGGGGTGTCACAGGAAGGCGCACAAGCCATCATTGACGAGGCCGCGCGCCTGGCGCAAGCGAAGCACGAGTAACGCTGCCAGCCCTAAGGCACGATGAGTGTACCGAGCAGGAGGTAGCGCGCCTACCTCCTGCTCGCTTTAGGGAGCCGCAGCCAGGCCTCGAACTCGGCCAGAGGCTTCGTATTGACCACATCGGCGGCCTCGACCCAGGCCCGCCGCGCCTGGTACACCGCGTACTGCATGGCGCTGAAGCCGGCCGGGGTGTGGGAGTCGGTCGCCAGGGTGAGCATGACTCCCTGCTCGCGGGCGTAGCGGGCGTTGGGCGCGTCGAGATCGAGCCGATCCGGCTGGCCGTTGATTTCCAGCGCGGTGCGCGTTTCGGCGCACGCGGCCACGATGGCTTCGAAGTCCAGGTCCATCGGCGGGCGCCGCCCGATGAGGCGACCGAAGGGGTGGGCGATGACGTCCACGTGCGGGTTGTGGATGGCGTTTAGGTAGCGGCGGGTCAGGATGTCGCGCTCGCCCCGCTGCCCGATGTGGGCGGCAGCGACGACGACGTCGAACTCGGCCAGGACTTCGTCCGGCAGGGCCATCGAACCGTCGGGCAGAATTTCTAGCTCGACGCTCTTGAAGATGCGGAACGGCGCCAGAAGGCGGTTCGCGGCGTCAATCTCCTCGGCCTGCTGCCGCGCCTTGTCCGGGTCCAGGCCGTGGGTCATGCCCATGCCGCGCGAGTGGTCGGTGATGGCGATCCACTCCCACCCCTGCGCCATCGCGGCGCGGGCCATCGTCTCGACGGAACTGTTGCCGTCGCTCCACGTGGTGTGCATCTGGAGGTCGCCGCGGACGTCGGACAGCGCGATGAGGCGGGGGAGCTTGTGGGCGCGAGCGGCCTGGATTTCGCCGCTGCCCTCGCGCAGCTCCGGCGGAATCCAGTCCATGTCCAGGGCGCGGTACACCTCGCGCTCGTCGGCGTAGCGCGTGAGCGCGTCGTTCTGGGTGATGCCGTACTCGCTGATGTGCAGCCCGTCAGCGACGGCCAGGGAGCGGAGCTGGATGTTGTGCTCCTTGGAGCCGGTGAAGTGCTGGAGGAGCGAACCCCAGCTCTCCGGCGGCAGTACCATGAGATCGGCGGTCAGGCCGTTGTGGAGCCGGATTGTCGCCTTGTTGTCGCCCGCCGACACCACCGTAGCCACCTGGGGCAGGGCGGTGAAGTACGCGACCACCGGCGCCGTGTCGTGGGCGGCACACAGGATGTCAATGTCGCCGACCGTCTCCTTGCGCCGCCGCAGCGAGCCGGCCATGTCGGCGTCGAGGACGCCCGGCGCCTGGCGCAAAGCGTCCACGAGGGACTCGGCGATGGGGAGGGCGTTGGCGAGCATGACGCGGTCGTCGAGGGAGCGCGCCTGCTGGATGCCCTTGAGGACATTCTGGGCCGTCTTCTGCCCCCAGCCGGGCAGAGTCGCCAGCTTGCCGGACTCGGCCGCAGCTTCCAACTCGTCCAGGTTGGTGACGCCAAGCTCCTTCCAGAGGATTTGCGCTCGCTTGGGGCCGACGCCGGGGACGCGCAGGACCTCAATCAGCGAAGGTGGCACTTCGGCGCGCAACTTTTCATAGAAGTCGAGCGTCCCTGTACGTAGAAGCTCATCAATCTTGGTGGCAAGGGTCTTGCCGACACTGGGGATGTCCTCAAGTTTGCCCTCTTTCCACAGCGCCTCGACGCTGCCGGGATAGTCGGCGATCCCCTGAGCGGCGCGGCGGTAGGCCTGGACGCGGTAGCGGTCCTCGCCTTTGATTTCGAGCAGGTCGCTGATCGTGTTGAACATCTGGACGACTTCGGCGTTTGTCACGGTCGTGGTCTCCGGGGGCGTATCACAGGTGACGCAGGATTGTCAGAGAATCGTCGTTCTACGTGTATCGTTTTCGAGGACAATGATGAGAGGTCTGGGAGCGATTATAGTGGAGGTGGTATGGCGGCGCAAACGCGAAGACTCCTGACTCCGTGCTTCGGCGGCGGTCGGATTTCGCAAACAGACGAGTCCGAGCCGAATGAATCGCGGGCGAGCCGCGTTGATACTAGTATGGACGACATGCCGCACTCGACCGAAGATGTTGCGCCGATTGACGACCTGGTGGCGCGGTGCTGCGCGGGCGACACGGCCGCCGTGACCGAGATGGTCACGCGCTATGCGCCGTTCGTCTACCGCGCCTGCCTGATGGTGCTGCAACAGCCGGAGGATGCTGAGGACGCCATGCAGGAGAGCCTGGTCAAAGCGGTGCGGGGGCTGGGCGCGTACAGCCACAAGGATGAGGCGGGCTTTCGCGGCTGGCTGCATCGCATCGCGCTCAACACGTCCATCTCGCGCCTGCGGCGCCACTCGTTGCCCCAGGTGGAGTGGGAGGCGCTGGAGACGATGCCGTCCCTCGATCACGACCCGGAGGCGGCGGCGCTTCAGCGCATTGAGCAGAGCCGGGTGATGGCGGCGCTGGCGCGTCTCGGCGAGGGACACCGTCTAGTCGTGGTGTTGCGCTACTACCACGGTCTGTCGTGCGAGGAGATCGCGGACCTGCTCGACCTGCCGCCGGGTACGATTGGCTCGCGCCTGTTCACGGCGCGGCAGCGGCTGCGGGCGTTGCTGGCAGAGCCGACGGTGACGGATTCAGCTAGGAAGGAAGCTGTAGAGTATGCGGTGCCATGAGTTCTGGGCGAAGTATCTCGAATGTAACGATAGCCCCACGCCGCGCTCCCTGGACAGGGACCTGACGGAGCATCTGGCCGCCTGCGCGGCCTGCCGGGCCGAGGCGCAGGCGTTGGAGGAGCTAGACGTCATGCTGCGGCGCGGCCTTGTGGCCCAGGCCGAGGCCTCTCAGCCCCGACCCGCCGCCGTGTCCGCCGCTGTCGCCGCCGCCGTCGCCGCCGCCCGCGAGACCCAGTCGCCGCGCTCGCCGGCCCGCGCGCCGCAGCGCGACCGCGCGTCCTTGCGCTTCATCGCGCCCGCGCCGGTGGGCTGGTTGCGCTGGGCAGCTGCTGCGGCGCTCATCGCCGCCGCTGGCTTGCTCGGCCAGGGGCAACCCTGGGGGGCGACCTCGACCTACGCCGAGGCGACCGCCACCGCCCGCGCCGCGACAGCGCTGCCGTCGCCGACGCCATCGGCGACGCTATCAGTTGGCCTACACGGCACGCCGGCGGCTGTGTCGCTCGCGCCCGTCACGTCTACGCCATCCCCGTGACGGCGCGCGCCCAATGCCGCCGCGTCCCTCCCTTCTTCTTTGGAGATGCGTCTGGGCCGGTGCTATAATTCGGCGTCGGGGCGCTGCCCCTCAATCGTTCGCCAACTTGAAGGCTCATGCGTAACCCCCGTTTTTGGATTGGCCTGGCGCTCAGCGTCGTCTGCCTCTATATCGCCTTTCGCGGCATTGACCTGATCGCCCTCAGTGCGGCGCTGACGCACGCCAACTACGTCTATCTCATCCCCGCGGTTGGGCTTGTCGTTGTGACACTCGTCCTGCGAGCGTACCGCTGGGGCATGCTGTTCTACCCCGATCGCCCGCCCCGCCTCGGGCGGCTGTTCTCAGCCTTGAGCATCGGCTACCTCATCAGCACAATCCTGCCGGCGCGTCTCGGCGACGTCGTGCGCGCGGCGCTGGTCGGCGAGGGCAAGGGCCCGAAGTTCGCCCAGGCCCTCTCGACGGTTGTCGTCGAGCGGCTGCTGGACATGTTCAGCATCATCGTCATCCTGCTCGTCCTGTTGCCCTACGTGGACCTCTCGCCGGTCATCGAGCGCTCGGCCCTCACCATCGCCGCCGCACTTGTGGCCGCCTTCGTCATTCTGATCATTGCCTCCTGGCAGCGTGTCCGCGCCGTGGCGCTGCTGCGCCTCGTTCTCCTGCGCGTGCCGCGCCTCAACGCCGATGTGTGGGCGAAACGCTTCGCCGGGCTGCTGGACGGCCTCAGCGTGTTGCGCGCGCCGGTGCAGCTTCTCAAGGTCGCGCTCATGTCGCTGGTGATCTGGGGCGTCGGCGGGGTGCTGTTCAATTACCTGGCGCTGCGCGCCTTCAACCTCGACGCCACGCTGGCGCAGCCGTGGAGCGGGCTGGCGGCGGCGGCCTTCGTGCAGGTGGTCGTTGCGCTCGGCGCGGCGGTCCCGTCGTCGCCTGGCTACGTTGGTGTCTATCACGCCAGCGTCATCCTGGCGCTCTCGGCGTTCGGCGTGCCGCAGACCGAGGCGCTCGCGTTTGCCCTGGTCTCTCACGCCGTCAACTTTGGCGCGCTCATCGTCATTGGGGCAGTGTGTTTGTGGCGCGAAGGGCTGAGCCTCGACCAGCTGATTGGGTCGCGCAAGGCGGGCGTGGGCGCGGCGGACGGCGCGGCCACGGGCAACGCGGCCACGGTCGGCCCGCCGGCCGTGGCTCCGTCAGACTCGACACAAGGATAGGGTCATGCGTCATCGCGTGTTGTGGAACCGTTGGCGTCGGCTGGCCGCGGCCGTCGGCCTGCTGGGCGCTCTGGCGCTGCTCGTCATCCTGAGCGGGGCCACGGCGCAGGGCGCGCGCGACCGCCAGGACCCGGCGCCGCCGACGATCTGGGCGACGTGGACACCGATCCCCACGACGGTGCTGCCGACGGCGACCCCGGCCATCCTGCCCGCCGAGCTGACGAGCAAGGGCCTGACCGCACCCCAGGACTATCTGCCGTTCGAGACGTGTGTCAACCTGTGGTGCGAGGAGTACTACAATAGCTTCTGGCAGGGTGGGCCGATTGGACCGGCCGTCTACCAACGTTACGGCAGCGACAGCATTGACTACTACTGGGGCCTCGACAAGCCCATCAGCCAGGTGGACCGCGCCGACAACTGGGCCGGACGGTTCCGCCGCCGGGTTCGTATCGCCACGCCAGGTACCTACAACCTGTGTATCTACCACGACGACGGCGTCAAAGTCATCGTCAACAATATTTCGGTGTTCAACGACAACTTGTGGGGCAGCATCGGGCCAGGCGTGCCTTACTATAGCTACGCCCCGATTGCGAATGATGGCAATCAGAATCTCGACATCGAGATTCAGTACTTCAACAGCGGCGGCGTCGCGTTCCTCAAGTTCTGGTGGGAGTATCAGTGGGCCAATACGACACCGTGCCAGGGGCCGCCGCCCGGCAGTCTCACGTCGGGGCGGTTCATAGGGACGACGAATTCGTGGCACGGCGAATACTACAACTCGCCGAACTATTACGCGCCCAACCCGAACGGCTGGCCGTCGGTACCGGGGTTCGTGCCGGTCTGGCCGAGCGGTCTCTACAATAACCTCGTCTTGGTGCGCGACGACCCGACGAACGGCCCGGACTACATCGGGCAGCCGGGGGAGGGGCTATACTTCGATTGGGGGCTTGGCTCGCCTGGGCCGGGTATCAACCCCGATGGCTTCTCCGTGCGCTGGTCGCGGGCGGTGCAGTTCGCCGGCGGGTTCTACCGCTTCTACCTGCGCGTGGATGACGGCGGTGTGCTCTACGTGGACGGCAACGCGATCATCAACCAGTGGCGCAGCGGGGCCAACGTCCAGGTGCCGGCGACGTACACGGTGGACATTTACTTGCCGCCCGGTTCCCATTCCCTGTCGGTCGAATATCAGGAGATCATCGGGAGCGCGACTGTGCGCTTCTGGTGGGAGCAGATCTAGATGGAGCCAGAGACCACTGAGGCGCGTCCCTCGCCCCTGCCGCAGATTATCCTGATCCTCGTCGTGGCGATCATCTCGCTGGCTGTGCTGAAGACATATGTCTTTGACAACACCGTCGTGGCGGGTGTCAACAAGGACGGCCAGACCTCGCGCCCCATCGCCGAGCAGCCCCGCGCGCAGGCCGCCGGCGCGAACCCGCCCGCCGCCCCGGTAGCGCAGGCGCCCGTGCTCCCACCGCCGGCCAGCGCCGCAGCGGCCAAAGTCGCTCAGCCGCCCCCGCCGGCCGCGGCCGCGGCAGCGGTTGCGCCCGCATCGGCCCCGCCCTCGGCCGCCGGCAAAGCGGCCCTCGCCGCCACACCCGTCTCGGTCGCCAAAGGCTCTGACCCGGAGGGAGCGCGCGCGGCAGCCAACGCGGGGAACGAGGCCGTCCAACGCTCGGACCTGGATGCGGCGATTGAGCAGTTCACCAGGGCCGTCGAGCTGGACCCGGTCGGCGTCTACTTCGGGTTGCGCGGCAATACATACTGGCGCAAGAAGAACCTGGACGCGGCGCTGGCGGACTACAACCGCGCGGTGGAGTTGGACCCGCAGAACGCGGATAACTACTTCGGGCGGGCGCGGGTGTACAAAGACATGGGCAAGGGGAACGAGGCCCGCCAGGACTTGCAGGTGTTCCTGGATCTGAAGCCCAATACCCCGGCGGAGGCTGGCATCCGGCAGGAAGCGCAGCAGATGTTGAATGACCTTCCCTAAGCCGTGGTTGCTGGCAGGGCTGGGCGTCGCATCGGTGGCGGTCTACATTCGCTGGCTAGCGCTGCCGATGGCGCTGCCGCGCTATGTGGATCAGCCGCTGCTCGACCTCCAGAAAATCCTGGGTGAGACGCCGACAGCGACGGTGTTCTTCCTCGCCGTCCTGCTCGTCCTGTTCGGGCTGTACTATCTCGGCTACACCCTTGTCCTGACCATGTCCGGCCGCTCGCTGCCGTGGCTGGTGCTGCTCCCGCCAGCCGTCAGCTCGGCGGCGCTCATCTTCATGTACCCGGTCACGGCGGCGGATATCTTCCAGTATGTCTGGCTCGGCCGCATCTGGGCCTTCCTGGGCTTGAACCCGTTCATCACGACGCCGAACATGCGGCCCGACGAGCTGCTCTACCCTTACACGATCTTTCGCAACTTCCCGACGGTCTACGGCGCGGGGTTCATCCAGCTCGCCGGCCTTCTGGCGCGGCTCGGCGGCGACGACATCCTGCTGAACGTCATCATCTTCAAGCTGGCGATGGTGGCGTCCTACGCGCTGTGCGTGGCGCTGGTCTATCTCATCCTGCGGCGGACACGCCCGGCGCTCGCGTGGGCCGGCGTCTACGTCCTGGCGTGGAACCCGCTCGTCGTGTTCAACACCGCCGGCGATGGACACAACGACATCATGATGATTCTGCTGGCGCTGCTGGCGATCTATCTCGCGCAGCGTGGGATGTGGACAGCGGCGGCGACCATCCTGGTGCTGTCGGCGTCGGTCAAGTGGCTGTCCCTGGCGCTCGCGCCCGTCTTTCTGATCGTGGCGATCCGCATGCTCGGCCGCCGGGGCCTGGTGAAGGTGGGGGGCGGGCTGGCGATTGGCCTGGGCCTGGCGGCGCTCATCCAGGCGCCGTTCTACGCCGGCCCCGCGTCCCTCGTCGGCGGCATTCCCAACATCGGCAGTCAGTTCACGGCGTCACTGGCGACCGTCGCGCGCGACATCCTGACAGCGCCACTGGGCGCGGATGGGGCGGCGCAGATGGCGCGGCTCGCAGCGTTTGGGCTGTTCGCCGTCCTATACGTCTGGCAGCTGCTCCGCCTGGAAGGGGCCTTCGAGTCGCTGGTGTATGGCGCGTACCAGGTGTTCTTCTTCTACCTGGTGATTGCGGCGGTGTGGTTCCAGCCGTGGTACGTGGTGTGGCTCGTGCCGCTCGCCGCGCTTCTCGTCGGCGAGCCGGTCGTCGAGCGCACGGTCATCTTTTCGTTCACGGCGATGCTCGTTCACATCTTCCTGGGCTTTGGCTGGCGGCTGGCGTGGTTCGGGGGCAGCGTCCCGACCCTGCAAATGGTCACTACGCTCCTCATCGTGCTGCCGCCGGTGCTGTGGTGGATAACAGCCGAGGCTCGCCGTCCGTTACCAATGATGAACGCGCAGTGAAGAATCTTCATGTGTCACGCATTTTTGGCATGGCTTTCCGCTTAACGTATACTCTATGTTTGCACTTTGTGTCTGGCGGGGAGGCTTGGAGGGCGCAGCCGTCCAAACTACCCCCTTTCCCCTTCTTCAGTGGGGACTGCACCGCTGAACGACGCGGGGGAGAGGGGGTTCGGGGGCCTGCGGCCCCCACCCCCACTGTACAGCAAAGTGCAAAGACAGAGGTATAATAGGCGGTCCTGGTTGGGGGAGGAAAAGTGACGCTGAATCAGCGGCGGGTCTTGATTACAGGCGGGGCGGGGTTCATTGGCAGCAATCTGACCGACCGTCTCGTGGGCGACGGCAGCCGGGTCGTCGTTTTCGACAATCTCTCGCGGCGGGGAACCGACAAGAACCTGGCCTGGCTGCGAAGTCGCCACGGCAATGCGTTCGAGTTCGTGCAGGGCGACATCCGCCGCATGGACGACCTGCGGCCGGCGATGGCGGGCGTTGACATCGTCTACCACCTGGCCGGGCAGACGGCGGTGACGACCTCCGTCACCCAGCCGCGCGACGACTTCGAGGCGAACGCCCTGGGAACGTTCAACGTCCTCGAGGCGGCGCGTCTATCCGGCGCCCACCCGGCTGTCCTCTTCTCTTCGACGAACAAGGTCTACGGCGGCATGGAGGATGTGCCGGTTGTCGAGCTGGCGACGCGCTACACCTATCAGGACCTGTCCGGCGGCGCGACAGAAAGCCAGCCCCTCGACTTTCACTCGCCCTACGGCTGCTCCAAAGGCGCGGCGGACCAGTACGTGCGGGACTACTACCGCATCTACGGCCTGCCGACGGTCGTCTTCCGCCAGAGCTGCATCTACGGCCCGCGGCAGATGGGCGTCGAGGACCAGGGGTGGGTGGCATGGTTCGTGATTGCGACGACGGCCGACCGGCCGATTACGATTTTCGGCAACGGCAAGCAGGTGCGCGACCTGCTGTACGTGGATGATCTCGTGGATGCGTACATCGCGGCGGTCGAGAATATCGAGCAGACGCAGGGGCAGGTGTACAATATCGGCGGCGGCGCAGCGCGGACGATGTCGGTCTGGGCCGAGTTCCGCCCAATCCTCGAAGACGTCATGGGGCGGCGCGTCCCCGACGCCCGCTACGCGGACTGGCGACCCGGCGATCAGCCGGTGTTTTTCTGTGACGTGGGCAAAGCGCAGCGGGACTTCAACTGGACCCCCTGCGTCAGCGTGCGCGAAGGCATTGACCGCCTCACCCAGTGGGTTGAGGCCAATCGGGAGCTGTTTGAAAACGCATGAAGATTCTTGTGGCGCTAACGTATTATCGGCCCCATGTCAGCGGGCTGACGATCTATGTCGAGCGTCTCGTCAAGACGCTGGCCGAGCGCGGGCATATCGTCACCGTGCTCACGTCCCACTATGACCACTCGCTGCCGCGCGAGGAGGTCATTGACGGCGCGCGGGTGATTCGGGTGCCTGTGGCGTTCCGCGTGAGCAAGGGCGTCATCATGCCCACCTACGGCCAGTGGGCGACGCGCGAGGTGCGCGAGCACGATGTGCTGAGTGTCCACCTGCCCCAGTTCGACGCCTGGGGGTTGACGCTGCGCGGGCGGCTGCTCAAGAAGCCGACAATCATGACCTACCACTGCGACCTGCAATTGCCGCCCGGCTCGTTCAACCGACTGGTGGATCAGGTGACGTTCGGCGCGAACTACATGGCGGCGACGTGGTCGGACAAGATTGTCGCCTACACGCAAGACTACGCCGACAACTCGCGCCTGTTGAGCCGCTTCAAGGACAAGATCGAGGTCATTCCGCCGCCGGTCATCATGCCAGAGCCGACGCCGGCGGATGTGGCGGCGTTCCGCGCCGCGCATCACCTCGACGGCCGCCCGACGCTCGCCTTTGCCGCGCGCTTCGCGGCGGAGAAGGGGATCGAGGTGCTGCTCGACGCGATGCCGACCCTGCTCCAGCGCTTCCCGACGCTCAAGGTGCTGTTCGCCGGCCCATACCAGAACATCGTCGGCGAGGAAGCGTACTGGGAGCGGCTGTCGCCGCGTATCAAGGCCCTCGGCGACCACTGGGAGTTCCTCGGCACCCTCCACCCCCTGCGCGACATGCCGGCGTTCTTCGGCAGCATTGACTGCCTCCTCGTGCCGAGCCTGAACTCCACCGAGTCGTTCGGCCTGGTGCAGGTCGAGGCCATGCTATGCGGGACGCCGGTCATCTCCAGCAACCTGCCGGGCGTGCGCCAGCCCGTGCGGATGACGGGCATGGGTGAGGTGATTCCCATCGGCGACAGCGGCGCCATGGCCGAGGCCGTGACCCGCATCCTGACCGACAAGGCGCGCTACGTCCGACCGCGACGCGAGATCGCAGCCATGTTCGACCTGAACCGCACCGTGGACCGCTACGAAGATGTGTTCGACGCCGAAGTCGGGCGCGTCACCCATCGCCTCGTCCTGCCGCGGCCCGAGCGCCGCGCCAACCGCTAACCAGCGCCTTTGATACGCTAGAAAACACAACGAATGACAACACCGGACTATTTTACACAACACATGCAGACGATGAACGCCCACCGCGCGCTGCTTCGCTCGGTCGAGTGCCGCTTCATGAGCCAGGTTCCGCTCGTCCCGCCTGTGCTGGACATTGGCGCGGGCGACGGCCACTTCGCGTCCATCGCCTATGACCGGCCGATTGACATTGGGATTGACCCGCTGTGGAGCGACCTTGTCGAGGCGGCGAGGCGCGATGGCGTCTACCGCATGGTCAGCCGCGCCGACGCGACCCGCATGCCCTTCAAGGACGGCGCGTTCAACACCGTCGTCAGCAACTGCGTCATCGAGCACATCCCGGACAACGACGCGACGCTAAGCGAAATCAGCCGCGTCCTCAAGCCGGGCGGGTCGTTCGCCACGACTCTGCCGAGCGAGCACTTCACTGAGTTCCTGCTCGGCACGACGACGGCGCGCGAGATGGGCATGCCGTGGCTGGAGGAGCAGTACGGCGCGTTCTTCAACCGCGTCTCGCACCACCACCACCTCTACCCGCTCGAGGAGTGGCGGCGCCGCTTCGACGCCGTCGGGCTGGACGTGGTGGAGTTCAGCTATTACTTCTCGCCTGAGGCCCACCGCGCCTTCGACCTGAGCCACTACCTCGGCGTCCCGAACCTCATCAGCCGTCTCTTGTTCCGCAAGTGGGTCGTGCATCCGGCGCAGATGAAACCCTTCGAGTGGTGGCTGCGGCCCTACTACGAAGAGCCGCTGCCGGATGTCGGCGCCTATCAGTTTGTGCGCTGCGTCAAGCGCGCATAGCGTCCAGCCGACATCTATTGGGATAGGAACACATGCAGAGTCCGTCCACTCTCATGCGACGACATGGCGTCGTCATCACAACAATTCTCGCGGTCCTGGCGCTCGGCTTCGCCGTCTGGGGGCAGCGCTATCTCACCGATCGCGCGGTGCCATTCGACGGGCCTTTGTTGTACTTGATTGCCATCGTGCTGTTCGTCATCGCGCTGCGCCGCAACCCGCTGCGCGTGTTCACCGGCGAGCCGCGGGCAGTCGTCGTGCCGGCGGTGACGAGCATCGTCGTCGCCCGCTGGCGGCGCTGGCTGCTGGTCGCCGCGGCCATCACCGGGCTGCTAGGCTTCGTGACCTTTGGCACGGACACCTTCACGCCGATCAACGTGAGCCTGTGGCTGGCGAGCATCGTGACCTTCGTCGCCGCGACGTGGGACTGGGGGACGGAAACCGGGGCGGCGGTGTGGGAGCGCATTCGGACCTGGCGGACGCCGCTGACGTGGGTGGGGATCGCCCTTATCGGGATCATGGTGGTGGCGGCTTTCTTCCGCTACTATGAGCTGGCCTCGGTGCCGCTCGACCCGACGTCGGACCACGCTGAGAAGCTGCTGGACGTGTACGATGTTCTCAGCGGCCAGCGCCCGACCTTCTTTGTCCGCAACACGGGCCGCGAGTGGTTCCAGTTCTACTACACGGCGGCGCTCATCGGCCTGTTCAACCTCTCCACAACGTTCGTCACCCTGAAGATCGGCACGGCGACGGCGGGCTTGCTGACGATCCCCTTTGTGTTCCTGCTCGCGCGGGAGGTCGGCGGGACGGGCATGGGGCTGCTGGCGGCGCTGCTGATGGCGATGTCCAAGTGGCACACGGCGATCTCCCGCGCCGGCCTGCGCTTCCCGTTCACGGCGCTGTTCACCGCGCCGACGATCTTTTTCGTCTATCGCGGGCTGCGGCTCAACCGGCGCAACGACTGGCTGCTGGCGGGCCTCATCCTCGGCCTCGGCTTGCAGACCTACACCTCGATGCGCATGGTTCCGCTGCTCGTGGCGTCACTCATCATTCTGCGCGTGCTGTGGGACATGGCGTCCGTACCGGGCGGCTTCCGCGCCGGCGTCGCCCTGGGGTGGGCGAGGCTGCGCCGCCGGCCGCCGGCCGAGGACGAAGCGGGGGTGGACGTTGCCACGCTGACGCGGCCTTTCTGGGTGAACGTGCTGTTCATGGCCGTCGGGACGATCCTCGTCTTCTTGCCCACGCTGCGCTATAGCTTCGACCATCCGGAGTACTTCTGGTTCCGCTCCCTCACGCGGGCGACCGCCGTCGAAAGTGGGCAGACGTTCAACCCGCTGGCGAATCTGCTGACCAACATCTGGAGCGCGCTGCTCCAGTTCAACTATCGGGGCGACGTCGTGTGGGTGAACAACGTCATGTGGGACCCGCAGCTCGATCCGGTGACGGGGGCGCTGTTCGTTCTGGGCCTCGTCTACGTGGCGCTGGCGATCATCGGCCTGCTCTGCTTCCGCAGCCGCTGCCTCGGCGTGTTCAAGGAACGCTCCTTCACGGCGGCGGCGGTGTTGCTGAGCCTGGTCGTGATGATGCTGCCGGCTATTCTGGCTCTGGCCTACCCGATCGAGGTGCCGAGTGTCTCGCGCGGTGGCGGCATCATCCCCTTCGCCATGATCATTGCCTCGGTTCCGCTGCTCATCGTCATCCGCGAACTGCGCGGCTCGTTCCCGCGCTGGGGAACCGCGCTGGCGGCGGTCCTCGTCGGGTCGCTGCTGATGGCGGCCGTGACGATGAACTTCCGCGCCTACTTCGTCGTGTTCGACCAGCAGACGCGGGCGATGGTCGGCAACGCGACGGAGATGTCGAGGGTGTTGCAGGGCTTCGTCAACTCGGTGGGCGACGTGGACCACGCCTACATGGTCGCCTACCCCAACTGGGTGGACACGCGCAACGTGTACTTCGCCATGGGCGCGATCCCGCGCAACAACTACATCATGAGCGACCAGCTTGCCAAAACCGCGCCGTCGCACGTCAGCGACCCGGCGGCCAAAATCTACCTGCTCAGCCGGGAGGACCAGAAGGGCGCCCAGACGCTCCAGGGGCTGTTCCCGGATGGGCGGCTCACGACGCACAACTCGGAGCTGGCGAGCCAGGATTTCCTGGTGTTCTTCGTCCCCGCCGCAGCCGCGAAGCGGTGATGAGGCGCGGGCTGGAGATGCCTGAATAAGGAGCAATCGTAATACTCATGGCTTCAGACCTGAATCTTAAGACGAGCGCGGTACAGTCGGAGCGCGCGGCCGAAGTCGGCGGCAAGACGCTAGAGCTTATGGCCGAGTTGGAAACCTTCAATCGCTGGATGTTCGATAGCCTCGCGCCGTACATCGGCCAGCGGGTATTGGAGGCCGGCGCCGGCATCGGCAATTTCACGCATCTGCTGACGGACCGTGAGCTGGTTGTGGCGCTCGAGCTGGAGCCGGAGCGCGTCGCCGACCTGCGCGAGCGATTCGCCGCCTATCCCAACGTTCGGGCCGAGGTGGGCGACCTCTCGGATCCGAGCCTCTTGCAGCTGGCCGAGTGGGACTTTGATACAATTCTGTGCCTCAACGTCCTCGAGCATATCGAAAATGACGAAGCTGCGTTGAAGTATATGCGGGGTGTATTGGCCCCCCAGGGGCGCCTGCTCCTGCTCGTGCCGGCCCATCCCTGGCTCTACAGCAGCCTTGACGAGAACCTGGGCCACTTCCGCCGCTACGCCGAGGCGGACCTGCGGACGAAGCTGGAGGACGCGGGCTACGAGATCGAGCGCTGCTTCTACATCAACCTGGCCGGCATCGCGGGCTGGGCGCTGAACGGCCGTGTGCTCAAGCGCCACGAGCTGCCGTCCGGCCAGCTCCAACTGTATGAGCGCATGGCGCCCCTGTTCCGCAAGGTCGAGCAGGCGCTGGGGTTGCGCTGGGGTCTGTCGGTCGTTTTCGTCGCGCGCAACCCCGGGCGTTAGCTCCGCGCCATAGCGTGGAGCCTCCCCGCTGGCGGTAAAAGGATGGCTGGACAATCGCCAGAACCTGGAGGGATCGAGAAGCGATTGGCCGTGTTAGAGGGAGACATTTAGGATGGAACAGGGGCAGGTTGACGCCAGTGTTAATGAACGAGACCAGGTCGCTGTCGGGGAGACGACAGCCGGTCTACCGCTGTCAGAGTCGTCGGCCTCGGCCGCCCCGACGGGTTCGCCCACTCTTCTCGAGCGCCTGACGCCCGCCTGGCCGTTCCTGGTTGTGGCCGGCTATGTTGGCGGTCTTGCCGCTGGCTACCGGCTCCTGCCGGCCGCCGGTCTGGCCGTCGGCCTCGTGTTGCTCATCGTCGCCGTCGCCGGGTACGTTCTCCTTCGCCCCAGAAAAAGGCCAACGGCCGCAGCGGCGGCGGCGGGTAGGGCCGACGCTCTACCGCTGACCGAGGGCAGCGCGGCTGGCGAAGGCGCTGCAACCGCGCCGCGCGAGCGCGCCCGCGCCGGGTGGGCCGTTTGGGCGCCCTGGCTGCTGTTCGGCGGCGCGCTGCTGGTGTACGCGATCACGCGCTTCGTGGCGCTGCCCCAGTTCCCGATCTACTTCTTTACCGACGAGGCCATCCATCCCGTTCTTGGCACGGAGCTGATTGCGCGGGGCTTCCGCGACGCGCAGGGCCGCTTGTTCCCGCCGTATTTCCAGAACGGCCAGTACTGGAACCTGAGCCTGTCGGTCT
>JAXLWJ010000034.1:0-60638 GCA_046328535.1 Anaerolineae bacterium
GCGCGGTACGGGTCGGCCTCGGCGAATGCCTGGGCTTCGACGATGGCGCGCACGACAGCCTTACCATCAGCGCCGTCGCTCGCCAGGGAGCCGTGTGGCACGCGGCAGGTGGCCCGCGCCTGGCGGCGGTCGGCGAGGTTCGACAGGATGCGCAGGTGGCTGCGGCCGCCGGCGAGGGCCGCCAGGCGCGGGGCCAGCGCCTCGGCGACGGTGTTGATGGCGTTCGCGCCCATCGCGTCGCGCGTGTCGAGCAGAACATGGACGATGAGCATCGGGCCGACACGGCTGTCGAGCCGCCGCACTTCGATGTCGCGCGCCCCGCCGCCCCGCGCCACGATGCTCGGCGCCTGCTCGTCGGCCAACGCCATCAGCTCGGCTCGCTGCGCCAGGATGGCGGCCTCAGCCTCGGCCGGGTCGCTCACGTCCAGCAACTGCACCTGGCCGATCATGATCGGCGGGTCGCTGGACGTCTGGAAGCCGCCGCCGTCGCGGATGAGCCGCGCGGCGTGACTTGCCGCTGCGACCACCGATGGCTCTTCGACAACCATCGGGATCAGGACATCCCGCCCGTTGACTGTGAAGTTGACGGCGATGGCGAAGGGAAGGCCGAAGAGACCGGCGACGTTCTCGACCAGGCTGGCCGCCGTGTCCACGGTCAGCCCACCTGTCGAGAGCAGCGCCACTTCGTCCGACGTGAGGTCGAGAGCCTCGGCGAGCCACGCTGCTCGGTCTTGGGGGGAGAGCTTGTAGAAGCCGGGTACTCGTGAAGTTAGAGTCATAGCAATCGCGTATAGAGCAATCTTGAGGCTAGTATACCGCGAAAGGACTCTCAAAACCTCTCAAATCCGCCCAGCAAAGCTATCCGGGTGAGAAAAGGTGACATAAAAGAAGAATGGAGGAGGAGGGACGGGCGGGGATTACGAGACGTTTGCCTGCTTGGTCTCGTTGTCGGCGGCTTCCATCGTAGCGATCTGTTGGGCGATCTGCTCGATGGCGACGCGCTGCTTGCGATAGAGATCGGACTCACTCATCGCCAGGCGGTTGGCGATGTCCCGCGTGCGCTGCCCCTTGATGAACTTTAGCTCCAATATGTTGTAGAGCGTCCACTCGACGGCGGAGAGGCTGCGCTGCGTTTCCGGCTTGAGCCGCGCCAGCGCCTCGTCCAGGACGGAGCGCACGGCGTGGGTCGGGTTGTTGTCGTGCGCCAGCGCCTCGCGCACGATGCGCAGACGGAGCAGCGGGCTGTTGGCGAGCTTCGGGCCGCCCCAGTAGTGACTCAGGGCGTCGCGCACCCAGGTGACGAAGTCGGGCGAGTCGACGAGCGAGGCGTCGCTGTCGGACAGCGGCGAGCCGACGTAGCGCACCTGACTGCGGGCGCGCTGAAGCGTCTCGATCTCGGTCTCGATCTGCCGCAGGGCGCCGAAGATGCCTTGCTGAAGGCGGCGGTCTTCCAGGGCGCGCTCAGCCTCTGCAATGAGCCGGACGAGGGCGCCGCGCTCCTGCTCGTTGAGTGTCGCCGGGTTGCGGCCGATGCCCAGCACGCCGAGCAGCGGGCGCACGTTGTCCGGCGTCTCGACCCCCCGCAATGGCACGAACCAGTAGCCGCCGCGCTCGACGGTCGCGCCGTCCACGATGGCGGTCACGGCCGCGTCGTCGAGGGCGTTGAGCGCCGTTTCGGCGTCCACCTCGGAGCCGCAGTAGGTGTCCACGACGAGCCTGCCGGCCTGGGTGACGGCGACGAGGCCCGCGCCGACGCGCAGCACGTCGCAGATGGAGGTGAGGACGTTTTCGAGAAGCTGACGCAGGTCGGTGCTGGTGAACAGGCGCTCGTCGAGGCGGCGCAGCCAGTGAACCTCACCCCAGTCGCCCCAGAAGACGAGCCGGTCGACCGCCGGGCGCGCCACGCTGACGATGAGCTGGTAAATCACGATGACGTTCACGACGGCGAAGATGACGATGGTCTCGCGCGGCAGGCCGAGCACCCGCTCGACAGGCGGGACGAGGAGCATGGCAAGAATCACGACCGAGCCGAGCATGGGCGCCTGGATGATGTACTTGATGAGGTTGCGCTTCACGGCGCGGTCAGAGATGAGCACACCCTGATAGGCGACGCCGTAGGTCATGACGATGACCATGGCGATGGTCGCAATGTTCGCCGCGGCGGCGAGGGCGCCGAAGATGAGCGGGTGGGCGGGGAAGTTGACGACCGGCGCGAGCATGATCAGGTACGGAAACACGCTCAGCGGGGCGGCGATGGAGACCAGGACGTACCCCATGCGTCGGCGGGAGGTTGGTGTGAGGCAGCGGTAACGGGCGCGCAGGATATTGGCAAGGCCGTAGCCGGCGATGACGAAGTAGAGAACGGTGAACAGCCAGAAGAAGGGGCCGGCGTCGAAATGCGCGGCCAGCGGGTTGACGGGGTTGAGGTCTACGCCGCCCACGATGAGGGGCGTGGCGAGCACCAGGGCAAGCGTCAGCCCGCCGCCGATGTAGGCCAGGATCACACTGACGCTGCGCCAGCGCGAGTACGAGTTCGTCGTTCGCAGCAGTGTGTCGGAGAAGTGTAGGTAGGCGGCAGGGACGAACGGAATGCCAAGCCATTGGAAGTGCAGCCAGAACTGGGTGGCGCGCACGCCGGTGACTACGTCGAGGAATACGTCGCCGCCGTAGACGATGCACACAAAGGCCAGCAGGACGCAGAAGGCGCGGGCGACGGTGTTGCGGAAGTTGTGGACGAGAAGGTACGCCAGAAGCGAGAATGCGAAGATGATCGTCGCTGAGGAGAGGACGAGGTTGATTCGGTTGACGAAAGCGAGCAGTGTCAGCTCGGAGGACAGGGTCATAGGCAGCTGTTGCGTCGGGTGAGCGACGGATCGCAGACGCTAGCGCACAAACCACTGGATGTAGGCGGCGATCACGGCCGCGGCCGGTAAGAGGCTATCCACCCGGTCGAGCAGTCCGCCGTGGCCGGGAATGAGCTGGCTGGCGTCTTTCACGTGGGCCTGGCGCTTGACGAACGACATTGTCAGGTCGCCGATGGAGGAGACGACACCGACGACGAGTCCCAGGGCGGCGGCTTCGTAGGCGTTCATCGGCAGCCCCATGAAGCGCGCCAGACCGATGGCGAGGAACATCGTGTAGGCCCAGCCGATGATGGCCCCCTCCCAGGTTTTCTTCGGGCTGACCGTCGGGGCGAAGGCGTGCCGCCCGAAGGCGCGCCCGCCGAAGTAGGCGGCGCCGTCGGCGGCGAAGACCGTCAGGAACAGGAAGAGGGTCCAGCGCCAGCCCAGGGGCGTGTTGCGGATGAGCAGGACGCTCGCGCCCAACCAGCCCAGGTAGACGGCGGGCGAAATCGTGACGCTCCAGTCGGACAGGGAACGCTGCTCGGCCGGTGTCGCCAGCTGCCAGACCGAGACGAGGATCACGGCGGCGGCCAGCACGACCTGGATGTAGGCCAGGTTCCAGAACTTGCCGGCCAGCACCAGACCCGCCGTCAGGGCGAAGAGCATCGGGAGCCAGGGCTTGAAGCCGGCGTGCCGCAGAATGGTGTTGAACTCGTAGATGCACAAAGCCGTGGCGACAACGGCGAAGGCCACATACCACCAGCCGCCCAGGTACGCGAGCAGGAAGATCAGGGGGATCAGGATGAAAGCGCTCAATAGGCGCTGGTAAAGCACACATCCTCCTCACGCGTAGCAATCGCGGCCGTTACGGTGGTGACTATGTAGTAGCGACCTCGGTCGCTTCCGACAGGCACAGAATGACTGATGAACTCTATCGAGGTGTCGCCGTACTTATGCTGGCGCTGGAGAGCCATCTCCCGCGTCTCCGATGGGCGGTGGAGTTGGCACTCCACCGCGAGCGGAATGCGGCAACGAGTTACGGTTCACAAGTCGTCACGACGAAATGCGCTAGACACTCTCGACGTCGGTGTATTTGTCGGCGGCCGTCACGTAGTGGACGCGCCCGAAGCGGCGGTCGCGCTGCCCATACGTCAGCAGGGCTTCGTACAGCTCGGCGCGGCCAAAGTCCGGCCAGCAGGCCGGCGTGACGTAGTACTCGGCATAGTTCGCCTGCCAGATAAGGAAATTGGATAGGCGCTGGTCTCCGCCCGTGCGGATGACCAGGTCCACGTCCGGCTGGCCGGCGGTGTACATATAGCTGGTCAGCAGGTCTTCGGTGACATCCTCGGGGCGATACCCGTCCGTCATCAGTTTCTGAACGGCGTGGACGATCTCGGCCCGCCCACCGTAGTTGAAGGCAATATTCAGGGTCAGGCGTTTGTTGTCGCGGGTCACTTCCATCGCTTCCCGCAACAACTCTTGCAGCCGCGATGACACACCCTCCATCTGTCCCAGGTGACAGATGCGCACACCGTTGCGGTGCAGCTCGGGCAGCTCGCGGTGAAAGCCCTCCTCGAACAAACGCATCAGCCCGCGAACCTCGAGGCTCGGCCGTTTCCAGTTCTCCGTCGAGAATGCATAGATGCTCAGGATGGGGACTTCAAAATCTGCGGCGGCTTCGAGGATGCGGCGGATGTTGTTCACGCCGGCGCGGTGACCCACGAGCCGCGGGAGACCCTGGCGCTGCGCCCACCGCCCGTTGCCGTCCATGATGATAGCGACGTGGCGCGGGACCTTTGGTAGCGGAGCTTCTTCGTTCATGCCCTCTCCTCACTTCACGCGCGGCGCGACCCGACCCTGGGGCAGGCGACGCCAGTCGAATCCACTACACTACACTTCCATGATCTCGGCTTCTTTCGCCTTCCCAATCTGTTCCACCTGCTCGGTCGTCTTGTCCGTCAGCTTCTGGAGCTGATCCTTGCCATTCTCCAGCTGATCCTCGGTAATCAGGCCCTCTTTCTCGGCGTCCTGCATGTCCTTGATCGCGTCGCGCCGGATGTTGCGCAGGGCGACCTTCGCCTCCTCGACGCGCTTGGAGGACTGTTTTACGAGGTCGCGGCGGCGCTGCTCGGTGAGCTGGGGTAGCACCAGGCGGATGATCTGGCCGTCGTTGTTGGGCGTCAGGCCCAGGTCCGACTTGAGGATCGCTTTCTCGATGGCGTTCATTGTGGTGCGGTCATACGGCTTGATGGCGAGGACGCGCGCCTCCGGAACGCTAATCAGGGCGAGCTGATTCAGGGGCGTCGGCGTGCCGTAATACTCGACGGTGATCTTCTCCAGCAGCGCCGGATTGGCGCGGCCGGTGCGGATGGCGGTCAGGTCGTGGCGCAGCGACTCGACACTCTTGTTCATGTGCTGGCGTGTGTCACGCATGATGTCGTCTATCATGTCACTCCCCCGACGAGTGTGTCAATGATGATAACGCAGGCGGGGCCTGCGTCATTCAGTCGTATGGGCGATGGAACAATCAGGACTGAACGGTCTGTGGAAGGTTGTCAATCGTCGTGCCGACCTGTTCGCCCCTGACCGCCCGCTCGAGGCTGCCCGTCTCCCACAGATTCAGCACGACAATCGGCAAGTTGTTGTCCATCGCCATCGTTAGGGCGGTGCTGTCCATGACGCGCACGCCCATGTTGAGCGCATCAATGTAGGTGAGGTGCGGGAGACGCTGCGCATCGGGATAGAGCAGAGGGTCGGCGGTGTAGACACCGTCTACTTTGGTCGCCTTGACCATCACGTCGGCGTTGATTTCCAGGGCGCGGAGCGTGCCGGCGGTGTCGGTGGTGAAGTAGGGGTTACCCGTGCCCGCGCCGAAGATGACAACCCGCCCCTTTTCCAGGTGGCGGATGGCGCGCAGGCGGATGTATGGCTCGGCGATGGGCCGCATCTCGATCGCCGTCTGCACGCGGGTCGTGATACCCAGGTGTTCCAGAGCGTCGCGCAGGGCCAGGGAATTCATGACGATGGCGAGCATGCCCATGTGATCGGCGGTCGTGCGGTCCATGCCGTGGGCCTTGCCGTCTTTGCCGCGCCACAAGTTGCCGGCGCCGATGACCACGCCGACCTGGATCCCGAGAGCATGCACAGCGGCGATACGCGCCGCGACAGTGTGTACCGAATCGACATCAATCCCGGTCTGCCCCGGTCCGGCCATCGCCTCACCGCCCAGCTTCAGCAAAACGCGGCGGTATTTCGCTTGAGGCATCGTCACTTCCGATCGTTGCGGTTGGGGGGCAGGGATGCTTGACTTCCCTGCCCCCCGCGATTCATGGGTTACTCGGCCCCTAGCTCGAAGCGGGCGAAGCGCCGCACCTGCGCCGGTACGCCGGCGTCGTTGAGAAGCTGCTCGACGCTCTTCGACGGGTCCTTGACATACGGTTGGCGAAGCAGGACGATCTCGTCGAGGAACTTCTCGACCTTGCCATCCACAATCTTGGCCTTGATGTTGTCAGGCTTGTTGTCGTCGGCCAACTGCGCCGTGTAAATCTTGCGCTCGGCGTCGGTCACGTCGCTCGGCACCTCTTCCGAGGTCACGTAGCGTGGGCTGCTGGCGGCGATTTGCAGGGCCAGGTCGTGGGCCAGGTCAGCCGGGGCGCTCCCAACCTCGAGCATGACGCCGATGCGGCCGCCGCCATGAACGTAGCTCGTGATGTAGTCGCCGTTGGTCGACTCGAAGCGCGCGACGCGCCGCAACTGAATGTTTTCGCCGATGGTGGCGATCGCTTCCGTCAGCAGGTCCTTGACAGCCCGGCCGTCAACCTGCTCAGCGAGCAGGGCGTCAGTGGCGTCAACCTTGCGGTCCACGGCCAGCTTGGCGAGCTGCTCGGCGAGCGCCTGGAAGCGCTCGGTGCGGGCGACGAAGTCCGTCTCGCAGTTCAGCTCAATCATCGCGCCCACGGTGTCGTCGTTTTCGAGGTGGGCCATGATGACGCCCTGGTTCGCGGTGCGGTCCTGCTTCTTGCTGGCTTTGGCCAGGCCGCGCTCGCGTAGGATCTGGACGGCCCCGTCGAACGAGCCATCAGCTTCTTTCAGCGCGTTCCGACTCTCCAGGATACCGGCGCCGGTAGCCTCGCGCAGCTCTTTGACCATTGCGGTGGTGATCTCAGCCATGACTATGCTTACTCCTCGTCCTCTTCGTAGTCGGCGTCTTTCTCGTAATCCTCGGGCTGATTCTCCTCGTCCGGCGTGAACACGCGCTGAGTCGTGCTGACTTCTTCTTCCGCCATCTCATCCACGAGGGCCTGTTGGTGCATCATGCGCCCTTCGAGCAGGGCATCGGCGATCTTGCCCGTCATGAGCTTGATAGCGCGGATGGCATCGTCGTTACTCGGGATCGGGTACTTGATGGGGTCCGGGTCCGAATTCGTGTCCACCATGGCGATGATCGGGATGTTCAGCGCGTTGGCTTCCTTGACGGCGATGTGCTCGCGCCGCGTATCCACGACGAACAGCAAGTCCGGCAGGCGCTGCATGTCCTTCAGGCCGCCGATGCGGTTGTTCAGCTTCGCCAGCTCGCGCCGCAGCAGCAGCGCTTCCTTCTTCGGCAGCAGGTTCAGCTCGCCGCGCGCCTCGCGCCCCTCCAGGTCCAGGAGGTAGCGCGCGCGGGAGCGGATGGTGCGGAAGTTGGTCAGGGTGCCGCCCAGCCAGCGCTGGTTGACGTAGGGCATCCCGGCGCGCATCGCTTCCTGCGCCAGGTTGTCGGCGGCCTGCTTCTTGGTGCCGACGAACATAATAGACCCGCCCTTGCCGCCGACCTCGCGCGCCGCTTCGTAGGCGGCCTCCAGCGACGTCAGCGTTTGCTGCAGGTCAATAATGTGGATCCCATTGCGCTCGGTAAAGATGTACTGGCGCATTTTGGGGTTCCAGCGGCGGGTGTGGTGGCCGAAGTGAACGCCGGCCTCCAACAACTCTTTCATGCTCACAACAGACATTGACACTCCTTTGAAGGTTGGTTCCTCCACCTGCGTCAACCCAGGGCGAAGCCGAGCGCCTGTCGCGCGCCGGCACCGTCACCCCAGTCATCAGGTGTGCGTTATTGGGATTGTCCCGACAGGGAAGTATACTATCGGGCGGGTATGCTCGGCAAGTTTGCGTGAAGCCGCGACGGGCGCAGTCACTGCGCTTGTCTAGCTAAGAAATAGATGAAAGATGCGCCGTCTCCTTACTTGCTGAGTAAGCCTAAGCCGCCCGCCGCATCCAATACAAGAATTCATCGTGCCGCGCAAGACAAGAGTGAGAAGAACCTATGCCGATACTGAGACGAGTCGCTGTGGCTGCTTTCCTGGTTGTGGCGGTGGCGTTTGGGCTGAGGGTGCATCAGGCCGCGGCCGACAACGGTCCGATCAAAGTGACATCGAACACGGCGTCGGCCAGCTTCGCCAACGAGATCAAGTTCGAGCTGGCTGCCAACAGCAGCGCCGGCCAGATTAAGCAGGCCGACCTGTACTATACCTTCGGCGATGGCAAGGCATCGAACAAGTTGCCGGCCAAGATTGACAACGCCGCCGGCAACGGGGCGACGATTACGGCGAGCAAGCGCGTACAGCAGGGCGAGTTTGCGCCGCAGCTCGATATCTCTTACTACTGGAAGCTGACCGACGCAGCGGGCAATACATTGCAGACACCCCCGCAGACCCTGCGCTACGCTGACGAGCGGTTTGGGTGGCAGGAGACCTCGAACGACCGCGTGACGGTGTTCTGGTATGGGCAGAACGACAAGTTCGGCCAGCAGATGCTCGACTGGGCGACGCAGGGCCTGGATCGTCTCGAAAAGACGTTCGGCATCAAGATGAGCTACCCCATCCACGTGGTTGTGTATGGCAGCAAGGATGAGATGGCGAAGGCGCTCGCGCCGCGTGGCGCCGTGTTCGACGGCGGCGCGACGGTGCTCGGCGAAGCCCGCTCGCAGTATGGGACGTTGTTGATGCTCAACGCCGCCGATGCCCGCACGACCCTGTGGCATGAGCTGGGCCACCTGGTGCTGCACGATCGTGTCAAGGGGCCATTTGAGAGCAGCCTGCCCGCCTGGGTTGACGAAGGGCTGGCGATGTACAACGAGAGCGACGACCCGAACGACAACTACAAGCGGGCGCTCGATGGGGCCATCGGCCGCGACGACGTGTTCCGCGTGCGCTCGATGACCTCGCCCAACGGCGTCCCGGCCAAGGTCGGCATCTGGTACGGCCAGGCGCGGAGTATCGTGACGTATCTGTTGGAGACGGGCGGCAAGGACAAGCTGATTCAGTTCGTGGACCTGCTCGGCAAGGGCAGCCGCACTGACGACGCGCTAAAGAAGGTCTATGGGTTCGACCAGGACCAGCTGAACGATCAGTGGCGGGAGTGGGTGGGGCTGAAGCCCCAGGGTAGCGCGGCCGCGCCAGCGCCGGCGGCTCAGAATCAGACGCCGCCCCAGACCGCGCCCGACAACGGCTCGTCGGTTGCGCCGGCGTCGCCTGACAGCGGCGCGACCCAGGCGCGGCCCAGTGCTGCGGCGGCTCAGCCGTCCCGCGCGGCGCTGGCCCTGCTAGGGATGTTGGGCCTGGCCGCCGTGTGTAGCATGTTCCTGCTGCTGATTCTCGTGTTTGGCGGTATCGCCTGGTATGCGACGCGGCGGGCGTAGCATCTGACAATCGTGTATCTGGGGGAAGGACGCTTAGGGCGACCCTTCCTCCTTTTTTCGTCAACACACCACACCATATTGGGCGGAGGCCATGCCGGTCCGCGATGACCATTGCCTGGCGTCCGCGAGGAGCCTCGCCATGATTGATGCCGCGCCAGCCGTCCATGTCATCCGCAACGGTGTCACCGAATCGCTGCACCATGCTGCGGTGGCGGTCGTCCAGTCCGACGGGACGCTGCTCTACTCCCTGGGCGACCCCGACTCTGTCACGTTCCTGCGCAGCAGCGCCAAGCCGTTCCAGGCGTTGCCCATCATCGAGAGCGGCGCGTTCGACCATTTTGGCTTCGGGCCGCGCGAGCTGGCCGTCATGTGCGCGTCCCACAGCGGCCAGTCCTACCATGTCGCCTGCGTGCAGGGCATTCTGGACCGCATCGGCAAGGGCATCGGCGACCTGCGCTGTGGCGTCCACGCCCCGATCTACGAGCCGGCTGCCCGCGAGCTAGAGCAGCTGGGCCAGCCGCCCACCGCCATCCACAATAACTGCTCCGGCAAGCACGCCGGCATGCTCGCCCTGTCGGTGTACCTGGGTGTCGCCGACCGCGACTATCTCGACCCGACTCACCCGGTGCAGCAGATGAATAAGGCCGCCCTCGCGGACCTGGCGGGTGTTGATGCGGACGACATTCCGATTGCCGTAGACGGCTGCGGTGTGCCGACGTTCGCGCTGCCGCTTCGCCAGGCGGCGCACGCTTTCGCGCGCCTGCTCGACCCCTTCGATCTCGATGCGGGGCGCGTGCGGGCCATCGAGCGCGTGGTGGACGCCATGCGCCAGTACCCAGAGATGGTGGCGGGCGACGAGCGCCTGGACACCTGGCTGATGCAGACGGCCCCTAACCTAGTCACAAAGGGCGGCGCCGAAGGATTCCAGGGCATTGGCGTGTTGCGCGATGGGCAGGAAGTACTCGGCATCGCCGTCAAGGTGGCCGATGGCGATGCCGCCGCACGAGCCAAGGCCCCTGTGGTCATCGAGACCCTGGCCCAGACGGGGAGCGTCTCTTCGGATGTCATCGAGCAGGGCCGGCATTGGCGCTACCGCGTTGTCCATAACCGCCACCATGCCGTCGTGGCTGACGTGCGGCCCATCTTCACCCTTGAGTCGGCTTAGTCCGCCCGTGCGACGCCTGTTGCCACCGGAAACGCAGTCTTGCGTAACGGAGAGTCACCCTTCAACGTCATACAGTACAACAAGGGAATCTCCGAGGCCGGGACCACCGGCTGAGTTGGGAGGACGCGAGTGCGCGCGGCGAAGCTAACAATCTGGCTGCTGTTTGTTCTGGGGCTGGGCGTTGTCATCATGAATTTTGAGGCGGTTCGAGGCGCGCCGGCGACGAATGCCGCGACGGCGTATCCGCCGCCCAGCACCCCGCGCGCGACGCCGCCGCCGAGCGAAACCCCCGGCGCGATGCGTGTCCAGCTGTATTTTCCGTATGTGTCGCGCGCGCCGGGGCCGCCCCCACTTGCGCCGCAGGCGCGCATCATGAGCGGGGACACCTATGCCCTCGCGTGGGACCGTCTGGACGGCCTGCTGGCAAACCCGCTCGCCGCGCCCTCGGTGATTGCCTACACAGCGTACGAGACGTATGTCGGGCCGGATGGCCCGCAGGAGCGCGAGCTGGCGACATTCCTCTCTCGCTCGCCGACGGAGTCGTTCAGCGTACCAATTAGCCCGCCCACGGCCGGCGTCAACGCCTATCACGTTGTCGCGCGGAACTACCTCGCCGCTGTCAGCGGCAACGAAGTGAAGCTGCCGGCGCCGGCGCGCTTCGACAGTCAAGTTGTGGATGGACACGGCGGCGGCTACACCCTACGCTGGTCAGCAGTGTCAGGCGCGGATAGCTACACATTCGAAGAGGCGACCAGCCCGTCTTCCTCGGCGGTGAGTCTGTCTGTATCCCTTAGCAGCGCGACACGTCAATATGAGCTGAAGCCGCACCCGCTTGGGACGTACTGGTACCGCGTGACGGCAAAAACCGCCGATGCGGCGGTACGCAGTGAGTGGAAGGCGGTCCGGACGCCGCGGCCCGGCTTGTGGGGCGTCGTGACGTACAAGGGAACGCCGAAGCAAGGTGTCGCGGTTGACTTGATGCGCTGCACCGTCCGAGCCAGCGACCCGCGGTACTGCGATGATGACGTGCAACTCGATATGCTCTCGACCCAGGTGGATGGCTCGTACAACTTCACAGGCATTCCGCCGACGACTGATCCTACTAACCCGACGAAGCAGTACAAGCTGTACGTGGAGTTCGTCAATGATGATGATCCGTCCTATCTGCTGGAGTGGATCAGCGAGTACCGCCAGTGGCCGCAAGATGCCGGGGCCGATGGCACGGCCCAGGCCAGCAGCTTCGATATCATGAACATCTCGCTGGTCAGTCCAGCGCCGTATGCCTTGCAGCCCCTGCCAGTCACCTTCGTCTGGCAGAAGCGCGGCCTGACGAGTGACAGCTACGGCCTGCGGTTCTCCGGCGGCGACCTAGCGGCGCCTCTGTACCTCAAGTCGGTCGGCTACACGGACTCGCTCGGGCCGTTCATTGACGTTCGCCCCTTGCGATTGGACACTGAGTACTGGTGGCAGGTCTGGGTCGAGGTGACGAACCAGGGGCATGGGCGGTCGTACTACGGTCGGCCGATTACGTTTGTCCCCCGGCCGCCCGCGTCGGACAAGGACGCGGCGTTGGAGAGCCTGAAGTCGCTCGTGTCGCCGACTCTGCCACCGTTTAGCGCGCGCTCGCCGCACCTGGAACCCGGCGCGCAATCCGCCGGTCTGTCACAGGGACAATGACGACGCTATAGTGGCGACGTTCAGTCGCTCCTGCTACCCACAGGACGACGAGTGACGCTTACCGAATTATCGCCGCGATTGTGCTGGCTGGAGAGCCGTCTCCAGCGCTTCCCAGAGGCGGTGGAGTTGGCTCTCCCCCGCCAGCAGGGGGGGTCTCCAGGCTATTGTGCAGAGCTCCTGCACTCCGCCGCCAGCACGATTGCGGCGACAGTTGCTGTGTCCCCTGTTTGCCTATGGTGAGCAGGGGACGCATTTGTCAGAAGCGCTCCGCTCTGCGTAGAATTTCTGGCAGACCGGCCTGTCCAGAACGCCGTTTGGCCTGAATCGCCGTACCCCGCCGCTGCTTATGCTATAATCACACCTGCGGTGCATTCGCCCTGGTCAATCCGGGCGGGCTACTGACGCCTTAATGAGCGCTGGGTGATGGCCTACTCTAACTTGAGCGACGAAGAGCTGGTGGCGTGTTGCGCTCGGGGAGAGCGCGAAGCGTTGGCATCTCTATATGACCGATACGCCACGCTGGTGTTCTCCCTCGCCAACCGGATGTTGGGCGGGGGAATGGTGGCCGAAGAGGTGACCCAGGACGCATTCGTGCTGGTCTGGCGCCGCGCGGGCCAGTTCGCGCCGGAGCGTGGGCGCGTGCTGTCGTGGCTGATGACGATTGCGCGGAATCGGGCGATAGATGAGCTGCGGCGGCGGCAGACGGGGCCTGAGCATGTCGAGCTGGTGGACGCCGCCGGCGGCTATCCGGGCATGGAAGACCTGTCGCTGCAACGCATTCAGATGCGCCGCGTCCTGGCTCAATTGCCGGCGGCTCAACGGGAAGCCCTGGAGTTGGCTTACTACGGCGGCATGACCCAGCAGGAGGTCGCCGAGTACCTCGGCTTGCCGCTGGGAACGATCAAGACGCGCATGCGGATGGGGTTGCAGCGCCTGCGCGATCTTCTGCAGGAAAACGAGTCTGTACCGAAGTAGTGATAAGGCTGCCCTGTGGGAGGCATCCAACCGGCACGCTTTATGCGTATAAGTTAGTGTAGTCAGAGTTGAGCAGGCGCTCGAGGCCGCGCTGTCATGAACGAGAGTCGCAATCCGTCAGATGAGGAATTCCAGGACCGCGTCGCGGCATACTGCCTCGGCGCGCTTTCGCCCGCCGATACGGCGGAGTTCGAGGCCGCGCTAGAGGCGTCGCCCCAGGGACGCGCGGCCGTGGCCGAGTATGATAGGGCCATAACCGCGCTCGCGGTGGCGCCCGCAATCCAGACGCCGCCGCCGGGCCTGCGTGACCGCGTGTTGGCGGAAATCGACCGGCCGCGCCCAGCCCAGCCACCCTCTGAGATGCGCGTCCTGCCGTCGCCCCGGCGCTTCAGCGGCTACCTCCCGTGGCTGGCGGCGGCGGCCATGTTCTTGCTGGCGGTGGTGACGGGCGCGCGCGCCTTGATGCTCCAGGGCGATGTCACCGACCTGCAGATGGCGCTGACGACCACCCGCACCGTCCCGATGCAGAACAGCACCGGCGCGCCCCGCGCCCAGGGCCGCTTCTACCTTGCGCCGGACAGCCACCGCGGCGTGCTTGTCGTCGCGGATATGCCGCCGTTGGCTCCGGAGCGTGACTATCAGCTGTGGCTGATTCGGCCGGATGGCGCGCGAGAGAGCGGTGGAACGTTCCGCGTGGATAGTGGCGGCTATGGAACATTGCTGGTGCAGGCCCCGCAACCGATGCGTCAGTACACCGGCGTTGGCGTCACTGCGGAGCCGGCCGGCGGCAGCCCAAGCCCAACGACGAGCCGCCTGATCGGTGGCACGTTCGAGCAAGCGCGCGACGAGTATTGATTCGACTCATCACCCCTCTTTGGCGAGTCGCCAGCCATCAGAACTGTCCTCCTTGATGTAGCTTGATTTCTTGTTTGCGTGTATAATGTGCCGCCATGAAGGCGCAAGCCTTTACGTTAGTTATGCTATATCAAGGAGGACATCACATGGTTTCGCGTAAGACAATTGTCCTGGTCGTACTCGCCCTCGCCGTGGCGCTTGTGTTCGCTTCGGTCGTCTCGGCCCAGGTGGCTCCGCCCTCCGTCCCGATGACCGGCGTCTCGGCGCCCGCCCAGGCGACGGCGGCTGCTACGCCGCGCGTGGTAGCGACGGTCTCCTCGGCGGTTGTGGCGGCGGCGACGGCCAAGCCGGCGGCCCTGCCCACGACGGGCGGCGACGTCAGCTCGGACATGAGCTTCTTCTGGATCATGGTGGCCGTCGGTGGCCTGCTCGCGGTTGGCGGTCTGCTCCTGCGCCGCGCCCGCGCCTAAGCGGCGTCCGACAGCCTCGTCCCCAAGCTAAATAGGCTGGACTCGCTCTCGCGACGCCGCGAGCGCGACCAGCCCTTTTTCATCCTCTACCGCATGTCTGCGCCGACTCGATAGTTGTTCTGGCTCAATACTTGCTACCCGCGAAGCACAGGATAAGTCGGCGTGATGGGTCGTGTGGCATCGCGCCCAATTGTGTGCATACTCTAGTGTACGGCAGGCACGCGCCTGAAGTAGATTATCGCACATCCAAGGAGGACGTAGAGATGGTTTCACGCAAGACGATCGTGTTGGTGGCTCTGGCAGCGGTTCTGGCTCTGGTGTTCGCTTCCGTTACATCGGCTCAAAGCACAACAGTCACCGTACCCCTTGCCGCTGAGAATAACAGCGGCCAGACCGGGACGGCGACCCTGACGGCAATGGGCGATCAGACGCAGGTGGTGATCAACGTGCCAGCCGGGCCGGGCGGTACGCCGCAGCCGGCGCACATCCACGATGGCACATGCGCCGCGCCGGGCAAGGTCGTGTGGCCGTTGACGAACGTGGTGGATGGTAAGTCAACGACGATGGTCAACGCCAAACTCGCGGACATTGCGACCGGCGGGTATCTCATCAACATTCACAAGTCTGCGGCTGAAGTCAGCGTCTACACCTCCTGCGGCCAGGTTCCGCAGCAGGCCGGCGCGGCGGCGCAGCCAACGGCAGCGGCAGGCGCGACGGCGGCAGGGGCGTCAGCAGCCACCAAGCCGGCCGCTCTGCCGACAACTGGCTCCGATATGAGCTTCTTCTGGATCGTCGTGGCAGTTGGCGCTCTGCTGGCCCTCGGCGGCCTGGCGCTGCGCCGCACGCGCGCCTAAGCGCCGGCGGTCTCGCGCAAACGACATAGTCGGTGGCGAAGGCGTTCCCACGGTGTGGGAGCGCCTTCACTATGCTTCCGAGGGGGCGCTTTCGAGGGTTTGTGGTACAATTGATGGCGACGGCTGCCCTGACACTCAGCGTTGGCCGGCCGGTGTGCATTTCTTGGGCTGGAGAGAGGCTATGCTGCGAGTCCGCGTGCCAGCGACCACAGCGAACCTGGGCGCTGGCTTCGATGTCTTGGGGCTGTCCCTGTCGTTGCATAACGAGATTGAGGCGACGACTGCTGCCTCGCTCTCAATAACGGTGGAGGGTGAGGGCGCGGCCGAATTGCCGCGCGACGCCACGAACCTCGTCTGGCAGGCGGCCCAGCGGGCATATGCCTGCGTGGGTGTCACGCCCTCAGGCGCTCGCCTTCACATGCGCAATGCGATCCCGCTGGAGAGCGGCCTCGGCTCCAGCGCCGCCGCCATCGTCGCCGGCCTGCTGCTCGGCAATGCGCTCGTGGGCGACAAGCTGGACCGCGATACCCTTCTCGCCCTGGCGATAGACATGGAAGGACATCCCGACAACGTGGCGCCGGCCATGCTCGGCGGTCTGGTGGCGGGCGCGCGCGATGACGCCGGCCGCCCCATCGTCAGGCGGCTCCCTATACCGGCGTTGAAGGCGGTGGTCGTAATGCCCGAGGCGCGGCTGTCCACGGCGGCGGCGCGGCGGGCGCTCCCCAGCACGATTCCCATGAGCGACGCGGTGTTCAACCTGGGGCGACTGGCGCTGACCATTGCCGCATTCCAGGCCGGCGATTACGCGCTGCTGGCGCAGGCCATGGGCGACCGTCTGCACCAGCCCTACCGCGCGCCCCTCGTGCCGGGCCTGGCCGATGCCCTGGCCGCGGCGCGGGCGCAAGGCGCGGCGGCGGCCATTTCCGGCGCCGGGCCAGCAGTTGTTGGGTTCGCCGCGCAGGGCCATGAGGGCTTGGCGGCTGGCATCACCGAATGCTTTGCCCGTGTTGGCTACGGCGCTCGCTCCTGGGTGCTGGACGTCGCGGAGGGCGCGTCCATCGCGGATGGGGCGACGTGAGGCGAAACATTGGATTGACCGCAACGCTGACCTGAATTAGAATCAAGTCTATTGACGGCTGAAGGATAAGGCATGCCGACGGCATTGGAAAAGCTGGCGAAAATCCTAGACCTGGAGAAAAAGAGCGGCTACCGGGACCGCGCGGTCATTGGCGGGCTGGAGAAGTTCCTGCCCGGCTGGGCGGCGGCGGCGGTAGACGAGCCGGGCGGCGCCGAGCTTGTCGAACAGGTCAACGCGATCCTCGCCAATTACGGCGGCAAGACGCCTGACGAACGAGTGGCGGCTGTCGAGCGGATTCTCGCCCTCGACGCCCGGGCTGGGGGCGGCCGCAGTGGCCGCAGCCCGCGCCCCCCGCGCGACGAGCGGCCTTCGTCGTCCGTCGCGGACGCCGCTGCCGGCGCTCACGCGGCGCCGCCGCGGCCGCGTTCTGATGAAGCCGGGCGTTCCGCCGCTGCGGGCAAGCCGCCAATTGAGTCGGCCGACACCGGCGCTGAAAAAGTGGCCCGCGCCCCCCGGCCCGGCAGCCTGGCTGAGGAAAATGAAACGCCACGGCGCTCGCCTACCCCAGCGGACAAAGGCCGCGCCGGCGCTTCAGCTGACAGACCCTCGCCATCTGAGCCGCCGCGCAAGAAGACCTCCCCGCCCCAGAGCCAACCCCCACGCGGCCCCGACCGGCCGGAGCGCGAGGGCGGCATCCCGACGGGGCCGGTGGCTGTGGCGGACCCGCCAGCGATGCCGCGCATGGCGACGCCGAAACGCGGTCCGGCGGCGACTATCCCCGCCACGGGGGACCTTGACGGGCCGATGACGCAGATCCCAGGCGTCAGTGGGGTCTATGCCAAGAACCTGGCCCGGCTCGGCGTCGCGACGATCCGCGATCTCCTCTTCCTGATTCCGCGCCGCTACGAAGATTTCAGCCGCCTCAAGACCATCCATCAACTGATGTACGGCGAAGAGGCGACCATCGTGGGCGCCGTCCAGTCCACCAACAACCGCCGCACCGCGAAGGGCATGACCATCACGACGAGTGTCCTGTCGGACGCGACCGGCTACATCCAGGCGACGTGGTTCAACCAGCCGTTCTTGCTCCAGCAGCTTCGCCCCGGGCGGCAGATTGTGCTGAGCGGGCGCGTGGAAAGCTACCTGGGCAAGCTGGTTTACCAGTCGCCCGAGTGGGAGCCGCTGGACCAGGAGCTTATCCACACCGGCCGCCTCGTCCCCATCTACCCGCTGACCCAGGGTATCGGCCCGCGCTGGATGCGTAACACGGCCAAGCGCGTTGTGGACGCTTACGCGCCGCGCCTGTCGGACCCGCTTCCCGCCTGGCTCGTGGCGCAGGAAGGGCTGCTCCCGCTGGCCCAGGCGGTGCAGCAGGCGCACTTCCCAGACAACCCGGATACCCTGGCCGAGGCGCGTCGCCGGCTGGCGTTCGACGAGTTCTTGCTTATCCAGCTCGGCGTCCTGCGCCAGCGCCGCGCGTGGCAAGCCAACACTGGTCGCCCGCTCATCATCGCGCCGGAGCAGCTCGACGAGTTCACGTCGGCGCTGCCGTTCGCCCTGACGGGCGCGCAGCAGCGTGTGCTGGACGAGATTCTCAGGGACATGGCATCGTCGCGCCCGATGAGCCGCCTGTTGCAGGGCGACGTCGGCTCCGGCAAGACGGTCGTCGCGGCGACGGCTATGCTGGCGACCTGGGCCAACGGCGCGCAAGCCGCCCTTATGGCCCCGACAGAAATCCTGGCCGAGCAGCACGCCAAGAGCCTGCGGCGCTTGTTCGCGCGCTGGGCCGACGCGACGGGCCGGCCCGCGCCGGAGGTTGCGCTGCTCACAGGCAGCCTTGGGCAGGCCGACCGCCGCAGCGCCTATGCCGCGATTGCCGCCGGCGAGACACCTTTCGTCGTCGGCACGCACGCTGTCATCCAGGCCGACGTCGAGTTCGCCAATCTCGGCCTTGCTATCGTAGACGAGCAGCACCGCTTCGGCGTGGGGCAGCGGTCGCTGCTCCGCCAGAAGGGGCGCGACGCGACACCACACCTGCTCGTGATGACGGCCACGCCGATCCCGCGCACACTGGCCCTCACAGTCTATGGCGACCTGGACCTGTCCATCATAGATGAAATGCCACCGGGTCGTACACCGATCAAGACCAAGTGGGTGCTGCCGCGGGAGCGCGAGCGGGCGTATTCGTTCGTTGAAAGTCAGGTGCAGGCGGGGCGGCAGGCGTTTGTGATCTGCCCGCTCATCGAGGAATCCGAGAACATGGAGGCGAAGGCGGCGGTGCAGGAGTACGAGCGCCTCCAGCAGCAGATCTTCCCGCACTTGCGTCTCGGCCTGCTCCACGGTAAGATGAAGGCGGCGGAGAAGGAAGCGGTGATGGCCGACTTCTATCGCGGCGACATCCACATCCTGGTGTCCACGTCGGTGGTCGAGGTGGGCATTGACGTACCCAACGCGACGGTCATGCTCATCGAAGGCGCGAATCGCTTCGGCCTGGCCCAGTTGCATCAGTTTCGCGGCCGGGTTGGCCGTGGCGAGTACCAGAGCTACTGCCTGCTCGTCGCCGACGATGGCATCAGCGAAGAGGGCAAGGTGCGCCTCGAGGCGATGGAGCGCACCCAGGACGGGTTCGAGCTGGCGGAGGAAGACTTGAAGCTGCGCGGCCCCGGCGAGTTCTTTGGGACGCGGCAGAGCGGTCTGCCGGACCTGGCCGTCGCCAAGCTCAGCGATGTCAAGACGCTGGAGCACGCCCGCCGCGTCGCCGAGCAGGTGTTCGAAGCCGACGCCGATCTGAGCCAGCCCGAGCACGCGGCGTTGCGGCGCGACGTGGACAAGTTCTGGTCGGGCGAGGGCGACCTGTCGTAGCGGAGTTGGATCAAGCGCCCCCTGTGACGATGGTATAGGTCGCGGCGGGCGGGGACGGTTGGGGCGGTCGCGACGTGAGCCGCGCCTGTGTCGGCCACCAATGGAGATGCCTGTGCGCATTGCTGTATATCCGGCCAGCTTCGATCCCATCCACCTGGGTCATGCCGACATCGCCCGGCGCGCGGCGCTGTTGTTCGACCGGCTGATTGTCGGGGTGTACGACCGCCCGAACAAGAAGCTGATGTTCAGCGCCGACGAGCGCGTCGCCATGGTGCGGGAGGCCCTGGCAGACCTGGACAACGTCGAAGCTGTGCTCTACCACGGCCTGACGGTGGACTTCGCCCGCGACTACGACGCGACGGCGATGATACGCGGTTTGCGCACCCCGTCGGATTTCGAGTGGGAGTTTCAGCTCGCGCTCACCAACCAGAAGCTCGCGCCGTTCATCGAGACAGTATGCTTGATGGCCAGCCCGCAGTACGGCTTCATCAGTTCAACCATTGTGCGCGACATCACCGTCCTCGGCGGCCGACTGGACGACCTCGTCCCCGCCGTGGTCATCCCGCGGCTGCACCAGCGCGCCGCTGAGTTGAACGGCGTGAGCAACCCGGTGCAGCCGATGTCTCAACGGGGAACATGAGCAACCTCGACTACCTTATTGATCGCCTGGAGGAGCTTCTCCACAGTAGCCCGCGCCTGCCGCTGACGGGCAAGCTGATGCTGGACGAGGACTCCGTCATGCGCATCGTCGAGCAACTCCGCTCGTCCATTCCGGCGGAGATCCGCGAGGCGCAGCAACTCCTCCAGGATCGCGACGCCATCGTCGAGGGCGGCCAGGAAAAGGCCAACAACATCGTCACGCTGGCGCAGGAGCAGGCCGACCGCATGGTGGAGGAATCCTCGATTCTTATGCGGGCGGATCAGGAGCGGCGCGGCATCCTGGAGCGCGCCGAGGCCGACGCCCATCGTATCCGCCAGGCGGCCGCCGCTGACGCCGAGCGAACGCGCGGCGAGGCGGACGCCTATGCCCTGGACGTGCTGCGGGATCTCGAGCGCAGCCTCGCCAGCTTCCAGCGAACGATTGCCAACGGGATCGCGATGCTGCGCGAGTCGCAGCAGGCGGCGAGCCGACCGCGGCCGCCGGCGCAACCGCCGCCCATCCAGATGCCGCCGGCGAAACCTGCCGCGCCGGTGGCGCCACCCCAGGACGACGACTGAAGGCCGCCTCCCGCCACGCGAGGCGGCTCTGTGTTTTGAATCACCTGCCGGGCTGTCTATAATTGAAAAGTTAGGGCTGGCTTATCCAGACGCTCAATATGGATGGCTTTCGCTTTTCCGGCGCAATAGCGGCGAGCGAAGCTAGAGGAGGTTGCCGTGCAGTACAATGTCGCCCAGCTCATGAAGGAGCACACCGGCGCCGCACGACACTACGAAATTGACGAGGACATTTCGCCCCTGGCCGCCGACGACATGACGGTCGAGGCGCCCCTCACCGGGGTGGTCACGCTGATGCGCGATACGGATGGTATCCTGGTGACCGGCGATCTGAAAACGAAGGTGGGGATGCCGTGTGTTCGCTGCCTGGAGCCGGTGGTGTTGCCGGTGGACATCGAGTTGGAGGAGCAATTTTTCCCCACGATTGATGTCGAAACCGGCCACAAACTCAGCGCCCCAGCGGACGCCGAGAAGGACACCCTGATTGACGCGCACCATATTCTCGACCTGACCGAGCTGATTCGCCAGAGTCTTCTCCTCGCCGTCCCGCTCCAGCCGGTCCATCCGCAGGGCTGCGCCATCGAAGCCCCGCCGGTGGGCGACGACGATGCGGGCGCGGCCACGGACCCGCGCTGGGCTGCGCTCGCCGCCCTGCGCGAGCAACAGGCGAACAGCGCCCGCGGCTCCGCCTCGTAACAATACCGAGGCGGCCGACTGAAGTCGGCGCTACAGGTTCAGCTCTCCATGTAGCGCCGACTTCAGTCGGCCTTCAGGAACGATATGCCGACACCTTTTCCGGGCATGGGCCCCTATCTCGAGCGACCCGCGCTGTGGCCCAACGTACACAGCAGCCTCATCATCGCGATCCGCGATGAGTTAGCGCCGCGGCTGCGTCCGCGCTACTATGTGGCTGTCGAGGAGCGCATAGTGGGCGTAGGGCCGGACGACTTGCTTTTTGCCGTTCGCCCCGATGTCGCGGTCGTTCGCGCGCCTGCTGCCGATACCGAAGCGTCCGCCAGGAGCGACTTCGGTCGGGTCGTGACGGTTGCGCTGCCGATGCCGGAGCAGCTGCGCGAGACGTATCTGGAGATTCGTGAGGCGCGGGGCGACCAGGTCATCACGACGCTCGAGATTCTGTCGCCGACAAACAAGCTGCCCGGTGAGGGGCGGCGGCAATACGAACAGAAGCGACTCGCCCTGCTTGGGACGCGCACTCACCTGGTCGAGATAGACCTGCTGCGGGCTGGACCGCCTATGCCAATGCTGGGCTACGCGGGCCAGAGTGACTACCGCATTCTCGTCAGCCGCGCTGCGACCCGCCCCCTGGCCGATCTCTTGCCGTTCAGCCTCCGCGAGCCGATCCCTTCATTTCGCGTGCCGCTACAAGCGCAGGATGAGGAACCTGAGCTGGACCTGAATCGGCTGCTGCACGACCTCTATGACCGGGCAGGCTACGATCTGCGGGTGAATTACGCCGAAGATGCCGATCCGCCGTTGTCATTGGAGGACGCAACCTGGGCCAGGGGGTTGTTGAGCGCGAAAGCGTAGCCACAATTTGACCCAAGCGCCCGTTTCGGTGTAATATTGTAGGGTTGCGTTCGATACGTTACGCGCTCGACGTGCGTTGAGTCATAAGGAGCTTGAAACCGCTATGCCACCGCTTCCAAAGAGAAAGCATTCCAAGGCCCGCCGCGACAAGCGGCGCTCCCACGACGCGCTGACCGCCGTCCACCTCGTGGAATGCCCCCAGTGCCACAGCCTGCATCGCCCCCACACGGTCTGCCCTGAGTGCGGCACCTACAAGGGCGTTCAGGTGATTGACATGGACAAGAACAGCTAACAACGCCGACGCCTCCCACGACGGATAATGCCGTCCTAGCCGGAGGCGTTGCGCGTTACCTTCCCCTTTTTTCAGGCGCACTTCTATGACAACTTCTATCGCCTGGCTGTTTCCAGGCCAGGGAGCGCAGGCGGTCGGCATGGGCCGCGCAGTTGCCGAACAGTCGGCCGCCGCGCGCGGCGTGTTCGAGACCGCCGACGCGATTCTGGGCTTCCCGCTCTCCACGCTGTGCTTTGAAGGGCCGAAGGATACGCTCGACGACACCTACAACTCACAGCCCGCCATCCTGACAGCATCCATTGCTATGCTGCGGGCGCTCGAAGAAGCGGCCGGCGGCAGCCTGGCGGCGCCCGCCTTCTGCGCGGGCCACAGCCTGGGCGAGTATAGCGCCCTGGTGGCCGCCGGCGCTGTGACGTTCGAGGATGCGTTGCGGCTGGTGCGCGAGCGCGGCCGCCTGATGAAGAAGGCGGGCCAGGAAAGCCCTGGCGGCATGGCGGCGCTGATTGGCGTGGACGACGCGACGGCGCAGCGGCTCGCTGAGGCCGTGGACGGCGTGCAGGTCGCCAACTACAACTCGCCCGGCCAGGTCGTTCTGTCGGGCCGTAGCGAAGGCATCGCGCAGCTTGCCGAGGTGGGCAAGTCCTTCGGCGTGCGCAAGGTGATGCCGCTGGCGGTGACAATCGCCGCCCACTCCAGCCTCATGGCCGGCATCGCCGACGAATACCACCCTGCGGTCGAGGCGACGCCCCTGCGCGAGCCGTCGGTAGCGGTGATCGGCAATGTGCGCGCTGTGCCGTTGTCCGGCGTCGCCGAGATTCGCGCCGAGATGGTCGAGCAGCTCACCGCGTCGGTCCGCTGGACAGCCAGCGTGCAGTATCTCGCTGAGCAGGGCGTAAACGCCTTTGTCGAGCTGGGGCCGGGTACTGTGCTCACGGGCCTCGTCAAGCGCATCGTGAAAGACACCAACGCGCGCGCCATCGGCACGCCGGACGACATCACCAACTATCTCGCCGAGGTGAGGGGGTAACATGCTGGACTTGACGGGCAAGGTTGCGCTAGTCAGCGGCGGTTCGCGCGGCATCGGCCGCGGCATCGTGGGGCGGCTGGCGCAGCAGGGCGCGGCCGTCGTCTTCACCTATCACAGCAACGCGGCGGCGGCTGAGGCGGTGGCGGCAGCGATCACCGAAGCGGGCGGCAAGGCCCAGGCGGTGCAGGGTGATGTCCGCGACATGGAGGCGGCGACGGCGGCGGTGAAGGCGACGACGGCGGCCTTTGGTCGGCTGGACATCCTCGTCAACAACGCCGGAACGACGCGCGACACCCTGCTGCCCCTGATGAAGGAAGAGGATTGGGACATCGTACTGGACACCAATCTCAAGGGGCCGTATCATCTCACCAAGGCGGCGTTGCGCCCGATGCTGCGGCAGAAGGGCGGGCGGATCATCAACATCACCTCCGTCGCGGGGGTCATGGGTAACGCCGGCCAGGCCAATTATTCCGCCGCGAAGGCCGGCCTCATCGGCTTCACCAAGTCGGTGGCGAAGGAGATTGGGTCGCGGGGCATCACGGTCAACGCCGTCGCGCCGGGCTACATTCCCACCGACCTGACGGCCGATCTGCCGCCAGACCTCATCGAGCGCATGGTGGACCTCTCGGCGCTGAAGCGGCTCGGCACGATCGAGGATGTCGCCAACATCGTGGCGTTCCTGGCCTCGGACGAGGCGAGCTTTATCACCGGGCAGGTCATCTCGGTTGATGGCGGCCTGGCAATGTAGAGGAGCGAGCATCATAGTGGAGCCTCAGCAAGCGTCTCTCGACGGAGGTGACATGGAGGGCAATCTCGGGACGGTCACAATCGCGCCGCAAGTGCTGCTGGCTATCGTGCGCCTGGCGACGCTGTCCGTACCCGGGGTTGAGCGCATGGCCCCTGGTCCGTTCGCCACTGTGGCGAAGGGGCACGGCCGGCCCATGCGTGGCGAAGGCGTCCAGGCCATCATCCACGACGGCTCGGTGGGCGTCGAAGTCAATGTCGTCGTCTCGCGCGCCTCGAACATGCGCCAGGTCGGTATTGGGATTCAGAACGAGGTGGCGCAGGCCATCGAGCACATGCTCGGCATGCCGGTGCGCGAGGTCAATGTCAACATTCGCGACGTCTCGCCGCACACGCCGGAGTCCGAAGGAAGCTGGGAGTGAAGGCGCGCCGGCGGGCCAGGGTGTTGGCGCTCCAGGCGCTGTACGAGACTGACCTCGTCGGCCACCCGGCTGAGGAGGTCTTGACGCGCCATCTCGAAGGGGAACCGGCTGAGGTGGCTGAGTTTGCCCGACGCCTGACCCATACCATTCTGGACAAGCAGCCGCGCCTGGACGACATCATCCGCGAGATTGCGCCGGAGTGGCCGGTCGAGCAGATGGCAGTCATTGACCGCGGCATCCTGCGCATGGCGCTGTGCGAAATGCTCGTCCTGGAGACCCCGCAGAAAGTGGCGATCAACGAGGCGGTCGAGCTTGCCAAGACATACGGCAGCGACTCGTCGCCGCGCTTCGTCAACGGGGCGCTGGGCGCATTCGTGACGCGCGTGGAACGCGGACGCCTGCCTGAAATATAACCGTCCCAGATGGGACTCGGTCTAGTTCTTTGAGAAGGTCGTGCCTCGCTTACTTGGCCTGATTATCGCGGCCTACCTTATCCTTGGGGCTGCCTACGCGGTCATCACGCCGCCGTGGCAAACGCCCGACGAACCCGCCCACTATAATTACATCCGCCATATTGTCGAGACGCGGTCACTGCCTGTCCTCGGGCCTGGCGACTACCAGGGCGCGCTCCTGGAAGACCTGAAGGCGCGCAAGTTCCCGCCCGATGCCAGCATAGACGCCCTGCGCTACGAGGGCCACCAGCCGCCGCTGTTCTACGTCCTCGCCGCGCCCGTGTACGCGCTGGCGCATATCGCGCTGAGCGCCCGCGGTGTCGTGATCGCCCTGCGCCTGCTGTCCGTGCTGCTCGGCGCGGTCGTCGTCTGGCTGGCCTACGTCATCGCGCGGCGGGCGCTGCCAGAGATGCCCACCCTGGCGCTGGTGACGGCGGGGCTGGTGGCCTTCCTCCCGATGCGCCTCGCCATCACGGCGGCCGTCAACAACGATACCCTGGCCGAGCTGATCCTGGCGGCGATTCTGCTCTTGAGTCTCGCGCGCCTCCAGGGTGGTGTCAGCCAGCGACGCTTCGTGATCGGCGGCGCTGTCCTTGTCGGTCTGGCGATGCTGACCAAGACGACGATCTATCTGCCGGCGGTGGCGCTGCCTGCCGCGGCGGAACTGGGCGGTTGGTGGCGGCGCAATCGCTTCGGATTGGGCGCGGCCGTCGGGACGCTCGCCATGCTCTACTCTGGGGCGCTGCTCATCTCGGCGTGGTGGTTCATGCGCAACATGGACATGTACGGCGTGAGCGACCCGTTCGGGTGGGCGCGCCACGACACTATTGTCTTCGGCGAGCAGCTCCGCATGAGTCAGTATCTCGCTCAGATCGGGCTGTTGCGGGCGCTGCGCGAGGGCGCGTGGACGGTGTTCCAGAGCTTCTGGGGCATATTCGGCTGGATGGGCGCGCCGTTCCCGGCCGGCGTCTACTGGCTGCTCGCCGGCCTGACCGCTCTCGCGGCCGTCGGGTTGGCGCTGCTCATCATCAGCGGCCGGCGGCCCCGACCGGCGCTGTGGCTGCTGGTCGTGCCGATCGTGTGCGCCGTCGCCGGGCTGGTCGGCTACAACCTCAAGTTTGTTCAGTTCCAGGGCCGCTACCTGTTCCCGGCCCTGACACCCATCGCCGTGTTCTTCGCGCTCGGACTGCGCGAGGTCGCGGCTCGCGAGCACGAGCGCGCGCTGGCGATCCTCACCGTCGCCGCCGTCTTCGTTCTCGCGCTGTTTGGCCTGTGGTACGTGATCAGGCCGGGCCTGTAGAAAGAGGAGCCATGAGTTTCTTGCGCAAGCTGTTCGGCGCCAAGTCGCCGCCGCCGGATGAGGGCATCTACTTCTACGTCAGGTGCAACAATTGCGGCCGCATCGTTCGCGTGCGTGTCAACCGCCAGAACGACTTGCAGCCGGACTGGGATAGCGGCGGCTACACCCTGACGAAGGAGATGATGGACGACAAGTGCTTCCGCCTGATGCGCGCGGAGGTCACGTTCGACTCGAACTACGAGATTCTGAGCCAGGAGGCCCAGGGCGGGACGTTCGTCACCCAGGCCGACTTCCAGGCGCAGCAAGACGCGCGCCGTGCTGCCGCTGAGGCGCCGAAGCCTGAGACGCCGCCCGAAACGGAAAGCTACGAGGACAACCCATGAAACGCTGGGGCCGCCCATTGGCCTACACTCTGCTTGCCCTATTCGCCGTCGTCGTTCTCGCGGTTGGCGCGGCCACCTGGTGGTTCGCCTTGCGTCCGCTGCCGCCGACGCAGGGGACGCTGAGTGTCGCCGGGCTGTCGGCGCCGGTAACGGTCTACCGTGATACCTGGGGTGTGCCGCAAATCTACGCCCAGAATGCGGACGACCTGATGCTGGCCCAGGGCTACGTTCAGGCGAGCGACCGGCTGTGGCAAATGGAGATGGAGCGGCGGACGGGCCACGGGCGGCTGAGCGAGATTCTGGGCGACGCGACCCTCAGCACCGACCGCTTCCTGCGCAACCTGGGCGTGACCCAGGCAGCCCAGCGCGACCTCGACATCATGGACCCAACGACGCGCGACTATCTTGACGCCTACACGCGAGGGATCAACGCCTACATCGAGTCGCACCAGGGCAACCTGCCCCTGGAGTTCACGATCCTGGGCGTCAAGCCAGCGCCGTGGCAGCCCATTGACAGCCTCGTGTGGGGCAAGATGATGGCCTGGGACCTGGGCGGCAACTGGGAGACGGAGCTGCTGCGCGCCCGCATCATCGCTCTGTTGGGCGAGGACACCGCGCGGACCCTCATGCCATCCTACCAGGCGGGCGCGCCGCTCATCGTCCCCGACCGCGTCAAGGCGTACCGCGACCTGGGCAATCCGGATATTGCGGACGTGGCCGCCAACCTCTCGCCATTCCTGGCCGGGGTCAAGGACGGCGTGGGCAGCAATGACTGGGTGGTGAGCGGGACGAAGACGGCCAGCGGTAAGCCCTTGCTCGCGGATGACCCCCACCTCAGCATCCGTCTGCCCTCCGTCTGGTGGGAAGTCGGGCTGCACGGCGGCGGCTTCGACGTCGTGGGCGCGAGCCTGGTGGGCGTGCCGGGGGTGATCATCGGCCACAACAATCGCATCGCGTGGGGTGTGACGAATGTCGGCCCCGACGTGCAGGACCTGTATATCGAGCACGTGCGCGGCCTCGACGGCGACCGGCCCCAGTACGAGTACCAGGGCCAGTGGCTGCCGATGGACGTCCGGCAGGAGGTCATCAAGGTCAAGGGTAAGCCGGATGAGACGCTGCGCGTCGTCAGCACGCGCCACGGGCCGCTGCTCAACTATGTGGTGTCTGGCCTCGATCAGCCGCTGGCGTTCCAGTGGACGGCGACGCGCGAGCCGAACGAACTATTTCGCTCGATGATCGGCATAGACCGCGCCCAGAACTTCGCCGAGTTTCGCGACGCGCTGCGGGGCTTCGCCGTGCCGTCGCAGAACTTCGTGTACGCCGACGTGGACGGCAACATCGGCTATCAGATGCCCGGCCTGGTGCCGATTCGGGCGAAGGGCAACGGCCTCGTGCCGTCGCCCGGCTGGACGGGCGAGTATGAGTGGACGGGGTATATCCCGTTCGACGAGCTGCCGACGGTCGTCAACCCGCCCCAGGGGTACATCGCCACCGCGAACAACAAAGTCGTGGACGACAGTTACCCGTACTTCATCAGCGCCGAGTGGACGATGCCCTACCGCGCCCAGCGCATCAATGGGGCGCTCGCGGTGGGCCAGAAGCTCACCATGGACGACATGAAGGCGCTGCACGCCGACACGACGAGCCTGTTCAATCAAAAGCTGGCGCAGTATCTGGGCCAGATCAAGCCGTCCAGTGCTCTGCAAGAGCAGGCCCTGCAAGTGGTGCGCGGCTGGGACGGCCGCGCCGACATAGATAGCGCCGGGCAGACGATTGTCGAAGCCACGTATGTCGAGCTGTTGACGGGGGTGTTTGGCAAGGCGCTGCCGTCGAGTGTGTACAACGACTACCTGGCCGAAAGCTCGATGCACCACATGGCCGTCGAGGGGCTGCTGGCCGACCCGCAGAATAGCTGGTGGGATGACAAGGGGACGGCGGAGCGCGAGACGCGGGATGACGCGCTGGCGAAGGCGTTCGGACTGGCGGTGGACGGGTTGAGCAAGCGTTTCGGCGACGCGCCGACGGAGTGGACGTGGGGGCGGCTGCACACCGCGACGTTTCAACATCTGCCCTTGGGCCAGAGCGGCATCGCGCCACTAGAGCGCCTGTTCAACCGCGGACCAATCGCGGCGCGGGGGACCGGGACGACGGTAGACGTGGCAAGCTTCAACTTCCGCCAGCCGTACGCGATCTCCACCCTCTCGTCGTATCGCCAGGTGATTGACCTGAGCAACCTCGAAAACAGCGTCTCGATCCACACCACGGGCGAATCGGGCCAGCTGCTCAGCCCGCACTACAGCGACATGATCGAGGCGTGGCAGAGCGTCCAGTACCATCCGATGCGCTTCAGCGAGGCGGCGCTAAAGGCCGCCGGCGCCGAGGTCTTGACCCTCCAGCCATCAGGCCCGGCCGACTGATGAACGTTCGGTAATTATTGCCGTATTCTGCTCGCGGTGGAGTGCCAACTCCACCGCCCGTCAAAGGCGCTGGAGATGGCTCTCCAGCGCCAGCGTGGTTGCGGCGACAATTCGGTAAGATTCATCAGTCGGCTCTTACTCGTTCCGGAAATGCGGCAATACGTCGCGGCCTAGCGCCTCGATGGCTTCGAGCGGGTCGGGGCCGAGGGGCGGGCCGAAGCTCAGGTGCTGTGCGCCCGACGCAACCAGACCCTCTAGCCGTGGGATGAGGTCGCGCGCCGTCCCCACCAGGCCGATGCGCAGCATCTCGTCGGTCACCATCGCCGCCGCCGCTTCGAGATTCCCGTCGCGCTGAGCGACGCGCTCGATCTCCTCGAAGTCGGCGTGGGTCAGCCCCAGGCGCTGGAGGATGAGCGGGCTGAGAGCGTGACCGTAGTAGGCGATCTTCGCTTGCAAGGCGGCCCGCGCCGCCTGCCTGTCGGAGGAGACGGAGCACCACACGCACGCGGCCACGTCAACATGGCCGGCTCCCGGCCGGCCGCGCGCGCCCCCTCGGTGATATAGCCCATGACTTCGGTGTAGTGTTCGGGCGGGAACAGCAGCGGCAGACCGCCGTCGGCCATCTCGCCGGTTAGTTGGAGCATGCGCGGGCTCATCGCGCCCAGGTAGATGGGGACGCGGCGGCTCGGAAAGCGCAGATAGGCTTCCCTCGCCCAGCGGCCGAGCGCCACGGGCGGCCGCAACGACGGACGCACGGCGGTGTCAGGCAGAACGTCGGCCGGCCGCGCGCCAGCCAGCAGAAGCGACAGCGCGGTGAGGGCGTCGCGTGTCGCGGCCAGCGGGGCCGTCTGCTCGATGCCCACCCACGCCAGGAAATCGCCCGCGCCCGCGCCGAAGCCCAGGTTGGCCCGGCCTCCGCTGAGTTCGTCCAGGGTCGCGGTGGCCATGGCGATCTCGGCGACGTGCTGGGTGTACGGGTTGACGATGCACGTGCCAAGCTCGATACGGCGGGTGGCAGTGGCGAGCGCGCCGAGTACGGTCCAGGCGTGCCGCCAGAACAGGTCGTGGCTCAGCCAGAACTGGTCGAAGCCGGCCGCCTCGGCCGCCAGGGCGAGGCGCACGTAGTCGGCGGGCGGCAGGTCATTGTTGAAGCGCAGGGAGAATCGCATGGGTCCCCAACAAAGAACGTCGGACAGACTGGCTGTCCGACGAGGCGTCGCTTAACAGGGTAGCCGTGTCAGGCTACTTCTCATTCGAGTCTGACTTGCCCCGTTTCGCCAGCCAGGCGAACGGATCGTCAGCGCCGCCTTTCTTCTTGCCACGGTTCGGCTGATCCTCGGCCTGGGGCGGCGCCGCCTGAAGGGTGCGATACTCGACGCCGGGCAAAGTCGCCTCAGGCTGCGGGATGTTCGCCAGCACAGACTGGGGCGGCGGCTCCCGCTGAGGGAGGTTCTTGGCAACCCCGGCGGTGTCCAGGATGTCGTCGGTCATCAGCTTGTCGGTTTGCTCGGGCGTGACGCCCGGCGTTGGATGGAATGCGCTGGTTGACGTGGAGCCTTTGTTTTCCGGCATGGCGCTTATCCTCGTTGCGTGTGTCGCATCCCCTATGGTTCGAGCAGGGCGGCCATGAACTTCCGCCGCAGGTCGCTGTCCAGCATGAGCGTGACCCCAAGCATCACGACGCCCAACAACACGTACCACAGGGGGCTGGTCCCCGTTGCCTCTAGCGGGCTGGACACGATGATCGCCAGCGGGAAGTTCTCGTCGTTGATGCTTACTGTGGCCGTGTCGCCAATCTCAATCGAGTCTATCGTCGTCTTGACGCCATCGCGCCGAATCTCGGTCTGCGGTCGCGGCTCCACTGTGATCGTACCGCGATCTGGGATTTCGATCTCCAAGCTCTGCTCGGTTCTGCTCGTGACCGTGCCGCTGAGAGTCCGAAGCGGCACAGCGGCGGCGCTAGGCGTGACTGGTCCGGCGCCGACAGTTCCCGATGGCGGCGTCGGCCCGGCTGGCTGCGGCCCGCCGGGAGCCGCGCCAACCGTCGGCGCTGCTGGCTGTCCGCCGCCCGCTCCGACGGTTGGCGCTATTTGCGGCGGCGCCGGCGGGAGCGTTGGTGGGACACCGGGGCGCGCCCCAGGCAAGGCGCCAGGTGGAGCGGCGGGCGTCGCGCCCGCCGGCGCTCCCGGCGGGGCGCCGCCTGGGGCCACCGGACGGGGCGGAATGGTCGCAATCTGCGCTGGATTGGCCGGGCCGGCCGGGCGGATCGTCGGCGGCAGCGGGATGGCCGTACTCTGCGCCGCGGGCTTCTCGGCGACGGCGGCCTCCGTGATAGCGTCGGGCCACCCCATCCACCCGACCGTTACCAGGCCGAACATTATCCCGGCCACGAGCGCCAGAACGACCAGCCGAGGCGCTAGAGGATGCACTGTGTTGCCCTGCGTTGAAGACGGGCGCCGCTCATTCTTCTTCGACGGGCGTGGGCGTGCGTGTCCGCTTGGTGCGGCCAGGCGCGGCCGGGGCTGTCCGCAGCTTGCGGCGCAGGTCGCTTACGTCTATGTCGGCGCCAACGCTTTCGAGCAGGCGGTCTATCTGGGTGCGGCGGCGCTCCAGGTCGGCGGGCAGCGCGCGCACGGCCATGCCTGCTTCGCGCTCCGCGTCCACATCGGCGGTCCACGCGGCGACGAGGCCGGTCAGCTCACTGCGCAACTTGGCCTGGTACTGGGCGCTGTACTTCACTTTGATATCTTCGAGCCGCTTCTGCATATCGCGAATCAACAGGTGATCGTCTATGCTAAGTTCGCCCTGGCGGCGCTGAACCTCCAGGGAGTGCCACAGCACTGTTGAGATCGAGAGAATAGCGTAGGGCAGGTTCTCGATCGTAAGCAGCCGAACATCGGCAAAGACGTGCGGGCCGTCCAGGTACTCGGGCAGCCTGTCTACCATAACCTGTAGCATTCCTAGCATCACCGACGCATTGACGTTGCTAAAAGGCATCCGTGCGATCCTCCACGCGACTATCATACGTGCGTTGTGGGAGGGAGTCAAGCTTCTTAGGCTGAAGGGGCTGCGTGGCGTTCGTCTTCGCCCGGCGTCTCGCGGAGTAGGGCGATGGCGTGGGGCAGCACCGGCAGGATGACGCCCAGGCCCTCGCGGACTGCCTTCGGGCTGCCCGGCAGGTTGATGATCAAGGTTCGGCCGCGAATGCCGGCGACGGCGCGCGACAGCATGGCGTAGGGCGTGACACGCAGCGAGGCGGCGCGCATGGCCTCGACCAATCCGGGCGCCTCCCGCTCGATGACCATGCGGGTCGCTTCGGGTGTGACATCGGAGGGGGCGAAGCCGGTGCCGCCGGTCGTCAAGATGAGGTCCATGGTATGCCCGTCGGACCAGGCGCACAGGATCTCCTCGATGTCGGGCTGGCTATCGCGGATGATGTGCTCCTGGATGACCTTGCCGCCAGCCGCCAGAATCATCTCCCGAATCGCCGGACCGCTCTCGTCCTGCCGTTCGCCCCGCGCGCCACGAGTGCTGATCGTGAGAATCCCTGCCCGCATGACTCCTCCTCGCCCGTATCTGCCGTCATCCCGCACACGCCGATTATAGGCGCTTGCGCACGTGCGGGCAAGCCTTGCGGCGCTACTTGACGATGGGGGCGTCTTGCGTTATAGTTGCAGCCGTAGAGCGCTTTCGGAAGTTGGTCCCAGTCCCTGGCCGACTAGCCCTCGGTGCGCATACCTCGGCGGGTTCGGTGGTGGAATGGACACGCGGATCTACAGACTCTTTGGACGTGGGGAGCCGTAGCATCCCCAAAGGATGTGCATCGTGGGCAAGAAACTCTATGTAGGCAACCTGGCGTACCGCACCACCGAGGATCAACTGCGTGATCTCTTCGGCCAGGCTGGCAGTGTTCTCGATGTGTACCTGCCGGTTGACCGCGAGACGGGCCGCGTCCGCGGGTTCGGGTTCGTTGAAATGTCAACGGACGATGAGGCCGCCGAGGCCATTCGTCTGTTCGATGGCTACAACCTGGACAATCGCCAGATCCGAGTCAACGAGGCGCAGGCCCGTCAGGGATCGACCGAGGGTGCGCGGGGGAAGCCGCGCGGGCCACGCTACTAGCCCTATGCGCGGCGCCGACTACATCTGAATAGCGTGAAGAAGCCCTGATTGGAGCTGTAGACAGCACCGGCCAGGGCATCTTTTTGCCGTCACACCTTCACCCCCCTGAACTTGACATCTACCGCCAGGCTTGTACACTTGTACCGATACATTTCGGGATGGTAGGATGCTCGTGGACCTTCACTTCGTTCTCGACTCGGCGTCTCCAGAGCCGTACTATGCCCAGCTGGCGCGACAGCTCCGCCAGGCAATCGCGGCTGAGCGTCTTCAGCCTGGCTCGGCGCTGCCGCCTGTTCGCACCCTGGCCCAGGCGCTAGGCTGCACGCCGGGGACGGTAGCCCGCGCCTACGCCGCCTTGCAGCGGGAGGGCCTGTTGACGGGCCGACGCGGCGGCGGCACCCATGTCGCTGACGTTGCGCCCCACATCGCGCCGGCCTTGCGCCAGGCGCATCTCGTCAACGAGTTCGAGCGGACACTCCTCGACGCGCTGTCGCGCGGCCACTCGCCGTCGGAAGTCGAGGCGGCGTTCGGCGTCGCTCTGGCGCGGTGGCGGGCCATGTCCGACACGTCCGACATGCTGACCATCCCGGAGCCGCCGTTCGACCGCCTCGTCTTTGTCGGCAGCCACGATGTCTCGGTGGAAGTCCTGCTGCGTCTCGTCCAGCGGCCGCCGTCGCCTGTCCCCGTCACCACAACCTTCGTCGGCTCGATGGGTGGCTTGCAGGCCTTGAGCCGGGGTGAGGCGTCCCTGGCCGGCATTCACCTGATGGACTCGGACGGACAATACAACGTGCCTTTCGTGCGCTACGTTCTGCCGGGGCAGCCGATGGTGCTGATTCGCCTCGCCACTCGCCAGGTCGGGTGGATCGTGCCGACGGGCAATCCGCTGGGGATCGGCGGCTGGGAAGACCTGGCGCGGTCCGATGTGCGGCTGGTGAACCGCCAGCCAGGGTCTGGCACGCGGCTGCTGCTCGACCTGCGCCTGCGTCAGCTCGGCGGCGGCGCCGAGGAGATCGCCTGCTACGACCACGTCGTAGATACGCACCTGGCGGTCGCCGAGGCCGTGGCCCGCGGCGCGGCGAATTTGGGCCTGGGTATATTCGCGGCCGCGCAGGCGGCTGGCCTCGGCTTTGTGCCGCTGACCCAGGAGCCGTATGACCTCGTCGTCCCGGCGAGCGCCTACGGCAGCGAGGCCATGACCAAGCTCGTCGCCACGCTGTCTGGCGCGGAGTTTCAAGGCGTGCTCAAGACGCTGGGCGGTTACGACGTCGAGGAGAGCGGCCGGGAAACGTGGTTATTATGGAACGAACAATCCCCAAATCACGAACAGGAGAAATCATGAACTGGCGAGCATGGCGTTGGGTTGGACTGATGTTGCTTGTGCTAGGCGTGGCAGCGTGCGGTGGCGCGTCCACCCCGGCTGCTGCCCCGGCCGCGCCCGCTGCGCCCACGGCTGCGCCGAAGGCGGCGTCTCCCACGACGGCCGCGACGGCCGGCGCAGCGGCCCAGTCCGGGGCCAGGCCGGCGACTCCGGAGCTTATCCTGGCGACGACGACCAGCACCCAGGACTCCGGCCTGTTGGACGTGCTCATTCCGCTCTTCCAGAAGCAGACCGGCTACAATGTGAAGACGGTCGCGGTCGGGTCGGGGCAGGCGATGACGATGGGCGAGCGCGGCGAGGCGGATGTGCTCCTGGTACACTCGCCGGACGCCGAGAGGAAGTTCATGGACGCCAACAACGGCCTCAACCGCCGCCTGGTGATGCACAACGACTTCCTGCTCATCGGCCCCCCTGACGATCCGGCAAAGGTCAAGGGGACGACGTCCATCGTGGACGCGCTCAAGAAGATCGGCGCTGCGCAGTCATTGTTCGTCAGCCGCGGCGACAACTCCGGAACGGACGCCCTCGACAAGAAGCTGTGGGGTCAGGCGGGCGCTGTGCCGAAGGGGCAGTCGTGGTACCAGGAGACGGGGCAGGGCATGGGCGCGACGCTCGGCGTCGCCGACGAGAAGGGGGGCTACACCCTGACCGACCGCGCGACCTACCTGGCGCGCAAGAGCGGGCTAAAGCTCGCGCCGATGGTGGAGGGCGACAAGCCGCTGCTCAACATCTACCACGTCATCCAGGTGAACCCCAGCAAGGGCAAGATCAACGCCGCGGGCGCCCAGGCGTTCTCCGACTTCATGGTCGCGCCGGAGACGCAGAAGGTCATCGGTCAGTTCGGCGTGGACAAGTACGGCCAGCAGCTCTTCATTCCCGACGCCGGCAAGACGGACGACCAGGTGGGCTCCTAAATGGATCTCGTCTTCCAGGGCGCGGCGCGGGCCGTCTGGCTGCTCATCACGTTTGACCCCGACCTCTACCAGGTCATCGGGCTGTCGCTGCTGGTCTCCCTGACCGCGACGCTGCTGAGCCTGCTCATCGGGATACCGCTGGGGATCTACCTGGCTCTCCGCGGCTTCTGGGGGCGGCGCGCCGTCGTGGGCCTGGTGAACACGGGGATGGGGCTGCCGCCGGTGGTCGTCGGCCTGTTCGTGACGATCATGCTCTGGCGCAACGGGCCGCTCGGCTACTTTCACTTGCTGTACACGCCGACGGCCATGGTGCTTGCCCAGTGCGTGATTGCCATTCCGGTGGTGACGGGTCTGACGCTGGCGTCCATTCAGTCGCTCAACCCGAAGCTGCGGCTGCAAATCCTCGCCCTGGGCGCGAACCGCGTCCAGACGATCTGGCTGCTGGCGATGGAAGCGCGGCTGCCGCTACTGGCGGCGGTCATGGCCGGCTTCGGCGCGGTCATCTCGGAGGTGGGCGCGTCGCAGATGGTCGGTGGCAACATCATGGGCCAGACGCGCGTGCTAACGACGGCCACCGTGATGGAGACGTCGAAGGGCAACTTCGACATGGCGATCGCGCTGGGCCTGGTGCTGCTCCTGATCATGGTGGCTGTCAATGCCGTGCTGACGGCGTTCCAGCAGCAGCAGCGCCCTCGCTGAGGACGACGTCTTGACCGCCGGCGGAACCGAGATTCTGCGTGTCGAGGGGCTGCGCGTCGAGCGCGACGGACAGACTCATCTCGACGTGGCGGCGTTGTCCGTAGCGCGGGGCGAGACTCTTGCTCTGATGGGGCCGAATGGCGCCGGCAAGAGCACACTGCTGCTCGTCCTCGCCCTGCTGCTGCCGCCTACCTCCGGCGAGGTGTGGCTGGACGGGGAGCGGGTGAACTTCGGCGGCGAGCTGACGCGCCTGCGCCGACGCCTGGCCGTCGTGTTTCAGGAGTCGCTGCTGCTCAACATGTCGGTCGAGGACAACATTGCCCTGGGCCTGAAGCTGCGGGGCGAGCGCGGCCCCGAAGTACAGGCGCAGGTTCATCGCTGGCTGGCCCGCTTTGGCATCGCGCACCTGGCGCGGCGCTCGGCGCGGACGCTCTCCGGCGGCGAAGCGCAGCGGGCGAGCCTGGCGCGAGCCTTCGCCCTCGCGCCGGATGTCCTGTTCCTGGACGAGCCGTTCTCGGCCCTGGATGCGCCGACACGCGCGGCGCTTGTCGAAGGGCTGGCGGAGGTGATCGAGGAAACCGGCGTGACCACAGTGTTGGTCACCCACGACCGCGACGAGGCCCTGAGCCTGGGCGACCGGCTCGGCGTCATGATCGGTGGGCAGTTGCTCCAGGTCGGCGCCCCGGAAGAGGTCTACGGCGAGCCATCCGATCCGGCGGTCGCCCGCTTCATGGGGGTGGAGACGGTGGCGCTGGGGCGCGTTGTCGCGCAGGATGAGGGGACACTGACCGTGGATGTGGAGGGCGTGGCGCTGGAGGCTGTCGGCGCGGCCGCCGAAGGAAGCGAAGTCCTGGTGTGCTTGCGGCCGGAGGATGTGACGCTGTTGCCGGCAGAGCCGACCGGGCGGAGCAGCGCCCGCAACCGTCTGCTGGGGCGGGTGACGAAGCTCGCGCCGGCCGGGGCGCAGGTGCGGGTGAGCCTCGATTGTGGCTTTCCGCTGGTGGCGCTGGTGACGCGGCGCTCCGCACAGGAGCTTGGCCTCGCCCCCGGCCAGGCGATAATCGCCTCGTTCAAGGCGGGCGCGATTCACCTCATTCAGCGCTTGTGAGCGAGTATTGCCCTGGCGCGTATCAGTCTTGGAGAAGTTGCACGACCCGCTCGGCGCTTTCGAGAGCATCTTCGCCGAGGAACACGCCCTGGATTTCCTCGCGCAGCGCGGGGTTCGCGTTGAACACACGCCCGCCGTAGCCGAAGAGCGGATGGGGCGCCGCGAGGGCATTGACCGCTCGCGCCACCTCCACGACGGTCTGACTGGTCTCCGGTGTCGAGGCCGAGACGCATACCACAGAGGCGCGGGTCCGCTGCACGGCCTGGACGATTTGCTCCGTTGGGACGTTCGCGCCGAGGAACAGCACGTTGTAGTTGCGCCGCCGCAGGAAGAGGGCGAGCATCAGCAGCCCCATCTCGTGCATCTCGCCGCGGACGCAGGCGCAGACGACGCTGGGGGTGCGTCCATTGTGGAGGGCCTGGTTGAACAGGTTGTCGAGCCTGGCGCGCAGATACGCTGAGGCGAAGTGCTCCTGGGCCACGCTCACGTCGCCGCGATGCCAGCCTTCGCCGATCTCGACCAGCGTTGGCTGGATGAGCGATAGCGCCACGGCCTCCACAGGGTACAGCGCGAAGGCCTCGCTCAACACGTCGTCGGCGCGGACAGCGTGAAAGTCGAGCAGGGCGGTGACGAGGGCATCCTGAAGGACGGGCAGGGAGCGCAGCCCCGAGGGCGGCCGCGCCGCGTGCGCCCAGCCGATGGCAACGCCTGGCTCCTCGCCGCCCGTGCGCAGGGCCTCGAGCCGGGCGATGGCCTGGCTGATGGTCAGCCCCTCGTCGAGCTGCCCCTTGAGCCAGGTGACCGTCGCGATGTCGCGTTCTGAGTAGAGGCGGTAGCCGGTGTCGCTGCGGTTGGGGGTCGGCACGCCGTAGCGGCGCTCCCAGACGCGCAACGTCGAGGCGGCGACGCCGGTGGCCTGCTCAACAGCCTTGATGTTGTAGATCGGCGTATCGGAGTACTGGGACAATGGCTGAAGTGGCACGCCACCTGCTCCTATATTGACATAAACATGGCGCGGCAATGCTATTACCGCGCCGTGTCTAATATTATAGCAATGAATGTCAAACTTGTAAACTAGCCGCCGATCTGGTGCATCCTCCGGTCTTCGGTGTATACGCCGCGCCGCAACGCATGACCCGTGGGCTTGGCGCTGACAGCGCGCGCGAGCAGAGCCTCGACCTCCGCCGGCCCGCCGCCGCTGCGCAGGGCGGCCTTGATGTCAATCTCGGCGTCGTGGAGCAGGCAGAGATGGAACTTGCCGTCGGACGTCAGGCGCATGCGGTTGCACGTGTCGCAGTACGGCTCGCTCACCGGACTGATGAAGCCGACGCTCCCGCGTCCGTTTGGCAGGCGATAGTTGCGCGACTCGTCGGAGGCATCCCGGTTGGGGAGGGGCGTCAGCTCGCCGAGCGCGGCCTCGATGCGCGCTTTCGTCTCGCTCGTCGGGACAAAGCGGTCAATGGCGACCTGGGCTTCGGCGCCACCGCCAAGCGGCATCAGCTCGATGAAGCGGATGCCCCAGTCGCGCTCGACGGCGAGCCGGGCCACATCCACCACGTCGTCCTCGTTGTAGCCGCGCGTCACGACGCAGTTGACCTTGATGGGCTTCAGCCCGGCGCGTTCGGCGGCTTCCAACCCGGCCCACAGCTTTTCGAGCTTGCCCCAGCGCATCAAGGCGGGCAACCGCGCGGCGTTGAGGGTGTCAATGTGGACGTTGACGCGGTTGAGGCCGGCCGCCTTCAGCTCCTCGGCCAGGTTGGTGAGACGGATGCCGTTCGTGGTCATCGAGAGATCGGCGACGCCTGGCGTGCGCGCGATGCGGCGCACGATGTCCACAATGTCGGGGCGGACCGTCGGCTCGCCGCCGGTCAGGCGGAACTTGTGGAAGCCATTCTTGACCGCCGCATGCACAACGATTTCGATTTCCTCGGCCGTGAGCAGCTCGCGGTTCGGGGCGAACGTCAGGCCGTGGGTCGGCATGCAATAGACGCATCTCAGGTTGCAGTGATCTGTCACGGAGATGCGAAGATAATTGATATGTCGGCCAAAGCGGTCATGAAGGCCGTTCGTTGTCTCGTGCAGCGCCACGGGGGCAAGCATAGTCACCTCTCTCCTCGACAACACAGGGGTGTCGTATCATTCGGTCAACAGCAGAACGTCAACTTCATCGTTGGCGGCGTAGTCACCGGCGCCGTGGGGCAGCACGAGCAACGCATTCGCCCCCACCATGGACATCAGGCGGCTGGAACCCTGGAAGCCCGTTGTCGCGGCGGTGTAGCCATCGGCGTTGCGTTGGACAATTGCGCGCTGGAACTCCGTGCGCTCCGGATCATGCCGAACAGGGTGAGCCAGGCGCGCCCGCACCGTGGCCCGTTCCCCCTCCGCGCGTCCCTGCATGCGGCGGATCGCCGGCCGCACGAACAGCTCGAAGCCGACCAGGGACGAGACCGGGTTGCCGGGAAGGGCAAACGCCAGTGTCGGGCCGACCGTGGCGAAGGTCAGCGGCTTGCCCGGCTTCATGTTGACCCGCCCGAAATGCACCGTACCTAGCCGTTCGAGAAGCGGCTTGACCAGGTCCAGATGGCCCATGGACACGCCGCCGCTGCTGACGAGGACGTGGGCTTCGGCGAGGCCGCGCTCGACGCGCCTCTCCAGGTCGCCCTGCCTGTCCTCGACGATGCCCAGGTCGAGGGGCAGCGCGCCCAGGCGGCGAATCGCCGCCATGAGCGTGTAGCGGTTGCTGTCGCGGATCTGGCCCGCTCCGGGCGGGATGCCCGGCTCGACAAGCTCATCGCCTGTCGAGAGTACGGCCACAACCGGCGGCGGGATCACACTCGCTTCGGCGCGGCCCAGGGTGGCAAGGACGCCTAGCTCGGCCGGCCCGAGAAGCGCCCCCGCGCGCAGAACAACCTCGCCGCGCCGGATATCCTGCCCGATGGGGCGAATGTTGGCGCCGGGCGCGAGAGCGGCGCCACGCAGCCACACCCAGCCGTCGCGCTCCTCCGTCTGCTCGACCATGACGACGGCGTTCGCGCCATCGGGTACGGGGGCGCCGGTGGTGATGCGCGCGGCCGTGCCCGGCGTGACGACGATGTTCTCCGGGCGACCGGCCGTCTGCTCGCCAACCAGGCGGCGCTGTGGCTCCTGATCTTCCGCAAGGACGGCGAAGCCATCCACTGTTGAGGCTCGGAACGGCGGCATGTCTTCGTCGGCGCTTACGTCGGCGGCGAGTGTGCGGTCGAGCGCGTCCATCAGCGGCACGGCCCTGGGAGGCAAGGGATGGGCAAAGCGCATCACGGTGGCGAACGCCTCGTCCACTGAAATCATCGGCCACTTGGATTCAGGCACCGTCCGCTCCTCGTCGCAACCCATCTCGATGTCGCGCTGACACGCGCGGCGTTATGCGTTTCCAGCACAACGGTCACAAAAAATAAAAGCCCGCCATCCCACTCTATTCGCGCCCGCCGCTTTCGGGGGTGCGCTCCTTCGACACATCAGCCGCATTGGGGCCGCCGTCGTGGAGCGTCGCCATCAGCTGATCACCATCGTCCGCGCCGAAAACGTCGCGGAAACGGTGGCGGATGCTCTCGTCCAGCCCGGCGCTAAACGCGCGGTACTTCGTCACCAGGTCGCGGCCGGCGGCGGTGAGCTGCGCGCCCCCGCCGCCCGTTCCGCCGACCGTCGTCTCAATCAAGGCGAGGCCGAGGCATTCTTCGCACTCGCGGATCTTGGCCCATGCCTGGCGGTAGCCGATGTTCATCCGCTCCGCAGCGGCGCTGATGGAGCCTGTCTCCGCGACGGCTTCCAGCAGGGCCACCCGCCACGCGCTGAGCGCCACGTCGCCGTCTACCTCGATCCAGAGGTTGAATCGCGGATACACAACGCCTCCATCCTGCGATAGTCTCATTATATGGAAGATGGCGGTTGAGGGCAACAATTGTGTGTGAAGAAGTGAGTCGATCGCCGTGATTGTTTATTCACCGGCCCTACAAAAGCCCGACGCGCTGCTTGAGAATGCGCTTGACCATGAACAGGACGCCGAACGACAGGGCCAGCAGAATGACGGCCAGGGTCAGGGCGACGTTCAGGTGCATCTCGAACCCCATATAGATCGCCAGCGGCATCGTCTGCGTGCGGCCGGGCAGGTTGCCGGCGAAGATGATTGTCGCGCCGAACTCGCCGAGCGCCCGCGCCCACGCCATGACCGCCCCGCCGAACAGCGCCGGCGCGGCCAGCGGTAGCGTCACGTAGCGGAAGACGTGGCGGTTCGCTGCCCCGTCAGTCGCGGCGGCCTGTTCCAAGTCTCGGTCAACCTCAACGAAACCGGCCATCGCCGACTTGACGTAATAGGGGGCGGCGACGAATATCTGGGCCAGCACGACGGCGACGGGCGTGAACGCGACCTCGATTCCGAACTCGGACATGGGTTGGCCCAGAAGGCCGCGCCGGCCGAAGGTCAGGAGCAGGGCGATGCCGGCGACGGCCGGCGGCAGGACCATCGGCAGGTCCACCAGCGTTTCCAGAACGGTGCGGCCGCGGAAGGAGTAGCGGGCGAGGAGGAAGGCCAGGGGCGTGCCGGCGAACAGGATGACGCTGGTCGTGACGGAGGCGGTAAGGATGCTCAGCCAGAGCGCCTGGGACACTTCGGGATTGAGCAGGTTGGCGAGCAGGTCAGCCGGGGCGACGCGCAGGAGCAGCGCGAGAAGCGGAATGACGAGGAAGGCGAGCATCGGGAGACTGGCGATGAAGAGCGGCCAGCCGGGCCAGAGCCGCCGAAACGTCCGGCGTGGCGCAACGCGCGTTGACGTAACGCGGGGGAGAGCTGTCTGAGCCATGGAACGCCTTTCATCGAGCCAGTACCGCCGGCCGGATACTCATCAAATGAGTAGAGCTATATTATATCCGAAGTCGGCGCGCGCGCAAAATGGGCTATCTGGTTGACACGGGCGGCGTTTCCCGCCACAATTGCAGCAGGTGGCGTACTGGAGGCGAGCATGAGTCCGATGGTCAAGCAGCCGCTTACAACCGAACACGCCCTGCTCGGGTTCCTGCGCGATGGCCCGATACATGGCTACCAACTTTATCAGCAGCTCACCGCCGCGCGTGACCTGGGCCTGGTGTGGCGGCTCAAGGAGCCGCAACTGTACCGGCTGTTGAGCCGCTTGGAAGAGGCTGGCTATGTCGAGGCGGTGTACGCGCCGCAGACGTCGCGGCCGGCGCGCCGCCTGCTGCATCTTACGGACGCCGGCCGCGACGCCTTCGAGGCGTGGGTACGCGCGCCCGTCTCCCACGGCCGCGACCTGCGCGTGGAATTCCTGGCGAAGCTCTACTTCGCGCGCCAGCTCGGGCCGGACGTGGTGGATAGGCTTATCGGTGGGCAGCGTACCCTGCTGGCGGCGAGCCGGGACGACCTGGCGGACGAAGCCGAGCGCATCCGCGCCATGCGCCCGTTTGACTGGCTCGTGCTCGAGTTTCGCCTGGGGCAGATTCGCGCCATGCTAGAGTGGCTCGACGTGTGCAGTGCGACGGTGCAAGGCGACCCCGAACGGCAACCTTGAGACACGTATGATAGAACCGGACGCTGAGCTACAACTCGCGATCGAGGGCATCCACAGCCGGGGCATTCGTCTCGTGTACGAGTTCGCCGGCGCCGGCAGCGCGCTGCTGGCGTGGCTGCACGCCGTACCCGGCTCCTCGCGCACGTTGCTCGAAGCCACCGATCGCTACGCGCCGACCTCCCTCGCCGCGTTGCTAGGCCAGCCGCCCACCAAGATGGTCTCTGCGGCGACGGCGGCCGGGATGGCGTTGGCAGCGTATCGCCGGGCGTTGACCCTGACCGACGGCCGAGAGGAGTGTCTGGGGCTGGCCTGCACAGGGGCGCTCGTCACGGATCGGGCGCGGCGGGGCGCCGATCACTGCTGGATTGCCGTGCAAGGCCCGTCGCTGCTGACGCTGTACTCGCTGGCGATGACCAAGGGGGCGCGGGGGCGGGTCGAGGAGGAGGATGTGGTCAGCCGGCTGGCGCTGCGCGCCCTGGCCGACGCCTACGGGGTGGCCGTTCCCGTGTCGCTCCACCTTCTCGAAGGCGAAGCCATCGCTACTTTCACCGAAGCGGTCGCGGATCCGATCTCGCAGCTCCTGGCGGGGGAACTGACGACGGTCCTGGTGACGCCGGAGGGTGAGCTATACCCGGATGCGGAGATGACAGACGCGGCGATACTCTCCGGGGCATTCAACCCGCTCCACGTGGGTCACGAGCGGCTGGCCGCGGCGGCCTCCGAAGCCCTGGGGCTGCCGCTGCTGTTCGAGCTGCCAGTTCTGAATGCCGACAAGGCGCCGCTTGGCTACGCCGAGATCGAGCGGCGGCTGGCGCAGTTTCGCTGGCGCTATAGCGTCATCCTCTCCCGCGCCGCCCTGTTCGTGGCGAAGGCCCAGCTGTACCCCGGCTGCGTGTTCGTGATAGGCTACGATACGGCGGTGCGCCTGGTCGCCCCGCGCTATTACGGCGGCCCAACGGGGCGCGATGCGGCCCTGGCGGCCATTCGTCAGCAGGACTGCCGTTTCTTGGTGGCGGGCCGCCTCATGGGCGGGGTGTTCCAGGGCCTGGACGACATCGCCATTCCTGAAGGCTTCGCCGAACTGTTCCTCGCGCTGCCGGAGTCGTTATTCCGCGAAGACGTCTCTTCGACGGAGATACGCGCAAAAAGGGCGGGCCGCCGTGGCCCGCCTCAAGATTTGCCATGACCCTTCAGACCTGGTAGACCTGGCCTTCCTCGGCCAGCGACGTTGGCCCGCCGAAGACATCGGCCGCGCGATTGACCATGTCCACGCGGTCGTAGCCATGCCAGGTGTGGCTTAGAACAAGCCGCCCGACGCCGCCATTTCGGGCGTATGTGGCGGCTTCCTCTGGCGACAGGTGTCCCCACTGCTCCGTTTCTGTGGCCCGATCATACACTGCCGCCTCGCAGATGAAGAGGTGCGCGTTGTGGGCGATCGGCGCCAGATCGCCCGCCGGTCCGGTGTCGGCGGAGAAGGCAAGGATGCGCCCTTCGCTCTCCAGGCGCACGGCCCAGCACGGCACGTAGTGGACGGTGGGCGTGAATGTGACGCGGATGTGACCGATACTGAGACTCTGGGCTGGATCGTACTCGCATATGTCGAAGACGCCGTCGAAGAACTCGACGTCCGGCTCGCGCATCGGGTGGCTGACTTCTTCCAGCATCGCCCGTCCGCCGGGGGGCAGGAAGAGGGGGATGGGGCGGCGCGCGCCGGCCCAGGGGGCATATTTGAGGCAGTAGCGCAGCGTGACAAGATCGAGGCAGTGATCGCTGTGCATGTGGGAGATGACGATGGCGTCTAGGGCGTGGTAGCTGATGTAGCGCTGGAGGTTGCTGACGACACCCACGCCGCAGTCGAGCAGCAGCGACAAGCCGCCAGTCTGGATGAGAAAGCCGGTGCATGCGCCGCCCGGGTTGGGCGCGACCGAGCTGGCGCCTAGCACTGTGACGTTCACAGCTCAACCAATCGGCAGTGTGTCGCGCGGCAGAGAGATGGGCGGCGACGAGGTGAGGTGCGGTCAGAGGGTGTCATGTGCGCGCTCCCGATGGGGCGCCGCCGAACAGCCGGCCCAGAAGGGGCCAGGCGCGCGGCGGCCAGATGGTTAGCCAGACTTTGCCCATGATCAGGTCCGCCGGCTCCGCGCCCCATACATGGGAGTCGCTGGAGTTGCCACGATTGTCGCCCAGGACGTAGTACTCATCGGGGCCGAGCTTGACCTTGGGCGCGGTGTAGCTGGCCGGGCGGGTCGTCCACGGTTCCTCGATGGGCTGCCCGTTGACATAGACCGTCCCCGACCGCACCTCTACCTCTTCGCCTGGCAGACCAATGACCCGCTTGATGAACGGCTCATCATCGGGCCGATACTTCCAATGGAAAACGATCACATCGCCGCGGCCGGGTTGGCCGATGCGGTAGGCCAGGGCGTTGACAAGCACGCGCTCGCCCTCGAAGAAGGTCGGTTCCATGCTTTGACCTTGCACGAGGGTGTGTTTGATCGTGGGCCGCACGACGACGAAGAGCGCGACCCCAATGATGATGGCGATGAGCAAGTCGCGACCGAGATTCAGGGCGGCGTGGCCCATGTGCGGCTGGCGAACCTCGGCCGTCACTTCGTTTTGTGGCTCAACCGACACGACAACTCCCCGCGAGGCGTTTCCTAAGAAGGGTAATTATAGTCCCGCTTGTCGGGGATGGCAATTGCAAGCAGCCCCACCTCTCATTAGAGCGTCCACCGCCCATGCTCAAGCTCGCGCACCAGGTGCTGCATGAATTGATCGGCCGCCGCGCCATCGAGCGCGCGGTGGTCGAACGACAGGGACAGGTACACCATGTTGCGGACGGCCAGGTTGTCGCCGGCCTCCGTCTCGACGACCACGACGCGCTTCTGGATTGCGCCCACGCCGAGGATCGCGGCCTGGGGCTGGTGGATGATGGGCGTCGCCAGTAGGCTCCCGAACACCCCGTGGTTGGTGATGGTGAACGTGCCGCCGCGTGTCTCATCCGGCGTTAGCCCGCCAGCCCGAGCGCGTCCGGCCATGTCAGTCACGTCGCGGGCGACGCGCACGAGGGTCTTTTCGTCGGCGTTGCGGATGACCGGCACGATCAGCCCGCCATCGGCTAGCGCGACCGCGACGCCGATGGCGATGTCGCGATGCTGAATGATGCCCTCGTTGGTGAACGACACGTTGACCGACGGCACGGCGCGCAACGCTGCGACGGCGGCCAGCACGAAGAACGGCGTGTAGGTGAGGTTGAAACCCTCGCGCCGTCGAAATCCGTCTCGCTCGCGTTGGTAGAGCTGCGCCAGGTGGGTCACGTCCGCCTCGTGGACGGTCGTGACGTGGGGCGCGGTGCGCTCGCTGAGGAGCATGTGCTCGGCGATGGCGCGGCGCATCGGGCTGAGCGGGACAAGTTCGTCTCGCGCGTCGGGGCGCGCGGGGCCAGGGGGCAGGGCGGGCGGCGCTGGCGGCTCGGGCGGAGTCGGCTGCTGGGCAAAGGCTTCCACGTCGCGGGCGGTGACACGGCCATCGCGGCCCGTGCCGATGATCTCGCCCGGGTTGACGCCCAACTCCCGCGCCAACATCTGCACGCGGGGCGACAGGAAGCCGGACAGCGAGCGCGGGCGTGCGGCGTCCAGTGACGGCGGGGTGAAGGGCGGCGCTGACACAGGCGTAGACGCGACACTCGCCCGCGCTTGCGCGGCGCGCAGGACGTCGTCCTTCGTGACCTGCCCGCCGATGCCACTGCCGCGCAGCGAGGCGGGGTCAATGCCGTGTTCCTGAGCCACCCGCATGGCAAGCGGCGACGGCGGACGGGCGGCGCTTGATGATGTTTCTCCGTTGGGTAAGGCGTCGGGCGGCGCCGGCGGCGGGGATGCCTCGGCGGCGGCCGTCGTTTCGATGAAGGCGATTGTGGTGTCAATCTTGACCGTTGCGCCCTCAGGCACAAGGATGCGAGTGAGGGTTCCGCCGGCGGGCGCGGTGACCTCACTCGTGATCTTGTCGGTCGTGACTTCGAGCAATGGCTCGTAGGCCCGAACGGTGTCGCCGGGCTTCTTCAGCCACCGCGTGATTGTTCCCTCGTGGACGCTCTCTCCGAGCTGGGGCATCTTGATTTCGGTCGGCATGGCATCCCTCCCCCGGCGCGCCCGTTACGCCCTAAGCCCGCGCCGCCGCGAGGCTCTCGATCAGGTCGTTCGTCGGTGGGACATCGCCGAGGCCGTTGCTCTGGATGTAGGCGATATGCCCGGTCGCGTCAATCACGAACGTGACCCGGTTGGCGCGCCCGCGCCCAGTGTCGAAGACGCCGTAGAGCTGGGCGACCGCGCCCTGGGGGAAATAGTCGGCGAGGAGCGGGTAGGTGATACCCTGCTGCGCGGCGTAGGCCTTGTGCGCCCAGGCGCTATCCGTGCTGATGCCGAACACGCGGGCATTCAGGGTATTGAACTGCGCCAGTTCGCGCATGACGCAGGCGTGCTGCTGCGTGCATGTCGGGCTGAAGTCGTGCGGGTAGAAGGCGAGCACGACAGGCTGGCCGCGAAGCTCGCTGAGGGTGTACTTGACGCCGTCGTGGCCGGCGAGAGTGAAGTCAGGCGCGAGATCGCCCACTTTCAGTGTGGTCACAGGAAAGACCCTCCAGTGAAATCAAGATGGCCGACAGTGGAATGTCGGCCACAATCATGTTTTGAGCGCAAACGTGGCTATCCCTTGTAGCGGCGCGCGACCTCGTCCCAGTTGACGACGTTCCACCAGGCGTTGAGGTAGTCCGGCCGGCGGTTCTGGTACTTGAGGTAGTAGGCATGCTCCCAGACGTCAACGCCCATGATCGGCGTCTTGCCTTCCATCAAGGGGGTGTCCTGGTTCGGCGTGCTGACGATGGCGAGCTTGCCGCCGTCGTTGACGAGCCAGGCCCAGCCGCTGCCAAAACGCTTGACTCCCGCGTCGGCGAACTGCGTCTTGAAGGCGTCGAAACTGCCGAACGCTGCGTCAATCGCCTGGCCGAGGGCGCCGCTCGGCGCGCCGCCGCCATTCGGCCCCATGATCTCCCAGAACATCGTGTGGTTGGCGTGGCCGCCGCCGTTGTTGCGCACGGCCATGCGGATGCCCTCAGGAACCTTGTCGAGGCTGGCAAGGAGTTGCTCGATGCTTATCGCCTCAAGCTCGGCGTTGCCGGCAATGGCATTGTTCAAGTTGGTGACATACGCCTGGTGATGCTTGTCGTGGTGAATCTGCATCGTCATCGTGTCAATGTGAGGCTCGAGCGCGTCATACGGGTACGGGAGCGGGGGAAGCTGGAAGGCCATAGCTGCTATCCTTTCTGACAATGGGAAATCGGGTACACCTAGATTCTAGTCGCCGCGTCCCACTCCGTCAAACAAAAACACGGCTCGCATTGACGATTACGATGATATGGACTATAATAATTCCCAGGGAAAGGTGTGCAGCCGTGCAAGAAACCCGTCAGACCATCGTTGAGATATTGAAGGCTCGCGGTCACGCAACGGTCGAGGAGCTGGCGGAAGCGCTGGCCCTCACCCCGATGACCGTTCGCCACCATCTGAGCATCCTCGAGGAGCGAAAGCTCGTCGCCACGGATGTTCAGCGTGGCCGTGTCGGCCGGCCGCACTACGTCTACCACCTGACACCGGCCGCCGATGAGCTGTTCCCCAAGGCGTATCACATCCTCGCTGAGCGTGTGTTGGCGAAGATCAAGGAACACTACGGCCCGCAGGAGGCGCGCAGCATTCTCCAGGACATTGCTGGCGACCTCGCGGAGCCGCATCTGGCGGAGCTGGCCGGAAAGCCCCTGGCAGAGCGCCTCATCCAGATCGAAGAGATCATGGCGGCGGAAGGCTTCCGCGTCCGCGTCACGGACGACAGCGAGATGCCAGGCGTCGAAGTGTGCAACTGCGCGTACCGTCATGTCGCAGCGCACCATCCGGAGGTCTGCGAGCTGGACCGAACGCTGCTGGAGAGCGTGCTAGGGCGCACCCTGGTGCGGGTGAAGCACGCGCCGGCCGGCGATGATTGCTGCCGCTACAGGATGGCGAACGAGGAGCCGGCAATGCCGACGGAGGTCGGCGCGACAATTTCGTGAGATTGTCCCGTTGCATAGCCGACTGAAGTCGGCGCTACAGGAGCGGATTACCCGTTGTAGCGCCGACTTGAGTCGGCTTTTTTGTGCCGCTGGACGACAGCCGTACCCCCTACGCATCCCGAATCATGTGATAGAGCAGGTCCGACGCCGAGATGACGGCGACGGGCCGCTGCTTGCCGTTCTCGTTGGAAACGACGATGATGCGGTGAATATGATTGTCGAGGAGCATTCGCGCCACGTCGTAGAGTAGAGTGTCTGTCTTCACGGTGAGAACATCGGATTTCATGCTGTCGCGGACGAGTTGCGTGGTCCAATCGTCGTGATCAAGATGGGCGCGAAGCAAGTCGGTTCGGGTAATGATGCCCTTGAGGTAGCCGTCCTTGTCAACGACCGCCAATGCCCCGACTTCCTCAGCCGTCATGCGCTGCGCGACCGCCAGCAGCGTCGTATCCTCGTCACAGGTGCTAATGCCGTATCGCTTGGCCTGTAAGACCGTGCGTCCCTTCTTCATGGCTTGTCTGCTGCCTCCTGAGCGAATAGGGTCGAATTGTTCATTGTTTGTCGCCCACGAGCTGTAGTGTCCCCCAACTGGTCGGGTCGTTGAGCTGGCGGACCGGCGAGGTGGAGACGAGCGATTTCACCTGGAGCGTTCCAGGTGAGTCATTGTCGGCGATATTGACGGCGAACCCGTACACCGCGCCCGGCTTGGGTACAGTTTGCAGGAACGTCCAGGGGATCGCCGTCCCGATTATGTAGCCGTCGTTGGTCTTGGCCGCTGTCATCGTCGGCGTTCCGGGTCCCGGGGCGCCTCGATACACCCACCACTCCCAACGTGGGTTGGCGGTATTCAAGTTGCCGGGGGAGAACCCAATCTGCCAATCGTCGCTGTTGTAGACGCGGCTGGTGAAATCCCCCGCCAGGTCCGCATCAAACTGCAACTCCACGCCGTCGCCCTGGTAGAGCAGCAACCCGGCCCCTTCCTGGACAAACACATCGTCGGTGACTTCCACGAGCAGGTACAGCTGGGTGTCATCCCAGCCGACCCAGAGTTGCCCACTCACATCGTCAGCCCCGCGCCAATCGCCGGCCCCAAACACTGGATAGGCCACCGGCACCGGCTCGATGCGCGCCGCGCGGAAGCGTTGGAGCAGGGCATCCGGTGTTCCCATCCCCCCTGGCCCCAGGCGCCCAGCGCGAATCAGCGGGCCGTTGGGGCGCATCAGGGGCGGTGTCGGGTAGGGCGTCGCCGATGGCCGCGGCGTCTCACTGGGACCGCTGCGCGGCGGAGTAGCGGTCGGGCTTGTGGTACGGATCTGCGTCGCCGGCAAGCCGATCGCCGCCGGGGTCTCGGCGCCGCCCTCCGCGCCGCGCTGCTCGCGCCCCGGTACAGGCGGCAGGCCGGCGGTTGGCTCCGGGCCGGGCGGTGTCGCCGTGGCTTTGGGCGGGGCGAGCACTGGCAGGGTGGGCCGCACCGTCGGTTCGCCGACGAAGCCGGGCGGCGCGGCGGGTCTGCCTGAGGCGCTCCAGATGCGCCAGCCGCTGTATCCCAGACCGGCCAGGAAGATGATGAGCACGGCGGCAATCAGCAGGGTGGCAATGGGAGACATCCCCCGCCGCCCAAGCACTCGAATCTCCTCCGATGCCTGACGATCCGGTAGACGCCCGCTGGTCTCGTGACGCATGAACGAGGGGATGAGACTCGGCTCATCGTCGGGTTTCTCCCCTTGTGGCTTATCCGCCACCACCACCGCCCTTGATACCACCCTCGGTCAGATCGGCCGGATCGAGCAGCCGGTCAAGCTCTTCAGCGGACAGCCCGCTCATCTCATGGGCCACGTCCTTGACGCGGCGGTTCTCAGCATAGGCGCGCTTGGCGATCTTGGCCGCCGTGTCGTAGCCAATGATTGGGTTGAGCGCCGTCACCATGATGGGGTTCTTCTCGACCAGGTCGGCGATGTTGGCCGTGTTCACGGTGAAGCCGGCGATGGCCTTGTCGGCGAGGACGCGCGAGACACTCGCCAGCAACTCGACCGACTGGAGCAGGTTGTAGGCGATGACCGGCAGCATCACGTTCAACTGGAAATTGCCCAGTTGATCGGCGATGGTGATGGTCGCGTCGTTGCCAATCACCTGGGCGCAGACCATCATGGTCGCCTCTGGGATGACCGGGTTGATCTTGCCGGGCATGATGGACGAGCCAGGCTGGAGCGCCGGCAGCGCGATCTCGCCCAGGCCGGCCTGCGGCCCGCTGTTCATCCAGCGCAGGTCGTTGGCGACCTTGGTCAGGCCGGCGGCATATGCCTTGAGCTGTCCACTGACCGCGACGGCCGTGTCCTGGGCCGCCTGGGCCTCGAAGTGATTGTCGGCCTCGACGAACGGTAGGCCGGTCATCTCGGCGAGCCGGGCGGCGATGCGCTTGCCGAACTCGGGATGGGCGTTGATGCCGGTGCCGACGGCTGTGCCGCCCAACGCCAACTGGCCGAGCTGCGGGTACATCGCCTGGAGCCGCTGGCTGGCGTGCGCAACCTGGGTCGCCCAGCCGCTAATCTCCTGGCTCAGACGGACTGGCATCGCGTCCATCAGATGCGTGCGGCCCGTCTTCACGATGTCGTGGGTCTCGGCGGCGCGCCGTTCCAGCGTTTCCTGGAGGTGGGCCATCGCCGGCAGTAGCGCCTCGTGGATTTCCAGCAGCGCGGCGACATGAATGGCCGCCGGGATGACGTCGTTGCTGCTCTGCCCCATGTTGACGTCGTCATTGGGGTGGATGCGCACGCTGCCGTCGCCCATGGAGCGCGTTCGGCTGGCGATGACTTCGTTGGCATTCATGTTTGTCGAAGTGCCGGAGCCGGTCTGAAACACGTCAATGGGGAATTCCGCGTCCCATTGGCCGTCGGCCACTTCCTGAGCGGCGGCTTCGATGAGACGGGCCTTGTCAGAGGGAAGCAGTCCTAGCTCTTCGTTGACCTGGGCCGCGGCCAGTTTGATGAGGCCGAGGGCGCGCAGGAACGAACGCTGGAACCGCAGGTCGCTGATGGGGAAGTTCTCGATGGCGCGAGCCGTCGAGGCGCCGTACAGAGCGTTTGACGGTACACGCATCTCGCCCATACTATCGCGCTCGATGCGATAGTCCTGCTGGTCTATTGAGGCGGTCATGATGCGCTCCTTTGCATTGGAGTGGTGGGTGGAGTGACGAATTCGAGGATTGACCCTATTGTACACCCACCCACCGGGGCTGTCCAGATGCGGAGCGTTGGTAGCCTTTACAGTTTCAAGACGCGGAACCCCTCGCGGTAGATGGGGGCGTCTTCGCTGCTCTCCGCCGCCCGCATGCGCTCGCGCATCCGCTGCGCCAGGCCGTCCATGTCCTTGATCTGCGACATATGCTCGCGCAGCGAGGCGATCTTGCGCTCGAACGTCTCCGTCACGTCTACCCAGGTGTCGGGGGCGAGGGTGCCGCTCAGATAGACCTGCTTGACGTAGACCGGCGCCAGGCCGTCGCCGAGCGACTCCGGGAAGTAGTTGTGATTGCGCGCGGCGGGGAAGATGGCGTCCAGCGTGGCAAGGCCGACCGCGCGGTGGTCAGGGTGATTGATGGTATTGAACGAGGTGATGAGGGTCTGCGGGTCGCCGGTGACGACGATGTCCGGGCGATACTGGCGGATGACCTTGACCAGCTCGCGCCGCAGCGCCAGGTCCGGGACGATTTCGCCGTCGGTGTGGCCGAGGAACACGACGTTGCGCACGCCGAGGACGTTGGCCGCCGCCTGCTGCTCTTTGACGCGCATGGCGACCAGCTCGTCTTTACTAATGGTCGTGTCATCAGTACCCTTCGAGCCGTCGGTGACGATGACGTAGGTCACTTCGATGCCCTGGTCAGCCCACCTGGCGATTGTGCCGCCGGCGCTGAACTCCGGGTCGTCGGGGTGCGCCACAATCACGAGGGCGCGCTCGGGCTTGAATTCTTCACTCATGGTCTATTCCTAGCGTCCGACAAGTTGATGAGCTGTGGGGTTGATATAGATCACGTCGTCTTCGACGCGCACCGCGTAGGTGTGGATGGGCAGGATGGCGGGCAGCGTCAGGACGGCGCCGCTGCGGACGCTGAAGCGCGCGCCGTGGCGGGGACACTCGATCTCGTCGCCCTCCAGCTCGCCCTGATCGAGCGGGCCGCCATCGTGGGTACACACGTCGTCAACGGCGAAGAAGCCTTCACCTTCGACGTGACAGATGGCGATGGGGAAGCCAGCCAGCTCGTAGTAGCGCGCCTGGCCGGGCGGGATGTCCGACGCCTTCGCAATTGCAACAAAGTCACTCATAGGGCCTCCAGAAAGACTGTCATACAACGGGAAGAGAGGGAAGGGGGTGTTGGACCCCTTCCCTCTGGTAGAAGCTTAGGTTGGGCGGCCGTTTAGCCGACGGAGCCTTCCATCTCGAGCTGGATGAGGCGGTTCAGCTCGACGGCGTACTCCATGGGTAGTTCCTTCGTGAACGGCTCCATGAAGCCCAGCACGATTGTGGACATCGCCTCGTTCTCGCTGAGACCACGGCTCTGCAAGTAGAAGAGCTGGTCCTCGCCGATCTTGCCCACCGTGGCCTCGTGGGACATCGTCGTCTTCTCCTCCTCGATCTCGATGTACGGGATCGTGTCGGAGCGACTCATGGGGTCGAGGATGAGGGCGTCGCAGCGCACGTTGAGCTTGCTGTGCTCGGCGCCCTTCGCCACGCGCGCCAGGCCGCGGTACGTCGTGCGCCCGCCGCCCTTGCTGATGGACTTGCTCAGGATGGTGGACGTCGTTTCAGGGGCGACGTGGACCATCTTGGCGCCGGCGTCCTGGTGCTGGCCGTGGCCGGCGTAGGCGACCGACAGGGTCTCGCCCTTCGCCTTGCGGCCCATCAGGTAGATGGCCGGATACTTCATCGTCAGGCGGCTGCCGATGTTGCCGTCAATCCACTCGACGGTTCCCTCTTCGTAGGCGACGGCGCGCTTGGTGACGAGGTTGTAGATGTTGTTCGCCCAGTTCTGAATCGTCGTGTAGCGGCAGCGGCCACCCGGCTTGACGATGATCTCGACGACGGCCGAGTGCAGCGAGTTCGAGCTGTACACCGGCGCCGTGCAGCCCTCGATATAGTGAACCGAAGCGCCCTCGTCCACGATGATCAGCGTGCGCTCGAACTGGCCCATGTTCTGGGCGTTGATGCGGAAGTACGCCTGGAGGGGCAGGTCCACGTGGACGCCCGGCGGCACGTAGATGAACGAGCCGCCCGACCAGACGGCGGTGTTCAGCGCGGCGAACTTGTTGTCGTTGGCCGGGATGATCGTCCCGAAATATTGCTTGACGAGGTCAGGGTACTGCTGGACAGCGGTATCCGTGTCCACGAATACAACGCCGAGCTTCTGCCACTTCTCCTGGAGGCTGTGGTAGACGACTTCGGACTCGTATTGCGCGCCGACGCCGCCGAGGAACTTGCGCTCCGCCTCCGGGATGCCGAGCTTCTCGTAGGTGCGCCGAATGGTGTCGGGTACGTCGTCCCAGCTCGTCGCCTTCTCTTCGCCGGGGCGCACGTAGTAGTAGATATCGTCAAAGTTCAGCTGGCCGAGGTCGCCGCCCCACAGGGGCATGGGCCGCTTCTCGAAGTGTTCCAGGGCCTTGAGGCGGCGCTTGAGCATCCACTCCGGCTCGCCCTTCATGCCGGATAGCTCCTCGACAACCTGCTTGGTCAGGCCCTTGCCAGACTTGAAGCTGTAAACTTCGGGGTCTTTGAAATCGTACTTAGAATAATCCAGATCGAGGTCAACTGTCGAAGCCATTTATCCTCCTCATGACCATCACTTGCGCCTTCAGCGCAACACTACAAGCGAATTGCCTCAGCCAACACGCGCTCTCGGATGCACGGATCAAGGGCGCGTTCGGTGACGACCTCAACCGGGCGGCCAAGCAAGGCTTCCAGGTCCAAGATTAGGCCTGCGGGGAACCAGGGACTAGTGAATAGTCCAACATCAATCAGCAGGTCAATGTCACTGTCGGGGCCAGCCTCGCCGCGCGCAACCGAGCCGAAGATGCGCAGGTTATGGGCGCCGTGCTTGGCGGCCAGACGCAATATATCGTCCCGCTTTGCGCCGAGAATCTCTTCCATAACCGCTGATCGTTCCATGGGCAAGCTACTCGTCGTCGTCGTCGTCAATGTCGAGCTGCGGGACACCGTACACGCCGGCCTTGACGGCCTTGAGCGAGAGCAACGCGCATTTCAGCCGCGTGGGGCTGATAGGGATACCCAGTAAGTCCAAGACATCCTGCTTCTGCAGCGCCTTCACCTCGTCTACCGTCTTGCCGATCAACTCTTCGCTCAGCATCGAAGCCGCCGCCTGACTGATGGCGCAACCGTGGCCGCTGAAGCGCACGGCTTCGACCTTGTCGTCCACGATGCGCAACTCGAACGTCAGGCGGTCGCCGCACAGCGGGTTGTACTCTTCGCGCCGGATAGTGACCGGCTCATCCAGTCGTCCGTGATTGCGCGGGTTCTGGTAGTGGTCCAGGATGTTCTCCTGGTACATGCCCAGCGGGTCCACAGCGTTATACTCCAAACACGCTCTTGGCGTGCTCCAGCCCGTCTGCCAGGGCGTCTATTTCCTCGCGCAGCGTGTACAGATAGAAGCTGGCGCGCGCCGTTGAACCGACGCCCAGGCGCTCGGTGAGGGGCTGGGCGCAGTGGTGGCCGGCGCGAATGGCGATGCCGCGCTGGTCGAGCAACGTCGCCAGGTCGTGCGGGTGGATACCGTCCACGTTGAAGGACACCACGCCGCCGCGCTGCGCCGCCGACGGCCCGTAGAGCGTCAACCCTTTGATAGCGCCCAGGCGCTCGAGCGCATACTGCGTCACGTTCTGCTCGTGAACGTGTATCTTGTCCAGACCGACCTCGGTCAGGTAGTCTACGGCCACGCCCAGGCCGATGCCTTCGGCAATGCTCGGCGTGCCAGCCTCGAACTTCCACGGCAGGTCGTTCCAGCGCGAGCTTTCGTGGTACACTTCGCGGATCATGTCGCCGCCGCCCAGGAAGGGTGGCATTTCCTCCAGCAACTCGCGCCGCCCCCACAGAACACCGATCCCCGTTGGGCCGAGCATCTTGTGGCCCGTGAAGGCCATGAAGTCGGCGTCGAGGTCGCGCACGTCCGCGCCCAGGTGCGGGATGAGCTGCGAGGCGTCCACGAGGGCCTTAGCCCCCGCCGCGTGCGCCCGCGCGATAATCTCCCTGGCCGGGGTGATCGTGCCGAGGACGTTGGACATGCCGGTGAAGGCGACCATGCGGGTGCGCGGGCCGAGCAGCGAGTCGTAGACCGCCAGGTCAAGCAGGCCCTCGTCCGTGATGGGGACGAAGCGGAGGGTCGCGCCGCTACGCTGGGCCAGGAGCTGCCAGGGAACAAAGTTCGAGTGGTGCTCCATGTCGGTGACGATGATCTCATCGCCAGGGCGAATGTTGGCGCTGCCCCAGGCATACGCGACCAGGTTGATGGCCTCCGTCGCGTTGCGTGTGAAAATGACCTCGCGGAAGCTATGCGCGTTGATGAAGCGGCCAATTCGCTTGCGCGCCCCTTCGTAGGCTTCGGTGGCTTCCTCGCTCAGCGCGTGCAGGCCGCGGTGGACGTTGGCGTTGTAGTTGCGATAGTAGCTATCAATCGCGTCAATCACCACCTTGGGCTTCTGGGACGTCGCGGCGCTGTCGAGATAGACCAGCGGGTACCCGTTGATCACGCGCTGCAACACCGGGAAATCGTCGCGGATGCGCCCCACGTCTAGTGTGTCCACGCCGATGCTTGTCCCTGGAGATAATGTAGCCATAGTTCTGCCTTCGCCTACTCCTCGCGCGCCAGCTTCGCCTGCCGTTGCTGCGTACGATACTCTCGCGTCGCGCCCACCAGTGTATCGAGGGACAGCAGGGCGCAGCGCGGCCGCGTCATGACCACGTCGCGTCCCAGGATGTCGAGCAGGTCGTCGTGGGACAGCGCTTCGACCTCGGCCAGTGACTTGCCCAGCACCATCTCGGTGAGGATGGAGGTGGACGCCTGGCTGATGGTGCAGCCCTCGCCTTCGAACGAGATATCCGTCACCCGCTCTGTGACCGGATCAACCTTCAGGTACAGCGTGATCACGTCGCCGCAGCCGGGGTTGCCGCCGGGCCGCACCACGTCGGCGTCACTCATCGCGTGGCGATTGCGTGGGTTCTGATAGTGGTCGAGAAGAAACTCGATGTATTCCTGGCGCGAGTACACGACTTGCTTTCCTGTTATCGTCGTAGGGCTGCGGCGCGATGCGCAGCCCCGTCGCTACTTCTCGATGGGCGCGCCGACCAGGTTGCCCCACTCGGTCCACGAGCCGTCATAGTTGCGCACGTTGGGGTAGCCCAGCAGGTAGGTCAGCACGAACCAGGTGTGGCTGGAGCGCTCGCCGATGCGGCAGTACGCGATCACATCCTTGTCCGGAGATAGACCCTGCTCCGCCTCGTAGATGCCGCGCAGCTCCTCCGTCGCCTTGAACGTCCCGTCGGCGTTCACGGCGCGGCCCCACGGCACGTTGCGGGCGCCGGGAATGTGGCCGCCGCGCAAAGCGCCCTCCTGGGGGTAGCTCGGCATGTGCAGCAGCTCGCCGGAATATTCCTGCGGTGAGCGCACGTCCACCAGTGGCCCGTGGCTCTCGAGGTGCTTGAACACGTCGGTGCGGAAGGCGCGGATCTTCGCGTCGTCGCGCTCGGCAGCCTGATAGCTCGTGGGCGGGTACGACGGCGTCTCGCGTGTCAGGGGATGCCCCTCGTCAATCCACTTCTGCCGCCCGCCGTTCATGATGCGGCAGTCCGGGTGGCCGAACAGCTTGAACACCCAGAAGGCGTAGGTCGCCCACCAGTTGTTCTTATCGCCATAGAAGATGACCGTCGTATCGTTGGCGATGCCCTTGGCGGACAGAAGCGCCTCGAAATGGGCTTTGTCCAGGTAGTCACGCCGCACCGGGTCTTGCAGGTCGGTGTGCCAGTCAATCTTCACCGCGCCTGGGATGTGGCCAAGCTCGTAGAGGAGGACATCCTCGTCTGACTCGACCAGGCGCACCTTCGGGTCCGCCAGATGCTCGGCCACCCAATCCGTGGAGACCAGCGCCTCGGGTTGGGCGTACCCTGTCGTCTGTGTAGGAGTGGCTGTCTGCTGGCTCATCGTCGTCTCTCCTTACTCGAAGTGGCGGCTGCCCATCTTCTGGTCGAAGGCTCGCCACAAGCGCTCTTTGACGCCTTCGAGGGTGATGCGCTGCATGATTGGCTCGAAGAAGGCGTCCACAATCGTGCGGATCGCCTGTGAGCGCGACAGGCCGCGGGTTTGCAGGTAGAACACCCAGTCCTCGTCCACCTGGCTGACGGTCGCGCCGTGGGACGCGCGCACCTGGTTGGCCTCGATTTCGAGGCTGGGGATCGAGTCCGCGCGGCACGTGTCGCTGAGGAGCAGCGTGTTGTCGTGCAGGTAGGAGTTGCTGTCCTGCGCGCCCGGGTGGATCTTGATCAGCCCCTCGAAGACGCTCCGCGCCGTGTCCTGGAGCACACCCCGGAACAGCAGGTCGCCGTCGGTCAGCGGCGCGATGTGGTTGAGTAGAGTGTAGATGTCGTGGTGTTGCGAGTCGCTGCCGAACTGGACGCCGAGGAACTGCGTGGTCGCGCCCTCGCCCTGGAGCTGCGTCTCGCTGTAGGAGCGCATGAGCTTCGCGCCGATGTGGCCCAACGTCCACCCAACCGAGGCATTCGCGGCCGCCTCGCCGCGCTGGGTCACGAACGTCTGCACGTTCTCGCCCCAGCCCTGGATATGGATGAACTTCACCTGAGCGTTCTCGCCGGCGACAACCTCGGTTACCGGAACGGTGAGCGTCAGCGCTGCCCCGTCCGGCGAGATGTATTCCTCGACGATGGTGCAGGCGGCGCTCTCTTCGGCGACCACCAGGCAGCGGGGGAAGGCGCTACCGCCGGGCGCGTCGGCGTGGAACACGACCTGGATCGGCGCCTCGATGATGACGTTGCGCGGCACGTAGAGGAACAGGCCGCCGGTCCAGAAGGCGGCATTGAGGGCGACGAACTTCGTCTCGCCAGCGGGAACCAGCCGGCCCAGGTGCTTCGCCACGATCGCCGGATGGCTGCGGGCGGCGTCGGCGAGGGAGCTGAGAATCACGCCGCGCCGCGTCAGCGCCTCGTCCAGGGCGACATGGACCACGGCGTTGTTCGATTGGACGAACAGGCCGGCGCGCTCGCCGCCATCGCTACCCTCGATGGCCGCGACGACGTCGGCGGGCAATTCGCCCTGCGCCCCGACGGGGAGCGAGAAGCTGTCGAAGCGGAACTTCGTCAGGTCGGTTCGCTCGTAGCGCGGCAGGTCCGCCGCAGCGAACGCCTCCCACGCCGCCCGACGCGCCGCCTGGAGCCAGGGCGTGTCACCCTGGGCGGCGCTCAACTCGGCGACGGCTTCGGGCGCGAACGCGGTTGTTGTGGAAACGGAGCTGGCAATCGTCATGCGTGCTCCTCCGCCGCAAGCTCCTCCGGCGGCAGCGGATCGGCGATGCCGACCTGCTCGCGGACCCAGTCGTAGCCCTTCTCCTCGAGGTCCAGCGCCAGCTCGGGGCCGCCTTCCATAACAATGCGCCCGTTCATCATGACGTGCGTGACATCGGGCTTGATGTAGTTCAGCAGCCGCTGGTAGTGGGTGATGACGAGGGTACCCATGTTCGGGTTCATGACGGAGTTGACGCCCTGGGCGACGACCTTGAGCGCGTCAATGTCGAGGCCGGAGTCGGTCTCGTCGAGGACGGCGATCTCGGGGTTCAGCACCGCCATCTGGAGAATCTCGGCGCGCTTCTTCTCGCCGCCAGAGAAGCCTTCGTTCAAGTAGCGGCCGGCGAACGCCGGGTCCATGTCCAGCATCTTCATCTTTTCGATGAGGATCTTGCGCATCTCCGGGATCGGCACTTTCTGGCCGCGCCGCGCGCTCAGCGCCAGGCGCAGGAAATTCGCCAGCGACACACCGGGGATGGTGACCGGGTACTGGAAGGCGAGGAAGATGCCCAGTTTGGCGCGGTCGTCCGGCTCCAGCTCCAGGATGTTCTCGCCCTTGAACCAGACTTCGCCCTCGTCCACGTCGTACAGCGGGTGTCCCATCAGGGTGTAGGCGAGCGTGGACTTGCCGGAGCCGTTCGGCCCCATGAGGGCATGGACGCGCCCCTTCTCGATCGTGAGGTCAACGCCCTTAAGGATCGGCTTGCCTTCGACGCTCACGTGTAAGTTGCGAATTTCAAGATCGTCACTCATCGGCCGGTTCACTCCCTGGTATTTTTATGATACTCTTCATAGAAAGTATAGCGAATGATGCTAGGTTTGTCAATGACACGAGCAAGTGGGGCTGCGGGGGCGAGGCAGTGCTAGAGAGGACGGCGCCCGGCGTAGCCCGAATCCATGTCATGCCAGAAGGCAACGCGCGGCTCGCCTTT
>JAXLWJ010000035.1:0-56777 GCA_046328535.1 Anaerolineae bacterium
TATGCCCGTCCCAACAATTCTTCGCTACCGTCGCACCCTCACCGCCGCGCTCCTGGTGGCGCTCCTGGCGCTGCTGTTGGGCGGCAGCCAGATGGTGGTCACCGCCCAGACCGGCTGCGTTCAGGTGACGCTGTCGCCCGCCAACTCGAGCGTGAAGCCGAACGACATCTTTACAGTGGACATCCAGGCGAGCGCGCCCGACACGGCGTTCTCCGGCGCTGACATTGACCTGCGCTTCGATCCGTCGGTGTTGCAGGTCGTAGACGCCGGGGGCGCGCCCGCGTCGAGCGTGAGCCAGGGCACGTTCGGCGGGCTTGTCGCCATCAACACGGCCGACAACACGACGGGCCGCGTGCGCTATGTCGAGGCGCGCATCGGGCCGGCGGTCACTGGTTCGTTCACCCTGGCGACCGTACGCTTCAAAGCGGTCGGCGCGCTCGGAACGTCCAGCCCGCTGACGTTTGCCTCGGCGACGACGGCGGCGGCCGGCTCGGCTACGAACCTCACATGCGCGCCGCTTGTCAACGGCAGCGTGACCATCCCCCTGGCGACGGCCACCCCGACGGTGACGCCGACCAACACCCCAACCAACACCCCGACGAACACACCGACGCGCACGCCAACGAATACACCGACCAACACGCCGACGCGCACGCCGACGAACACGCCCACCAGCACCCCGACGAACACCCCGACCTTGACACCGTCGCCCACGGCCAACGGCCCGCAGACGCCGGAGGTGACACCGCCGCCAGGGTGTGAGAACTGGGTCGCGGACCCGAGCTTCGAGAACAACATGGCGTGGCAGCACCCGACCACGCCCGCCACGGCGAACTACACCACAGCCGTCGCCCTCACCGGCAAGCAGTCCATGCGCCTCGGCATCGTCCCGCCGGGCCGCAACGTCTACTCCCACAGCTCGGCGTATCAGGCCGTGACCATTCCGGCCGACGCTCCCAGCGCCTACCTGTCATTCTGGTATCTCCCTTACAGTGAGGAGCCGGCCTGGAAGGCGTCCAATGACGCCGACCCGAGCTGGTACGACCCGGCGGACGTAGTGCTGGGCCACGCCGACAAGGTGGCGGCAAGCGGGCCCGAGGCGGCGGCGTGGTCGGACTGGCAGGAGGCGCTCATCCTCGACAGCGGCTATCACACCCGCGCCGTCGTCATGCGCGGTGTGTCGAACAGCGGCCAGTGGCAGCACATCGTCTACGACGTGACGCGCTTCCGCGGCCAGACGATCAACGTCTACTTCAACGTGTTCAATAACGGTGGTGGCGCGGGGCGCACGTGGATGTACGTAGACGATGCGTACCTGTATACCTGCCCCCAGCCGCCGCCGCCCGCCGTGACGGCGACGCCGACCGCGACGGCGACGCCCGGCTCGGCCTGCTCCGACGCCATCCTCAATGGCGGCTTCGAGAGCAACGCCGTCTGGGCGCACCCGATTACCCCGTTCCAGGCGAACTACTCCACCGCCGAGGCGCACAGCGGCACGACTTCGATGCGGCTCGGCATTCCGCCGCCCTCGGGGCCGAAGTACAGCCACAGCTCGGCGTACCAGTCCGTCGTCATCCCGTCGAACGCGCAGAGCGCAGTGCTGACGTTCTGGATCAAGCCGTTTAGTGAGGCGCCCCCGCGCGCGAAGGTGGACGGCGACTGGAGCCAGTACCAGCCGGGCCAGGTCATCCTGGGCGATGAGAAGGCTGCCGCACCGGCGGCGGGCAGCGGCGACTACCAGGAAGCCCTCATCCTGGACCGCAACTACAACGTACTCCAGACCCTGTTCCGTATCACGTCCAACGACGGCCAGTGGCAGCAGGTGTCGGTGGATGTCTCGGCCTTCCGCGGCCGCCGCATCGTTCCGTACTTCAACGTGTTCAACGACGGCAATGCCCAACGCACGTGGATGTACGTGGATGACGTGTCGCTCGTGGTGTGCCTGCCGGGCGCATCCGCGTCCGGTTCGGTCAGCGGGCAGGTGACACTCCAGGGCCGCAAGGCCTTCGGAGACAGCGTCGTCGGCGTGGACGGCATGCCGTGCAGCGACACGGACCCAAGCGGCGCGTTCCAGTGCGATGTTGCGCCCGACGAACCCGGCGCCGCCAAGCTGACCGCCAGCCACGACGGCTACCTGCGCGCCGAGACGCCGCTCACCGGCGACTTGCTCTCGCAATCAACCACAACCCAACTCGTGGCGGGTGACGCAAATAGCGACTGCTCGATTGACATCTTCGACCTGGTGCTCGTCGCGTCGGCGTTCGATCAGCCGCTAGGTGACGACCGCCGCGCCGACCTCAACGGGGATGGTGTCGTCAACATCCTCGACGTGGTGCTGGTCGGCTCCAACTACGGCCTGGCCTGTCCGGCGCCGTGGGCGGCCCCGGCGGCGAAGTCGGCGGCCCCGCCAGGCGCGGCATCCCTTGTCGTCCACACACCGTCGCTCAAGGATGTGTTGCCGGGCGACACGATCTGGGTGGATGTCATGGCGACCGGCGCGCCGGTCTTCGCCGCAGACGTGCGCCTGACGTTCGACCCGCGCCGCCTGACGCCGCTCGAGGCGCAGGCGCAGCCCGGCGAGGCGATGAAGGATGCCTACGTCGTGCGCAACGAGGTGTCCGAGAAGGGGACGATCCGCTTTGCGGCGACGCAGGTCGGCGCGGCGAAGGCTGACGCCGGCAGCGGCGTTCTCTTCCGCGTGCCGTTCCAGGTCAACGGCGGCTTCGTGAACCGGCTCCGCCCGGTCACAGTGCGGGTGGCCGACGCCCGGCTCCTCGGCTGGGGCGGCGAGGCGCTCGACGGCAAGTAGGCGGTTCAGGTCAGCCTTGGCTTGTCCCCCACCAACCCCCCCCTCGCTGCGCGCGGCACCCCCATCCACCCCCACCCCTGGGGGGCGGTAGGGGGTTGGGGGGATGGAGGGGGGACGTTGTGGCCCCACCCCAGAAGGGCCTGTCCGCCCTTGAACAGTAGGGGGAAGGGGAGAAATCCCTCCCGCCCCCCTCGCCCCTTGTGGGAGAGGGGCTAGGGGAGAGGGGAAACGGAGGAGGGGCGCGCCTGCTTGACTCCCCGCAGGCCGTCCTCTAGACTCTGTATAGACTATCGCGGGGAGTGACATGAACGGGCCTCAAGTCGGGGAGCAGGCGCCGGACCTGCTCGTCAAAAACGCCATCGGCCGCACTGTGCCGCTGGCGAACTATTGGCGCGACCAGCCCATCGTGCTGGTGTTCTTGCGGCATTTCGGCTGACCGATGTGCAAAGCGATGCTTGCGCAGTTGCGTCAGGCTTACCCCACCCTTCAGAAGCAAGGCGTTGAGATCGTCGCCGTGACGATGGCGTCGCCCACCCAGGCGCGCGAGTACGGCGAGGAGCAGGAGCTGCCCTTCGTCTGCCTGTCGGACGTCGAGCGGCAGGCGTATGCCGCCTATGGCCTGCTGTCCAGCCTGGCCGGCACGGTGCATCCGGCGACGTGGCCCGCCTATGCCAGGGCGCTGCTCAAAGGCGATGTCCCGCTCCCGGCGGGGACGGCGGACGAGGCGGCCCAGCTCGCCGGTGTGTTCATCATTGACCAGGCCGGTGTCGTCCGCTTCGCTCACCGCAGCCACACGGTCTCGGACTACCCAGACAGCGAGACGCTGGTGGCGGCGGCCGGCACACTTGGCGCCGCCGCGCCCGATCCACACTAGCGGCGTATCAATCGAGGCGACATGGCTGACAAGAGATTGCTTGGGGTGTTCGCGCACCCAGACGACGAATCGTTTGGCCCCGGCGGCACGATGGCGCGCTACGCGGCCGAGGGGGAGGTTCACCTGCTGTGCGGGACGCGCGGCGAGGTGGGCGAGGTGGCCGAGCATCTGCTCGAGGGCTACGCCAGCATCGCCGACCTGCGCACGCAGGAGTTGGAGTGTGCCGTCGGGCATCTCGGCGTCCAGCAGCTCGACTACCTGGGCTACCGCGACTCCGGGATGCCCGGCACGGAGACGAGCCGCCATCCAGACTGCCTGGCCCAGGCCGACGTGGCGAAGGTGGCGGGGCAGATCGTGGCTCACATCCGCTGCTTCAAGCCCCAGGTCATCGTGACGTTCGACCAGTTCGGCGGCTACGGCCACCCGGACCATATCGCCATCCACCAGGCGACCGTGCTGGCGTTCAACGCGGCGGGCGACCCGGCCCGGTATCCTGACGCGGGCGAGACGTACCGGCCGCAGAAGCTCTACTACCACTCGTTTTCCAAGACAATCATGCGGGCGATGGTGCGGGTCATGCCCTTGTTCGGCAGGGACCCCTCGAAGTTCGGGCGCAACGGGGATATTGATCTGCGGGAGATTGCTGAGTGGGACGTGCCGACGACGACGCGAATTGACATTCGCCCGTGGTACGCTCAGCGCACGGCGGCGGCGGCGTGTCACGAGAGCCAGGGCGGTGGCGTGGGGATGTGGCGCGGCATCCCGCGCTCGGTGCAGCGACGGATGCTCGGCTTCGAGACGTTCTTCCGCGCGGTTCCGACCTTTCCGAAGGGCGCGCCCCCCGAAAAGGACCTTTTCGCCGGCGTGTTCCTCGGTGAGAATATGGGGGAGAGAACGCGGGGGTAAGCGACACGAGTGGTTCCGCACAATAACCTGGAAGCCCCGGGCTGGCGGTGGAGTGACAACGCCACCGCCTCTGGGAGGCGCTGGAGATGGCTCTTCAGCGCCAGCACCAAAGTGGCTACAGGTTCGCCGGCAGCAACCGCTCGACGATGACGACGTCGCGCCAGACTCCGTCGAGCCGCCCGTGCTTCTCGTAGCGCCCGACCTCCCGAAAGCCCACCGCTTCCAACAGCCGCAGGCTGGCCGTGTTCTCCGGGAACACGCGCGACACGAGCTTCCAGAAGCCCGCCGCTTCCGCCGCTTCGATGAGCGCCAGCATCGCCACGCGGCCCGCGCCCTTGCCGCGCGCGTCCCGCGCGACATAAACGGAAAACTCGGCGACGCCGGCGTAGCAGTCGCGGGGGCGATAGGTCGAGGTGGAGGCCCAGGCGAGGATGCGGCCGGCGTCCTCGACGACGACGACCGGATGGACGCCGTCGAACCAGGCGCGGATGTCGTCGGGGGTGCGGGGGCGCGTCTCGAAGGTGGCGACGCGGTCGGCGATGCCTTCGTTGTAGATGCGGGCGATGTCGGGGGCATCGGCGGGGGTCGCCGCGCGAGCGGTCAAGGCAAACATGATCTGCGAAAAGTTACCAATCGAGGAGAAGGGAGGTTATCAACCCTCGCTGTCGTCCTCAATGCCCAGATGCGCTTCGCCAATCCGTTGATAGAGTTCTTGGAGCGATGCGAGAGCTTGCTCGGCCAGGGCAAACCATTCTTCATTCTGAACGGACGCCGGATGCCAGAGGATGTTCCGCTCAAGTAAATCGGCCACAAGCGCTGTTCGCTCTAGTGGCCCACCACAGTGATTATGACGGGTACAGGCGGCTGAGTTTGTCGCGAGCAGCGGGCGTCGTAAAGCGCCACTGGATCATAGCCTTGGCGGAATTACGCCTGGCTTCCCAAGCCGCGACTTCCTCCCGCACTCTATCCATCGTCGCTAGGCGTCGGTCGAGGCATTGCTGGGCCAAGACGCCAATCTCGATCTCGGCCATATTGAGCCAACTGCCATGCTTGGGCGTGTAATGGAACTCCAACTTGCGCGTGATGCGCCGCGCCTCGGCTGGCTCAAACGTCTCGTACAACGCGGCTGGCGAATGCGTATTGAGATTATCAACCACCAAGCGGATGACGTCAGCCTGCGGGAAGTGAACATCGACCAACGCCTGCATCTGGTGGGCGAAGTCCCGTTTGGTGCGTTGGGCGGTTACTTCCACATGGCGCCAGCCCGTCGTCGGCTCCAAAAACATGAACAGGTTACAGGTTCCCTCGCGTGTGTACTCGTAGTCGTAGCACTGTGGCTGACCGGGTTTGACGGGCAGCGGGGTGCGGGTTTCCCCGATGAGTTGGTACGGGCTTTCATCGAAGCACACCACCGGGCGGAGTGGGTCATGGGCTTCAGCATACAGGTCGAGCACATCTTCCATGTGCCAGACGAAGTCGGAACTGACGCTGGGAATGCACCACTCCTAGCGCTGCCACGGCTTCACGTCCGCTTTTTTAGAACCCGTCGCACTGTTTCGTCCGACACTGCGTCGACGACACCCGCTTCGACCAGTTTGTCGGCGAGCAGTTGCATGCTCCACACGGCGCGACCCGTGGGCGGCTCGCTGCAGGCTAAGGCGACAAGGTACGCCTCTTGCTTGCCGTCCAGCTTGCGCGCTCCGCCGCGACGCGGTCGCTCATTCAGCGCCGCTTCCAGACCGCTTTCCACGCACCGCTGCCGAATGCGATGCACGGTCGAGACGCCCGTATGCAAATTGGTCGCGATGCTCTCGTCGGACAGATCATCATCCGCTTGTAACAGGATGTAGGCCCGCTTGATCTTGCGGGCGGAGACCTGGCCCTTCTTGGTCATGTCGAGCAATTGCTCGCGTTCGGTATCGCTCAAGTTGACGACGTACTTCGTTGCCATGCTGCCTCCTCTGGTAGCCCAAAGGCTACTCCAAGAGGCTCGGCATGTCAAAACTGCTGTGGTGGGCCACTAGAAGCTCGTGGCAGCCAAGAGAGCCAGGCTCATACTGCTTGAGCCACTTCTCGCCGTTTTCAGCGATCAAGTCATCGAGCGCCTGGCGTCGGTCTGCTTCCAGCTTGAAGGTCTCAGCGTGCGCAACCATACTTATTCCTCCAATCCTGCTTGCCGGCAATATGGCTGTCGCTACGTCCGTATCAAAAGCTTATGCTCAATTGACGCGCAGTCAACCAGCGTCATCGTCGTCTATGGGCGAGGTCACGCTGATCTCGCCCCTGCTCGTTTGAACCATGTCCTACGGCGAAAGAGTCGTGCGAACTTCGAGTCCGGCGACGTGTTGGAAGTCCCGCGGATTGTGGGTTATCAGCGGCACCGAATAGTGTCGGGCGGTTGCGGCTATCCAGGCATCCTGCGGCGAGATGACGTGTCCGATCTCTCGTTGTTCAGCGCGAACTCGGCCCCAAGTGCGGCAAAGCTCGACGTCAACGGGGATGATGAGGTAGGTTCGGAGCGTCTGTTCGAGTTGGTTCGAACGCGCCGCGCCCCATCGGCGCATCGCCGCCCACTCAAATAGCTCGGCCACGGTGACGAACGAGATAGCCAACTTGTGTCCCTCTAGAAACGGGGCGTAGTCGTAGGCTCGCGAATCGCCCTTCAAGAGATACGAGACGATGTTGGTATCCAACAGGAGTACGCTCATGCGTTGCCGTCTCTATCAACAAGTCGCGTATGGGCAACATAGTGATTGATATCGTCCGCAGACTCCTGGGTGGGCCAGAAATCAGCGATGAGCGCACGAATATCGGTCACAACCTGAGTCGCCTGCGTACGTTCGATATCTTCAAGCAAGTGAGCCTGCCAGAACTCTGCGGTAGCCAGATCTAGAGCGTAGTCCTCGTGCAGGTCACGCGAGATTGCCTGTATAAGTTCGATCTTTTCCAGTGCTGAAAGGGCGCGGCTGGCCTCGACGATAGTCTGCACACGCGTGTTCATGGGCTTTCTCCAATCTGTGCTGCCGGTCCTATACCCAATATTACGCCTCGCAAGAACACAGTCAACCAGCGTCAGTGTCGTCTATGGGCGAGATGAAGGTGATCTCGACGGGCAGGCCGTCGCCCCAGCCGTACTTCTCGCGGCCGAGGCGCTGCGCCGTCTGCCACGCCTCGCCGTCCGCTGCCTCGTCCAGCACGCGCGCTACCGCCTCGAACGTTCGCCCGGCGATGCGGACGCGCACGCGCGGCTGGCGCTGGATGTTCTTCACCCACTGGGCTTGATAGAAGTGTTCGGCGAGAACGTAGAACTTGCCGTCGTCGAAGACGTACCAGATTTCGATCTCGCGCGGGAGACCAGTGACGCGACCCGTCGTCGTGAGGTAGAGGTATTGTTCGGCGGTCAGCCCGGTGGGGTCCTCCACGGTCATGGCCCCTACCGCCACCAGGTGTCGCGGGCGCTTTGCTGCGCCGACGCCGGCTCAGGCGCGGGCAGCGGCGTCCAGTAGCGGCGCATCTTCAAAGGAAACGCCAGGTCGCCACCGGGGATTTCCCGGTCGCCGATGACGAAGACGTAGCGCCCGACCTGGCCGGCCGGGTCCCAGACGGCCACGGTGTAGCGGCCGCTCGCAGGCAAGACGACGCGCTCGGTTTGCCGCCGCCAATACGAGGTGCGGCTGAACGGCTCGAAGAACGGGCGGGGCGCGCCGGTCGGCGGGGGCAGGATGACTGCGCCGGCGGCGGCGTCCGGCTGCGCGATGCCCGACGGCAGCTCGGCGGCCGGCAGGCCCGGCCCGATGAGCGCCAGCGTCGGCGCGAAATCGTCCTGGCCGACAATCTGGGGGATGGTCATCTCCAGCAGGATGCTGTCGCCCGCCGCGCCCTCGAAGACGTAGTAGTCCGTGTCGGTGGGCCTGTCGAGGGTCGCGTAGACCGCCGTCGAGACCGACGGGTCCCGCACCACGAACGGGTTGTCCGCGCCGAACGGCGTGTCCTCAAAGAAAGGCTGATGAGCGGAAGCAGGCCGCGTGGCGACCAGGGTCAGGCCGACGGCGAAGACGGCGGCGAACAGAAACGGGAGAAAGCGGTTCATGATAAGTCTCACGGTAGGTGGGCGAAGTCAAAACTTGAGCGTTTGATGTACAATTCCTAGACTTTGCGTTAGAACCTATCCTTACGCACGCAAGCTACGAGCCGCGCTGTCAGCGCCTAAGTGGGTGCTGTTGCGTTGCCCGTTGCAGTCAAGGCGATTAGAATTATACATATGACAGAACTACTTCTCATCCGCCACGCAGTGAATGACTACGTCAAGACAGGGCGTCTGGCCGGTTGGACGCCAGGGGTGCATCTGAATGACGAGGGGCGCGCTCAGGCTGAGGCCCTGGCGCAGCGCCTCGCCGAGCAGCCCATTGCGGCGATCTACAGCAGCCCGCTCGAGCGGGCCATCGAAACCGCCGAGCCGCTGGCCCGCGCGCGCGACCTGCCGCTACGCATCGTGGACGCGGTGGGCGAGGTCAAGTACGGCGAGTGGACCGGCGGCGAGCTTAAAGAGCTATCGAAGCACGAGCTGTGGCACGGCGTGCAATACTTCCCCAGCATTACGCGCTTTCCGGCGGGGGAAACGATCGCGGAGATGCAGGCGCGCGCCGTTGGGCAGTGCGAAGCAATCCACGTCACGCACCCGGATGATATCGTCGCCGTCGTGTCTCACGCCGACGTCATCAAGGCGATTGTCGCGTATTATGCCGGCGTCCACCTGGACCTGTTTCAACGCCTCTTCATCGCGCCGGCCTCGGTGACATGGCTGCACCTGGGCAAGGGCGGCCCGCGCCTGATTGTTCTCAACGACACAGGGTCGCTGCCCAAGCCGCCGGAGCGGCAGGCGCAGGACACGGCTACGATTGGCGGCGTCGTACCTGTCGTGGCTGAGGCTGGCGCGGATGGCACAGCGGCGCCCGAGTCGAGCGGCGAGTCGGCAGGTACGATGGATGCGTCCCCCACAGAGGGGAAAGAGTGATTGCCTATGGCCTCCAACGTTATTGAGCTAAACCCTGTCACCCACATCACGGCGGGGTATACCGGAGTGCCGGGGGCGCGCACGTTCTACCTCCAAATGCGCAAGGGGAGCACGATGATCTCCCTGCTCATGGAGAAGGAGCAGGTCGCGGCCCTGGCGCAGAGCGTTCTTCAGCTGATCGAGCATCTGGACCAGAACTTCCCGGCCGTCTCCACGGCCCCGCTACCGCGCAACATGGCCCTCGAGCACCCCATCAATCCCCTATTCCGCGTCGGCCAGATGGGCCTCGGCTACGACCAGGAGCGCGATCTCCTCGTGCTGGTCGCGCAGGAGGTGCCGACGGGTGACGAGGACGATGAGGAAGAGGACGATGAGGCGCCAGACGTCGAGGGTGAGACGGGCGGGGTCGTGCGGGTGTGGGCGAGCCGCGGCCAGATGGAGGCGATGGCCCGCCACGCCGCGGACGTCGTCAAGCAGGGCCGGCCGATTTGCCCGCTGTGCGGCCAACCGATCAATGCCGAGGGCCATTTCTGCCCGCCGCGCAACGGCTTCCGCCCTAAGCTAAGCGCCGAATGAACGCGATTTATCCACCGCCGGCAGACGATGAGCCGGATGAGCCGGTCCACGTGACGCTCGAGGATGTCCTGGACACGCTCGAAACGGGCAAGATCGAGGAGCAGGGCATGCTGCCCTGGAGCTCCAACTACACGTTTCTTGTGACCGTGTCGGCCGGCGAATTGGCGTTGCCTGCCGTCTACAAGCCGCGCCGTGGCGAGCGTCCGCTGTGGGACTTCCCACAGGGGACACTGTGCCTGCGGGAGCGAGCCGCCTACCTCGTCAGCGCCGCCCTGGGCTGGATGATCGTGCCGCCCACGGTGCTGCGCAGCGGGCCGCGCGGGTTCGGCTCGCTCCAGTTCTACGTAGACTGCGATCAGGAAGAGCACTACTTCACGTTCCGCGAGACGTGCCAGCCGGAAGCGCAGCGCATCGCGCTGTTCGACATCGTCGTGAATAACGCCGACCGCAAGGCCGGACACCTGCTCCGTGGCTACGATGGGCGCATCTGGGCGATTGACCACGGTATCGCCTTCCATACCGACCCCAAGCTGCGCACCGTGATTTGGGACTTTGCCGGGCAGCCTGTTCCCGATGATCTGCTGGCGGACTTGGAACGGCTCCAGGCAATGCTCAAACAAGGCGCGTCGTTGCGCCAGGAGCTAGGCCAGCTTCTGTCCAACGCGGAGCTAAATGCCGTGGAGCGTCGGCTCAAGCGCCTGTTGGCCGACCGCGTGTTCCCTGACCCCGGCCCCGGCCGTCACATTCCCTGGCCGCCCGTTTAGGCGCAAGCCCGACAACGAACTTTGTTGAACGCGCCCATGTTTGACCCTGAACGACTTTCGTGTACACTTGCCGGCTATAGCGTATCTTCTCAACCCCCTTTCGCGTCCCGCTGCGCTTCTTTGCTGCTTCACTTTAGCCCTGCACGAATGGGGACGCCCTGAAGGAGACTTTTCGTGTCACCTATACGTTCGATGCCCTGGCGTCTCGGCCTCGTGGTCGTGGGCTGCCTCATGGCGCTGGCTTGGGGAGCTGTCTCCGCCAGCGCGGATCCTGCGCCGGCCGCGCCGGGGCCAATTGACGCCAAAGTCGAGATTGTTTGGCCTCACAACAATGCCCCTGTCAGCGCCGCAGACAAAGTGAATATCACCGCCTATCTTTTCCAGGCAGGCGGGCTGACGCCCGTGGACCCCGGTTTTGGCAACAATGTTCAGCTCTGGCGGGCGCTCAACAGCGATCCGGCTCAGCCCGTCGGTGGCGGCTCCAAGCGCATGATTGATGTCAATGGCAAGCAGGTTCCGGTGTGGGACTTCAATGACATTGACGTCTCGGCGGCGAAGGACCCTGCCAACAAATATTACTTCTTTGTGACAGTGGACGGCGCGCCGTCGCAGTACAGCGTCTGGAGCCACGGCGCGGACGGGCGGACGATTCTGCCGCAGCCCGTGTTGCCGACCGCGACGAAGAAGAACCCTAAGGCCGTGGATGCCCGCGTGAGCGTCGTCTGGCCGCACGACAAGAGCGGCAACCAGCAGGGCGTGACGGGCGCGGATCTGGCGAATGTCACGGTGCGCGTCTTCGAGCAGGGCAACACAAACTCCGTGCCGACGAGCTTCAACAACGGTGTCCGTCTGCTGCGCTCCGTGAACAACGGGCCGTTCGAGGTTATCGGGACGGGGCAGAAGAGCAGCAGCAACGAGGGCGGCGTTGACCACCCCGTGTGGACGTTCAACGACGTGGACGTGAGCGCGGCCCGCAACCCGGCGAACAAGGTCTACTTCAGCGTCGCGGTGGACGGCCTCCCGTCCCACACGACTGTGTGGTCCCACGCTTCGGACGCGCGCAGCTACGTCCCGAACCCCGACGCGCCGTTCGGTGAGGTGGTGCAGGCCGCGCCTCCGCCGCCGCCAGCGGATACGGCGGCCGTTGCGGATACGAGTGCGCCCGCCGCCCCCGCCGCTCCCGCCGGTCCGGTGGCTGCGCCGAAGCCGGGCGGTGTTGGCTTCGATTACGGCATCCAGGGCGACTTCATCAGCGACGGTAACCACGACCGCGCGATGGGCGCTGTGAACCAGCTCGGTTTCAACTGGATCAAGCAGCAGGTGGAGTGGAAGCGCTTCGAGCCGTCAAAGGGCAACATCGCGTGGGGTGACCTCGACCGGCTGGTGAACGACGCGAACGCCAAGGGGCTGAACGTCCTCTTCAGCGTGGTGAAGGCGCCCGCGTGGGCGCGGCCGGCCGATGATCGGTCGGTGGACGGCCCGCCCGCCAACCCGCAGGACTTCGCCAACTTCATGGCGGCGGTCGCTAACCGCTACCAGGGCAAGGTGCAGGCCTACGAGATCTGGAACGAGCAGAACCTGTGGTACGAGTGGGGCGGGCGCGATGGGCGCATTGACCCGGCGCGCTACATGGCGCTGCTGCGCGCGGCCTACAATGCCGTCAAGTCCAACGACCCCAATGCCATCGTCATCAGCGGCGCGCCAACGCCGACCGGCGTGAACGACGGCAACACCGCCGTGGATGACCAGGCCTATTTGCAGGCGATGTACGCCAACGGCCTGCGCGGCGTGTCCGATTGCGTGGGCGTCCATCCGAGCGGCTTCAACAATCCGCCGAATGTGGACTGGACGCAGGGCGGTGACGGCGACTTCAAGGGCCACCCGAGCTTCTTCTTCCGCAGCACGATGGAAGGCTATCGCAACATCATGGTGGCGAACGGCGACCGCAACAAGAAGCTCTGCCCGACCGAGTTCGGCTGGGCGTCGGTTCAGGGACTCGGCGCTGGCCCGGCGGCGGGCTACGGCTACGCGGCGCAGATTAGCGAGGGCCTCCAGGCGCAGTACATCACCCAGGCGTATCAGATGGCGCGCAACTGGGGCTGGGTTGGCCCGATGTTCCTGTGGAACCTGAACTTCGCGCCCGTCTCCGGCGCGGCGGATGAGAAGGCGGCTTTCGGCATCGTCCGTCCGAACTGGTCGCACCGCGCGGCGTTCGACGCTCTGGCAGGCATGGGGAAGTAACGCGCTAGACTGCTGGTCCCGGCCCGCTCACCCGAGCGGCCGGGACCAGGCAGCCGATGGGGAGACTGTCCGGGTCGCGGCTTAAGATTTGCTTAGAGTTCCGCCGCAGGCGTATCACAATCGGGCCGTGGTGTGTTATTATTTAGGAATGTGCTGGAAGCCGCTCGGCGGCGTTTGCTGTTTCTGGGAGGTGGAGATGTCTCGACGGGTGAAGTTTGCGTCTCTTGTCCTTGTCCTCATCTTACTCGTCTTCGTGGTCCCGATGGCCCTGGCCGACTCGCCGGGGACGACGACCTCGGCCGGCCCGCAGCCCAACGGCGCCGACCGACCGGCCGTCTTTACTCAGTGGGCGCGTGTCGTGCAGCCGTCGTACGCCTATGACGCGCCAGGCGGCAGCCCGGTTGCGCCGTTGGATGACTGGGACACCTGGCTCAGCATCAAGGCGACGGCGAGCGCGGGCGGGCAAACCTGGTATCGCACCTCGCGGGGGACCTGGGTCAACGCCAATGATGTGCGCATCGTTGGCGCGTCGGGGTTCGAGGGGGTTCACCTCGACGGCTCTGAGCAGGGCGTTCTAGGCTTCATCACCGACAACAACACGTGGGTAGTCAACCAGCCGAGCAGCAACGGCAAGATGCTAGGGACGCTGAGTCGCTACACCCCTGTCGGCGTGCTCGGCGTGGACAACGGCTGGCTGCGCATCGCCGACGGCCAGTGGGTCAGCCCCAAGCTGGTGCGCATCGTCAAGCCGATGCAGCCGCCCGCCGGGGTAGCCCCGGCCGACAAGTGGATTGACGTCAACCTGACGCAGCAGACGCTGACCGCCTATGAGGGCGACAAGCCTGTCTTTGCGACGCTGATCTCGTCGGGCAAGGGCCTCTTCCCCACGAAGCAGGGCCTCTACCCGATTTACGAGAAGCATATCAGCCACACGATGGCGAGCAGCAGCGCCATGTACGATCCGTCCAAGCCAAAGGGCGAGAACAACGATCCTTACCAACTGGACGAAGTGCCGTGGAGCATGTACTTCACCGAGCGTTACGCGCTGCATGGCGCGTATTGGCACGACATGTTCGGCCAGGTGCGCAGCCACGGCTGCGTGAACCTGACACCCGCCGACGCCAAGTGGCTGTTCGAGTGGGCTGGCCCCGAAGTGCCAGCCGGCCAGAACACGGTCTACTCCTCGGCCACGAACCCTGGCACGTGGGTCTGGGTCCACGAATAGACTCTAGAGCAAGAAAGTCACGGGGCCGACCAGCGTAGGTCGGCCCCGTCGCGATTCAGCGTTGTGTTAGCCCATCTCGGGTTCGGCCGTTGGCAGGTTGTGCTCGACCACCCGTCCCCCCTCCATCCGAATCCGATAGTTGAACGCGGACTCGTCCACGCGGACGTGGCTGACAAGGAATATCTGGTCAAACGCCTGCCCAATCTCGCCGTCGGTGAGGAGGGACAGCAGGGCGTCCGCGCGCTCGTCGTCGAAAGCGCCGAGCGGTTCGTCCAGGAAGATGAACGACGGCGCTGCGCCGCGCTCTTCCGGCAGGGTGGCAAGGGCGAAGCCCAGGCGCAAAGCCAGGGAGACCTGGTCGCGGCAGCCGCCGCTGAACACGTCCTTCGGGCGGAAGCCGCCGTTGTCGCCGACGCGCTCGTCCAGCACCTCGATCTTGAAGTCGGGCGAGAGCTGCACGATCTCGTAGCGTCCACTGGTGAGTTGCGGCAGGATACGGCTCATGTAGGCGACGGTGGCCGGTAAGACTTTCTCCTTGATGCGCGTGTGCGCCCGCTCGACGATGCTGCGGCCCCGCTCGCGCACGGCCATCTCGTGGCGCATGCCGTCCAGCTCCGCCTCGCACTGCTCAAGATTTAGCTCTTCTTCGCCCAGGCGGAGCTTGCGGTCCAGGTCGTCCCGCTGCCGCTCCAGGCCGCCGATAATCTTCAGGATGTCATTCTGCGCTGACTTCAGTGCGGCTGCGTCGAGGTGGTGTTCGGCGAGGTGGGCGTGAGCCTCGCGCACCGTTGTCATCTCGGTATCGGGGAGCAAGTCCGCCACGTGCGCCCGTCGGAGGCGCTGTTGCGCTGAGGCGAGCCTGTCGGCGGCGATCTTGCGGGCCTGGCTGCGCTTCGCCTCCGCGTTGCCGATCTCACCCGCGACCTGGTGGCGCTGCTGCGTGACGGACTGGCCGCCCAACTCCCGGTATCTCACACCCATCGCCGATCGGTAAGGCTCTAGGGTCTCCGGCGAGAGGGTCTCTGACCAGGATGGGAGCGCGGCGTCGGCGGCCGACGCTGCGTCGTAGAGCGCCTTCGTTTCGGCTTCCAGTTCCACAAGCAACCGGCTGTTGCGAGCGTGGCGCTGCTCCATGTCCGTCAGCGCTTGGGCGTCGCGGGCGCGGCTCGCCGCTGTAACCTTGGCGGCCGACAGCGCCTCGGCCAGCCCCTCCCGCGTCAAGCCGCGCGCCGCGATGGGCGCGAGGGCGGTGAGCAGCCAGCGTTCGCGGATCGCGGCGGCGCGGGCAGCCCGCTGACCGGCGCGCTCGGCGTCGGCTTGCAGCCGGCCGACATCCTGCCCCTGAACGTCCGCGGCCAGCGTGCGGATGCGCCGCGCCACCGCGTCTCGCTCGCCGCCCAGCCGGCTGAGACTGTCGCGCGCCGCGTTCGCCGCCTCCTCCAGCTCCGACTGTTGCCGGCCGGCGATCAGGTCCTCCAGCGCGGCCAGGCGAGTATCGGCGGCTGGCTCGTCGGCGGGCGGGGTGATGCCCATCTCGCGCAGGCGTTTCTCGGCCGCCGTCAATCGCTTCTGCTCAGCGGCGGCCGCCTGGCGCAAGGTGTCCTGCTCGCCTTCGAGCCGGCCGACGCGGTAGGCGACATCATTGAGGCGGAGGAACATGCCCTCCAACCGGGTCAGTACCGCAGTGGCGGCGTCCAGGGCGGCCGAGAGCGACTTCGGCGGCGACTCGCGGAAGGCGGCAATGGCCGCGCTGAAATCGGTCAGGAGCGTCGAGCGGGCCGTCCGGGCGTCGGCCAGCTCGGCCTGGGCGCGTTGCGGCGCTGTCGCCCCGCGATAGGCGTCACGCCAGCGGCCTAGCTCGTCCATCTCTTGGCGCCCACGCCGCGCCGCCTCGGCGTCGGCCAGGGCTGTCTCGGCCTGCCGAATGTCGGCGTCCAGGGCCGCGCCCCGCGCTCGCTCGGCGTCCAGCTCGGCCTGCCGCGCCTGGGCGTCCTGCGCCTGCCGCGCTAACTGCTGCGCCTGGGCCTGGCTGCGCTCGCCGGCGGTGGCGACCATGTCCAGCCGCGCCAGGCGGTTGGACACGCGGCCCAGGGCGGCGACCTCGGCCAGGGCTTCGGGCAGGGCCGCCACCGCCGCCCGCGCGGCCGTCAGCCGCGCCGCTTCGTCGGCCAGGTCCTGGCGCTGGCGGTCGAGGCGCGTCAGGCGCTCCTGGACCTCGCGGAGCCGCTTGCCCGCCTCGGTGACCGCTTCGACTTCAGTCTGGCGCGCGTCCAGCGCCTCGGCCTGCGCCTGGAGCGACATGATGGCGGCCTCCAGGCGGTGGATGTCGTCGTCGGCGCGTAGCGCCTCGCCCAGGTCGTCCGCCGCCTGGGCCAGCTCGAGCCGCGTCTCGATCTCGCGCAGCTCGGCCTGGCGGACCGGCAGGTCGGCCTGGACGGCGGCGAGGTCGCGGCGCTGCTCGTGCCACGTCAGCTTCTCGCGCTCCTCGCTCTTGATCTTCAGGCTCTCGGCCAACTCCTGGAGCTTGTCGGTGTTCAGCAGCCGCGAGAGAGCCTTCTCACGCTCGTTGCGGGCCAGACCCTCCAGCTTGTCGAGCCGCTTCTGCTCGACGAAGCAGGTGTTGAGCAACGAGTCGGCGTCGAGACGCAGCTCGTGCTCGACACGGTTCGTCACCGCCGTCGCGCCTCGAATCTCTTCATACGCGCCATCATTTGTCTCGATTTCCAGGATAACGCTGTTTCCCCGCCCAGTGCGAGACAGGGTGCGGGTGATCTTAAGCATGGCGTCGCGGGTTTCGAGCCAAATTTGGACGTGCAGTCTTTCTGTTCCGTAGCCGATCAGGTCTTCTTGTTTGGCTACATTGCTTTTCAACAAGCCCTTGCCGAAGAGGCCGAAGTAGAGCGCCTCGAAGAGGGAGGACTTGCCGGCCTCGTTGCGCCCCTGGACGAGGAAGCGGCCGTTCGGGGGCAGCGCCAGGTCAACGCTGTCGAGCTGCTTGAAGTTGTTGGCAACGATACGTCGAATACGAATCATAGCGCCTCAGCTAAACGGTTCATCTCGAACTTAAGGATAGCACACCGGGGCCAATTCGGCAAGGGGCGGGCGAACATTTGACCTAATGCCATGCGCTTGCCCGCCATCTCCAACTGTGTTAATCTTTCCAAAAGGAGAGTCAATGAGCGAGTATCTGCAATTTGCGCGCGAGCTGGCCCTGGCCGGCGGCGACGTTCTGCGCCGCCGCTACGAGGGCGATTTCGCCATTTCATCCAAGAGTACAGCAGTGGACCTGGTGACGGAAGTGGATCACGAGTGCGAGGCGTTGCTGCTCGGCCGCATCCGCGAGCGCTACCCCGACCATAATATATACGCCGAGGAGACGGCTTCGGATGCCGCTGTCTTGCGCAGCACGACGCCGGTGTGGCTGGTGGACCCGCTGGACGGCACTGTCAACTATGCCCACGGCGTGCCGGTGTTCAGCGTGTCCATCGCCCTGGTGGTGGCCGGGCGGCCGGTGGTCGGCGCGGTAATGGACCCGATGCGGCAAGAGCTGTTCTCGGCGGAGCGTGGCGCAGGGGCATGGGCCAACGAGCGGCGGCTGCGCGTGTCCGGCGCGTCCGCGCTGGCGCAATCGCTTCTGGCGACGGGCTTCCCCTATAGCCGCGCCACCGAGCGCGACAACAACCTGACCGAGTTTAACGCCCTGGTGACACGCACCCAGGGCGTTCGCCGCGCCGGATCGGCGGCCCTAGACCTGTCGTGGACGGCGGCGGGCCGCTTCGACGGCTACTGGGAGATGTACTTGAGTCCGTGGGATTGGGCGGCCGGCTGGCTGTTGGTGGAGGAAGCCGGCGGGCGCGTGTCGAACGTCGCCGGCGAAGACTGGAGTATTGACCAGTCGCCCTCGCGCATCGTCGCCAGCAATGGGCTGATCCATGAGGAACTGCTTGGCGTGTTGGGCGCGGCGCGGCGCGAACTGGCGCGAGCGCAGGCGTAGGCTATGCGCAAGGACATCGTCGCGCTGATGCGCGAGCTGGAGCGGCGGGACCGCGACGAGCGCGCCCAGGGTGTGCCGCGGGAGATGCGCGCCCGCAACCTCAAGCCGGAGACAGGGCGGCTGCTCAACCTTCTGATTCGCGCGGCCCGCTCGCGGCGCATTGTAGAAGTTGGCACGTCCAACGGCTACTCGACGCTGTGGCTGGCCGAGGCGGCGCAGGCGGTCGGCGGGCGCGTGACGACGCTGGAGCTGCGGCCGGAGCGCCATAGCGAGGCTCTGGATAACTTCGCCCGCGTCGGCCTGGCCGATACGGTGGACGCGCGCCTGGGCGATGCCCACGCCCTCATCCCGACCCTGCCGGACGGCTTCGATCTCGCGTTCATTGACGCCGAGAAGGACGACTACGTGCCGCTGGCCGAGGCGCTGCTGCCGAAGGTTGCGCCGGGCGGCCTGCTCGTCGCCGACAACATCACGTCGCACGCGGAGACGGCCGCTTACGTGGATTTCGTCAACGCCCAGCCGACGCTGGTGACGTCCATCATCCCCATTGGGACCGGCATCAGCGTCAGCGTCAAGCTGGCGAAGCCGCCGAGCGATGCCTTCCGCCGCGCCTTAGCGGTGGAGGAGGAGCGGGCGCGCAGCCAGAAGGCCGTGGAAAGCGTGTCGCGTGACAGCGGTGCGCTGTTGTTCATCCTGGTCGCCGCCACGCGGGCGCGGCGCATCCTCGAGATCGGCGGCGGCCCCGGCTACGCCACGTTGTGGCTTGGGGAGGCGGCGCGGTTGGGCAAGGGGCAGGTGGTGAGCATCGAGCGGGACACGGCGCAGGTCAACCTTGCCCGGCGCAACCTGGGCGCGGCGAGTCTCGTATCATCGGTAGATGTCAGAATCGGCGATGCGGCACGACTCTTGCCTCGTCTCGAGGAGACATTCGATATTGTTCTGTTCGACGACGACCGCGAGAACCGCCTCGACTTCTTGCAGGCGCTCCTGCCCCAGATTCGCATCGGCGGGCTGGCGCTCTCCCACGGCGGGCTGAGCTATCCCGGCGAGTTGAGTACGTACACCGCATTTGTGCGGTCAGCGCCAGGGCTGGATAGCACGCTGGCGCCGGTGGGGAGCGGGTTGGAGATGACGCTCAAAGAGGCCGAGGTTTCGACGTTTTAAGGTCGTATTGCCAGTGGAGGAAGACACGGATGGCTGAGAACACCACACACGAAGTCGCGCCCGAAATCTCAGAGTCGGCTGTGGGGACGCCCGCCAACGGCGCAGCGCAGCCGCCGAAGGCTGACCCCCTCGCCCGCGCGGCGGGCGTCGTCTCAGGCGTGAATGCGTCCCTCGACAAGGTCGAGGAGTCGCTGCCCCTGGACAAGATACAGACCGCCGGCGAGCATATGCCGGGCATCATGGGCATGATCTTCAAGGTGGTCGACTCGGTGAACTCCGAGGAGGCCGCGCAGCAGGTGGCCCGCGTCACCGCCGCCAACCCGACACTTAACAAGAAGCAGATCGCCGACCTTCTCATTCGCGACAAGGCGAAGAAGACGGCGGTGGTCGGCGGCGCGACAGCCGCGACGGCGGTCGTCCCCGGCGTTGGCTCCATCGCCGCCCTGACGCTCGGCATGGGTGTAGACATCGTGCTGACGTTTCGCTACCAGGCGGAGCTGATCCACGAGATCGCCCTGGTGTTTGGCCGCGAGCTGACGCGCACCGAGCGCCGCAACGCCGTCGTCGGCATCATGGGTATCGGCGTCGGTCTCGACATGGCGGTCGAGGCGATGACGGCGCGGGTGGCGACGCGCGTCGGGCGCGAGATGACCGAGCGGGCCATCCTCAAGGTGGTGCCGGTCGCGGGCCTGGTGCTGGGCGCCGGGCTAGACGTAGCCTCGACGTACATCATTGGCAAGCGCGCGATGACCTATTTCGGCGGTGAGGAGCTGAAGAGCATCGAGGCCGAGATGCGGGCGCTCAATCCTGACGATGTGAGCGCCATGGAGCGCCTGCGCGTCCAGGCCGAGAGTGTTGGGGCGGCGATGGCCCCGAAGCTCGACGCGGCCAAGACCTGGACGGCCGAGCGCGCCGCCGACTGGGGGCCAAAAGTGGGCGCGGCGGCCGTGGTCGCGGGGCAGAGAGTCGCTCCAGCGGCAGCGAGCGCGGCGAAGACGGCGGGGAAGAAGGTCGGGCCGGCGGCGGCCGGGGCGGCCAGGGGCGTGCAGGGGACCTTCAGCCGCATTCGCCCGAGGAAACAGGACGACGAAACGCCCATAGACTCGTAGCGGCATGTCCCACGTCGCCATTCGCTTTGCCCGGCCAGACGACGCGCCGGCTCTCGCCGATCTCGCGGCCCGCGTGTTCGCGCGGACGTATGGGTCGGCCGTTCCCGCGCCTATTCTGCAACCGTATCTCGCGCGCCACTTCAACGCCGACGCTATCGCCGCCGACATCGCGTCGCCCGGCGTGACGCACCTCCTGGCCTTCGAGCAGGGCGCGCCGATTGGCTTCAGCAAGCTGGAGCCGTCGCCGCTACCGCCCTGCCTCGGGGCGTCTCACGCTGTCGAATTGAGCAAGCTGTACGTGGACGCTGCCCACCACAGCCGCGGTGTCGGCGCGAGTCTGCTGCTGCGCACGGTCACCGAGGCCGAGCGCCAGGGCTGGAACACGCTCTGGCTGTGCGTCTGGGAGCGCAATGGGCGCGCGGTGGCGTTCTACCGCAAGTGGGGCTTCGAGATCGTGGGGCATACGCATATCCCCGTTGACACCGTGGTGTTCCACGACCATGTCATGGAGCGCCGACTCACCCCGGAGGCGTACAGTGATCACTGACCCCGTGCTGCTCAACGACTGGCACCCCGTCGCGCGGACCGATCAGCTGGCCGAGACGCCCGTGTTGGGCGTGCGGCTGCTAGGCGAGGACCTGGTGATCTGGCGTGTGGGCGACACGTACCACGCCTGGCAAGACCTGTGCATCCACCGCGGGGCGAAGCTGTCGCTGGGCAGGGTGAAGGACGGCTGTCTGCACTGCCCCTATCACGGCTGGCAATATGGGGAGGACGGCGGGTGCGTGCGTATCCCCGCGCACCCTAACCAGACGCCGCCGGCCAAGGCGCGCGTTCGGCGGTACAGGGCGCAGGCGCGCTATGGGCTGCTGTGGGCGTGCCTCGGCGAACCGGCCAACGACATCCCGCCGCTGCCGGAGTGGGGCGATAACCGTTACGGCGTGGCGGTGTGCGGCCCGTTCAGCCACATTCGCGCCCACGGCCCGCGCCTCATCGAGAACTATCTCGACGCGGCGCACTTTCCGTTCGTTCACGAGGGGATGCTGGGCGATCCGGACCACGCGGAGATCGAGGACTTCGACGTGCGCATCACGCCGAACGGCGTCGAGTCCGACCCCGTGTACGTCTACCAGCCGGACCCGTATGGCGGCGGCGCGGGCAGGGTGAGCTACACCTACTACGCCTTTCGCCCGCTGACGGCGTACTTCGCCAAGCACACCGACGGCGCGACGAACGGCATGATGCTGACCATCACGCCCCACGACGAGCTAGACAGCACGGCGTGGTTCGTCGTAGCGACGACGAAGATGCGGGACAGCCGCGCGCTCGAGGCGGAGTATACGCCGCGCATCACAGAGATTTTCGAGGAAGACCGGGGCATTGTGGAGTCGCAGCGGCCGGAGCTGCTGCCGCTGGACCTGCAGGCCGAGCTGCACCTGAAGTCGGATCGCGTCGCCATCGCCTACCGCATGTGGCTGCGCCAACTGGGCCTCTCCTTCGGCGCCGCGTGAGATTACAGCGAAGTCAAGTGCCTCACTAACTGCTTTGCCGCCGACAGAAACGGCGAGTGGCTCGTCTCCATCGAAATGATTCTCTGGCATGGGGTCGCTGTATACATCGTCCTCTGCAGCGTAGGCGTCACCCCCTTATCGCGAAGCGTCTCAATGTACACCCTCGGTACCCTGCCAAATCTCTCATCGCTCAAGCTCAACGGCGTCGCAACGGGCGCGTTGGGTTCGGGCGTCAAGAGCGCAGTCGCTAAGGTTACATCCTCCTCGGAACAGTCATCATACAGCGTGTCACGGACGGCCTCTGTCTTGAGCATGTGGGACCCTTCAGCTTCGTTGAGGACCAGGTTTGACGCAATGAGCGATTCCGTGTCGCTGAGCGCTGTCGGCAACATGGCCTCGCCGTTCGGAATCAAATATGCGGCCAAATACACGAGGCTTTGAATTTTCTCGGGTCTGGCTTCCGCCGTCTGTGATATGACAATGCCCCCCCGACTGTGGCCGACGAGAATCACAGGCTCACTCTGCGCGTCGAGAACCATGCTGACCGCGTCTATATAGCTTTGCATGGTCACTTCGCTCGCGGGTGTCCAATTGCGCCCGTGGCCCGGTAAGTCCACGGCGACTGCGCGATGTCCCGCCTGTTGAAGCAGGGGGATGACTTTGTACCAACACCAGGCTCCGTGCCACGAGCCATGGATTAAGACGTAGGTACTCATAGAAAACCTCCTTAGCGAGAGCCGGGGTACGCGTGTCAAGGACAGCGACCTCTCTAGTGAAGTCAAAGCCTGTCCCCTTAATGACGCTCAAGCGTCGGATCTGGATTTGAGGTCGAGTACCTGGATGCGATATTTGGCCGGATTGGAGCGCCTCCGCCAGCGGTGGAGTAGCTCCGCATAATAGCGTGGAGATCCCCTGCTGGCGGCGGAGTGACAACTCCGCCGCCTCTGGAAGGCGCTGGAGATGGCTCTCCAGCGCCAGCACGATAGCTCTTCCACAAAACTGGGGAGCTACCAGCGGTGGAGTGCCAACTTCACAGCGAGCGGAATACCGCAATAGTCATGGCAGCTGCGTGCGCAGGAAGGCGAGCATTCGGCGCCAGGCGAGGTCGGCGGCTTGAGCGTTGTAGTGGGGATTGTTCGCCTCGAAGAACCAGTGGCTCGCGCCGGGGTAGGTATAGAACGTTACGTCACGCCCGGCGGCGCGGAGGGCGTCCTCGAGGCCGCGCACGTGCTCCGCCGGCTCATACGGGTCTTCCTCGGCGAAATGGCCCTGAATTGCGCCAGTGGGGCCGACCATGCCGGGATCCGTCGTGCCGTAGAACGTGACGATGGCGGCGATAGGCCCTCGCAGCGCCAGCGCGTAGCCAGACCCTAGCGAGAACCCAATCACGCCGACGCGGTCGCCACGCACGGCCGTCTGCGCCAGGAGCCAGTCGCGGGCCGCGTTGACGATCTCGACCGTGGCGTCCTCATCCAGGCCGCGGGCCAGCGCCTCCGCCCCCTCAATGCTATCCGTCGTTCTCCCGTCATACAGGTCGGGCGCGAGGGCAACGAAGCCCGCCTGGGCCAGCCGGTCGCAGACGTCCGTGAACACCGGGGTGAGGCCCCACCAGGCGTGCAGCACGAGGACGCCCGGACCTTCACCTCCGGCCGGAACAGCTTGATAGGCGCGCACGGCGCGGCCGCCAACTGGAAACTGGATCATACTCATCAAATCCTTCTTGTCGCGTGCCGACGCCACTGCTGTGTGACGGTATGCGCGAACACAAGAACACTGTCAAGATGTCATTGCGAGCGCCAGCGAAGCAATCCCCCGCCCTTGCAAAGGACAGTCTGTGCGGCGAAAGCGCGTCTGTCATCCGGCGGGAGGCTGCTTCGTCCTCCTACCGTCGTCCTCGCAGCGATGCCGTGACCTGTGTTCTGAGCAGCGTCTCTGCCGCCTACGGCGCATCCTCACGGATGAAAGTTGCGTTCCCGTCTCCGTAGCGCGGACTGGAAGTCGGCGCTACGCAGAGCACGGCATTGTCGTTGCTCGGCGATGCCGCCGATTTCAATCGGCGTCTGGTACGGTCAAGCCTGCTCAAGCAGGCTGGCTATTGGTCGTCATTCCCATCGCAGCCTGCTTCGGCAGGCTTTGCCTATCAGCTGTTTCACCTCGCGTGAGATTGCTTCGGCGGCAAGGCCCGCCTCGCAATGACGGCTCGGCCGTATTCTTGGACGGCGTGTGCCTTTCGCGGCCTTTCGTGACCTTCGTGGTCCCGCAGCCGTGCTTGCTAGTGGGAGACGGTGACGGTGACGTGGAGGGCGCCGCTGTTGTCGCCTAGGGCGGTATCGGCGTCGTTGATGCGCAGGCTGAGGGCGCCTGTCTCGTCGGCGATGGTGTAGGAGTCGGGGAGCGCCTGGAACACCTGGCCGCCGATGCGAGCGATGAGCGCGCCGTCAGGGGCGGTAGGGAGCGGCTGCGGGCAGGGGCCGCCAGGATGGGCCTGGGCGCAGGGAGTCCCACTGCCCACGCCGGCTGTCGGCGCTCCGCCCTGGGCGACGGTCCACCCGCCGCCGTCTATGGTGAAGCTCACCTTGTCGCCCTTTTCCACGAGGATGTTCGTCGGCAGCCAGCCCTGGCGCGCTTCTACTGTGACGGTGTGCTGCTGGTGGATCAGGCTCTGCGTCTGCGCCGCCAGCTCCTGGACGTGGCCGGGGACGCTCTGCGCCGCCGCGATCACGCCCGGCGCGGCGGCGGCGGCGCTGCTCCACGTCCACGCCCACAGCGCGCCCGGCCCGCCCGCCGAGACCCAGATCGTGAAGGCAACCGTGACCGCCATCACTGTGGCGAAGCTCTGGCGGCGGTAGCGGTGCGCCATCTCGCGCAGGCGGTTGGGTACCGGCGCCAGGTCCACCGTCCAGTCCCACAGGAAGGCGAAGACAGCCCCGATGATCGCGCCGAGCCACTGGCGGATGAAGCCGCGCTGTTGTTGCGGCGTATACGAGCGCATGAACGGCTGAATCAGCGAGCCGAACAGGCTGGCGGCGAGCGTCCCGGCGCCGGTCGAGGCGCTAGGGCGCGGCTGGCCGGGCGGCGGGCTGCTCCAGGAGGGCGGCGGCGACGTGTAGGGGCGCGAAGTCGGGCCGGGCGGCGCGCCGTAGACGCGCCCCGTACCCGACGAGTACGACCCCGTGGCCCGCTTGGTCGCGCCCGGCGGCGGGGGCGCGGGCCGCGCTTTCCACGCGCCGGAGGAACTGCCCGACGGCGTCGGCGTGGCTTTGGCCGCGCCTGGCGTCGAGCCAGCCGGTTTTGGGCGCGGGGCGGCGCCCGGTGCGGCGGATGGGGACGGGCGCGGCGGCGAGGCGGGCGGCGGCGAGCCAGACGGTTTCGCGCCAGCCGTCTTTGCGCCCGACGGCGGCGGCGGCGTGGGCCGTGGCGGCGGCGTCGCGGGGGATTTGGGAGGCGGGGTGGCCGGCGCCGTGGCCGGCGCAGCGGCGGCAGGCCGGCTGCCGTTGGCGCTCGGCGGCGTGACGACAGTCGCGCTCGAGCGAATCACGGACGGGTCGCACACCGGGCAGCGCGGGAGATGGTTCGAGAACCAGTGGCCTTTGGGGCAGACGGTGAGCGCCAACTCGGCCTGGCGCAACGCGCCCTCCCAGTCTTCCGGCTTCGGCCGCTTGCCAGGCTCCTGGTAGCCGTCCACGAAGCAGCGGTAGACGAGGTTCTCGACGCCGGGGTGCAGGATGCTGAGGCGCGGAATCGTCGTCGGCGGCTGAATCGGGTCGGCCGCGAGGGCCGAGTAGGGGAACCAACCGCGCGAAATTTTCTCCGCGACGCTTGGCGGGTCTCCCTGACCGTACCAGCGGGAGCGGTAGGGATGGCTGCCGTCCATGAGTAGCTGGAAGATCAGCACGCCCAGTCCGAAGCGGTCGGCTTCGGGGCCGCGACGGACTGTCTGGAACGTTTGCCCTTGCAGCTCCGGCGGCGTGTACTCCGGCTTGCCGACGGGGCAGGCGAAGAAGACGGGCTGCGAGTTGTAAGTGGCCTGCACCTGGAACGAGTCGGTGTCAATGAACGTGACGAGCGCCGCCGCCGTGACGAGGATGTTGCTCTCGTTGACGTCGCCCACGACATAATCGCGGGCATGGATGGCGCTGAGGGCGGCGGCCAGGTTGCGCGCCGTGCGGTGCAGGTAGCGCCAGTCGAAGGCGGGCAGCGTCTGGGCGCGGCGGCGCGGGTTGAACACGTTGAGTAGCGGAACCGCCGACCGGATGCGCGGCATGACGTAGCCGATGAATGCGCCGCGCTGATCGTAGAGGAGGTCGCTCGGCCAAGCGATAGAGGCATGGCCGGCCGGCTGACGCGGCTGGGCGGGCGGATGGTACATCATCCACGTCAGCTTGCGCTCGTAGTCGGCGCGGCGCGCGGTGTAGACCTTGGCGATGAAGTTGCTCTGCCCTTCGATTTCGTAGACCAGGCCCTCACCGCCCCGCGCGAGCGGCTGGTTCTTGAGCGAGGCGCGTTGGCGGCGGGCGTTGTAGACGATCATGCTATGTCCTCGCCCTCCGCCTGGCTCACGCTCGGCGTGTCGTCGGCAAGAGGGTCGGCGCACTCCTCGACCTCGGCGGCCGAACAGTGGCCGTTGAGGCTCGCGGTGACCACGGGCGGCGGCGCGGCGGGGAGCGGTTCCCACGTGTCGCGGACGGCGAGCACCAGGGTGGTATCGTCGTCGGTGCGCGCCCGAACGCGCTCCGACGCGAGGAAGCCCGCGAGCGCCGTCTCCGCCTGCTCCGGGTCGCCAGCGCCAGCGGCGAACGCGAACAGCGGCGCGAAGAACGGGCCGTAGGGGGTGACGTCGGGCATCTTCGCGGCCAGGCGCAGCAGGCCATCCGTAGTCACGGCGAGCGCCTCCGGCGGCCGCCCGGTCACCTCGATCTTGACGTAATCCGATAGCGCGCTCATTGTCAGAAACGCCGACTCGTTCGCGTACTCGCCGCGCTGCGGGCGCACGGCGACCGTCAGATCGCCGCGCTCCTCCATGACCACGATGCCATCGCCGATTTGCCCGACGACGAGCCAGCAGTCAGTCACGACGACGCACATGAGCGTGGCAGAGTACTCCCGCAGCGGCATGCCGTCGTCGTGGGCGATGGCGGCCAGCACCTCGCGCGTGACCTCGAACGTGTCGGCCATGAGCGCACGCCAGGCATCGGCGTCGTCGGGCGTATCCATCTCCAAGGAGTCCGCAAGCCAGGCGAGGGCGCAGAGGACGGCGTTCTGCGCGCCCTCTTGCGCCCTCACCGCAGAGCCGGCGCCGTCGGCGACGGTCACCAGCAGTGTGCCATCCTCAAGGACTCGATAGGCGTGCGCGTCCTGGCACGGCACGCCTTGCACGTCGTGGGATTGTCCCGACGCCGACGCGCCGACGACGCGCCAGGTATCCATGCCCATCATTTAGTGGGATGTGTCCACCTGCGCCCAACCGACCGGCGGCAGGGGGGCCTGCTCGCCCGGCTGCGAGTTGGCGACGGACGACAGGCTCTTGGAGAGCCACATGAACAGCTCGCGGAAGGCCAGCCCCTTGAGCTTGAGGGCCGGGCGATCCTCGGAGAAACGGGCCAGCGTCTTGAGGTCCGCGCCCTCGACGCCCACGGCGTAGAACGATATGCCCTTGCGCGCTTCCTCCTGCTTGGCCTGCTCGGCGGCGGCTTCCCAGCCGTTGTCCGTCGGGCGGCCGTCGGTCACGAGGAAGATCCACGGGCGGAAGTAGTCCAGGCTGTTCTGCTTGTAGATGTTCTTGCGCTCCTGGATGAGCGTGAGGCTCTGGCGCACGGCTTCGCCCATCGGCGTTTCACCGTCGGCGTTCAGCGTCGGGGCGACGAAGCGGTCCGCCGTGACGAACGCCTGCTGCGCGTCGAACGGGATGCTGCCCTTGCCATTGACGACGTCCATCGCGCTGACCTTGCCGCCGAAGGTGATGACGGCGACTTCAACGCGCAGGGAGGCCAGGGCGTCGGACTTCAAGGTCTGCTCGAAGTCTTTCAGGCCCGCGTTCAGCTCGGCAATCGGCTTGCCCATCATGGAGCCAGAGGTGTCGAGGAGCAGGATGACGGGGCAGCGCGGCTCAGGGTTCTGCTGGAACTGTACCATTTCGAGATGGTCAACGGCCATGTTTACTCTCCTGGGGGTGTGTACTCGAACATCTATTCGTTCTCACCCTTATTACGAACCGGCTGCCGTAAAGTTTCCAAACCTCGCGCGTCACTGTGGCCGACTGAAGTCGGCGCTACAAGTTCGCGCGCATGCGTCTTTGTGTAGCGCCGACTTCAGTCGGCTCCCTGATTACTCAACGACCTGGCTTTCGGCGAGCAGCACGACAATCGGTCCGCCGGTAGAGATCTGCATGGCGTGGCGGCCCACGTTGCGGTTCGCCTTCGTTCCCATCGCTTCCTGGAGCGCTTCGGTCGAGGGGAATTCGATTTCCACGATCATGTAGTAGGGCGCAGTCCCAATTGGCGAGCCGACGACCTTGTTGGCGACCATGCCGCTCATCGTCGGGTAGCTTTCTTTGCACAGCGGAATATGCTCGGCTTCGTAGACGCGGTCGAATTCCGCCGGATCGGCCGGCTGGGGATAGAGGACGATCATCTTCGCCACGGCTGTTCTCCTTGCGGGTAAATGCGGGGTAACCCCAGGTTTTGGCATCGAGCGTCCCCGACAGTCCACCACAATTATAGCCGATGCGGCCTTGACCGGCGAACCCACTGAATGGATGATGCGGTGTCATCTGTTCTGCGCTTGACGCTGGCGCGGGGGTGCGGGTATAATTGGCGCATAAGGCGATGACGGAGAGAGTAGGCGCGACCGAGCAGCCAGGGAGGCGCGGTCGGCGACTGGAAGCCGCGCTCTGTAGAGGCGCGCCGAAGTTCACTCCTGAGCCGGACAGGGGAAAGGCGCAAGCCGAGTAGTCTGTCCCGGTGGCCCTCCGTTAGCGGGGCGCCCAATCGGCCGGCGCGACGCTGTGGCTCGGCCCGCTGGGAACTGAGTGGGTCGCGCGGCGAGCGCGGCCAATCGGGGTGGCACCACGGGAGTATGCTCTCGTCCCCATGCGGGACGGGGGCTTTTTTGTTATCCAGGGAGGTGGCGATGGAGAAGAACGCACAGACTGTGGCGGCGCTCCAGGCGGACGCGCTGGCGCGACTGGCCGAGGTCGAGGACGACGCGGCGCTGGCGGCGTGGCGCAACGAGATTCTAGGGCGCAAGGGCGTCGTCAGCGAGGCGCTGCGCGGGTTGGGGCAGCTGCCGCCCGCTGAGCGGCCGGCGGCGGGGCAGCGCCTGAACGAAGTCAAGACGGCGCTGGAGGCGGCCTACGCCGACGCCGAGGCGCGGCTGAAGGCGCGAGCGCTGGCGGCGTCGCTGTCGAGCGAGACGATTGACGTCACGCTGCCGGGGCGGCCGGCGGGCGTGGGCGGGCTGCATCTGATTACCCGCACCCTGCGCGAGATCCGCGAGGTTTACGGGCAGATGGGCTTCCAGGTGTACCGCAGCCGTCAGGTGGAGACGGATGATTTCAACTTCGGCCTGTTGAACATGCCGAAGCACCACCCGGCGCGGGACATGCAGGACACGTTTTACGTCCTGCCGCCGGAGAGCGACCTGGACGCGGACCTGCTACTGCGCACCCACACGTCGCCGGGGCAGATCCACGCCATGCGCCAGTACTACCCGCAGCCAATCCGCGTCATCCTGCCGGGCATGGTGTTCCGCTTCGAGCCGGTCACGGTGCGCTCGGAGATGCAGTTCCACCAGGTCGAGGGGCTGGCGATTGGGCGGCGCATCACTATGGCCGACCTGAAGGGGACGCTCATCAACTTCGCCAGCCGCTTCTTCGGCCCGCAGTACGCGGTGCGCTTCCGGCCGAGCTACTTCCCATTCACGGAGCCGAGCGTCGAGATGGACATCGAGTGCATCGTGTGCGGCGGCCAGGGCTGCTCCATCTGCAAGCGCTCCGGCTGGCTGGAGATTCTCGGCGCGGGCATGGTCCACCCGACCGTCCTGCGCAACGGCGGCTACGACCCGGACGTGTACAGCGGCTTCGCCTTCGGCATGGGCGTCGAGCGCCCCGCCATCCTGAAGCACCGTATTGACGATATTCGCCTGTTCTTCAGCGGGGACCTGCGGTTCCTGGAACAGTACGCCTGATCGGGCCGCAACCCCGGTGATGAAGAGGAGGACCCCATGCTAGTCCCTTTGTCGTGGCTGAAAGACTACGTAGACATCAACGTGACGATTGACGATCTGGCCTATCGCCTCACTATGTCCGGCCTGGCCGTCGAGAAGATCGAGCGACTGGGTGCGGACTGGGAGCGCGACAAGATATTCGTCGGCCGCATCGTCCGCATTGACCAGCATCCCAACGCCGACCGCCTGGTCGTGGCGACGGTGGACTACGGCGCGGCTGAGCCGCAGACCGTGGTCACCGGCGCGCCGAATCTCAAGGTCGGCGACACGGGCCAGAAGGTCCCTTTCGCCGTGGTGGGGGCGCGGGTGATTGACGGCCACAAGGACGACGGCAGCAGCCTGGTCATCAAACCGGCCAAGCTGCGCGGCGTCCAGTCGGCGGGTATGGTGCTGTCGGAGAAAGAGCTAGGGCTGTCCGACAGCCACGAGGGCATCATCATCCTGCCGCCGGATGCGCCGGTCGGCGTGCCGCTGGCCGACTATCTGGGCGACACGGTGCTGGACATCGAGCTGACGCCCAACCTCACCCGCGCCTCGAACATCGTCGGCACGGCCCGCGAGTGGGCGGCCATCGCCGGCCAGCGCGTGCGCTACCCGACCACGGCGATGGTCGCCGAGGGCGAGCCAATCGCGGGCAAGGCGCACATCGTCATCGAGGACCCCGACCTGTGCAGCCGCTATTCCGCGACGATCATCGAAGGCGTCGAGATCCGCCCGTCGCCGCAGTGGCTGGGGCGGCGGTTGACCCTGGCGGGCATGCGCCCCATCTCCAACATCGTGGACGTCACGAACTACGTCATGCTGGAGATGGGCCAGCCGCTGCACGCCTTCGACTATGATAAGCTCGTCGCGCGGGCGGGCGGCCAGGCGCCGACCATAATCGTCCGCCGCGCCCGGCCGGGCGAAGAGATGCGCACGCTCGACGGCGCGCAGCGCAAGCTCACTGCCGACATGCTCCTCATCTGCGACACGGCCGGCCCGGTCGCCATCGCCGGCGTCATGGGCGGCGAAGAGACCGAGGTGTCCGCGGAGACGACGCGCATCCTGCTCGAGGCGGCGAACTTCAACAACCTGAACACCCGCCGCACGGCAGCGCTCCTCAAGCTGCAAAGCGAGGCGTCGGCGCGGTTCGGGCGCGGCATCCACCCCGCGCTCACCGTGCCGGCGGCGCAGCGCGCCACGGAGCTGATGCGCGAGCTAGGCGGTGGGACTATCGCCCAGGGTGTGCTGGACGAGTACCCCGTCCCGGCCGAGACGGTGGTGGCGGAGCTGGCAACGCGGGACGTGCAGCGCATCCTGGGGATGGACATTCCGGCCGGGCGCGTCGTCGAGATTCTCAAGGCGCTGGAGTTCGAGGTCGAGATCGCCGAGCAACACGGCGACGACTGGCGCATCCGCGCCGTCGTCCCGCCGCACCGCCTCGACGTGTCCCACTCCTACGACCTGCTGGAAGAGGTGGCGCGCATCGAGGGCTACGACCGCATCCCGGCGACGCTGCTCTCCGACGAGTTGCCGCCGCAACGGCCGAGCGGCGACATTGACAGCGAGGAGCGCGTGCGCGACCTGCTGGCGGGCGCGGGGCTGCAAGAGGTGATGACCTACGCCATGACCAGCCCGGAGCGCGAGGCGGCCTTGCATCCCGGCCTCTCCGCCGCCGCCGTCGGCGAGCGGCCCTACCTCGTCGTGGCGAACCCGATCCGCCCCGACCGCGCCGTCATGCGCCACACCCTGCTGGCGAGCGCCCTGGAGACGCTGGCGAACAACGCCCGCTACCGCGAGCGCATCGCCATCTTCGAGGTGGCGCCGGTGTATCTGCCCCTGCCGGGCGAGGCGCTGCCCCAGGAGCCGCGCCGCCTGGTCATCGCCCTGGCCGGGCCGCGGCAGCCGGCTACCTGGTCCGGCGGTTCGGCGGAGCCGTTCGACTTCTACGACCTCAAGGGCGTGATTGACATGCTGCTGGGCCGCATGGGGCTACAAGGGGAGTGGGCGCCGCTGAGCGACCACCCGACGTTCCATCCGGGCCGCGCGGCGCGGGTGTCCCTTGTCGGCGGGCCGCCGCTCGGCCCGGCCGGCGAGCTGCACCCGCTGGTGCGTGACGCCTTCAACGCCCAGTCGGGGGCGGACCTGCCGTCGGCGCCGATCCTGCTGGCCGAGCTGGACCTGGACGCTATCCTGGCGCGGGCGACGATGGACGTGGTTCACACGCCCATCCTCAACCGTCCACCGGCCAAGATTGACCTGGCCGTGGTCGTAGACGAGGCTGTGCCGCAGGCGCGGGTGTTCGAGGCGATTGGGGCGGCGGGCGGGGAGCTGCTGCGCGACGTGCAGTTGTTCGACCTGTATCGTGGGCCGCAGATTGGCCTGGGGAAGAAGAGCCTGGCCTACGCCCTGGTGTTCCAGGCGGCGGACCGCACGCTCACCGACGCCGAGGTCGCCGCGCTCACGCAGCGCATCGTGGACCGGCTGAGCCGCGACCTGGGCGCAACACTCAGGACGTAAGGAAACCAACCGTCACATGGTAGAGCCGCGCCATGGCGCGGCTCTACTTCTTGCCCCCGCCGAGGCGCTTGAGGGCCGCCTCGCGCTCTTTCGCCAGGTGCGCTTTCTCCTCGGCCAGCTGGGCGCGCATCTTTTCGGCCTGGGCGCGCAAGCGGCGCTGCTCTGCCAGCAGGTCCTCGTCCACCTTCGCGGCGGGTTCTTCGGTGTGGCTCTCGGCGGCGAGGGGGTTGAAGTCGAGGGACTGGGCGGCGCGCGCGGCGGCGAGGTCGGCTTTCAAAGCGGCGGCCAGGGCGTCGTCCCCCGACGACCGCTTGACGTGGAGCGCGGACGCTTCGATGTGACCCGCGCGCTCCAGGGCGGCGCGCTCCTCGTCGGTGACGCGGATGCCCGCGTCCTCCAGCGCGCCCAGCGGGTCGAACTGGAGGCCGCTCCACAGGTCCGGCCGCTTCGCCAGCAGACGGTCAATCAGCGCGCCGATCACAACATCGTCCGACATGGTCTCCTCCCCAACACAGCAGCGTGTCCCAAGACGCTTCGGCTGCCCATGATTCTAGTCGGGACCGCGTCGAACGCAAGCAGGGCGGACAACTTACATCCGGCGTTGCCGGTCTCGCTCGTACAGCACGATGGAGGTTGCGCACGCGACGTTCAACGATGTCGCCGAGCCGTAGATGGGTACTCGCACGATGGCGCTACATAGCTCTCTGTAAAAGGCGCTCATGCCCACCCCTTCGTTGCCTGCCACGACCACCGTGGGCCGCGTGAAATCGTGGTCATTCAGGTCCACTGTGGCGCTTTCATCCGTGCCGACGATTTGCAGCGCGCCGATCTGCGCTCTGACCGTCTCGAACCAGGGGATGAGCTGCGTTGGCGTTGCGAGGCGAACGACGGGGATGGCGAAGAGAGAGCCGGTCGTTGCGCTGATCGTCTCCGGATCATACACGTCCACCGCGTGTCCCGTGACGATGACCCCGTCCACCCGGAGCGCGTCACACGAGCGGATGATGGCCCCGAGATTGCCGGGGCTGGACGGACGGTCCAGGACGACGACGCCCAGGCTGTCGTGAACGGGAATGCGCGAGAGATCATCGTCGGGCATGGCGGCCAGGGCGATAAGCTCCGACGGCTCGCTCTTGCTACTGAGCCGCTCCATGAGCGCCTGAGGCAGCTCGAAATGGGTCCTGGCGGTGGATGCAGCCAGGATCCCTTCCGCCCAGCGCGATAGCCGTCGGTCGCGCGAGTAGTAGAAAGCGTTGATCGTCCAGCCGTGGGCGAGCGCGCCGTTGATGGGGCGGACGCCTTCGAGGAAGAACTCCCTGTGCCTGTGGCGTTTCTGCCGGTTGCGGCGCAGGGTCTCGGCATACTGGAAGTCGTTGTTCTCGGAGTAGATTGGCTTGACCTGGGGTTTCATTCGAGTTTGCCTCGCGCGATAGCTGGCGCGGGCAGCCCCGCTGTTTTGTGGAAGAGCAATATCGTGCTGGCGCTGGAGAGCCATCTCCAGCGCCTCCCAGAGGCGGCGGAGTTGTCACTCCACCGCCAGCAAGGGGGCTACACGCTATTGTGCGGAGCTACCCTGGCGCGGAACGCGTGCCTCTATTGTACTGTGATAGATGCGGCAAGCTCAAGCGCGACGGGATTTTGCCCTCGCGGTTCGGATGGGCTAGACTAAGGCGCACGCCAGCATCTTCTAAAATGCGACATAATCAATTGTACAAACAGAAGGCGCACCATGATTGACACCCTGGTTTTTGACCTGGACGATACCCTGCTCATCAACCCGATTGACCGCTTCCTGGCGGCATACCTCCAGGCGCTCAGTACGTACCTGGCCGCGTACATCCCGGCCGACCGCCTCATTCCGCAGCTCATGCGCTCGACGCAGGAGATGGTGGCGAACCGCGATCGGCGCCACACCAACCAGGAGGTGTTCGCCGCGTCGTTCTACCCGGCGCTGGGCCTGTCGGAGATGGAGATGGCGCCCATCCTGGCGCAATTCTACGACGAGGAGTTTCCGAAGCTCCAGCCATACACCCAGCCCGTGCCGGCCGTCCCGCCGCTGCTGGCCGACGCGGCGGCGCGGGGCTACGGCCTGGTCGTCGCCACCAACCCCATCTTCCCGCTGCGCGCCATTCAGCACCGCATTGCGTGGGCCGGCGCCGCCGACGTACCCTGGCTGTACGTGACGAGCTACGAGACGATGCACTTCGCCAAGCCGCACCCGGAATATTACCTTGAGATTCTGGAGCGCATCGGGCGAACTGCCGACCGATGTGTGATGGTCGGCGACAACATGGTGAACGACATCGCGCCGGCGAAAGCGGTAGGGATGCGGACGTTTTGGGTGACGGACGCGGCAGCGAAGGGAGTAGGGGAGGGGCCGGCTGACTATGCGGGGACGCTCGACGACTTGCATCGCATGATTAACCTGGGCGAGCTTTAAGCAGGGGCGCGGCCAATCGCACGCTCAGGACGCTCGCAGCCAGTCGGCGAGACGCATCCTAATGCGCTGCAATCGTTCGGGTCCGATCTCACCTGTGGCCCCGAGCAGCATAGCTTCGTCAACAACTGCGAGTCGCCCGATCCGGATGACGCTCGCTGCTTTCAAACCCGATTTGGCAAAGTCCGGGTCCGTTGCCTGGACAATCTCGTCGAAATCAAGGACGTAGTGGCGAAGCTGTGTTGAGAGCATACAGACGAGCCAGTCGCGGTAGGAACCTGGAAGTTTGCCGAGGAGCAAGCAAGGGCGTAGTTTTCCTGATGACAAGTCTGTGTGGGGAAATGGAAATACCGCTATTTGACCTGGACTCGGCATCAGAATAAGACTTTCAAGTCATCAAGTCCATACTCCGGGCCTTCTTCATCCTCCATGCCGCGCATCGCTAAGGCCAGCGACAGACTCGCTTCGCTGATCTGGCTTTCGTCTCCAGTATCTCGCGCCCACTTTTCCGCGAGATACTCTGCGTAATCGAGGATTTCGGCCTGGAGTGCCGCAGGTAGTTTCTGCACAGTCTGCTGGATCTTGTCGGCAATCGCCATTGTGTGTACTCCTGACGCAATGGTGGAAGGATAAGGGAAGCGAAACAGCGGTGCGGCCTGTTACGTCAGCGCCTCGTCAATATTGTACGTTTGGTTGCAGTGATGTCAAACGATGGTAGCTCCGCACGATAGCGTGGAGAGGTAGCCTCCGCAGTTTTGTGGAAGAGTTATCGTGCTGGCGCTGAGCCTGTCGGCGATGGAGATGGCGCCCATCCTGGCGCAGTTCTACGACGAGGAGTTCCCGAAGCTCCAGCCGTACACCCAGCCGGTGGCGGCTGTCCCGCCGCTGCTGGCCAACGCGACAGCGCGGGGCTACGGCCTGGTCGTCGCCACCAACCCCATCTTCCCGCTGCGCGCCATTCAGCACCGCATCGCGTGGGCCGGCGCGGCCGACGTGCCGTGGTTGTACGTGACGAGCTACGAGACGATGCACTTCGCCAAGCCGCACCCGGAATACCACCTTGAGATTCTGGAGCGTATCGGGCGGACCGCCGATCGCTGCTTGATGATCGGCGACAACATGGTGAACGACATCGCGCCGGCGAAGGCGGTGGGGATGCGGACGTTCTGGGCCACAGAGAACCCCCGATCCTCTGTAGGAGTCGCTGGCGAGGGGAGAACAGGACGGGTGGCTGACCACACCGGGACGCTCGATGACTTGCGCCATCTCATTCAGGATGCAGAAGGCATGTCGTTGGTAATCAACGATAGCCGGGCTTTTCTGGTTCATCACCTTCATCGTGCTGAGATACGACGAGACCCGTCGCAAGCGACACACTCAGCCGCATCGCCGCCTGGGGGCCGGAATACGAGGTGATGGCAAACAGGTAGGTTCTGCTTTCCCGGACTACGAGTGATAGATAGGATTGGCTGTAGCTACCCCCGCATCGCGAAGAGTCATCATTGCAGGCGAGGGGTGATCCTAGATTTCCACATTCAGAGCTTTCCCATATCCCCATGACGGTGTCGTAATTGCTGCCGCACGTCTGCAGCGTTAGAAGGCCGTTATCAGGCGCCGTCCAGCGATACCACACTGAGTGGCCGTTGCCACGAGTTGGACAAGCGCTGGGGTCGCTTGCTCCGACTGTGGCGCCACGAGTATCTTGAAGATAGATCACGGGCCAGGCAGCGATCGACGGGATCTGGATGGCGGCTGTACATTCATCATTGACTGGCGCGCCTGGGGTGGGACTAGGGCCTGGCGTTAGCGTGGGCACCGGCGTTGGGCTGGGGCCGGGTGTTGGAGTGGAGTAGGGATTGGCCGACCAAGTACCCGTCCGATTCAAGTAGCAGTTCGACATGTTGCAGAACGGGCCGAAGTTAACGAATCTATACGTACCCCCAGCCAAATGACCGGAAATGAATTCTCCAGTGAACGAGTAGTCTGAGCTGGTATAGCTGAACTGGTTGTTCACAATGGTCATCGGGCCTCTGAGAGGATAAACAGTGAAGCTGCACAAAGTGCCGGGCGAGTAGCAAGCGCCGCCCGAAGTCAGGACGAAGCTTGTTACCTTGCTCCCATTGTTGGAAATGTCAAAAGTAACAGCTTCCCCCACGTCGGTTGTACCCGCCCAATGCCCGTCCACCAAGCTGCTCCCAGAGGTCGGCGTCGGCGACAAAGTCGAAGTCACTGTAGGGGTTGCGGAGGCTGTGACGCTGGGTGTCGGCGAAGATGTATCGGTTGGGGTTGGTGTGCTTGTCGGGTTCGGGGTCAAAGTGTCCGCCGGCGTTAGCGTCGGCGGGATCGGTGTGTCCGTCGGCGTCAGCGTCGGCGGAATCGGTGTGTCCGTCGGCGTCAGCGTCGGCGGCATGGGCGTGTTCGTCGGCGTCAGGCTTGGGCTGGGCGTGATTGTTGAAGTGAGGGTTACTGTCGGAGTTGGTGGCGGATCCTTCACAATGAGGGGCAGGTAGTTGAATGCGGCCGGTGTACTCGTTGCTTCGAGCGGGGCATGGGCGTTTAGCCGCGGTGATGAGAACGACAGCAGAAGGAGCGTTGTCGCGGCAATGCCGACGACGATGGCGACATAGCGGTGCATCATGGTACTCCTTTTCGATTGTGGGTGGCAGTCCAATGCGGGGAACCGTGATTACTCCCGATGATAGCATCTATCGGCCCCATGTCAAGTCCTTCCATCACGGAGGGTGCATAAAGTGTTTGTAAAAGCGGCCGAGACGACGGCTGGATCGGCCTCAATTCTCGCCGTCGTTTTACAAATGTTTTATGCACCCCATCACGGACTCGCGCATCCCGGCTGATAGACGTCAGCCATGGATTCCAGCGGTTGGCCCATTTTGAAAATAAGGCTACCTCCTGCATCTGTTGTTTCCTGTAAACCTCTGCTCGTTAGCCTAAACCGCTCTCCCGGCTGGCTCCGCCTATTGGTCGCAGTTGCGAGACAACCCCGAATCTCAAGGTTTCACAGGCAGACAAGCCAACCGAATGACTGTATACTTGTGAAGGTACTTCACAACTCCGGCGCGCGCCTGGACTGAGGGGGCTGACGCGTGTTTCCGGAGTTTCCATCGTGTTCACATGTAGCGTGTCCGCAGGCGCTCGGAGCCTGCTCTCTGGCGTTGTCCCGGTAGGTCACCGGCCGGCGGACACGGCACTGCGGCGCCGTCGGCCCAGATAAGCCAGAGTGGCTCCTGCGGTCCACAATTGGGGGGAATTCACAATGATGCGCGCTACTCGTCGTGCATGGCTCTTCGCGCTCATCGCCGCCGCTGCCAGCCTCCTCACCGGCTTGCTCCTGTGGCCCGCCTCGCAGCCGCCGTCTGCTTCGGCGAGCGGCCCGTATCATCTCTATCTACCCCTTGTCGCTCAATCCACCAAACTCGTCGGCGCTCCGCCGGGCGTTGTCGTAGACATCGGTAACCCGTGGCAGCGCTATGGGCCTGAGGATGTCGTCCCCGGGCGCATGCTCGTGCGCTGGCGGCCCAACGTTGGCGTAGACAGTATCGCCCGCATCAATGCGGTCTACGGCGTCGAGACCATCGCCAACGTCTCCAGCCTGAACATGCAGGTGCTTCAAGCGCCCGACGGAACCTCGGCCGACCTGATCTCCGAGTACAACGCGCTACCGGAGGTGCAGTATGCCGAACCGGACTTCATCGCCCACGCCTTCCCGATAGCGGAGGCCGCCCCTGTCGTCGGCGCTGCCGCAGCCGGGCCGGCCCAGGGTGAGCCTGGCCCCACCCTCGCGCCGCCGCCGATTGCGCCCCAGGCCGTGGTCAATGACCCGCTGTACGCCCAACAGTACAGCCTGACGAAGATGGCGGTGTCGTCGGCGTGGGACGTCAGCAAGGGCGATGGCGTCGTGGTCGCCATTGTTGACACCGGCGCCGACCTCAGTCACCCCGACCTGAGCGCGAAGTTCGTCTCCCAGGGGCGCGACTTCATATCGGGCCACGCCAACGCCCAGGACGACCAGGGCCACGGGACGCACGTCTCCGGAATCGTGTCGGCGATGACCAACAACGGCACGGGTGTGGCCGGTGTCGGCTACAACGCGCGCTTGTTGCCCGTCAAGGTTCTCAACTCAAACGGGTCGGGCGACTACGGCTCCATTGTCCAGGGCATCACCTGGGCGGCCGACCAGGGCGTCAAGGTGCTGAACATGAGCCTCGGCGGGGCCGGTGGTACGCAGGCGCTCCAGGATGCTGTGGACTACGCCTGGAACAAGGGCGTGGTCGTCGTGTGCGCCGCCGGCAATGATGGCAATGCCTCGCCGAACTACCCGGCGGCCTACGCCAACTGCCTGTCAGTTGTGGCGACCGACCAGAACGACCAGAAGGCGTCGTTCAGCAATTATGGCTCGTCGGTGGACATCAGCGCGCCCGGCGTAAGCGTACTCAGCACTGTCATGCGCAGCGGCTCGTCCATTACCGACCCGTCAGGCTACAAGACCCTCAGCGGCACGAGCATGGCGTCCCCGAACGTCGCCGGTGTGGCGGCCCTCGTGTGGGGCGCACACCCGGACTGGAGCCAGGCCCAGGTGCGCGCCGCCATCGAGAACACGGCGGACAACATCGGTTCGTCGTACTACTTCGGCAAGGGGCGCGTCAACGCCGCCCGCGCGGTGGGCAGCGCGACAGGGCCGACGCCGACGCCTGGCACCGGCGGCCCGACGGCGACCGCGACGCCGCTACCCTCGGCCACGCCCTCGCCGACGACAGACCCCAACGACTATGCCGGCCAGACGGCCGCCCTCATCAACCAGCAGCGCATCGCCAACGGTCTGTCCCCGCTTCGCGTTGACCAGCGTCTGGCGAATGCGTCCGACTTCCACAACCGCTGGATGCTCCAGAACAACTGCTTCGACCATATCTGCCCCGGTGAGCCGGACCCGCTCCAGCGCATGAAGAATGCGGGCTATCCGCTGACAAGCGGCAGCGAGAACATCGGTCGCGGCTACGTCACGCCGTCGGACATGGTCACGGGCTGGATGAACTCGTCCGGACATCGCGCGAACATCCTCGGCGCCATGACCGACATCGGCTGCGGCTTCCTCCAGGGGCCGTCCGGCTCTTACATGGACCGCTACTGGACGTGCGACTTTGCGCGAGGCGCGACGACGTCGCCTACGCCGACCTGGAGCCCGACGCCGACGGCGACTCAGCCTAGCGTGGCGACGGCTACGATGACCCCGACGCCGACGACAACGCCGATTGGCGCGGCCACGGCGACGAAGACGCCGCTGCCAACGCCCGGCACGCCGGATCTCTCATCCTGGGCGCGGCGAACCTTCGACGCCATCAACGTCCAACGGGTGGCGAACGGCCTGCCCACAGCCGTATTCCACCCCGCGTTGCAGAGGGCAGCGCAAGACTACAGCCAGTACATGTACGACAATAACTGTTGGTCTCATTATTGTAACGGGACGCCGTGGACACGCATTCCGGCCGCCGGCTACGACGCAACAGCATACAGCGAAGTGATCGCGCGCTCGGCGCCCTCGCCGGAAGGTGCGGTGCAGATCTGGATGGATAGCCCGCCCCACCACGACACGATCATGAGTGTCAAGGATGGGTTCAACCTGGAGATCGGCTGCGGCTGGGACAAGAACTACTGGTACACGACCTGCGATCTCGGCTGGCGCGCGCTGCCGACAACGCCGACAACAACCCCGACGCCGACGATTACGCCGAGCGTGACACCGAGCGTGACGCCGACTCAGCCGGTGGCAGGCCAGATTGTCGTCGCCATCACGCCTGCGCCGGGCATGGTGGGCTGGGCATCGGATAACAAGTCGAGCGGCTGGACGGACACAGACTTGTTCGCGGGATACTGGGGCGGTCAGCGCTACCTGGGCGGCATCCAGTTCCCGCTGTCGAGCATACCGCCCGGCGCGAGCTTACTGTGGGCGCAGCTCGAGGTGATGGGGCGCAACACATCGTTCCTCACGCCGGGCGTAGGCGCGGCCTGGGCTGCCCGCTGGCTGGACCCGCGCATAGACACCGCCTTCCCGCCGGCCGACTACAACACCCTGCTTGGCGCTACGATCCTCGACACGGTCGGGAACCAGCTGACCACCGACAGGCTCGGCGTCGGCACGCTGAATACCTTCCTGTTTACCTCAGCCCAGACGGCGGGCCTCGCCAGTCAGATCACGGGCAGCGGGCGCATCACCTTCCGTCTCGACGGTCCGACGAGCGGCACGTCCAGCAACGTGATGAGCTGGTCTACCGGCTACGGGTCGGGCGGCAGCGGCCCATCGGTCAGGCCTGTGCTGCGGGTGGCCTACGTCATCGGCACAGCGACGCCGACAGCGACGAGTACCGCCACAACGGTCCCGACCAGGACGCCAACGGCGCCACCGACAAACACGCCAACCGTCACCCCGACCTTCACCCCGACGGCTACCAGCACGGCGACACCGACCTGGACACCGACCGCGACAGCGACAGCGACGAACACGCCGGTTCCGCCGACGGCGACGGCGACGGCGACGAACACGCCGGTTCCGCCGACCGCGAGGGCGACGAACACGCCAGTACCGCCGACGGCGACGGCGACGAACACGCCGGTTCCACCGACCGCGACGGCGACGGCGACGAACACGCCGGTTCCGCCGACCGCGACGGCGACGGCGACGAACACGCCGGTTCCACCGACCGCGACGAATACGCCGGTTCCGCCGACCGCGACGGCGACGGCGACAAACACGCCTTTGCCGGTTCTGGCGACGGCAACATCGGCTCCGCCAACCGTTACCGCGACGCCGACGGCCACGTCAACGCCGGAGCTTCACACGCGCATCTGGGAGGTCTGGCCCGATGCGAACGGCGTCGGGTGGGTGATGACCCTGGACACCAACGGCCCGCGTCTGGGTGACAAGGCGATCTACTCCGGCCAGTGGGGGCAGTGGCGCTATTACGGGCTGATGCAGTTCCCGCTGCCCGCCCTGCCTAGCGACGCGACGATCATCGGCGCGCAGCTTCGTCTGTACACCCAGACGACGGCGAATGTCAACGGCGGCGAGTGGACGGTGCAGACGTTCGCGCCCTCGGTGGACAGCGCGTTCAGCTCGCTGACCTACACGTTGGTGGATCGGGCTGCGCTTCTCGGCCCGGCGGCGCCGTCGGTGGACGCGGCCCATCTATCCGATCCGGCGCAGGCGACCTTCCTGGACTTCACGCAGGATGGCATCGCCCAGCTCCAGGCGCGGCTCACGTCCACGCGCAAGGTGAGCTACCGGATTGACGGGCCGACCAATGGCTACACGCTCCAGGAGTGGGACTCGGGCTACGGGTACGGCGGTCTCGGCCCGGCCTTCAAGCCGGTGCTGCGCCTGACCTACACGACGGCGGTGATCCAGGGGCCGTCGGATGGGGGGACGCCGCTGCTGCCGTAACGGGCGTTAAGATTGGCGTGGCCGAAAGCCATGTGTCTTTCGGCCACGCCGGCTGGGGTGGTAAGGTTTACCGGGCGTAGGCCGTCGAACACATAGCGAAGGACGCCGTATTGCCGCAGAACCTTCGTATCGGATTGGCCTTTTTCGCGTTGTAATGTATAATAGAAAAGCTCTCGGCGACGAGGGCTTTTTTTGCGATACTTGCGGAAAGGAGGTAGACCCATGATGCTGCGTGACATGACTGTCCTCTCACGCGATACTCGCTCGGCCACTGGCGTGTTCCGTCTCGACGGCCATCGCCGCCCGTACTATTTTGTCGCTCTTCGCAACCCCAGTGGTTATTTCCGTGTTCAGCGCGTTTACCCAAACGCGCCCGCGGATGCGAGCGCCGCCGTCTCCCAGGCGCTCAACGGAGACGGCGACAACCCGCCCGAACGTAGGCGCGGCGAGGCCGGCTGCGCTCGGCGGGTCTGCCTCGCCGCGCCACCCTTGCGGGTGGACATGGGTTGGCGATTCATGTAGAGATCGGCTTTCCCAACTGAGAGAAGCGTGCGCGGTGTCCCACGGGGCGCCGCGCTTTTGTTGTCATTTGTCAATGCGCCGTGGCCCGATCTCTACCCTGCGGCTTGCGCTGACCGTTCCATTCGCGGTATAATGGGAACGATATGGGCAGCGCAACGCAGATTTCGCAGACAACGTCCGGCCGCTATACGGCAACGCCGCGGAGCCTGATCTTCGTGACTCACGGGGCCGATGTCCTGCTCCTGCGCGGCGCGGCTCACAAAGGATGGTGGGCAGGCCGCCTCAATGGCGTCGGCGGCCATATCGAGCGCGAAGAGGATGTCTGGTCCTCGGCGCACCGCGAGCTGCGGGAAGAGACCGGTCTCGACTCCGTCACCGACCTCCATCTGGCGGCGATTGTCAACGCGGCGCTGGGCGCGGCGGACAACGGCATCATGCTGTTCGTGTTCACCGCCCGCAGCCTCACCCGCGAGGTGATCGAGTCGGCGGAGGGAACGCTGGAGTGGATTCCCCAGGCAGACCTGGCAGACTATCCCGTGATCAACGACCTGCGCGTTTTGCTCCCCCGTGTTCTCAATCGTCCCGATGGCGCTCCGCCCCTGTTTGCCCACTACTGGGTCGCCGAGCAAGGTGAACTGGTTGTCCAGTTTCAAGGTGAGCCGGCGGTTCGGCTCCCGTTCCCAACAACCTAACTCAATGAATCGAGAGGTGCAATGATGAGCTCAAATGGAACCCCGCACGAGAACGTGCATGACCTGGCGGAAACCCTGGCGCCGGCCGCCCACATTAAGGGCGACAGCCTTCTCGTGGCCGATGAAGGCAAGCTGCGCGCGGCGATGGATTGGCTGATTCGCGATGCGGTGTTCGGGCCGGACCCGGTGAAGGCGTTTGCGCGCTGGGTCATCTGGGAAGCCGGTATCGCTCTCGACGCGATTCCGGCCTCGATCAACGATTTCTACATGGCTCGCGGCCGCAACGAGTACGGCAACCTGACCGTGCCGGCGATGAACCTGCGCGGCCTCGCCTACGATTCCGCTAAGGCCGCCTTCCGCGCCGCCAACGCGCGGGGCGTCGGCGCCCTGATTTTCGAGATTGCGCGCTCGGAGATGGGCTACACCGACCAGCGGCCTACCGAGTACGTCGCCGCCATCCAGGCCGCCGCCATCCGCGAAGGGTTCCAGGGGCCGGTGTTCGTTCAGGGCGATCACTTCCAGATGAGCCTCAAGAACTATGGCAAGGACCCCGCCAAGGAGTTCCAGGCGGTCAAGGACCTGATTGACGAAGCCCTCGCGGCCGGCTTCTACAACATTGACATCGACTCTTCGACGCTCGTGGACATGAGCAAGGCGACGGTTCCCGAGCAGCAGGAGCTGAACTCCTCGATTGCCGCCGAGCTGTCGGCCTACGTCCGCGCCCGCGAGCCGAAGGGCATCACCACCTCCCTCGGCGGCGAGATCGGCGAGGTCGGCGGCCACAACTCCAACATCCAGGAGTTGCGCGCCTTCATGGACGGCTACAACGCGATCCTGGCGAAGCTCGCCCCCGGCGCGGTTGGTCTCTCCAAGATCAGCATCCAGACTGGCACCGCCCACGGCGGCGTCGTCATGGCCGATGGCAGCCTGGCCTCCGTGAAGATTGACTTCGACGTGTTGCGCGAGCTGTCCGACGTGGGCCGCGCCGAGTACGGCATGGGCGGCGCGGTGCAGCACGGCGCTTCGACGCTGCCGGCCGAGGCCTTCGCCAAGTTCGTCGAGGCGGGCGCGTGCGAGGTCCACCTGGCGACCGGCTTCCAGACGACCATTCTCACCCACCCGGCGATGCCGGCCGACGTGAGGCAGGCCGTCAAGGACTACTGCTTCGCTAACCTCACCGGCGAGCGCGGCGCGAAGGACTCCGACGAGCAGTTCGTGTACAAGACCAGCAAGAAGGTCTGGGGGCCGATGAAGCGCCAGTTCTGGGATCTGCCCCAGGATAGCATGGGCGAGATCATGGCGACGCTGGAGGCCCAGTTCGGCTTTCTGTTCGACCAGCTCAATGTCGGCAACACCAAGGATCTGGTGACCCGCTTCGTCAAGCCGGTGGCGATCCACAAGCCGCGACCCGAGGCGGACGCCGCCCTGGTCGAGATTGTGGATACGGCGACCGACCTGGCCGACTGATAAGGGCGTCTATCAGGGGAGACACGGAACGCGCTACGGGGCGGACCGTGTCTCCCCTTTGCTGTCTGGCTTATGCTCAACCAACGTCCGCTCAAGCGCGCCGCCGCCTGGCTGATGCGCTTCTTCCCCCACTGGCTCTACAATCTCATGGTGCGCCTCACCCAGACGCCGTTTCGCGTGGGTGTCACAGGCTTCGTGTTCGACCCGGCCGGGCGCGTCCTGCTGCTCCAGCACGTGTTTCGCCTGACGTACCCGTGGGGGCCGCCCGGCGGCTGGCTCACGCGCGGCGAGGACCCTGCCGTCGCGCTGCGCCGCGAGCTGTGGGAGGAGACCGGCCTTGATGTAACGGTCCTCATCCCGCTGCACGTGGCGGTGCGCGGGGGCCAGATGGAGATCATGTACCTGGCGATGACCGAGGGCGGCGAGATGCGGGTGAGCGGCGAAATCCTGGCCGGCGAATTTTTCGATCCCGACGCGATTCCCCACACCCTGCGCCCCGACTATCATGCCGTGTTGCGCCGCGCCGTCGCCGCCCGAGGTAGCTCCGCACAATAGCGTGGAGACCCCCTCTGCTCCCCCCGCCAGCGGGGGGACGGGAAGAGCTACTCTCTACTTCCCCCTGCTGGCGGGGGTTCAAGGGCGGACAGGCGCGAGTTTGGGGCGATCTTGTCCCATTTCTGGCCCCCTCTCCCCGTGGGAGAGGGATGGGGTGAGGGTCTTGAAACCTGGCGAGCGTCTTAAGACCCTCACCCAGCCTCTCCCAGAGGGAGAGGGGCCAGACCTATCCGCCTTGAACTGGCGGGGGGTGGGGGGGAAGATCTGTAGCGCTCGCGCTGGAGAGCCATCTCCAGCGCCTCCGATGGGCGGTGGAGTTGGCACTCCACCGCCAGCGGAATGCAGCAACCGGATGAGCATAGAAACGACAACCTCGTAGGGACACCCCCACGAGGTTGTGGCTGTTCTGAGATAATTCTGTGGGGGCCTACGTCTGGTGGCCGGAGCGGAAGAAGCTGACGCGGCGCTCGGTGCCGTGCATGATGCGCTGAATGTTGGGCCGCAGGGCGATGAGCACCAGGATGAGCTGGACGACGCCGTAGACGGTGTAGGCCCAGGGAACCCAACCGAGCCAGGCGAACACGAACAGCACGACCATGGCTGTCGCGCAGCCCGTCATCGTTCCGATGGACGCCATGCCGGACGCGAGGAAGGCGACAGCGCCTATGCTGATCGCAATCACGGCGGCCAGTGGTTGCAGCGCCAGGACGATGCCAATATTGGATGCGCCGCCCGCGCCGCCCTTGAACTTGATGAACACCGACCAAATCACGCCCACCATCGCGCCAATGCCAGCAACGGCGGCGGCAAGGGGGATGTCAGGGAAAGCGAGACGGGCCAGCAGCACGGGGAGGAACCCCTTGAGGATATCCCCGGCGCCGACGATGAAGAAAGCCTTGCGGCCGGCGGCGCGCATGGCGTTGGTGCCGCCCGTGCGTCCACTACCCACCGTGCGGATGTCTACGCCCGATATCTGCTTCACCACGAGCAGCCCCACCGGTATAGAGCCAAAGAGGTAGCCGACCAGAAAGACCAGACCCAGTACGATGATGAGCTGCATTGCTCCGAGGCGCTCCTTTCACTGTCGCGCTGCCGAAGACAATCGGCGAAGTATACCTATATTATAACACCGTTTGCGTTTCTTGGGTACGGCTTGCAAGAGTCGAGAATCTGCGCCTATAATCCGCTCCATGCTGCTCGCTACCTGGGCCGGTCTCGTCCAAGCCGGCTTTCGACTTCTCTACACCCGCTTCGCCTGGGCATACGATGCGGTCGCCGCGCTTGTTTCCGGCGGGGAGTGGCCGCTGTGGGGGCGGGCGGCCCTGGCGCACCTGGGTGACGGTCCCGCGCTCGAGATCGGCAGTGGGCCGGGCCACCTTCTCGCGCCCCTCGCCGACAGCGCCCCGCTGGCCGTCGGGCTGGATCGCTCACCGGAGATGGTCCGCCTGGCGTGGGCGCGGCGCGGCCGGGCGCGGCTGACGCTAGGGCAGAGCCAGGCGCTCCCGTTTCGCGCGGGCGCCTTTGCCTCGGTCGTCAGCATCTTCCCCGCGCCGTACATCACTGAGAGCGCCACCGTCGGTGAGGTGGACCGTGTCCTGACGCCGGGTGGGCGTTTCGTTGTGGTTGATCACGCCGTACTGCTCGGTCGTACTCCTTACCACCTCATCGTTAATCTGGCTTACAGGCTGACCTCTCGCCCCCTCGAAGCGTCGAAGCTGCCGACTCAGCTCGCGGCGCGGGGCTACCGTGTCCAGCACGTCGCGCACGACATGCGACGTGCGCGGGTCACCGCGCTTGTCGCTGAAAAACCTCTGTAGGCCCGAGACTAACACATCAAAGGGGCTAAATGGGCGCTGTCGAAGGAAGCTCGTCCCTGAGCCAGGCATCGAGGAGGGTGAGCGCCTGGGCGACGCCGGCCTCGGCGGCGGGCGAGAGGGGCGCGCCGATGTCGAAGCGGCGGGCCGGGACGGTGAGCAGCCAGGCGGCTGGGCAGCGCCCGTAGACCGCCTGGCACAGGGCCAGCAGCGCGCAGGGGTCTGCGCCGTGGGTGATCGCCGCGATTTCGGGCGCGGGGGTCACGGGCCGCAGGGCCACGCCGGGCGCGTCGGGCCGGGCGTCGGCGTCCACGAACACGACGCGCTCGGCGGACGCGAGAGTCGCCGCGACCTCCGGCGTGAGCTGTACCAGCGACAGCACCTCGACCCCCGGCCGCCGCCACGCCGCGACGGCATCGGCCACCCGTGAGCCGATGCCGTCGTCTCCGCGCAAGTCATTGCCGTAGCCGATGACCAGCGCCGGTACAGTGACTCCCTCTACCATTCTGGATGTCTACTCCCCAATCTCCAACCTCTGCTCCCTAATCTCGCCGCACCTCATCCAGCACTGTCCCGTCCGGCCCGATCAGCGCCACGTGCAGCGGCATGTGGCCGAAGGCGTGGGTCGCGCAGCTCAGGCACGGGTCGAAGGCGCGGATGCCCGCCTCCAGACGATTCAGCGCGCCCTCGGGAATGGTCGGGCCGTCTATGAAGTGGCGCGCGATCTGGGCGACGGTGCGGTTCATCGCCAGGTTGTTCTGGCCGGTGGCGATGAGCAGATTGACGGACTGGATGAGGCCGTTCTCGTTCACCGTGTAGTCGTGGAAGAGCGTCCCACGCGGGGCCTCGCTTACGCCCACGGCGCGCAGCTGGTTGATGCCCGCGTTGGCGCGCAGGTGGGTCGAAAGAATGTCGGGGTCGTCCAGCAGCGCCTCGATGCGCTCGATGCACGCGACAATCTCGACCAGGCGCGCCCAGTGGTAATAGAAAGACGAGGTCACGATGTCGCCACCCTGGGCGCGAAACTCGGCCAGCTCAGCATCGGCCAGGGGGGCGCCGATGGCCGCGCACACGTTGAGCCGCGCGAGCGGCCCGACGCGGTAGCTGCCGGCCGGGTACCCCATCGGCAGGAAGTAGGCGAACTTCATGTACGACCAGGCTTCAATGGCCTCGCCGATGAAGGTCTGGTAGCGGTTGGCGTCCAGGTGATCGGCGATGATGTTGCCGCCGCTGTCCACAAAGCGCAGGTGGCCGCCGTAGTGCTCCCACAGCCCATCGGGACTCACCAGGCCCATGAACAGGGTCGGGAAGTTGCCGAAGACGTGGGCCTCTTTCTGGTGGGAGCGGAGCACCCCTTTGAAGACGCTCAGCCCGCGCAGCGCCGTCTCCCGCGCCTCGGGCAGCCAGGCGCGAATCTTGTCGCGGTTCTCGGCCGTCAGGGGGGAGCGGACGCCGCCCGGTACCGCCCAGGCGGGGTGGATGCGCTGCCCGGCGACCAGAGCGATGATCTCCTGGCCGAAGGCGCGCAGGCGAATGCCGGCCCGCGCCAGTTCGGGGTTGGCCTGGGCGACGCCGAAGATGTTGCGCGTCGCGGGGTCGCTGTCCATGCCCAGCAGAAGGTCGGGCGAGCTGAGGTGGAAGAAGCTCAGGGCGTGGGACTGGACGAGCTGGCCCAGGTTCACCAGGCGGCGCAGCTTCTCGGCGGTGGGCGGGATGTTGACGGCCAGAATCTGGTCGCCCGCTTTGGCCGACGCCATCAGGTGGCTGACCGGACAGATGCCGCAAGTGCGCGCCGTCAGGCCCGGCATCTCCCACAGCGTGCGGCCCTCGCAGAAGCGCTCGAAGCCGCGGAACTCGGTCACGTGGAAGTGGGCGTCGGCGACCCGGCCCTCATCGTCCAGTTGAACCGTAATCTTGGCGTGGCCTTCGATCCGGGTGACCGGATCAATCATGATTGTTTGCGGCATAAAGGTTCTATCCGTTTCTTGCCAGGCGACCATCTAGCCGAACTTGAGGTCGCGCTCCGGTAGGTGAACCTCGGAGGCGTCAAGCAATTGTTCCACGACGGCGCGAATGCGGGCGGCGGGCGGCGGGCAGCCGGGCAGGTACACGTTGACCGGCACAACCTGGTGCACGGGCAGCACTCGGTCCAGGAGCCTGGGCAAGACGCCCGGCGTGGCGGGTATCTGGGGGTCGAGGCTCGCCTTGTCCAGGTAGGAGCGCTCGAGCACCACCAGCGCCTTGCCCAGCGGGTTGCGCAGGGCCGAGACGTTGCCCGTCACGGCGCAGTCACCGAAGGAGACCACGGTGTGGGTGTTGGCCCGCACGCGGTAAATCAGCTCCAGGTGGTCCTCGTTCGCCACCGCGCCCTCCACGAGCGCCACGTCCACGTTCTCAGGGTATGTCTTGATGTCGGCGATGGGGCTGTAGACCAGGTCCACGCGGGCGGCCAGGTCTAGCAGCCACTCGTCCATATCGAGAAACGACATGTGGCAGCCGGAGCAGCCGGCGAGCCACACCGTGGCTAGTCTTACTCGACCCATTGTCTCTTCTCCCGCGCGGTGATGACGTAATCCAGGCGGGCGCGGTCGCGGTCCATCTCGGCCACCGACGACCCCTGGTAGAATAAGGCCCCGGTCGGGCAGACGAGGACGCACTTGCCGCACTGGGTACACGTCCTGACGTCGCCCCAGGGTTGATTGAGGCCGGAGATGATCCGCGCCCTGACGCCGCGGCCGGACACGTCCCAGACGTGCGCGCCCTCGATGGTGTCGCACACGCGCACGCAGCGCTGGCACATGACGCAGCGGTTGTGATCGAGGCCGTAGCGCGGGTGCGAGATGTCTACCTCGCAGGCGGGCGACAGGTAGTCGTACTCGACGTGATCCACACCGAGGGCCATCGCCAGATTTTGCAGCTCACAGTGGTTATTGGCGACGCACACCGAGCAGATGTGGTTGCGCTCGGCCAGCAGCAGGGACACGATGTCCCGCCGATAGGCCTGCACCTGCGGTGTGTCGGTGTGGACCTCCATGCCCTCTTCCACTTTGGTGACGCAGGCCGGCTGCAACTTGGGGCTGCCCTTGATCTCGACCAGGCACAGGCGGCAGGCGCCGATGTCGGCCAGGCCGTGGAAGTGGCACAGGGTGGGTAGCCAGATGTTGGCGTCCTGGGCGGCCTCGAGGATGGTTTCTCCCTCGCGCCCGCTCACCATTTGTCCGTTGATAGTTAAGGTCTTAACGGCCATGCGTTCCCCCTATGCCGGTTCAAGCCGCGGCTGACCGTCGGTACTCTGAATGAGGGCCAGGTACTCGTCGCGGAAGTAGCGCAGCGTGCTGAGGACGGGGTTGGGCGCGTTCTGCCCGAGGCCGCAGAGGCTCGTGCGGCGTACCATCTCGCACAGCTCTTCCAGCCGCGCCAGGTCGGCCAGGGTTGCCTCGCCGCGCCCAATCTTGACCAGCAGCCCGTGAATCTGCGCGGTGCCTACGCGGCAGGGGATGCACTTGCCGCACGACTCGTCGGCGCAGAAGTCCATGAAGAAGCGCGCCACGTCTACCATGTTCGTCGTCTGGTCCATGACGATCATGCCGCCGGAGCCCATGATGGAGCCGATGGCCGCGAGGGATTCGTAATCCACGGCGGTGTTGAAGGCCGAGGCCGGGATGCAGCCGCCGGACGGGCCGCCGGTCTGGACGGCTTTGACGGGGGTGCCGTCGGTCGAGCCGCCGCCGATGACATTGACGATCTCGCCCAGGCTCATGCCCATCGGGACCTCGATGAGGCCGATGTTGCGCGCCTGCCCGGCCAGGGCGAAGACCTTCGTCCCCTTGCTCTTGCCGGCGCCGATGCTGGCGAACCACTCTGCGCCGTGGTTGATGATGGGCGCGATGTTGGCGAAGGTCTCGACGTTGTTGATAATGGTGGGGCAGCCCCACAGGCCGTGCTCGGCGGGGTACGGCGGGCGGGTGCGAGGTGTGCCGCGCCGACCCTCGATAGACGCCATGAGCGCCGTCTCCTCGCCGCACACAAACGCCCCCGCGCCGATGCGAATATCAATGCGGAAGTCGAAGTTCGATTCGAATATCTGCGTTCCTAGCAGGCCGTGGCGTCGGGCGTGGCGCAGCGCCGTCTGCAGGCGGCTGATGGCGAGCGGGTACTCGCCGCGGACGTAGATGTAGCCCTGGTTAGCGCCAACGGCGTAGCCCGCGATGGCCATGCCTTCCAGGACGCGGTGCGGGTCGCTCTCCAGAACGTCGCGGTCCATGAACGCGCCAGGGTCGCCCTCGTCGGCGTTGCAGATGATGAATTTGCGTGGGCCGGCGGACTTGGCGACCAACGACCACTTGAGGCCGGTTGGGTAGCCCGCGCCGCCACGGCCGCGCAGGCCGCTGTGGGTAATCTCATCCACCACCTCGGCGGGCGTCATCTCATGCAGGACGCGATAGAGGGCCTCGTATCCACCCAGCGCGATGTAGGACTCGATGCGCTCCGGCTCGACGCGGCCAGCGTTCTCGCGCACGATGGGCATCTGGTGGGTGAAGAAGGGGCTGTTGAGGTCAATGCGTTGGGCGGGGCCTTCGCCGCCCTCCATCGCTGTCACAATCGCCAGAGCGTCTTCGACATCCACGTGGCCGTACAGGGTCGGGCCGTCCTCGGTATCCACGCGCACCAGCGTGCCTTCGCCGCATAGACCCATGCAACCCACAGCGCACACGTCCACGTGGTCGCTCAACCCCATCGCCTCGACGGAGGCTTCGAGGGATTGAAGCACCTCTTTGGATTGGTTCGCCAGGCAGCCGGTGGCCGAGCAGCATCGGATGCTGACGGGCTTGCGGGAGCGTAGCTCCTTCTCGGCTATTTCACGCAGCTCAGCCAGATTCATCGGTGAGCCATCCTTTCACGCGCTCGATGACCTGCGGCGGTGTCAGGCGGCCCGACACCACGCCGTCGAACACCACCACCGGCGCGATGCCACACGCGCCGAAGCAGCGCGCCGTCATGAGCGAGACCTGGTTGTCGGGCGTCGTTTCGCCGGGCTTGACCCCCGTTTCCGTCTCGATCGCGTCCAGGAGGCGCCGCGCGCCTTTGACATAACAGGCCGTACCGAGGCACACGACGCAGGTGTGCTCGCCCTGGGGCTTGAGCTGGAAGAAGTGGTAGAAGGTGGCGACGCCGTAGACAAGGCTGGCAGGCAGCTTGAGGTTGTGGGCGATGTACAGCATGAGGTCATCGTCGAGGAAGCCAAAGACCTCCTGGGCTTTGTGCAGCACCTCGATGAGGGCGTCCTGCTGGTATTGCTGCCGCTTCATCGTTGCGTCGAGGATGCGGAAGCGGTTGTCACCGCTGGGGTGGGAGGTGGCCTCGCGCGGAGGCGGGGTAGGGGCGCGGCCAGGCGAGGCGCTCCCATCGTCCGAGGGTGGGAACGGGGCGGCTGTGGGCCGGGCCGGAAGGCGGTTCGAGGAAGCCGACATTGCTCCCCCTTGCGTGAAGTCACGCAAGCTATACAGATGGTGGATGAAGTGGTCTGAGGGTGTTCCGAGCAGGCGCACCAACAAACAGAGGCGCGGTGGATACGCCCCCCCGGCCATTATAGCACAGCGCGAGCGCCTGGCGCAGGTAGAAATCTTCACCCAGGAGGAAGATTTCGCAACGGCGGAATGCAATCCGTGATCTTCGCGTACCCGTTCGCCTCAGCTTCGCATGGTCATTGAGAGAATTGGGCGTCGTGGCGCCGTGTGCTACAATAACCCTCGTGTGCCAACGACATGCTGCGACAAGGAGCTGAGATGCCTACCCCTCCCCATACCCTCGACGACGTACTCGTGCATGAGAAGACCGCGCAGGCGATGGCGTGTTTGCGCGAGCTCGATCTCGGCGCCTGGCTGCTGATGGGGCGCGAGACCCTCGAGATGGCCGACCCCTCCCTGGCCCTGGTCGTCGGAACCACCAGCGTCATTTGTAAAAGAAGGGAAGTAGTAGTGGATCGTCACTCTCGGTTTCCTCTTACCCTTTACCTCAACTGCGTCTAGAACAATGTAGTCCACGAGCAACTTGACGATCGCCCGCTTGCTCTCCCAGTCCACGTTCTCTACTCGATCCTGCAGGTCCTCTAGGAGCGCTTCCACGTTCTGTCTTCTCTTCTCGGTCTCCTCGGCGCGGTGGAGCGTTTCGAAAACCTCCAGTTTGCGCCGGTTCAACTGCGCCTGCTTTTCCTTGAGCAGCTCTAGCTGCTCTCTCACTTCCATATCGTTGATGAGACCCTCACGGTAGAGAGAAGTGACCCGCCGTCGTTCCTCGGCTTCCTGGCCCAAGATGGCATCTATGTTTGCGAGTTCGTCCCTTAGGCGCTGAGCTTCCGCGTCCACAAGCTTGGCGCTTTCGTCAAGCAGTTGCAGCGTTTCGCCAGGATGAGCGACGAACCACTTGATATCGTTCCACACAATGTCTTCTAGCTTATCTCGCCGCACGAATGGTGACTTGCAGCCCGGTTCGCCGTAGTTGTCGCGATACTGACGATTACACCGGTAGTAGCTATAATCGGGGCCGTGGGTGAGCATATTCTGGCCGACAACAGCAGCCCCACAACGTCCGCATCGGATCAGGCCCTTGAGCAAGAAGGGGCGAGCGGCCGGCCTACCGTGCCGTATTCTCGCCTTCAGCCGGGCATTGGCTCTTTCCCACAACTCGGCGTCGATAATCGACGGAACATCCAGCGTCATTCGTCCCATTTTCGTTCCAGTCTTGCCGTAGACGAACTTGCCCTTGTAGATACTGTTTCGCAAGACGCCGCCAATTCGACTACTGCTCCACTTGTTATCTTTGACTCGCGGATCCCAGTCATACCCTCTGCTGACGCTGCAATTCTGAATCCCCATGTCGTTGAGTATCTTGGCGATCTTGGCTTCGCCGATATCTTGATTGACGCTCAGGTCGAAGATGAGACGCACGATCTCGGCCTCATCTTCTTTGATCATCAGTTCCTTGCCTACCACCATGTATCCGTATGCCGCTCGTCCGCCCGGCCACTTCCCCTCCCTAAGGATGCGATGCCGTCCCAAGGTTGTGCGCTCATCAATCGTGCTCTTCTCATACTCGGCGAAAGCAGCAAGCATCGTAAGCGCCATCTGGCGTTGCGGACCACTCGGAGGGATATTCTCGCTAATCAGCACGAGTGTTACACCCATCTGGGCAGCTGTACTCTAGCTGAAGAAGACGGCGGGCCGTCCGCTCCACTCTATCTAACCTGAAGGCCAAAACCATGTTGAACTTGCCGTCTCGTGCATCAGCCATGAGGCGCTTACCACCGGGCCGTTCCTCGAAGGGAACACCGCTTGTCACGCCGTCGTCGAGATACATCTCGCCGAGGAAGACGGTGGTGGGGGTTATTGCGGGCATAGCGCCGGGCTTCCTCGATCTGGTTCGCGATGGTGCCGGCATCCTTCTGGTCGTCTGTATCACGACGCGGGGCATAGACTGCGGCCAAGTATTCCATGGTTTGTCCCTCATCTGTTATATGACGGCTGTCTAGCGACCTAGGGAAGCGAGTGTCCCCGTCGAGGGCCTGCTATCAAGCATCGATGATGCGCCACAAGCGGCCGGTCGGCCCCAGGATGATGTATCGCAGCATGTGCTCCGGTTCGCGGCGGCTCCATCGGATAACGCCTGGCTCGCCCCAGATGTAGATCGGCTCGATGAACTGCCCACGCATCGTGTTGGCGAACGCCTCGAGTTCGTTTAGGCTTGGAACCCGTTTGGTCTGGTCCATGCGAAACTCCTCGAAGGGGCTACCGCCCTGGGTAGCCCCTTCAGCAGGCGCCAACCGGTGAGGGTAACGGTGGGTGGGACGTAGCCAGACCCTCGGCTGACTCGGCCCTGACCCCGGCTGCGAAGATGGTGGCATGCGTATAGCCCTGGGGCCTTTGAGAGGAGTAGTGGTAGGTCTTCGACGAATAGCTTTTGGGCGCTCTTCGCACAGCGGGCTGCACGACCCCTCGCATGGCACGTATAGGCCGGCGAGGCTTTTCACTGTGGTCGCCCTGGTTTCTCGACCAGGGACACCTGCATCTCGTCCAGGGCAAGGGGGCCAGCCAGCCCTGCGGCTTTTCTCGGTCAAGGCAAAAGTAGTCGGGCCGCTCCTCTTTTAGCTACTCAGATACCGATACTATATAGCGGCTACCCAGTAGCTATTATACCTCGCTGTGAAGCATTTGTAAAGAGGAAAACCGGCCGAATTTCTACTTTTTTCGCCTATTGGCGAGCGTACCGCTTCGGGCTGTGGTACAATAGTGCTCAGGAGAGCGCTCATGCCCGATCACCACTACGTGAAAGTCAACATATCCCTCCGCGATGATGTGTACGCCAAGCTCATGGAGCTTGTCGAAGCCTCAGGCCTATCGACGAGCGCCGCCGTGTCGCTCGCATTGGTTCGCCTCAACATTGAGCAGGTTACCAAAGAGCCAATCGACCGTCGGCGTTGGGAATTGGTCGGGCCAGATGAGACAGGCTCCTCCGAAACAGCGAGCGACCGTCGTTAGTGCCGTTATGGAGTAATGGCGCGTCCTCCCCGCGAAGAGAGGACGCGCTCTTGTTACCCTTGGCTTTCGCCCTCCTCAGTCTCCGGCGTGCCGTCCCCACCTAGTTGAACCTGCTCCTCAGCCGCCAACTCTCTTGCCCGTCGTGTCCTTGTCTGTAGCAAGAAACGCAGCGCCTGGAGCTGTCGCTCAGGGTCCGGCTCGTAGATGGGAATGATGGTTAGCGGTTCGGTCGATCGCTGTCGACGTGTTTGCGTCGTCATCTCTACGTCCTCCACAATTCGTGCTGGCTTTTCTGCATGTAGGCACCTGGGATGGGCCAGCCAATGCGGTTGTGGCTGTCTCGGCTCGGCGTCCGCCAGATGGGCGAGAGCAGGCCGTCGGCGTGCTGGGGGTC
>JAXLWJ010000036.1:0-56225 GCA_046328535.1 Anaerolineae bacterium
GGGGCTGCGGGCGCGGCAGTTCGACGCCGCCATCATCTTCACCTCGTTCCGCCAGAGTCCGCTGCCTGCCGCCTATCTCGCCTACCTGGCCGACATTCCGCTGCGCCTGGCGGCGTCCATTGACGGCCCCGGCTCGCTCCTGACGACGCGCCACAAGCACCCGGAGCATATGATGCACGAGGTCGAGCGCGGGTTGGACCTCGTCGCCGCCGTCGGCCTGGCGACGGACAACCTCGATCTGGCGCTGCGCGTCCCCGATGAGGCGCGGCGTAGCCTGGCCGAGCGCCTGCCGCTGGCCGACTTGCCCCGACCGCTGGTCGTCGTCCACCCCGGCTGTAGCATGCCGGCGCGCACCTACCCGTGGGAGATGTTCGCTGCGAGCGCCGATCTGCTGGCCGAGCGCCTGGGCGCGACCATCGTCCTCACCGGCGTGGCGGACGAGCGCCCTCTGACCGAGCGCATCGCGGCGCGCATGACGCGGCCGGCGCTGTCGGTAGCGGGCGACCTCTCCTTCCCGGAGTTCGCCGCGCTCATCGAGGCGGCGGACCTGACAATCACCAACAACACCGGGCCGATGCACATCTCCGCCGCCGTCAAAACGCCGGTCGTGGCCCTGTTCGCCCTGACCAACCCGCCGCCGCAGTGGGGGCCGTGGCGCGTGCCGCACCGCCAGCTCTACCACGAGGTGGCCTGCCGCCTGTGCTACAGCCGCGTCTGCCCGACGGACCACGCCTGCCTGCGCCAGGTGACCCCAGAGATGGTGGCCGAGGCGAGCGTCGAGCTGCTGGCCGCAACAACGCCGCAAGGCCGCCGCCTGGCCGATGCGGCGATATCGGCGCTGGCGCAGCCCCACATGGTGAGAGAGGGGGCGTCATGAAAGAGTGGCTCGACGCGCGCAACATCCTGGCGATGCGCATGGACAATCTCGGCGATGTCGTCATGACCGGCCCGGCCCTGCGCGCCGTCAAAGAGACCTCGCCCGAGGCGCGAATCACGCTCCTCGGCAGCACGGGCGGTGTCGCAGCGGTCCCGCTCCTGCCCTGGATTGACGAGGCCGTCGGCTGGCGCTCCATCTGGCAGGACCTCGGCCACCTGCCGTTCGACCCGGCCCGCGAGCGCGAGCTGATTGATATGCTCGCTGCGCGTCGCTTCGACGCCGCAATCATCTTCACCTCGTTCAGCCAGACGCCCCACGCCCCAGGTTATGTCGCTTATCTCGCCGGTATTCCGCTGCGCGCCGGCGAGTCGAAGGAGTTCGGCGGGCGCGTGCTGACAACGGAGCTGAAGGGCGCGCCCGACGACATGCACCAGGCCGAGCGCAACCTGCGCCTTGTGGAGGCGCTCGGCTTCGCGGTGCGCGACCGCTCGCTGACCATCGCCATCCCCGACGACGCGCGCGAGTCGGCGGCGCGGCTGCTGGCTCGCGCCGGCGTCAACTCGCGCAAGCCCTTCATTCTGCTGCACCCCGGCGCGAGCGCGAGGGCACGCCGCTACCCGCCCGACCGCTCCGGCCAGGTGGCCGAGATGCTGGCGCGGCGCGGCTGGCAGGTTCTGGTGACCGGCGTCGAGCGCGAGGCGCCGATCCTGGATGTCGTCGCCGCCCACGCCCCCCACGCGCACTTTCTCATCGCCGAGACGACACTGCCCCAGTACGCGGCGCTCGTCGAGGCGGCGCAGCTTGTCATCTGCGGCAACACCCTGCCGCTGCACCTGGCCGACGCCACGGCCACGCCGGTGCTGAGCCTCTACTCCGGCACCGACTACGAGAGCCAGTGGACGCCGCGCCGGACGCCGCACCGCCTGCTGCGCCGCCCGACAGCGTGCCACCCCTGCTACCTGTTCGACTGCCCCATCGGGCAGCCGTGCCTGGACTTCGATCCCACTGAAGTGGTCGCGGCGGCGGAAGCGCTGCTCGGTCAGGAGAAATTGGCCTATGCAAGCTAACACCCTCCACCTCGGGCCGGTGCGCCGCATCGCCGTGTTCCGCGCCCTCGCCTTGGGCGACCTGACGCTGAGCGTGCCGGCCTTCCGCGCCTTGCGGCGGCGCTTCCCCGACGCCGAGATCACCTACATCGGCCTGCCATGGACGCGCGCCTTCATGCGCCGCTTCACCCAGTATGTGGACCGCGTCGTCGAGTTCGCCGGCTATCCGGGCATTGCCGAGGCGCCTTACGACCCGCAGCGCACGGAAGCCTTCCTGGCCGAGCAGCGCGCCTATGGCTACGACGTCGTCATCCAGATGCACGGCAGCGGGCAGACGAGCAACCCCTTTGCCCTGGCCCTGGGCGGCCGCGTGACGGTCGGCCACTACGTGGACGCGCCACCGCCCGGTCTGACGCTCGGCCGCGCCTGGCGCGAGGAGCACGAGAGCGTGCGCGCCCTGGCGCTGGTCGGACTGCTCGGCGCGGAGACGAACGATGTGGGCCTGGAGTTCCCAATCCTGCCGGACGAGCGCCTGGAAGCCGCGCGGCTCATGCAGCCGCTGGCGGCGCGGGGCGGGCTGTGGCTGGGCATGCACCCCGGCGCGAGCGTGGCGATCCGCCGCTGGCCGCCGCACTATTTCGCCCGCGTCGCCGACCACTTCGCCTATCGCTACGGCGCGCAGATCGTCCTGACGGGCGGGCCGGGCGAGGGCGACATTGCCCACGCGGTCGCGGCCCACATGAGCGCGCGCCCGCTGGACCTGAGCGGCCAGACATCCCTCGGCGGGTTGGCGGCGGTCATCGAAAGCCTCGACCTGTTCCTGTCCAACGACACCGGGCCATCCCACATCGGCTACGCCGTCGGAACGCCGGGCGCGACTGTGTTCGGCCCGGTTCACCCGGCGCGGTGGGAGCCGCTTGTCGGGGGCGACCACGTCATCCTGTATCAACCCGTCGGCTGCAACCCGTGCGGCCTGACCGAGTGTCCCATTGATCACCGCTGCCTTCGCTGGATCCAACCGGAAACGGTGATTGACGCCCTCGAAGGTCTGCTGGCGAGAAGGCAAGTCGCATGAAACGCCTGAAGATTCTCATCTGGCACATCCACGGCAGCTATCTCAACACGCTGGCGCGCATTGACCACGACTGGTACCTGCCGATCAAGCCGGGCAAGCCGGAGGGCTACGGTGGCCGCGGGCCGACCTTCGACCTGCCAGAGTACGTCCGCGAGATACCGGCCGAGGCCGTGCGCGACCTGGACCTGGACCTCATCATCTACCAGACGCCCAAGAACTACTTTGACGACGGCCCGGCGATTCTCAGCGAGGCGCAGGGGCGGCTGCCGCGCATCTACCTGGAGCACAACACGCCCAAACCGAACGCCGTGGATACGCAGCACCCGATTGACGACCCGAATGTCCTGCTCGTCCACGTCACCCACTTCAACCGCCTGATGTGGGACAACGGGCGCACGCCGACGATGGTCATCGAGCACAGCGTCGCCATTGACCCGAACGCCGTCTACAGTGGCGCGCTCGAGCGCGGCATCACCGTCGTCAACGGTCCGCACCGCCGCCCGCGCATCGCCGGCTGGGACATCTTCCAGCAGGCGCAGGCGGCGATCCCGCTGGACCTGGCGGGCATGCAGACAGAGCCGTTCGGCGGCCTGGGCGACATCCCGTACCGCGACCTGCACCGCCGCGTCGCCGCGTACCGCTTCCTGTTCAGCCCGATGCGCTACACCAGCCTGCCGCTGGCCGTCATCGAGGGGCTGACCATTGGCATGCCCGTGGTGGCGCTGGCGACGACGGAGCTGCCGACGGTCATCGAGAACGGCGTCACCGGCTACGTCTCGTGCGACGTGGACACGCTGATCGAGGGGATGCGGCGGCTGCTGGCGGATCCGGCCGAGGCGCAGCGCATGGGACGCAACGCCCGCGCCCTGGCCCAGGAGCGCTTCAGCCTGATGCGCTTCGCCCGCGACTGGAACGCGGCGTTCAGCCTCGTGACGGGCGAGCGCGTTGCATCGCCCACCCTTGTGTAGTGTTGGGATGAGCGAGAGAGTAGAAGGGTAGACAGATGAATCGGTCAGCACGTATCGCCTTTATCAGTGAGCACGCCAGCCCGACGGCCCTCCTCGGTAGCGAGGACGCCGGCGGCCAGAACGTGTATGTGGATGAAGTGAGCCGCAACCTGGGCCGGCTCGGCCATACCGTTGACGTCTTCACCCGCCGCGACAACCCCGACGCGCCAGAGGTCGTCCAATGGGCGCCGGGGGTGCGCATCGTCAACCTGGCGGTCGGCCCGGCGGAGTTCATACTCAAGGACAAACTGTGGCCGTTGATGCCCGCCTTCCGCGATGCCCTGCTCCAGTTCATGTTGCGAGACGGCGCGCGCTACGATGTCGTCCACGGCAACTTCTGGATGTCCGGCTGGGTCGCGGCGCGCCTGCGCAAGCGCCTGGGCATCCCGGCGGTGCAGATTTTCCACGCGATGGGCAAGACGAAGCAGCGCCACCAGGGTGGGGCGGACACCAGCCCCGACGACCGCATCGCCGTCGAGATGGGCATCGTCCGCGATGTGGACCGCCTCATTGCCCAATGCCCCGCCGAGGAGACCGAGCTGCTCCACGACTACGGCGCGAGCCTCAGCAAGGTCACCGTCATCCCCTCGGCGGTCAACATCGAGCGCTTCCGGCCTGTCCCCCGCGTCGAAGCCCGCCGCCGCATCGGCCTCGACAGCGACGACCTGGTGGTGGTCTACGTAGGCCGCATGCTGCCCCGCAAGGACGTGCGCAATCTCGTCCAGGCGATGGGCCTGCTCATGAACCGCTCAACGCTGCCGGTCACGCTGCTGCTCGTCGGCGGTGAGACGGCCGACGGCGACCCTGAGAAAACGCCGGAAATCGGCGTCTTGCAGCGCATGGTGGCCGAGCTGGGCATCGGCGACCGGGTGCGCTTCGTCGGCAAGCGCCAGCCGGACGAGCTGCGCGACTACTACAGCGCTGGCGACGTGGCGGTCACGACGCCGTGGTACGAACCCTTCGGCCTGACGCCGCTCGAAGCGCAAGCCTGCGGGCGGCCGGTCATCGGGTCGGCGGTCGGCGGCATCACCTTCACGATTCGCGACGGCCGCACCGGCTTCCTGGTCCCGCCGCGCGCGCCGGAGGCCCTGGCCGACCGCCTGGAGTACCTGCTGGCGCAGCCGGATCTGATGAGGCAGATGGGCCAGGCGGCGCGAGAGCGTGTCGAGCGCGATTTCACATGGGCGACGGTCGCCCAGCGCACCGCCGCGCTGTACGGGTCGCTCCTGGCGGCGCCGCGCCCACGAACGCGCCCGGCCGTGCGCGCCGCAGCCACGCACCCCACCGTCGCCCCGTGACCGACGAGAGGCATGCTAAGGAGGAATTTGGAATGGCCCTGGTAGATGTGCTTATCCCAACTTGCCGCCGCAAGACGGGGCTGGCCGTCGTCCTGACGAGCCTGTTCGGGCAGACGTTCACCGACTTCGACGTGATTATCTCGGACCAGACGCCAGCCGATGAGGCGTACATGGACAGCATCGAAATCCAGACCCTCATCCGCGGCCTACGCTGGCGCGGCCACCGGGTGACCGTGTACAGGCATCTGCCCCGCCGCGGCATGGCCGAGCAGCGGAACTTTCTGCTCGAGCAGAGCCGCGCCCCTTACGTCCACTTCCTGGACGACGACGTGCTGCTCGACCCGACGACGATGGAGCGAATGCTGGATACGCTGCGCCAGGAGGACATCGCCTTCGTCGGCTGCCCGGCGACCGGCCTGGATTACCTGCACGACGTGCGCCCGCACCAGCAGACCATCGAGCTGTGGGACGGCCCGGTGCGGCCGGAGCCGTTCACGCCAGAGGACCTGCCCTGGCAGCGGCACGTCGTCAACAACGCGGCCAACCCGCTGCACCTCGAGCAGCAGCTCGCGCCCGACGGCGGGTCGCTGCGCTACAAGATCGCCTGGGTCGGCGGCGCGAATGTCCTGTTCGACCGCGAGAAGCTGCTGAGCGTCGGCGGCTTCTCGTGGTGGCGGCGGCTGCCACCCCAGCACGCGGGCGAGGAGGTCGTCGTGCAGTTCCTCCTCATCCGCAAGTACGGCGGCTGCGGCCTGCTGCCGGCCGGCACGTACCACCTGGGCCTGCCGACGAACGTCGCGGACCGCCAGCGGAACGCGACGGAGCTATTCGGCGAGCTGATCCGCGAGTACAACGTTCACCCGCTGCGCGAGGTCGAGCCGCTGCACACCGAGGACGAGAAGCGCGTCGCGTAGTATCGTAACTAGACACCGACACAAGGACACACAGTATGTTCAACATCACCAACTCTCTCGAAGGCAAAGTCGTTCTCGTGACCGGCGGCGGCAGCGGCCTCGGCGAAGCCACGGCCCGCGCGTTTGCCTGCGCCGGCGCCCATGTCGCCGTCGTGGACCTCAACGGCGCGAACGCCGAGCGCGTCAGCCACGACCTACAAGGCGAAGGGCACGCCTCCTATCAGTGCGACGTCAGCGACGCCGACTCGGTGTTCGCCACGGTGCAGTCGGTCGTCGAACGGTTCGGCCGCCTGGATGTCGTCGTCAACAGCGCCGCCGTGGACTATGTCAAGTCTGTAGACGAGATGACGGTGGAGCAGTGGGATCGCGTAATCGGCGTCAACCTGCGCGGGCCGTTCCTGACGGCGAAGGCGGCCCTGCCGACGATGCGCCGCCAGAAGTCCGGCCACATCATCAACGTCGCCTCGACGGCGGCCCTGCGCGCCTGGGGCAGCGCCTCCGCCTACCACGCGACGAAGTGGGGCCTGCGCGGCTTCAGCCGCGGCCTGGGCGTCGAGGGCCGGCCGGACAACATCCGCGTGACGACGATCATCCCCGGCGGCATGGCGACCCACTTCTTCGACCGCTTCCCGGAGCAGGGCATCCCGATGCCCGACGAGCGCAACCTGCAAGACCCGGCCAACGTTGCGGCCAGCATCGTGTTCGCCGTCATGATGCCGCCGGAGTCGGTGGTGCAAGAGGTGATGGTCACGCCGCTGACCGAGACAAGCTGGCCGTAATCGGGTGTTACACGTCAACGGGAGGATGAGCATGGTTATCACACGCGCGCCGGTTCGCATCAGCTTTGGTGGTGGCGGAACGGACCTTGCGCCCTACTATACCCGCTTCGGTGGGTTCGTCATCAGCGCCGCCATTACCCGCTATGCGTATGTCGCTGCCAGGCGGCCGGCCACACCCCGCGTTCGCATCACGTCGGCCGACTACCGTATCACCGAGACCTTTGCGGTCGGCGAGACGCCCGTGGTCGCGGACCCTTTGAGTCTGCCCAAGGCGGCGGTCGAGCGCTTCATGGAGCGCGGGCTGCGCCGCGTCGGCGTGGACCTGTTCCTGTCGGCGGATGTGCCGCCCGGCACCGGCCTCGGCTCGTCCAGCGCCATGTCGGTGGCCCTGCTGCGGAGCCTCGCCACCTATCTGAATCACGATGTGGGGCGCGAACACGCGGCGGACCTGGCGTGCTGGCTGGAGATCGAGCGGCTGGGGCGGCCCATCGGCAAGCAGGATCAGTATGCCAGCGCCTACGGCGGCCTGAACGCCATCGAGTTCACCGCGGATGGCGTGGATGTGACGCCTCTCGGCCTCCCGCGCGACGCCGTCGCCGCGCTCAAGTCGCGCCTGCTTCTCTTCTCGACCGGCCAGGCGCGCAACTCGGCCGACATCCTCTCGGAGCAGCGCGAGAACACCAAGGGCAAGTCGGTGGTCGTCGAGACGTTGCACGAGATCAAGGGCCTGGCGCGGGAGATGCACCACGCCCTGCGGACGGAGGCCCTCGACGACTTCGGGCGGCTGCTCGACGAGACGTGGAACCTCAAGAAGCGCCTGTCGCAGAAAGTATCGTCGTCGGCGATAGATGGCTGGTACGCGGCGGCGCGCGAGGCCGGCGCCCTCGGCGGCAAGATCACGGGCGCGGGCGGTGGCGGCTTCCTGCTCCTCTACGTTCCCACGGGCCGCCAGGGAGCCGTTCGCCGCGCCCTGACTGCGTTCGGCCTGCGCGAGATGACGTTCGATTTCGACTTCATGGGCGCGCAGGTCATGACCGGCGCGGAGACGCGGCGCGTGCAGCGGGCGGCGATCCGGCAGTTCTGGCAGCCCCAGACAGCGCCCATCGCGGCGTCGGCAGCCGGGCGCATGGTGTCGTGAGGAGAGAACGCATGACCATGGATTTGGCGGAGATCGTCGCTCGTTTCCCAGGCCAGCGTGTGCTCGTCATCGGCGACGCGATTCTCGACAGCTACTCGGATGGCGCGGCGGAGCGGCTGTGCCGCGAAGCGCCCGTGCCGGTCGTGACCGTAGACAACCGCGTGGACGCGCCCGGTGGGGCGGCCAACACCGCCGCCAACCTGCGGCGGCTCGGCGCGGACGTGAGTTTCCTGTCCGTCGTCGGCAGCGACTATGAAGGCGCGCTGCTGCGCCAGGCGCTGGCGGCGGAGGGCGTCGCCACCGAGAACGTGATCAGCCACCCCGGCCGGCGTAGCCTCGCCAAGCACCGCGTCCTCTCGCAGGGCCACCTCCTGGTGCGCTTCGACCAGGGCAGCACCGAGCCGGTGGACCGCCGCACCGAGGGAGCGATCATCGAGCGCCTCGCGGCCCTGTTCCGCGCCAGCGACGCCGTCATCGTCTCCGACTATGGCTATGGCATCCTGACGCCGCGTGTGATCCGCGTGTTGGCTCAGCTCCAGCGGCAAGCGCCGCGCATCCTCGTGGCCGACGCCAAGCATCTGCCGGCCTACCGCGCCGTGGGCGTCACGGCCGTCAAACCCAACTACCAGGAAGCCCTGCGTCTGCTCGGTGAGAGCAGCCGGGGCGGCATGCGCGATCGCGCCGAGCAGATTCTCGCGGCCAGCCGGCGTATCTTCGACCTGACCGGCGCGCAGATCGCCGCCGTCACCCTCGACACCGAGGGCGCGGTCATCCTGGAGCGCGGCGCGCCGCCCTACCGCACCTACGCCCAGCCCGCCAGCCACTCCCGCGCCGCCGGCGCCGGCGATACCTACCTCAGCGCGCTGGCGCTGGCCCTGGCAGCGGGCGGCAGCACGAGCGCCGCCGCCGAGCTGGCCGCCGCCGCCGCCGCCGTCGTTGTGGCGCGCGACGGCACGACGGTCTGCACCGCCGATGAGCTGCTGGCGGCCGTGTCCACCGACTTCAAGCCGACCGACACGACGCACCTGATTCCGCTGCTGGAGACGTACCGCCAGCAGGGCCGCCGCATCGTCTTCACCAACGGCTGCTTCGACATCCTGCACAGCGGGCATATCTCGTACCTCAGCCAGGCCAAGGCGCTCGGCGATGTGCTCGTCGTCGGCATCAACACCGACGACAGCGTGCGCCGCCTCAAGGGGCCGACGCGGCCGGTCAACAGTGTCGGCGACCGCATGAAGGTGCTGGCCGCCCTGAGCTGTGTGGACCACATCGTCGCGTTCGACGAGGACACGCCCATCGAGCTGATTCGGGCCATCCGCCCGCATGTCTTCGTCAAGGGCGGTGATTACACCCGAGACCGGCTGCCGGAGGCCGACCTGGTGGAGGAATTGGGCGGCGTCATCAAGATTCTGCCCTACGTCCGCGAGCGTTCGACGACGCGCATGATCGAGCGGATTCGAGCGCACAGCGAGCTTGCCAGTCACGCCGCCTAGCGTCGTTTCCGAACACCTGGGCTATCCTGGCCCTCAGCTTGCTAATACGAAATCGGGGCCGCCACACCGGGCGGGCCTGGATACGATGGCAAGGATGGCCGATGATAGCGCCTAGCATTCACGAGGCCGCCTCCCAGGTCGAGCGATTCGCCCACGCGCGCTCGATGCGGGGGGGCAAGCCTCATGAGGCGGGGGGACCGCTCCACCAGGCAGCGAACACGATCGCCGAGCGCCTGGCGGAGCTACTGTGCGCCCCCATCACCGTGCGGGCGCGGGGAATGACCCTCGCCTTTCATACGCCGCCGCAGTCGAGCGGCCTCGTCGGCCTCAACGCGGAGGCGGCCTCGCCGACCCTGTCCGTTCCCTGTCAGATTCGGGGGGATGCGGGGGAGGTCGTTGTCGGCCGTCCCCTTCACGGCGAAGTCGTTTCTTTGCGGCTGGCTCAGGCCCTCGTGACCCTTGTCATCAGTCAGACTATGCTTCTTGAGCAGCTGCCAGACCGCAACGAACTAAAGAACCGCTTCATCCACGACCTTCTGCGCGGCCACCTGCGCGAGGAAGACGAGATTCTGCGCCAGGCCAAGATTCTCCAGATTGATCTGTCGCAGCCGCGGGCCGTTATTCTCATTGACGCCGCCGACTACATTCTCGCGCCGTCAAACGGCCACGAGCCGGATGATGCGATGAGTCGCCGCCGCGCCGAGATGGTCATCAGCAGCGTCGTCGGCTTCTTCCACTTGCCCAACGATACAATCTGCGCCTATATCGGCGACGGCGAAGTGGCCGTGCTGAAGGCGAGCAACACGCGCAACCTCATCGGCTGGGCCAAGCCTGAGGCTTCGCCAGAACAATGGAACTCATCCTGGGCCAACCTGGCGGCGCTGAAGCGGGCTAGTCGCGCGCTCCTGGGCCGCCTCCAGAGCGACACGCTGGCCTCGGTCAGCATCGGCATCGGGCGCTACCACCCCGGCATCCGCGGCCTGACGTATTCCTACGCCGACGCCTGCGCGGCGCGCTCCCTGGGGCGCCGCTTCCACGGCGGCAGCGGCGTGTACTGTCTCGACGAACTGGGCATTCCGGCCTTCGTCGGCGTCTCCGACGAAGAGACGAAGGTGGACCTGGCGCAGTACCTCCTCAGCCCGCTGGATCACGAACCCGACTTGCTAGAGACCCTGGAAGCCTTCTTCGCCGAGGACTGCGTTCCGTCGCTGACGGCGCAACGCCTGGTCATCCACCGCAACACCCTGGCGTACCGGCTGGAGAAGATCGCGTCGTTGACCGGCCTCGACCCGCGCAGGTTCGACCAGGCAGTGCAGATTCGCCTGGCGCTGCTGCTGCGCTCCCTCGCGGGCGCGTCAGCCGCCGAGCCTCTCGCCCCCACCTGCGCCGCCTCCGGCTGAGCCTCGCGGGGCGCCCCTCCTCTCTCCTCTCCTCCGAAAATAACCCTGGGCTGTCATGCCGAGCCTAGCGAGGCATCTGGGCCGCAGTCCAGCCCCCTCACTTCGTTCGGGGTGACAGGCGGGGGTTGTCGGTGCGACAGCGTATTTTCATCCGTCTGGTGGTGGATGCAAGTCCATGAGGAACTCCTCTGAAAGTAGAGACGCGCCATGGCGCGTCTCTACTGGCTTTCGTGACCTTCGTGGTCCAGAGGCTCCGCCACTACGTCACGTCCCGCGCCTCAAAATGGCGGTGTCGCAGATATGGGCATCACCGTCGCGCTACATTGCGCGACGGCGAATCATTTCTGTAGTATAATATCCTTAGCGAGCTTACGTAATCGGGAGAGAGCATGATTTCCGTGGAAAGTGCGCTTCGATCCGAAGCGCAAAAGCGGGTGCGCGCACTGGGCCAGGCTGACGTCGTCGTGGGCCTGCCCACCTACAAGAACGCCAAAACAATTGCGAATGTCATGCAGATTGCCGCCGAGGGCGCACTGCAGTGCGTGCCGGATGGCAAAGTCGTCCTCGTCGTCGCCGACGGGATGTCAACAGACGATACCCTCCAGGTCGCCGCCCACGCGCGACTGCCGCGCAATGCCCAGAAGGTCGTCACGACGTACCAGGGCATCATGGGCAAGGGCAGCGCGATGCGCGCCATCTTCGAGGTCGCCGAGCATGTGAAGGCGACGGCGTGCGTGGTCATAGACGCCGACCTGCGCAGCATCACGCCCGATTGGGTCGTGCGTCTCTCCAAGCCGGTGATAGACGGCCAGGCCGACTATGTGACGCCGTATTACAGCCGGCATAGCCACGAGGTGACCATCAACGACAACCTCGCCTACCCACTCACCCGCGCCCTTTACGGGCTGGATGTCCGCCAGCCGCTCGGCGGCGAGGTGGCCCTCTCCGCCCCCATCATGGCATCCTTCCTGAACCACGATGTGTGGGAGACGGATGTCGCGCGCTTCGGCATCCACGTCTGGATGACGACCCTCGCCATCAACGAGGGCTGGAAGCTCGGCCAGGCCCCCCTCGGCACCAAGACGCACGACTTCCGCGACCCGACCGTCGGCTTCGAGCCGAAGTTCCTCCAGGTCGTCAGCACTTTGTTTCGCCTCATCAGCATCTACCGCCGCAAGTGGCCGAACATCAACCACACCATGCCCATCCCAGTCTACGGCGACTTCGTGCGCATGGAGCCGGAGCCGGTGCCGGCGATGCGCCAGGCCATCCGCGAGGCTATCCGCAAGGGAACGCGGCGCTTCCGGTCGAGCTGGGAGGTGGTTCTCCAGGAAGACAACCTGACGGAGGTGCTAGAGGTGCTGAACGCCGAAGGCAACATCGTCTTCCCGGCCGACCTGTGGGCGCGTATTGTCTATGACTTCGCAGTGCTATACAACAAGGGGGAGGGGGACCCGGACAAGGTGGTGATGGCGCTCCTGCCGCTGTACTATGCGCGCAAGGTGAGCATGATCCAAGAGGTTGACGGCCTGAACTACGCGCAGATTGAAGATCACATCCGCCGCCAGGCCGAGATCTTCCTGGGCCTCAAACCGTATCTCATGCAGCGCTGGAACAACTTCATGCCGTGGGACAGCGACTTTTAGCCTACGGCGCTGTGTACAGTCCCTGGGCGTAGATATACCCTTCGACCGCCTCCGGCGCCTGGTACTTGATGGAGCGCCCCGTCCGCACCCGTTCCCGCAAGTCCGAGGCGGCAATCGCCATCAACGGGATGGGCACGAAGGCGACGCGCCCTGAAAGCCCTGGTACCTTCGCCTCCAGCGCCGCCATGTCCACCTCGAACGGCTCGCGGTCCACGACGGCTAGCCGCGCCAGCTGGATGATACGCTGCGGCTCGCGCCATTTCGGCAGATCCACCAGCGAGTCGAGGCCGACGATGAAGACGATGTCCACCGCGTCGCCCCACAACGCGCGAAGCTGGGCGAGCGTGTCCACGGTGTAGGACGGCCCCTCGCGCTCCATCTCGATGGCCGAACACGAGAACTTCGGGTGGGAGGCAATCGCCAGCTCCGTCATGGTCAGGCGATGCGCTGCGGGCGTAATCGGGCGACCTTGCTTGTGCGGCGGTGACGCGGCGGGCAAGAACACCACCCGCGACAGCCCGCACGCCACCCGCGCCTCCTCCGCCGCGATCAGGTGGCCGATGTGGATCGGGTCGAACGTCCCCCCGAACACCCCCACGCGCTCCCGTTCCACGTCGGCTAATCCCACTCCATTTCGATGATGTCTGCGATATGCACCGTATCGCCTTCCGTCACGCCGGCGTCGAGCAGGGCGCGGTCAATGCCCATGGCGCGGACGATGCGGTAGAAGCGCTCGATGGCGTCCTCGTTGTCCCAGTCGGTGCGCACGGCGGCGCGCTCGACGCGCGGGCCGACCACGCGAAACTCGTGGGGTGCGATCTTCGTGACTTCGAAATATCGCTCGTCCACCGCCGGGCGGAGCACGGGAGTCTCGGCCAGTGGCGGCGGCGCGGGCGCCTGGCGCAGCGCCTCAACAACGGCGCGCATGAGCGTCTGCACACCCTCACCCGTCGCGGCGGAGATGGCATACGCCTCGATGCCGTGCGCGGCGAGCGCATCACGCACCGACGGCCACTTCGCCTGAACGTCCGGCAGGTCCATCTTGTTGAGCGCGACGATTTGGGGCTTGTGGGCCAGGTCCGGATCGAACTCGGCCATCTCGCCGTTGACAACGGCGAAATCGGCCAGCGGATCCTCAGCGAGGCCGTCGAGGAGGTGGACCAGCAGCCGCGTGCGCTCGATGTGGCGCAGGAACTTGTAGCCCAGGCCCGCGCCGTGGCTCGCGCCTTCGATGAGGCCGGGGATGTCGGCGACGACGAAGGCCATGTTATCCACGTCGGCCACGCCGAGGTTCGGAGCCAGCGTCGTGAATGGGTAATCGGCGATCTTCGGCCGCGCGGCGCTGATGGACGACAGCAGCGTGGACTTGCCGGCGTTGGGCAAGCCGGCGATACCCACATCGGCGATCAGCCGCAGCTCGAGCGTGATCCAGCGTTCCTCGCCCGGCTCGCCCTTCTCGGCGAAACGCGGCGCCTGGTTGGAGGCGCTGGCGAAGGCCGCGTTGCCGCGGCCCCCCTTGCCGCCGAGGGCGACGACGACGCGCTGCCCCGGCTCGACAAGATCGGCCAGGAGATTGCCCTCGTCATCGCGGACAACGGTTCCCACAGGCGTCTTGAGCTCGAGCGACTCGCCGCCCCGGCCCTGTTTGTCGCTGCCGCCGCCGTGTTCGCCGCGCTGCGCCTTGAAACGGGTGCGGTGCTTGAAATCAATCAGCGTGTTGAGCTGATTGTCAGCGACCAGGACAACGTCGCCGCCCCGCCCGCCGTTGCCGCCGTTCGGACCGCCGCGTGGGACGAACTTTTCACGACGAAAGGCGACGATGCCGTTGCCACCGTCGCCTGCTTTCACCAATATGCGCGCTTCATCAAAGAACACTGGACACCCCGGAGTAGACGAACGTCCTCAAAGCATACGCACAAGGCCGCCGCCGGTCAATCGCGGGGCGACCTCGCTACCGTCGCCGCGCGCCATCTTGCGGCACGAAGCGATAGCCCTGCCCGCGCTCAGTGAGAATGTACTTCGGGGCGCTCGGGTTCGTCTCGATCTTCTGCCTGAGGCGCCAGATGTAGAGCTTCACGTACTCGTTCTGCCCGCGATACTGCGCGCCCCAGACACGGTCGAGGATTTGCTCCGTACTGCGCGCGACGGCCATGTTCTCGACCAGGTAGAGCAAGAGCAACCGTTCGGTCGCCGTCAAGTCAACCGCCTGCCCATCGCGCGAGACCTCCCAGCCTGAGACGTCAATGAAGAGGTGTCCGTCGTCGTAGAGACAGCGCGATGCCGTGTCGGGCGCCTTCCGCGTGCGGCGTAGGACGGCGTCCAGCCGCGCCTCAAGTTCCCGTAGGCTGAACGGCTTGGCCATGTAGTCGTCGGCGCCGAGTTGGAGGCCCATGATGCGATCGGTCTCCTGGCCGCGCGCCGTCAGCATGATGATCGGTACCTGCGAGATCTCGCGGAGACGGCGGCACGTGTCCCACCCGTTGAGAACGGGCATCATGATGTCCAGCACGACGATGTCCGGCGCGAAGCGGCCAAACACGTCCAGCGCCTCCGCGCCATCCACCGCAGTCTTGACCTCGAAGCCGGCGTGATCGAGGTACAGCGTCAGCGCATCCACCAGACGGCTGTCGTCGTCCACGACGAGGACCCTCCCGCGTGCCCCCCCTGTCCCGGCGTCGCCGGGCTCGCTATGCGTTTGTGTCATCCCCCCCTCGCTCCGCTCCTTTACGGCGGACTCGCAATCTGCGGGCCAGCCGGCGCTCGGTTCGGCAGCGTGACAGTAAACTCCGCGCCTTGTCCTTCGCGGCTCTCTACGGACACGCGACCCCCATGCGCATCCACGGCGGCCCTGGTGAGCGCCAGCCCAAGCCCCGTGCCCTGGATTCCCGACTCGGTCGTTGATACGACACGAAAGAACTTGTCGAACAATTGGGGAATGGCGCTCGACGGAATCCCCACACCGTCGTCTCTCACTCGTATCGTCACCTCATTGACGCCGCCACCTAGCTCGATGGTCACGTGGCCGCCGACGCGATTATACTTGACGGCATTCGCGATCAAGTTCTTGAGAACGATGATCATCAGCTGCCGATCCGCCCAGAGGAGAGGCGCTGTGTCTTCCCCCTGCACCTGGAACGTGATCTGCCGCGCCGCCGCCTGGGCCGCCAGCATATTGACGACATCTCCCACCAGGCGACCGAGGTCGAGCCACGTGTACACCAACTCCAGATGGCCCGACTGTAAACGCGACAGGTCCAGCATGTTCGTGATCAGGTCGGTGAGATAGTCGGCCTCCTCACCGATGATCGTCAGAAACCGTCGCCGTGTTTCCTCGTCGCTGCCAATGCCTGTCTGAAGCAACAGCTCATTGTACGCCTTAATGGAGGCCAGGGGCGCGCGAAACTCGTGCGATACGTTGGCGATGATCTCGCTCTTCAGGCGATCCACGTCTTTGAGCGCTGTGATGTCGGACAGGCTGACCAGGTATCCCGGCCCCAGGCGCGCGATGCCGAGCAAGACATCGCACCGTTCGCCGTCCAGCCGCGCCTCGACCGTCGGGCGGTGGCCTTCCCGCGTTTCGTGGCTCAGCAACGCCGCGAGATCCTCGACGACGCGGGCATCTTTGACCACCGCGATGAACGGCTGCCCCAGGGCCTCGTCTTCGTTGCAGTCGAGAATCGAGCAGGCCGCCGGGTTCAGGCGCAAGATACGCCAGCCGTCGTCGAGCGCCACAAGCCCGGCCGGGGCCTCGCGCACCACTGTTTCCAGCTCTTCCTGGGCGTAGGTCGCTTTTTCGTGCAGGCGGGTGTACAGGTGAGCGCGCGCCCCTGCGTTTTCCACCGCGATGCCGACCGACTCCGCGAGCATCGCCAGGAACCGCATCTCGGTCTCGTCGCAGCCCCGTTCGGCCTGCGCAACAGCCAGCGCGCCGAGGGCCAGTTCGTCGCGCAACAGCGGCGCGGCAATCAAACACCCGACCGCTTCCGTCGGGGCATCGCTGGCCTCCACCGACGGCATCCCCTCTGTCTGCGTCGTCCGCGTCAGAACGCAGCGCAGCGCCAGGGTTTCCAGCGCGCCAATCTCGTCTAGACCATCACCGAGAGACGTCGAATGCCACGCCTCGCACGTCAGCGTCCCCTCGTCGAAGCGGTAAATGGCGGCCGAGGCGAAGCCTGCCACCTCGACGAGGGCGCGCGCAATCGGCGGCAAGGTATTGGTGGTAGACGAGCGTAAGTCGGCGAGGCAGGCGACCGCATACAGCATCTCGGCGTGAACGCGGCTTCTCACCAGTGCGCGTTCCACACGCCGTCTGTCCAAGGTTGCAGCGAGGCAGTCGAGGGCCGCCTGTAGAGCGGAGGAGGATAGGTGCGCCGGTACGGGCGCGGGGAATGTCACTTCGACGCGGCCAACCGAGCCGTCGGCGCCGTCAAGGTCCCACTGATAGCCAAACTGGGCCGTCCCCCCCCGCGCGCCGAGCGTCGCCAGAGACACAAGAGCGCCACCTGGCTCCACCGCGTAGACGGTAGCGCCGGTAGCGCCCAGCATCTCGGCCTCACGCCAGACTGCGCCAATGGCCGTGTCAACAGCCAGGACGCGGCCGGCGTGGGCCGCGAGAGGAGTCGAATTGGACCACGGAGCCGGTTCGGGCATACTTCACCCAGTCGTTAGCCGCCGTCAACGGAATGGAGTGGTCAAAGCAAGGGCTATATTGACGAGGCCAACTTCATTCTACTCGATTATGCCCAAACGGTCAATCCGACCCCGGTTCTGCTGCTTCGCCTGCCCCTTCGTCAGGCTCGGCCGCCACTGCGGCTACCTCGGTGTCGGCGCTGGCCCGCGCGGCCTCGATCACCGCCCGGCTGATAGGAACCCGACACGACGGGCAGGGGTACGCCTGCTGCGTCGCGGCGAGCTGCGCGGGGACGTTGACCCGCTTGCCGCACTGCGGACACACGACTTTCAAATGCCCGCCACCCGACCGAGTTCGTTTCACTCCATGCTTGCGTGTTTTAGCCATTTCGTCTCCTCATCAATTCCAGTCTCTATCATACTGTCCAGTACTAACAAGCCTATTCCGCTCCTTTCAACATCCGCCAGACTTCCGAGTCGATGCGCGCCATGTCTTCGGGTGACAGTACGCCTAGCTTACGAACAACGCGCGCCTTATCAATTGCACGTAGTTGGAACACCATCACAATAGAAGGAACCACAAGGCCATTTCCCGGCGATGGCTCTACGCGCACCGTGAAAGCGAAGCGCAGGGCGGAGAGATTGGAGGTCATCGGCGCGACAATCAGCATCGGTTCGCCAACCAGATCGGTCTGCAACGCAACCGCCGGGCGTTGGCCGCTCTGCTCGCGCCCATCTACGACTGGCAAGCTTACCAGGAGAACATCGCCGCGTGCCATCTAGTCTACCTGCGATAGAGACTGCTCAACCTTCAGCCAATCTTCATCACTTGCAGCCTCCCAGGCGGCAAACTCAGCGTCTAACTCGGCTTGTTCCCCCAACCGCGCCAGAAACTCTGAAAAAGGAATCCCTAGCAACTGAGCGGCCTTGTGCGAGGAAAGTTCGCCCCGTTCATACAAACGTATGAGTAAGGCTTCGAGGGCCAGATGGGACAATTGTGCTTCACTAAGCGCCAGCGTCTCGCGCACTTCGTCGGGCAACTCGATCTGTAGCGTCGTCATTCGCCACCTCTTTCTTCCTCGTAGACAAGCCTCTATTGTAGCACACCCGACCTGTATCTCACAACCTTGCTTCCGGCGTCCTACCACCGTATGTCAAACACCGATTCGATTCGGAGCCAGGACAGCGCGCAGGTTCTCCAGCGTCACGTTTGCGCCGCTCTGAATCAGCGCGACCCGCCGCCCGGCCAGCCGATCCTTGATCGCCAGCGCCCCGGCCAGGCTCGCCGCCCCAGCCCCTTCGGCCAGGGTGCGCGTCTGTTCCAGCATGAGCGTCATCGCCTCGCGCAGGGCATCGTCGGACACCAGGATGAAGTCATCCAGGGACTGGCGCAGGATGCGCTGCGGGAGGCTGAAACTCGTGCGCGTCGCTAACCCCTCGGCAAACGTCGTGTTCGGTGCGGTACGCGGCTCACCAGCCCGCCACGACTCATACGCCGCCGGCGCCGCCGTAGACTGAACGCCGACGACCTGAATCGCCGGGTCAACCGCCTTGGCGACGATGCACGCGCCCGCTGCCCCGCTGCCGCCGCCAATCGGCACAACGATGACGTCCATGTCGGGCTGCTCTTCGAGGATTTCGAGGGTATGTGTGCCGACGCCGGCGATGAGCAGCGGCTCATCACCCGAATGCACATAGCGCAGGCCGCGCTCGACGGCGATCTGCTCGACGTACTCGCGCGCCGCGTCGAAGTCTGGCCCGTGGAACACGACCTCCGCGCCGGCGTCCCGCATCGCGGCCACCTTGAGCGGGTTGGCCCCCTCCGGGACACCGACGATCACCGGCACGCCGAACAGACGCCCGGCGTAGGCGATGGACTGGCCGTGATTGCCGGTCGAGGCGCAAATGACACCGGCAGCGCGCTCCGCCGCGCTGAGTTGCGACACAAGGTTGACGCCCCCCCGCACCTTAAAGGCGCTGGTCGGGAGCATCGTCTCGTGCTTCACCCAGACCTCGGCGTCCAGCAGTCGGCTGAGGCCAGGCGAGTGACGCAGAGGCGTGGGAGCGAGATAGGGGCGGATCCGGCGGCGGGCGCGGTACACGTCGCGCAGTGTGGGTGTTGGCAGCATACATCCTCCTGACACGAATTGTAGGGTTCTGCGGCGCTGTAGGCAATTCCCAACCGCCGGGTTGCGGGATGACGCCGTTTTGCCTACAATACGAGTGCGGCTGCGAGACCCGCTCGCACCGGCAGCGTCCCCCTCAACACTTGCGGCCGCTCGGACTCTGACGTGAACGACATCCTCAAGTTTCCGACCAACTTCATGTGGGGTACATCCGTCGCCGCGCACCAGGTCGAAGGCGGCAACACCCGCAACGACTGGTGGCTGTGGGAGCAAACGCCCGGCCACATCCAGAACAACGACACGGCCGCCGTCGCCGCCGACTGGTGGAACCGCGCCGGTGACGATCTGCGCCTCGCCAGGCAGTTGAACACCAACGCCGTCCGGTTCTCTGTCGAGTGGAGCCGCATCGAGCCGCACGAGAACGTGTGGGACGAGGCGGCGCTGGCGCACTACCGCGCGCTCATCGAGAGCATGCGGCGGCTGGGGCTTGAGCCGGTCCTGTGCCTGCACCACTTCACCCTACCCCAGTGGGTCGCCGGCCGCGGCGGCTTCGAGACGACGTGGGCCGTGGACCGCTTCGCCCGCTTCGTCGAGCGGGTGGTGGGCGAGTACGGCGACCTGGTGCGCTGGTGGCTCACCATCAATGAGCCGATGATATTCACATCGATGGGCTGGGTGCTCGGCCGCTGGCCGCCGGGCAAGCAGAGCATCCCTCTGGCATTCAAGGTCGCCCGCAACCTCGTGCGCGCCCACGCCGCCGCCTACCACATCATCCACCGCAACGTGCCGGGCGCGCTCGTCAGCGCGGCCAACCACCTGGCCGTGTTCTCGGCGCACCAGGCCGACAGCCCCCTCGACCGCCTGACGGCCACGTCCCGCGACTGGCTGCTCAACCAGGTGTGGGTGCGCGCCACCGTGGACGGTGTCCTGCGCCCACCGCTGGGCTGGAACCAGCGCCTCCCCGAAGCCGTCGGCACGCACGACTACCTGGCGTTGCAGCACTACTTCACCTTCCCGGTCGCCTTCGCGTGGCGCGCCCCCGGCAACCTCTTCGCGCGCGACATGGGCGAGCCAGGCCCGGATGTGCCGCCGTTCATGGGCGAGTCGCGGCCGGAGGGGCTGCATGACCGGGTGATGTGGCTGAAGCAGTTCGACCTACCCATCGTCATCAGCGAACACGGGCTGCTGGAGAACAACGAGCGCCGCCGCCCGGCCTACATGCTGGAGGCGCTGGCCGAGCTGCACCGTGCCATCAGGGACGGGGCGAACGTGCGCGGCTACTTCCACTGGAGCCTGATTGACAACTTCGAGTGGGCCGAAGGGTACGCGGCCCGCTTCGGCCTGATCCATCTCGACCTGGCGACCCAGGCGCGCACCATCAAGCCGAGCGGCTACCTGTACAGCGAAATCGCCGCCGCCAACGGGATCACGCGCGAGATGGCCGAGAAGGTGTCCCCTGCCTTGGCGCGGCGCATATTCGGGTAGCCCCGCACAATAGCGTGGATAACCCCCCTCTAGTCCCCCCGCCAGCGGGGGGATGGGGAGCACGATCCTCTTTTCCCCCTGCTGGCGGGGGGGATGGGGGGGAAGTCCGTATTCGGCGGGAGCGCGCGGGCGCGGTAGATTCTTTTTCGTCGCGCGAAATTTCGTTATGTAACAGTTGACAAATTCTGGATTTCTGCTATAATGGTGTAGACTGCGCCAAAGTTTGCACATAGTACGTAGAGTCATCAAGGCGCCATCCCCACTGAGAGAATAACCCCGTTAAGTTAGCCCCTAAAGGTCGCGTGTAGCGCGACCGTGCGCCGCTCCCATGTGGGAGCGACAGTGTTGCGTATCAATCACTCGTGTAACGCGCCCTCACACGTCTACACCCAGTCATGAAGGAATATCCCAGATCGTGGACATCGCTCAACTTGAAGTCAAGAGCATCGGTGAATTGCAAGATGAAGCCCGGCGCCGCGATGTGCCAGGTTTCAGCCGAATGAAAAAGAACGACCTGATCATGCGCCTGCTGCGCCAGGCGTCGGAAGAGCAGGGCTATATCTATGGCGGGGGCATCCTGGAAATCATCCAGGACGGTATCGGCTTCCTCCGCTCCGACAACCTGTTGCCCGGCCCAGATGACGTCTACGTCTCGCAATCGCAGATCCGGCGCTTTGGCCTGCGCACCGGTGACATGGTGATCGGCCAGATCCGCCCGCCGAAAGACACTGAGAAGTACTACGGCCTGCTGCGCGTCGAGTCGGTCAATGGCCTTGACCCTGAGATTGCCAAGCAACGCCCCGACTTCGACAAGCTGACGCCGATTTTCCCCGACGAGCAGCTGAAGCTAGAGATAGGCGGGCGGGTCCTCTCCAACCGCCTGATGGACCTCCTCAGCCCCATCGGCCGCGGCCAGCGCGGTCTCATTGTCTCCCCCGCCAAAGCCGGCAAGACCACCATTCTGAAGAACATCGCCAACGGCGTGAGCGGCAACTACCAGGACCTGCACCTGATGGTCGTGCTGATTGGCGAGCGGCCGGAGGAAGTCACCGACATGGACCGCTCGGTGAACGCCGAAGTCTACAGTTCGACGTTCGACGATCCAGTCACGGACCACGTGCGCATCGCCGAGATTACGCTCCAGCGCGCCAAACGCCTTGTCGAAGGCGGCAAGGACGTTGTCATCCTGTTGGACAGCATCACGCGCCTCGCGCGCGCCTATAACTTGACAGTCCCGCCCAGTGGGCGTACACTATCGGGCGGTTTGGACCCCGCAGCCCTCTACCCGCCGAAGCACTTCTTCGGCGCTGCCCGCAACCTCGAAGAAGGTGGCAGCCTGACGATCCTGGCAACCTGCCTGGTTGATACCGGGAGCCGCATGGATGACGCCATCTACGAAGAGTTCAAGGGTACGGGGAACATGGAGCTGCATCTGAACCGCAAGCTCGCCGAGCGCCGCATCTGGCCCGCGATTGACATCGAGCGCTCTGGCACACGCCGCGAGGATCTGCTGCTGGACGGCCCAACCCTGCAGCGCGTCTGGACGGTTCGCCGCATGATTGACGCAATCGGCGGCGGATCGGAAGCGGCGGAGGCGGTCATCTCCCGTATGTCGAGGACGCAGACAAACCGTGAGTTCCTCGAGACACTGAGCAAGGGCGATTTTTAGACAACGTATCATTAGCCATTGTAAGCGAGATCAGCGTTAGGGAGTCGCGAATCACCGCGAGGAGGACAGTAGAACACCCAGCCGTCGGGCCGGAGTCGCTGGCAGAACCAGAGCGCCTCCAGGAAGAGAACACTCTTAAGACGGCCGGCAAATCGAAGTAGACGCATCGCGATCGCGCCGGGTACGCGTGGGTATCATGTGCGTCTCCATGACCTCCCAGCATCACTCTCTTCAACACACTCATGGAGCGCAGTGGAGCGCGTCGCCGCGAGACCGCACTCGAGTTGCCGCACCTGCTCGGATGAGGGATACTGTGGACAAGCAACATCGCCGCCGCAAGCGCTCCACCAAAGCGCCGGTCTCGGAGTTACCCGAGGCCGTTGATGAGCCACCCTGTACGGGGGAGCTAGTACGCTCCGAACCCCCTGATGAAGGACCGCAATCTGACCGCCGCCCATCTATGTGGGACATCCGTGTTACCCAGGTGGCGACGGCCCAACACGCCGTGGAGGCCTGGCTCGCCGGTGTGCAGGAATGGGGCAAAGCCAACCGCGAAACGACGCTGCGTTATGCCGCGCACGGCGCTATCCTTGCTGCCATCGTCGCTGCCCTGGGCCTCAGCCAGGCTAACCTCGCCGATCTGAAGCTACCGGCCCTCGCGCGCCGCGTCTCGGACAGCGCGTTTGTGTCGGTCGCCGACGCCGCTGGAACTAACCCCGAGGCTGAGATGTACGCCCGCCGCGCCGTCGTGCCGCGCACGATCAGCGCCGCCAAGCCCGCCAGCGCCGCCGGCGCGTCGGTGTCCGTCCTCGCCACCTCTAGCGACGTTCTCGAAGCGAAGGAACAGGCGCGCGTCATCAACGCCGACACACGCAAAGCCGCCGCGCCAGCCCCTACGCTCGCGTCGCTCATCACAACTTACACCATTCAGCCGGGTGACACGCTCCTCGGCATCGCGACCGCGCACGACCTCAGCCTCGAAGCTCTGGTTGTGGCGAACCCGAGCCTGGAAGGTCAGATCAACCACCTGATCCTGCCAGGGGACGACCTGAGCATCCCGCCCTCCGGCGGCATCCTGCACATCGTCAAAGACGGTGACACGCTAGCCTCGATCGCCGACAAGTACGACACGGATATCCCGACCATCATCGGCTATGCCCCGAATCGTGTCAAGACCGACGACGATCTGAGGCCGGAGCAACTACTCTTCGTGCCAGGCGCCGAGGTGGCGCTGCCAGCGCCAACGCCTGCGCCGCGCCAGAACACGCTCGTCAGCGTGCTGCAGCCCAAGCCTGCGGCCCAGCAGCCAGCGGCGCGCACCGCGCCGCCCGCGCCGCAGCCGCAGCCGCAGCCTGCCCGCCCCGCGCCACCGGCGGCCCCGGTGTACGGGAGCGGCAACTTCCGCTACCCAGTCCCCGGCGGCTACCTGATCACGACGTATTTCAGCGGTTGGCACCCCGGCGTGGACTTCGCCATGTCAATGGGGACCCCTGTCTACGCCGCGGATGGCGGCCGCGTGGTGTTCTCCGGCTGGGACAACACGGGTTACGGCTACTGCATCATCATTGACCACGGGAACGGCTTCCGCACCCGCTACGCGCACCTGAGCTGGATCTTCCCGAACTACGGTCAGTATGTGGACAAGGGCGAGCAAATCGGCAAGGTGGGCAGCACCGGCCACTCGTCGGGGCCGCACCTGCACTTCGAGATCATCCTCAACGGTGTCGCGCGCAACCCGTTCGGCTACCTCGGCTAAGACGCCACAAGACTAAGCACAAGGCCCCGCGATCGCGGGGCCTTGTCGTTTCCAGTATCGTGCTGGCGCTGGAAAGCCATCGCCAGCGCCAGCAGGGGGTCGCCACGCTAAACTGCGGCGCTAGTCGTTTGCAGAGGTTGGCGCGATCACGGCGTGAATAGCGGCTCGTCAGAGAGACGCGCGGCGCCGGCCGGCCCATTCACGTAGGTAGCCCCGACGCTGGGCAGCGCCGCCAGCCGTTCTACCACGGCCCCGGCCTGCCCCGCCTCACACATGAGGTGGACGTTCGGCCCGGCGTCGAGAGTGAAGTAGACGGCGACCCCCTCCGCCCGCCACTGCCGGCAGAGCTGCATGATCTCCAGGGTCGCCGGTTCCCAGTATAGAAGCGGCGGGCGCGAGGTCATCGCCAGCACGTGCAGGGCGATTGCCTCCGCCTCCAACTCCTCCCCCAACGCCTCGATATCACGCGCCGCCAGCGCCGCCCGTACCCTGTTCATGCGCCGCGGCAGGTCGGCCAGGCGCGCCCCCAGGAACGGCGACGTATCCGCCAGACCATGCCCCTGCGCCGACGACACCTCCTTGTGCGCTGCGCTTACAACCGCCGTCACGTCGCGCAGATCCCAGTGATCCGGTGGCGCGATGGTCTCGGCGAACGACGAGGCGTGATCGTGTCCCGCGTGCCACAGCGTAAAGCCGCCCGGAATCGAGCGGCACGCCGAGCCGGAGCCGAGACGGGCCAGCGCCGACAACTCTCGCTCCGACAGGTCGAGTCCCAGGGCGGCGCTCGCCGCAAGGGTCAACGCCGCGAAGCCTGCCGCCGACGAGGCCATCCCCGTCCCCATTGGGAACGAGTTCCGGGACACGATGCGCGCCCGAGCGTCTGTCCCGGCCAGGCGGCGGATGTGGTCCAGGTGGCGGCTGGCGCGTGCGACCTGGGCCGCCCCCGCCGCGTGGCCGTCAATGACCAAAGAATCGGCGGGATAGTCGCCGAAGTGGGCTGTCGTCACCGTAACGGCGTCGCTGAGGTTCATACTCAACGAGTCGTTGTACGGGATATTCAGCCGCCTATCCCGCGTCCCCCAATACTTAACGAAGGCAATATTTGCATTTGACCTACTCGTTGCGATCCAATCAGACATTTGACATAGACCACTTTCTCGCCGTCTTCAAGGGCTAGTTTAGCATGCAAGTCGAGAAGCTCAAAGTAGCGCCGCTTGTCGTCGAAGGTGGCCTGGTCGAGTCCCTCAGGCCATGAAGCCGTTGAGAGAGGCCCCGCGCGTCTAGCCACCCCGCGTCAGGAGCAGCGCCAGCGCTGCCCCTCCCAGGCACACGACGCTCAGCAGGATCACCACGCTGAGGGTTAGCAGGAGGGTCACCCTTGCCCCAAAGCGGGCGGCCGCGCCGGCGGTAGGGCCGACCTGTCGCGCGAACGCCCGCGTGCCGGAGGAGACAACCAGGTCGTGCCCCATATTGTACGCCTGGCGGCCAATGCTCGGCGGGCTGTCCTGCCGCCGTCCCTTGCATTTCCCCGGCGACGACTGCCACGCGCCGACGACTGCCTGGTCAATGGTTCCGCGGCAAGCGTCAGGCGCATTGCCCTGGAACGCGGGCGAGGCCGAAAACTCGATGAGTTGTCGAACGCGGCTGAGCATGAACGGGTGGGTTGACCATGCCTGTGCCATCTCGCCGGTCCAGTCGCCCTGGGCGTCGCGCGCCTGCTGCGCTAGTTCGTCCAGGTTGATCTGGCTGGCGAGGGTAGGGCCGACGGCCAGCTTCAATTGCGCCGAGAGCGCTTTGTCTAGCTTGCCGCAGGTCCACAGTCCCGCGCGATCCGCCGAGAACTCCGCCGCCCGATTCCACCACAGGAATGGCATGCGCAGCGCCACGAACACCGCCGGCAACCCGAGGAGCGTCGGCACCTGGCCCAGCGTCCCCAACAATGTGAGCAGCCAGGTGTGTCCGAAGTGGATATGCCCCAGCTCGTGCCCGATGATGAATTTCACCTCATCCTCGTCCATGGCGTCCAGGATGGCGGAATGGATGAACACGCTATATGGCTCGAAGAAGCCAAAGGCGGCGGCGTTCATGATGGGCGAGTATACGACGAAGACCTGGGTCGAGGGCGGCACTTTCACCTGCGCAGTACACGACTGCACGAGGCGATGGACATCCTGCAGCTGATGCTCGCTCACCCGGACGGCCCCCCGCATCAGCCGCGCCCGCTGCATCCGGATGAGCATGTAGTTCCCCAGAAACATCGAGACGGTGAGCATCCCGAACAGGCCGACAGACACACCGGCCAGCAGCACTTGGAGCAGGGTCAGCGCCAGGAACGTAATCACGAGGATGCGACGCTCGGACGGGTAGCGATCGTTTTGCAGATCCATGGGTACATCTCCTTACACACGTCGTCCGGTGTGGAGCGGCTGCCTGCTTCTTCTCACGTTCGCCCCTGCGCCCGCCGCATCGAGCGACCCGTTCGGGCCGGGTCAAAGGGGCGGTAGCTGACCTCGACGACACCGGCGGCGACCGTGTAGCCGTGGCCGGGCTGCATCGGCGTGGGCGCCGCTCCGCCACTGGCCCCCGGCGGGTCCACGTACAGCAGCGGGCCTTGCGCCGATGGCAGGAGATACCCGATAGTCTCGCCGATGCTGGCCGGCGAGGCCAGCCCGGCCAGGCCGAGCGGGTGGCGTGTGAGTCGCGCGCCGCGCGGGTATTGGAACAAACTCACCTGCCGGCTCTCGCCCGTCTCGCGGTCCGTCAGGTCCGCCGTGCCGCTCAGGTGCGGCCCGTCTGGCGCGGCTGCGCCGCGAATCTTGAACGCGATGATCGCTCCCGCCAGCCCCACCACGGCCACGACGGCCAGAGCGAGGGGCCACCAGAGAGATAAGGCGCTCGCGCCCTCGCCGTCCCCCGCCTCAGGCGCGACGGCGGCGCCGGGCGTCGGTGTCGGCGTCACGTCGCGCGGCGTGGCCGTCGGCGTGGCTTCGGCGGCGACCTCGGCCACGGCGCGGGGGGCTGTCGGCGCGGCGGACGGCGAGGGCGCGGGGGTGGCCGTCGGCTCTGGGAAGGCGACCAGGTAGTAGGCCGTCGAGCTGTAGGTGTAGGGGACCACGTCCTCCAGCTGCACCTCGACATCATAGACGCCCGGCGTCACCTGCCCCGTCAGATCAACGGGCGGGATGCAGTAGATGCCGGTCTGAGCATTCTGGTGGAAGGTATGCCGCCAGACGAATGATTCGCCACTCGTGGAGCGAAACGTCAGGGTCGCGCGATCATCCGTACACAACTGGCCTTCCCCATCAGGTGAGCCGGCGAGCCGGAGCTGCCGCGCAGCAATCGTGACCGAGACGTGGGCGTCGAAGAAGACGCCATGCGCCGTCGGGGTGCGCGGCGCTTCGGGTACGGCCGGCGACAGTTGCGTCGCCATCGCATCGTTTGGCCCGGCCGCGTGCGCCGCCCTGACGAACCCCCGCGAGACCCCGTACCCCAACATGCACGCCAGCAGAGCCAGGATCACCAGCAAGCCCACCAGGCAGCCACACCCGCGCCGCACTGCCCGCCCGCACCCGTAGGGTGACATAGGGCCATCATATCGCATCACTCACCTCCTCGCCGTCGAGCGCCGCGACCTGCGCCGGGGGCGCTTCTTTGCACGATCCTGCTCCACGTCCACGCCTGGCGGGCCGCTAAGCCACGCTCGAATCCGCGCGATCAAAGCGCGCCAGGACAGGGTCCAGCGGTAGAATATGCCCGTTCCCGGCAGCCCCAGGCTCACCGCCATCCCCCGCTTGCCGAGCGTCAGCCGACGGCCCACGCGCCCAACCGTCACGCTAACTCCGCCCCGCGATAGGTTGACCGTCATGCCGCGCCCCACCTTCACCCGCCGCCATATCCTTAGTGAGCCACCCACTGGACCCTCCCCAGGCTGCGCCCATGCGCGTCAGCCGCGCTTACTCCCGTCCCAGGCCGTTACCAGAAATAGAGGCTGACACGTCGGAGGATATCGGGGCTTTTTCGGCCGCCGGGGGCGTTGCCGCAGAGGCGGCGAGCTTGCGCTCGACCGCCTCCGCCAGGTCCTCCAGCACGTACAGGTTGCGCTGTTGCAAGGTCGCCTGGAACGTGTCGTCCCCCTCGCTCAGCGCCTTCACCTCATCCATTGCCACCTCCAGCTGCACCTGGACAAAGGCCAGCCTGTCGTTGCGATCCCCGTATGTCGCCGTCCCCAGGTCATCGTGGCTGTAGACCGGTTTGCCGTTGGGCGTGACCTGGAGCGTCTCGATGCGCGGCTTCGCGCCGGGCGTGAGCTGCCACGTCGGCTGTGTCGTCAGTTTCTCTAGCAAGTGCTGCCCGACAAGCACCACCGCGTCCGCGTCCTCGGCCGGCGCGCGGCTCGCCTCGGCCTCGATCATGCCCGGCAGGTCCAGTGCGCCCAGCCGCCGCGCGGCCTCCTGGGTCGCCATCTCCTGCACCGCGCTCGCCAGGGTGACCTCGCCGCCACTCCACAGCCGGTCCAGCAGCCGCGTCATCAAGGCGTCCACGTTGCTCTGGCCCGCCAGCGCCTCGACCACCGCCGTCGCCTGCACCTGAAACGTCCACGGGGTATAACCCGTTGGCCGCCGCGCCAGCGCGTCCAGCTTCTCCCTCACCTCCGCCTGGAGCGTGCGGCCTTCGACCAGCAGACTCTCCTGATGCTCCGCCAGGTACGTCACCGCATCGAGGAACTGGGTGAGGATGCCTGTGGCGGCCCCGTGCGTCGCGCGCGCCAGGGCGACGTGTTCGCGCTTGTTCCACAGCGTGATGGCCTGCGCCAACGACATGTTGCCGTCGCCCCCCACCACCCAGCCAAACAGCCCGTCGAAGAACCCGCCCGAATGCTTGTCCATCCGCGCCTGCCATTTGTGCAGCCGCTCCTGAAGGTCGGCGAACTCCGCCTCGACCGCGTCCCGCGCCGCCTGTACCTCATCCTTGACGGCGCGCGTCTCCGCCTGGAGGTCGCGCAGGAGGCTCTGGGTGGGCGTACCCTGCGGCCGGGCGGCCAGGCGCTGGTACAGGCGGCTCAGGGCCGCCTCGGCCACCCGCACCCGGTTGGCCTGCACCATCGCCTCGGCCCCGCCCACCGGCTCCGGCCGCATGACCATCGCGTACTGCTCCGGCAAGCGCCGGATGTCCTCCGTCACCACCAGCTGCACTGGCTCGAACGGCCGCCCGGTTTTGTCTTTGGCGAGCAGGTCGGGCAGCGCCGGCGTCAGATCGAGCGCCTCCAGCATCTCGCGGGCGGGTGAAACGGTCGGCTCGGCCGCTGGCTGCGCGCGCATCAGAGAAGTCATCATGGCTCGTACTCCTTTTCTTGCGGTAGGGCGCTCCCGGCTCGACCAGAAGCGCCGTGGTTCTTAGGCTGCCAGTCGTTGTCGGAATGCCTCGAGCATCTGGTCGGCGACGCGGGAGGTCAGCGCGTCCGCCAGGTAGGCGCGGTCCACACCGGCCATGACGGCGTTCACGGTGTGCAGGTAGCGCGGCCGCCGATCCTCAAGCGCCTGGGCGCGGTTGGGCTGCGCCGTGTGCGCCGCCACCGTCTCCCAAACGTCGCCCCGCAGCAGGAGGTACAGGCTCAGCGCCGTGCGGTCCAGGAATCGCTCCACCTCGGCCTCCGTCACGCGGCCCTTCTCGCTCGGCAGGTGCGGGTCGTCAATGAGGAAGAGTCGGTCATACGGCGGCCGCTTCATGTCAATCGTCAGCCCGTTGGCGTACTCCCGTCGCTGGCCGTGCTGCGTCATGTGGTCCAGCGCCTCCAGCAGCGCGCGGTAGTTGGCGCGGATGTACGGCGTCAGCCCGGTGAATGCGCGCGGCCCCAGCACGACCCCCCACACCTCGGCCGGTGCGATCTCATGCTCGGCGAGCAAGTGACGGGTCAGGTAGGGCATCAGGTGATGACCGGCGTTGCCCATAGACCCTGCCCCGCCGCCCAGGTACAGGACGCGCTTCTCAGGCTTGGCCTGCTGCCGTTCCTGGAGGCCCTGCCGCACCCGCTCCCAATCGCTCTGGCCGGGCTTCGCTGCCGTCTCGGTGCGCAGGGTCAGCACCCCGCGCCGCACGAAGCCAATCACCTCGTCAATATGCAGGTCAATGTCAAGGGCCGAGATTGTTGGGTGGCCGTGGCCGCCGTGGGGACCGGCGCGCATGTAGGTTTCGAGCACCGGCACACCGCGCAGCAGCCGCTCATAGCGCCGGGCCAACAGGGGATCCGAGTTGACTAGATCGCGCGGGTTCTCACTGTTCATGACCAGCCGCTCGGTCAGTTGCAGCTCGGTGACCTGCCCGCCCGGCTCGCGCACCGGCACCGAGCGCGGGGCCAGCATGTCGTTGTTGAGGCCACACACTCGAATGTGGACGCCGTCCTCGTACCCGAGCGCCTGGATCCGCAGCCCCAGCGCCTCCCCTGAGTTGCCCCCCGCGAAGATCACGACGTCCGGCTGGGGCGGCAGGGTCGGCCGCGACTGGCGCTGAGGCTGCGCGACAGGGGTCGCCTGATAGCGCGTCAGGGTCCTCACATCAAGCTCCATGAAATCCTCCTTGTTTGCTTGCAGAAGCCTTGTTCGAGCCGCCCGGCCCCTCGACCGCGCGGTGTGTTCAACTAATCACACTAGAGTGCGGCGATGGGTCTTTCATCGGCCGATTTTCTGTCGCCCCGAACGCCGTGGGGAGTCGAGATAAGGGCAACGCAAAGAGAGGGCTTGTGCAAATAGCAGGGCAGTATGATATAATGACCTGTAGACGTTGATTTCCGGGGAAAGGGGACTGCGCTTGACTACGAGAGATGCTCCGCCGACAGCGCCGACGCTACGAGCCATCCGACGCATTATTGCGCAGCTGGTGGAGGATTATGAGTGGCAGACGCCGGACCTGAATGAGTTCGCGGCACGGGTGAAGGACCGGCTGGGAGACAATGCGTCGCCCAAGATCATCGAGCGCACCGCCTGCGTCGTCCACTACGAAGACCTGTATGATGCGATCGTGGGCGGGGGGAAGCGCGGCGACAATGCCCTGGATGAGATGTTCGTCGTTCGCTGGCACGAGGGGGTGGATGGCGCGCCGGCGGTGAGCTATCGCGGCTATCTGTTCCGCTCCGCATACCACCTGTTGCAACAGCGTCTCCAGGGCGCTGAACCGCCGATCCCGCACGACCAGGTGGCCGAGTTAGCCATTCACGTGGCGACGGCGGCGCGCATGAAGACCGCGCTCAACATTCACCAGGTACACGCGCGGGAGGCATTCTGGGGCTGGCTCGCCGTCGTCCTGCGACACGAAGTGTCGCACGAGTTGAAGGGGTTCAGCCGCCGCCCAGGCGACGACGATTTGCCCGACGACGCGCGTGTCTGGCCGGAGGACGAGACGGCGACGGAGCGCATCGAGGTACGAGTCGCGGTGCTGGACGAACTGAAGCGCAAGGCGCGCCTCAAGCGGCTCACGGCGGACCAGGTACGCATCCTGTTCTGGGATTGGTGGGAGAACCTGAGCAACATCGAGATCGCCGAGCGCCTCACCGCTCAACGCGGCGAGCGGATGTCGGCCAATAAGGTCGGGCACGTCAAGCACGCGGCCGTGAACATCTTGCGCGACAACCTGCGCGAGTCGGGTTGGGCAATCTAGGGTGCGAAACGCGGATACATGGCCGGCGCCGGGCCTCTATTAGCCAGTAGAAACGATGCAGAGGAGTGAGCCATGAACAACTCAGGGACGACGGGGTACCCGTTGACCTGCGACCAGGCGAGCCAGATTCTAGCCACGACGGCCGGGGGCGCGTTCGACCCGACGCAGTGGGCGCTGGCGGAGGCTCACCTAGCTGCATGCCCACGATGTCATGAAGCGGCTGATAAACTCGCCGATGCCATTCTTGCGCTGTCGGCGATCGAGGACCTGGAATCGGCGTGGGGCATGGCGCGGGCCGCGCGCGCGGCGAAGGAGGCTTCGGCAGCCACGCCGTCCCGCCCCTTTCGCTGGGATGCGCTGGGACGATTCATCATCCAGTTCTCCGCCGATCTGCTCGCGTCGCTCCAGCCCACCACCCCAAAGTTGAGCTATGGGCTAAAATCGCCGACCGGGCAAAAAGTGCTTTACACGTACCAGCTGACGCAGGACAACGACGATCTCGACGTCGCCATTGGCGTCGAGGAGAGCCGCGACGATCCTACGCGCTGTACGGTGATCGTCTCGGTTCAGATCCCGAGCCTGGGCGGCTGGCCCAACCTGGCAGGGACAGGGGTAACGGTGCGGCGGGGGGACGAAGGGGTAGCCGAGGGGCTGACGGATGCGTATGGGGACGCCGTCTTTGCGAGGATTCCCGTCGCCGATCTGCCCGACCTCAGCTTCGAGATCACGCCGGTGGCGTAGCGGCGGGTCGCTCGTGGACCGTTACCGCTCGCGGTCGAGATGGCCGACGAGCACAAACGCCGCCCAGTGTTGAGGCTGACTGAAGTCCGGGTGACCGCACAGTTCGAGTTGAGCGCGGCGCAGGGCCTCGGCGAAGCCCCTGCCCGCCTGAACCTGCCCATAGAAATGCGTCATCAGGAGTTGAGTCGAGCGTTCGTCCACGCGCCACAGCGTTGACAGGTACGCCCGCGCGCCGGCGAACGCGAAGGCGCGCGTCAGGCCCACCAGCTCGTCGCCACGCCGAACGCGGCTGAGACCGCTTTCGCACGCGCTGATCGTCACCAGGTCACAATCCAGCTCGAGATTTTCAAGCACGTCGAGCGCCGTCAAGGTCTCGGCCGGCGCGGTGTAGAGCGCCGACAGCAGGGCATCCTCAGGCGTGAACACCCCGTGACACGATAGGTGGAGCAAGCGGTAGCGCTTCGCCTCGCGGTAGAGGATGTTTTTCTTGGGCTGGTCTCCCACGACGCTCGACCCGCCCTGTAGCCGCGCGACGGTCTCGGCCTCCGCCTCAGCATATTGGAGACGATCCTCCCCTTGCCCGTTGTAGCCGATGGCAAGGCAGGTCAGCGGCGCCTGACTCGGCGTCGCCACCACTCCCCGCAGCAGATAGGTTGCGCTGGGCGCGTGCACGACCTGGGGACCATCTTCGCGGAGCAAAGGCTGCCCGTCGGGCGCGACCAGCGCCTGAAAGGGAATGTAGTGCAGCGGCCCGTGGGGGGCGATATAGAGGCGGCGTCTCCCGATAGCGTCCGCCGCCACTGGCCCCAGGAGCCTGTCGTACAGCGTGCGGCGGATAGGCGCGGCCAGGAAATGGCGCTCGACGACGCCGTCCAGACTGGCGGGCCGCAGGTCATTGGGCGAGACATGGGTATCGAAGACGTGGAGAGCGTCGGCCGTCACGGCGAAGAGCAACGTGCGCGGCGGTGGGAAGCGGTGGCGGCGGGGCAGCGCCGGGCTCTCTATTCGCCCCTCACGCGCCTCCACCAGCCCCGTGGTGAAATACTCGAGCAGCATGGTGTCGGGCGGGAGCGCGGACTGAACCTCACGGAGCGTCGCCGGCGGCGAGTACACCTGGCGGGCTAACTCGGGTGAGCGCGCTTCGAGGGCGTCGAGGAAAGCGCGGGAGCGGGACTGCTCCATGATGTTGAACGCGCGCGCTGGCTGGCCGGCGTCGAGGTGGGCCAGGATGGCGTGGGCGTAGATGTCGGCGACATCGGCGAGGAACCCGGCCCGCGCCGCCTCCGATGTCATGCCGCCGCGCAGCGCCTCTAGATGCTCGACCGCCTGGGTGTAGTACGCGACGGCCAGCGGCAGATCGCCCATGTCATGGTGCAAAGCGCCCAGGTCCGCGAGGATATCGGCTTCGTCGTAGGCGTCACCATGGGCGCGGATAAGCTCGAGCGCCGACTGGTACGTTGTGAGCGCCTGGGGCCAATCCGTCCGGCTGCGCTCGTGGTAGACCTCCCCCAGATTGACCTGCGCCAGCCCGATGCCCAATGGATCGTTGATTTGCTGGCACAGCGCGATCTCATGCTCGAAGCAGGTGATGGCGTCGTTCCACGCTTGCCGCCGGGTGTAGACCGTGCCGAGTTCGTGCCACACGGAGCTGAGGAGGGCCAGATCGTCTTCGGCCGGGTTCGGTAGCGCGCCCAGCGTGTCCAGCGCCAGGCGGCAGTACTGCGCGGCTGGATCGAGGACCTCCACGCCCAGGTCGCCGTGCTCGAACCCTTTCAGGTAGGCGATCGCGATATTCTTCCAGGCTTTGGCTTGTTCTACAGGCAGCCCAAGATCGGCCAGAATCGGAAGGCACGCAAAATAGGCCGATACGGCGTCGTCCCAGCGACTCTGGTAATCGTAGGTGCGGCCGAGGGCTAACAAGACGCGACTTCTCCAGCGCGGGGTAAGGTCGGTCGTCAGAAGCTGGCGGAAGATGCGTTCGGCGCGCGCTGGATCGCGGTCACGTTCATTCGCCAGCACGCCTTCGAAGTAGCGCATTGCTGCGCGCACCGTCGGCTGCGCCTCGGCCAACGCGACAAGGTGCGGCCAGCGCCCCTCGAACTCGTCCCATTGACGCCTGGCGAGCGCAGCCAGAAGTTCGCCCACCAGCAGCTCGCCGTCACGTGTGCTGGACATGCCACCGTCCTGATTGGAGGGATGCCATGTGGACTCGGGTCATGCAGCGGTCGGACAGGCCGCGAAAGACGCTGCTTCGGCTTCTCATGCTTGTTCCGCTCCTCTACGTGGGCGGATACGATTCTAGCATTCAACTGTCTGGTCCACAACTGCCCGTCGGCCCGCCCGGCAGAGCCGCGACAGCCCCGACGGCCTTCACCCCGTTCCTCGACATCGTGCCGAGCGACGACGGGGCCGACCTGTACATTCGCGCCAGCGGCGTCGCCGGGCCGATTGGCGATATGATCGCCAATGTCAGCGAAGGGCCGACGCGCCACCGCGGCTCGTACACGATGACCTACTCCGATACCGCCGAGGTGTACGTCGCCACCGCGACCGGCTTCACGCCCAGCCAGGATACAACGGGGACCGTCAGCATCACGACGACGCTGGGATTGGCGACCCCTGTCGTGTCCTTCCAGCGGGCCTACGTGCCGGCGTCAACCACCGAGACGGTGCAATCCAGTGACGGCAACCTCGAACTGTCGTTCGTGACACCGGGGACTCTCCTGTTCAACACCTACATTGCCGTCGTCCCAAGCTACGCCCCGCCCGGCCCCGCCCCCGACGGTAGCCACTTCATCGGCAACAGTTATAGCGTGCGCGCTTCGGGCGCGCTCACCCTCAGCGACAAGCCGATGAGCCTCAGCCTCTACTATACCGACGCCGCCCTCGGTTCGCTAGACGCCCATAGCCTGGCCGTTTTTGCGTGGGACGCGGCCGCGCACGCCTGGATCAATCGCGGCGGGCAGGTGTTCGCCAATCACCACTTTGTGTCCACAACGGTATCGAGCTTCACGACCTACGCCCTGATGGCGACGACGGTCTGGCGCGATGACTTCAACGACCTCGGCGGCCTCGATGGGCGCCGAAGCCGGAATACCACCGTCGGGCTGTCCGGCGACCAGATCGCCCTCGTCCTCGACGCGACCCCCGGCAATGGTGAGGCCATTTCGACGCCCATCTCGCCACCAGTCCTCGACGCGTGGGGGACGCTCACGTTCGCCGCGTCGCGCCCGCCGGACACAGGCCTGGCGGTGGACGTATTGAGTGAGGACGGCGCCGTCTTGCGAGCCGATGTCGCCAGCGGCGTATCTCTCGCCGACCTGGATGCCGCGCGCTACCCACGCCTGCGGCTGCGCGCTCGTCTGACATCGCCCGTCGCGGGCGTTAGCCCCGGCCTCAGCAGTTGGCAGGTGACGTGGCGCGTGGCGTCGTCCCACGTGTACTTGCCATACCTCGCCGTGGCCGAGCGCGCGTCAACGCCCGGTTTCAAGACCCTCACCCTACCCCCGCGCCCGCAAGGAGCGGGGAGCAAGGTCAACGGCGTTCCGCAGCGTGCGCTGCGCCCAGGCTAGACGGATATAGGCTCGTGATGAGGCCATAGCCCCGACATACACTCCGCGGAGGGAGTTTCTATGCGTCTGCAACATCTGGTCCGCATCGGCGTGTTTCTCCCTATCGTGTTCGTCATCGCTGCCTTGATGTCTTTGTCATCATCGGGTGAGCCAGCCGCCGCCAGCTCAGTCCAATTGAAGAACGACAGCGGCCGGATGGGGGGGTACATTAGCGACATCCGCCCGTGCTGGGTGTTCGGCTCTGTCCTGCGCGGCACAGATAGCCAGTACCCGATGCAGGTTCGCTCGGTTGATTTTCTCATGACCAACGATTTCCAGCCGGCGGCGCCCAGCGCCCGGGTTCGGGCGGTTATCTATGGCCTGGATTCGAACGGGCAGCCCACGACGCGGCTGGCAGAGTCTCAGACAGTGACGATCACGTCCTTCGCGCCGGCCTGGTCCAGCATTCCCATCACAACCTCGCAAGTCATATTCTCAACGCCGACATCATTCCTCGCCGGCGTCGAGTACGAGGATGGTATTCCGGGTACAGTTCCGTCGGTGATGACGGACAATCACAGCAACATTCCGATCAACCGCAATTTCTACAGCCAGAGCTGCGGCGGATCATGGTTCGAGCATTACCGCTTCTGGATCGGCGCCGGCAACGTAGGCTACAACATGGTGCGCGCCAGAGTGGACGCCGGCGTGACGCCCGAACCGATCTGGACCCTCTCGCCGACGCCGACGCTGACCCCCGGCCCGTCGCCGACGCCCATCCCGGGGCAGGTCCTCCAGGGCGGTATGGTGGCGTTCGGGAAGTCACACAATCTGGCGCGAACCCCCAACGGCCGCCTGCACCTGTTGTATGTCACCGATCCGCGCCGCGACCTGTACCACATCTGGTCCGACGACAACGGCGCGACGTGGCAGCCGTCGCCGCCCCTCCTGGCGGCCTCAGCCAACCAGATGGAGATCTCGGTCGCGCCGGACCCGAGCGGCGGTCTGAATCTCCAATACGGCGGGTGGGACGGCCAGCGCACCTACTACAAGCACTTTGACGGGACGCAGTGGGGGCCGCCCACGTTCCTCGCCGACGGCGCATTCGGGCGGAACATCGCCGTGGATAGCGCCGGACATGTCCACGTCCTGTGGAGCAACTCGGACACGTGGTATGCCCGCTTCGACGGGCAACGCTGGACGCCGCCGCGTCAGATCGCCTATGGCGCGTGGCACCCAACAATTGCCGTCGGCCCGGACGACAGCCTGCACGTCGCCTACAACGACAACGACTTCTGCTGCGACCATGACGGCGTCCAGGTGCGTTACATCGCCTCGACCGATGGCGGCGACACGTGGTCTCAGCCGGTCAATGTGAGCCAGAATACAGCCTGGTCCGGCGGCGCGGCCCTCGCCGTGAGCCAGGACGGCGTGGTCCACCTGGTCTACGTCGTGCAGTCGCCAGTGGTGGCGGGTGGGCTATACTACCGCCAGTTCCGCAACGGCCGCTGGTCGCCGGCCGAGGTGATCAGCAGCGGCAACGCCGGCGTGCAGACGGGAAGCACCGGCGCCGAGTCGCCGGCGATTTCGACCGATACGACGGGCAACGTCTTTGTCGCGTATCGCTGCCTCAACGCGGCCAACCTGTGGGACGTCTGTCTGCGCGTCCGCGCCTGGCAGGGCTGGCTGCCGGTCATGAACCTGACGAACAACTCGCGCCAGCAATCCGGGGTGCCGAGCATGCCCTTTGGCATAATCCCTAGCGGGCGCGGGCTGGACCTGGCCTGGAACACGGATGCCATGCTTGTGCATCGGTATGTCTCACCCCAGGAGCTTGGCATCCCCGCGACGCCGACGCCCTCGCCGACACCCTCGCCGACGCCTGCGCCGTACCACGTGCGCGTCGTGGATGACGCGGGGCAGCCGGTGGACGGGGCGCGGGTCGCCCTCAACGGGGCGTTGGTGACGGACGCCGACGGCCATCCGAAGCTCACCGCCAACGGCGGCGTGCTCGACTTCCCCGCCCTCCAGGCCGGCGATACGCTGACGGCCCTGGCCGTGCAGGAGCAGATCGCTTCGCAGCGCGGGGCGCATGACACCGACGTGGAGCCGCGCTACCCCAACCCCAACTGGGCCTACCGCGTCTACCTCACCAGCGTGGACCTCGACGACCAGGGCAGAGCGCGCGTCTACCACGTTCCAGACGCAAGCCCGGCGGAACACACGCTCGTCGTGCGTCCGCGCAACCCGCTGGTCTTGTTCAACCTCGTCGTCTCGGTGGAGTGGGATGCCGATGCCGCCTACGCCGATCAGTTGACGCGGGCCTTCCAGCGAGCGTCGAACTACCTCTACGACCTCAGCGATGGACAGATGGCGTTCGGCCAGGTGACGATCTACGACCACGCGGCCCACTGGAACGACGCCGACATCCAGGTATCCACCGAGAACATCGTGCGCCCCCACGCCCATGTCGGCGGCATCACCGACCGCGACACGTCCCACGTCCTGCGGCTCGGTCGGTTCTGGGACGGCGACTCGGGCAACCAGGGTCCCTGGGACGAGCCGAACGGCTTTCGGACGCTAGTCCACGAGTTCGGCCATTATGCCCTGTCGCTCTACGACGAGTATCTCGCCTACACCTTCGACGACAACCGGGCGGTGACGGGGCAAAGGCGTAGCGGGTGTACCTCGCTCGACCACGCGTCGGACACGAATGGGTCGAACGCCAGCGTGATGGACTACCAATACACGACGAGTGAGTTCGATGCGCAGAATGTCCCCGGCCTCTGGTCTCCGCTGTGTCGCCTGACGGTGCAATGGCAGTTCAACGGCGAGTCCGCCTGGGAGACCATCGCCCGCAAGTACAGCGACACGCAAACGCCCGCGCGCTGGCGACTGAACACACCCATGGAGCGGGGCCACGTCATGCCAGGGCCGGATGCGCCGGACGGTTCGCTCTCGCCCCTGCCGATGGTCGTCGCCCACGTTGGAACTGGCGGCGCGCTGCGCCAGCTGACCGTGCGCGACGCGAACGGGCCATACCTGGGCGCGATCGTCGCCCTCTACAAGAGTGACGGGCGGGTCATTGACCAGGGCTTCACCGACGCGCTCGGCCGGCTCGACGTTTACGGCGCGGCCGAGGGCGACACGATTCGCGCCGCGTCCTTCGACGCCGGCCTGAGCGGCCACGTGACGGTCACCGCCGACCCATCGCTGACCGTCACCCTGTCCCCGCTGCACGGGGTCGCGCGCGCCTCGTCGGGGGGCGCACCCTCGTCACAATCGCCTGGCGGCAGTATTCCCCACCTGCGCGTCGTGCCGGAGGCGCGCGCCGCCCCCGACACCGTTGACCTGGCGATCTCGCTGCTCGACTTCGGGCCGGGCGCGGATCCGAACATCGTTGTCACCGAGCCAGGCAGTGACGTTGCCCATTCTCCAGAGTTGAGTTACAGCGCCACGACGGGGAGCTACGAGGGCGCGATTAGCTTCAGCGCAACGGAGCGAGGCACCGGCCGGCTCCGCGCCGCCGGCGGCGTGAGCAACGCGCTCGTCCGCCTCCAGAGCACGTACCGGCTACAGCAGGCTCTCAACGACCGCGCGCAGGATATCTTCTCCGATGACGGCAACCTCCAGTTGCACGTAGACAGCGAGAGCCTGCCCGGCAGCGTCGCCTACTTCGCCGTGATGCCGCCCGGCGCCGTCCCCGGCGACCTGCCGTCTGGCCTGACCCTCGTCGGTGATGTCTACGACATCACCGCGTCGGGCGCTCTGACGAGCCTCGGGCGGCCGGCGGCGCTGACGCTCCACTACGACGCGGCCCTGGTCAACCCCGTCGCCAGCTCGGAGGGGTTCGGCATCTATCGCTGGGATCCGAATGACCGAGCGTGGCGCGCCGTGACGACCCAGATCGAGGCCGATCACCAGGCCGCGACGTCTGTCGTCACGAACCTGGGCGCCTACGCCATCCTCGCCCCGCCCGGCGCCTGGATGCGCCCCCCATCCCACATCTACCTGCCGCTGCTTGGGAGCAGCCGCGAGGCGCAGCGGCCGCCGGGCGGGGCGCAGCCATGATCCACGGCGTGCCGTGGCTGTGCTCGGCCTGCCTTTGGCCGACTTGACGGCTATATGAGTCATGGTACAATGCCTATCTGTGAGGCTTGACGTACTGAGGGCGACCATGGACGCTCCCAAACCACCAACTGTATACATTCTGAACTACGCGCATCCCCTGGCGCCGGCGCATCTTGCCCGCGTCGAGGCGCTGACCGGGCGCCGCGTTGAGCGCGTGGTCGAGGTTGCGTCGCATGTGGACGTGCAGCAGTCCCTGGCGCGGCAAATCGTCGAGATGGCGGACAACAGCGGGCTATCGCCCGCTGAGTGGCAGACGCTACCGCTGGTGATCAATCCGCCCGCGCTCAACTACAGCGCCGTCGCGCTGCTCGCCGAGCTGCACGGGCGAATGGGCTATTTCGCGCCGGTCGTGCGGCTCCGGCCGGTCGCCGACAGCCTTCCGGTGGAATTCGAGGTGGCCGAGATCATCAACCTGCAGGCGCTTCGCGAGGCGGCGCGCACGCGGCGATAGCCAGGTCAACGAGTATTGGGGCATCGGGGAGGTTCTCATGCGGCAGCAACTCGCTCGCGCCTTTCAGATCAGCCAATGGGTCGGTGTGGGCATGGGCGCCAGTCTCACATTGCTGTGGAGCGTCTTTTCGAACTACCTGTCAGGTGAAGGGAGCCGCTGGATTCCGTGGATTGTCCTTGTGACGGTCGGCTTCGTCATCGCCTTCGTCTGGCAGTCCCTCAGGCAGCCCACCACGGTGCGGCTCATTCTCAAGCCGGTCAAGACGCTCAAATCCGAGGCCGAGAAAGAGGCGGTGGCGCGGACGGGTGTCATCGCTTTCGTGTCGCTTTACAACCCCGGTCAGGACAGCAGCGCCCTGGCTTTATCGCCCGAGGTGAGACGCGAGGCTGTCCAACGGAAGGACTACGAGCCGCTTGACTTGCAGCACTCCACCCTGGGTTCGACGATCGAGGCCATCCTGACGCACGCGAGCCGTGTCGAGCACTGCTGGCTGATCGCCACGCGCGCGAGCCGCGACGAGAATGCCGGCTCCCATATCTATGTCCCAGTCCTCGAGGCTTATCTGAACGCCCAATTACATGGTCAGTGCAAGGTCCACTGCGGTAAGATCTACGACGTCCTGCTTGACGATGACGCCGAGGTGTTCACCCGCACCCTGGCGGCGATGAAGCGTTGCTTTGAGGAGGCCCAACGCCTGGGTATCCCGCCGAGCGATCTCGTATGTGACCTGACGGCCGGCTTTCGGAGTATGACCCTGGGCATGGTTCTATCGTGCCTGAACGGTGACCAGGACCTACAGATGATTGGTACCCACTACAAGCCCAACGGCCAGGTTGACTATAGCCAGACCTTCCCGATCATCTTCGCCTTCGAACCGGTTCTTGAGCGGGTATCGTAACACTGCCTATGGACGCATCTATGCTCGCTAGCTTTCTCGTCTTCCTGAAACCTCGTCGAACGGCGCCGCTGGGCCGCACTGTCGGGCGCAGTCTGCACGCGCTGTTGCTGAACATGATCCGCCAGGTGGACCCCGCCCTGTCGGAGGAGCTGCACGCCGACACGCGCAGCAAGCCGTTCACGGTGTCCATGCTCCAGGGTCGCCTTGGCCGCGACGGTGGTCGCGCGGCGGCGCTGCCCACGGAGGTGTACCGCGTGCGATACACCGTCATGACCGACCCCGTCTTCCGCTCCCTGAGCCAGATCCTGCTCGGTAAGGTCCTCTACCGCGAGCCGGTCATTATTGACGGCGCGCCCTACGACATCACCGACATCTCGGTCGAGGCGTCGCGCTCCGATGGGTGGGCGGGGCTATCGAGCTACGAGCAGGTGATGGAGGGGGCGCGGCCGGAGCCGCGCATCACCCTGGAGTTCGCCTCGCCGACCACGTTCCGCCAGGGCGAGGTCAACCTGCTCTTCCCGCTTCCCGCCAGTGTCTTCGGCAGCTACTGGCGGCGCTGGCAGGCGTTCGCCCCGCTCAAGCTCGACGACGAAGCCCTGCTGGCGTTCGTGGAGGAGTCGGTCGTCGTGGAACGGTACGATCTGGCGACGCGGATCGTGTCGTATGGCGAGCACCAGTTCAACGGTTGCGTCGGCACGTGCCAGTATCGGGTATTGGGCAACAACCCGGCCTATGCCCGGCAGCTCAATGCCCTGGCGGATTTCGCGCTGTTCTGCGGCACCGGCCAGAAGACGACACAGGGGTTGGGGCAGACACGGCGCATATTCAGATAGAGCGCGGCTGGTTCCACAGCCGACACGCGGCCCTCTCGACACCGTTCGGGAGGGCCGCTTTGTTTTGTGCCCTGCAGCTGCGCTAAGCGCCGCGAAGAAGTTGACCACGGAATACACGGAAGGCACGGAAAGGAACGAGCGAGAGACCAAATTCAGTTTGGTACAACGAGATTTTCGACAAATCGCGGATGGATGCCGTTAAGCGCGCCTCTATTGTATTTAGAACGGCGAGGAGGTAGCCCATGTACGACGCGGAGACGCGCTTCGGCCGAGAGTTGTCGGGGCTTGGCGCTATGCTCGGCGGGCTGGATTGGAACCAGACGCGGGAGGAGATCGAGCGGGAGTGTTCGCGCCGCATCGTGCTGGCCGGCCTGGTGGGCGTCGGCAAGTCCACCCTGTTCAACAGGCTGTGCGGCTGGGACGTCTCGGCGACGGAGCCGGCCGAGGAGGGCGCGCCGCAGGAAGACCTGGGCGGCTTTCGGCTGATTGACCTGCCGCCGACGGGACCGAGCGCGCGCCCCTGGCCGAACGAGGGTTACGACGGCTTCGGGTGGCCGAACGGGGGCGGCGACACGGCCGGGGCGCTCAGCGAGGCGGCGCTCGTGGTGTTCGTACTCGACGCCGCGGCGGGACTGCGGCCGGCCGAGTATGGGTGGCTAAGCTGGGTCCGCGCGCTCGGCCGGCCCATCCTGGTCGTCCTCAACAAGGTTGACCTGGTGGGCGACGAGATTGACCAGGTGCGCGGGCAGATCGAGGCGCGGCTGGCGGCGCGGGTGATACCCCTCTCCGCGCTGGAGGACGAGGACATCCGCACGCGGCTTATACCGCAGATGCTGCGGGTATGCCCCGACGTGGCGCTGCCGCTGGCGCGCGACCTGATGTGGGGGCGGCCGAGCGCGGCGCGGGTGGTGATCCAGCAGGCGGCGCTGTGGTCGGCCATCGCCGGGCTTGAGCCGGTGCCGCTCCTGGACTTGCCGATGCAGTTGGGGACGCAACAGCGGCTGGTGATGCGGCTGGCGGCGATGTACGGCCAGCCGGCGGCGGACCCGCGCGAGGTCATGGCGGCCGTGGTGGGCAGCGTGGGCCTGCGGCTGCTGGCGCAGCAGGGGGCGAAGCTCATCCCGGTCGTCGGATGGGTTGTGAGCGCCCTCCTCGGCGGCCTGAGCACGTGGCTGGTCGGGTGGGCGATTGCGCGCTACTACGAGAGCCAGGGGCCGGGGGCGAAGCCGATCCTGGCGATCGCGCCGGCCCTGGTGTGGGGCGGGGTGCGCGCCGCCGTCGTCCGCCGCGCGCCGCGCTGGCCGCGCTGGCGTCCGGTTCGGGCGCGGCGGCTGAAGCGGGCGCGGCGGGCGGACGAGACGACGGCGAAGATCGGAGCATTGCGAATTCTCAAAGGCCGCGGCCGACCGGGCGCCAGCCGCCCATCTGGTCCGCCGCCACAGCAGCGCGAAACTGTCACAGGAGCCGACGATGAGCAAGCAGACGACGTGGCCGCGGTGGCTACCCTGGCGGCCAGAGAAGGCCGGGGCGAGTGAGCGGCAGCGGGCCGAGGGCGCGGCGACCGATCAGGACTCGGCCCCGCCCGCGCCGCGCGGGAACGGCGGGGCGGCCGGCGGGGCCGGGGGGCCAGGAGCGAGACCGGCCGGTGCGGGTGGGGGCAGCCGCCCAACGCCACGGACAACGCCAGAGGCGCGGCGGCCCCATCCGGTGTTCTCCGATGAGGCGCTGCGGCGGGCATGGCGGGCGGTACGCGCCAACGGCGGGGCGGCCGGGTCGGACGCGATTGACCTGGCGACGTTCGAGGCGCGGCTGGACGAGCGGCTGGCGGCGCTGCGGGCCGAGCTGATCAACGGCAGCTACCGCCCCCAGCGGGTGATGAGCTTCGGCATTCGCAAGGCCAGCGGTGGCGTGCGGCCCCTGGTGCTGTGGGCGGTGCGGGACCGCGTGGCCCAGCGCGCCGTGTACGAGTGGCTCGAGCCGCAGGTGGAGCGGGAGTTCCTCGATTGCAGCCACGGCTTCCGGCCCGGCCGCTCGGTGGATACGGCGGTGAGCGCCGTCGTGGCGGCGCGCGACGAGGGGCTGCGCTGGGTGATGGAGACGGATATCCGGCAGTGCTTCGACAGCATTGACCCGGCGCTGCTGATCGAGATGCTGCGGCGCAGGCGGCTGCGGGGCGACGTACGGTGGCTGCTGGAGTTGTGGCTGACCGTGCCGGTCATGGGCGCGGACGGGCAACGACGCCCGGTGGGGGTGGCGCAGGGGAACGTCCTGTCGCCACTGCTGAGCAACCTCTATCTCCACCCGTTCGACGAGATCGTGACGGGGCAGGGGCGGCGGCTGGTGCGCTACGCCGACGACCTTGTCGTTCTGGCGAAGAAGCGGAACGAGGCGACGGCGGCGCAGGCGGAGGTGGCGGCGGCGCTGGCAAAGCTGCGCCTGGAGGTGAAGCCGGAGAAGACGGCCGTTCGGAGCTTCGACGATGGGTTCAAGTTCCTGGGCGTGTTCTTCATTCGCAACGAGCACTACAAGGTGTAGCGATTTTGCTCTATCTTTGCGCTTTGCTGCGCAGTGGGGGTGCGGGGCCTGCGGCCCCCACGAACCCCTCTCCGCCGCGTCCTTCAGGGGCGGAGTTCCCACTAAAGAAGGGGAAGTGGGGAGGCTTGGAGGGCTACGCCCTCCAAGCCTCCCCACCAGACACAAAGTGCAAACATAGAGGATTTTGGATTTATCCAAAATCGCAAGTCGGAAATCCAAACTTCAAGGAGGGTTCTATGACGACGGTGTACGTGAACGAGCAGGGGGCGGTGGTGCGCAAGCGCGGCGAGCGGCTGGTGGTGACGAAGGAGGACCGCGAGCTGGACCAGATTCGCCTGGTCAACCTCGATCAGGTGGTGGTGGTGGGCAATGTGCAGCTGACGACGCCGGCGGTGGCGAAGCTGATGGAGAGCAACATTGACGTGATCTTCCTGACGCGGTACTACAAGTACGTGGCGCGCATCGTGGCCTACGGCTCGAAGAACGCGGGGCGGCGGCTGGCGCAGCTCAAGATGATGAGCGACGAGAGCCAGATGCTGCCGGTGGCGAAGGCGGTAGTGATCGGGAAGCTGACGAACCAGCGCGTGCTGATGCAGCGGCAGGCGAGCGTGCGCGGCGGCGGGGCGGCGGGGGCGGCGATGCGCCAGGCGATTGACGGGATCGCGGCGATGCGCGACGGGGCGGCGAAGGCCGAGTCGCTCGACAGCCTGCGCGGGTACGAGGGCAAGGGGGCGGCGTACTACTTCGCGGCGGTGAAGGCGCTGCTCGATCCGCGCTGGGGCTTCCAGGGCCGCGCGTACTACCCGCCGCCCGATCCCATCAACGCCGCGCTCAGCCTGGGCTACGCGCTGCTGCTGAAGGACACGATGACGGCGGTGCAGATCGTGGGCCTGGACCCGTTCCTCGGCTTCTTCCACGTGATCGAGGAGGGGCGGCCGTCGCTGCCGCTGGACGTGATGGAGGAGTTCCGGCCGGTGGTGGTCGACTCGGTGGTGCTGGCGATGGTTCACGAGGGGCGGTTGACGCCGGCCGACTTCGTGCAGACGGGTGACCCCAAGCGCCCGGTGCAGATGTCGGAGGCGGGGATGGAGCGGCTGATCGAGGGCTACGAGCGCCGCCTGCAGGATGAAACGCGCCACCCGGTGACGGGCGACAAGACGACGTATCGCCGCTGTATCGAGGGGCAGGTGTGGCAGATGGCGGGGATCGTGGAGGGGCGCGCCAAGACGTACGCCCCGATCATGCTGCGGTGAGGGGGGGGGGCCACGTCAGGATCGTTGTCACTCTGAGCGTAGCGAAGAGTCTCTACTGAGCGCAGGGGATGCGGTAGCTCTGCAGTTTGCCGTGGAAGCGCATATCGTGCTGGCGCTGGAGAGCCATCTCCAGCGCCACCCAGAGGCGGTGGAGTTGGCACTCCACCGCGAGCAGCGGGCGTCCACGCTATTGTGCGGAGCTACTGGGGATGCTTCGCATCGCTCAACATGACAACAGAAAGAGGGTAGCGGAATGGAGACGCAGCGGGGGCGGGCTGATCGCGCGGGGGCTATGGCGGGGGGAGGGCCGCTGGCGGTGGGGCACGGCGGGGCAATCGCGGGACATCGCATCATCGCGGTTGCTCCCGCCCGCTCGCTGCCAATCGAGCGGCTGGTGCGGCAGGCGGGGGAGGATGGGCGGCTGATAGACTTGAGCTACGGCCAGCGCGTGCGGGCGGTCGTCGTGATGGACAGCGGCCACGTGATCCAGGTGGCGCTCACGCCGGAGACGATCACGGCGCGCTGGCTCGGCAGCCGGGAGTAGGGCCATGTTTGTGGTGGTGAGCTATGACGTGGTGAATGACAAGCGGCGGACGAAGATCTGCGAGACGCTGAAGGGGTTCGGCGCGCACGTGCAGTATAGCGTGTTCGAGTGCAACCTGAAGGCGGAGGATTTCAAGCGCCTGCGGCAGAAGCTGAAGCCGCTGATCAAGGTCGGCGAGGACCAGGTGCGCTACTACGTCCTGTGCGAGAATTGCGTGGCGCGGGCCATCGTGGACGGCAAAGGCGGCCTGACGATGGAACCGCCGTTCAGGATCGTGAAGGAGAAGACGTGAGCGCCTCGTCCAGCTCGACGATGCGGTCGAGACGGAAGGTCAGCTCGGCCAGGCGGCGGTGGCAGTAGGCGACGAGGTAGGCCGTGTCGCCGCGCCACTCGATGCGGCGCGGCTGGACGCGGCGCGTGACGGGCAGGGGGCGATTGGCGGTCCAGTAGGTCATGCTGAGGGTCTCGCTGGACTGGATGGCGCTCGACAGGCGCGCCAGGAGGCGCTCCTGGGGCAGGGGCTGCGAGAAGGGGTCGAGGGCGGCGAGGGCGCGCTCGAGCTGCGCGGCGAGACGCTCGGCGGCCAACTGGGCCTGGCCGATTTCGAGCGGGCCGAGGCGCGCCGCCAGGGTGTCCTCGACGACGGCGGGCGGCGCCACCCCACCGAGGCGGCGGGCGACGTAGGTATGGACGTAGAACGCGGTAAGGGACCAGAGGGCGTCGCCGGACGGGAGCGGCGGGGTGGCAAGGGCGGCGCGATCGGCGGGGGGCGCGGCGGCGGTGACGGGGAGACCGCGCTGGCGCAGGGTATTGGCGAGGGCGGCCGCATCGGCCGGGCTGACCTCGGCGGTCGTCAAGTCGAGGCGGCGGCGGATGTGCCGCCGCACGGAGCGCCGCCGCAGCGCGCGGTCGAGGTGGTCGCCGGTCGGGGCGGTGAGCAGCCAGGCCGGGCGGATTGTGTACGGGGCGCGGGCGGCGGCCCACCTGTGGAGACGTTCCTGGAGGTCGGGCGGGGCCAGGGGCGCGGCATGGCGCGTCAGCAGGGTGAACAGGTCCTCGATCCGCGCGCCGCGGGCGATGGGCCGGGCGACGCTGGCGGGGGTCAGCTCGAAGTGGGGGAGGGGGGTCTGCGCGCCGCGCGGGCGGGGGCCGTCGGCATCGGGGGCATCGGGGGCGGGCGCGGACACAAGCTCGGCCCACTCGGCCAGCGACAGGAGCGCCGGCAGATCCGCCGCTGGCGGCAGGTAGAGAGCGCCGTCGTCGGCCAGGCGAAGCGGTTCAGCCGAAACACTGGGCGGCGGCTCGCCCCGACCGAGGAGCCAATCGCCCCGCGCCGTCAGCCGCCAGGCGGCCCCCGGCGCCTCGGCGACGTTGACAACGCCGAGCCAGGCGAGCGGCGCGGCGAGAATCTGCCAGGCGAGATCGCGCCCCAGGTCGGGCTGTTCCTCTAACTCCCAGAAGGGCAGGAGGTCGTCCAGGCGGGCGGCGGGGGTGAGGTCATCGAGGGTATGCCAGGCGAGGCGCCCCTCGTCACCGGCCTCATCGGCCAGGGTGACCGCGCCGACCCGCTCCACGACGCGGCGGAGGAACGCGCCCGGCTGGCGCAGCCGGTAGGCGGGCAGGTGGAACGTTGTCCACCGCTCGGCCGACGCAGGGTCGAGGATACACCTCTGCCACAAGTCCGCCACCCTCTCCGCCGCGGGGCGCGCGAGCCAGGCAGGCGCGGCCGGCGCTGGCAGCAGACGCTCGTCCAGGACGGTCAGGAGGCCGAGGGTCTCAGCAGCGTAGCGGAGGAAGGCGAGGTACGGCGCCGCTCGCTCGCGCGGGCGATCCTCGGTGGGGAGGTGGAAAAGGCGCGCCAGGTAGCCCACAAAACGCGGCGGCAGCCAGCGGCCGTGGGCCAGGCGGGGCGGGGCCGATTGCAGGGCGGCCAGGAACACGGCCAGGGCGAGGGAGACGTCGAGCGGCGCTGCGATAGCCCCAGGCGCATCGCGCGCGGGCGTCGGGGCCAGGGATGCGAACCGTTCTCGCCACTCGCTGGGAACGACGATGCAGGGCCGCCCCGTCTGGGCGTCGGGCGCACCATACACCAGGCCGGCGTAGAGAATGCGCTCGGCGGTCGAGATCGGGTGGCGCGCCAGGCGGCGCGGGTCCGCCTCGCGGCTGCGGGCCGTGGCGCGAATGGGGCCATAAACGCGGTCGAAGTCATGCAGAGCGACGGGTTGGAGAGCGTTGGCGAGGGCGTGGAGGGCGGCGCGGTCATCGTCGTCAAGGGCAGCCAGGAACGCGGCGTCCTTGACGCGGGGCGGCAGGCGGGCCGCGAGGAGGTCCACAAGGGCGGCTTTGGATGTCGCCGACTTCACCGCCCACCCGTTCGTCCGCGCGATGGCGACCAGCATCGCCCACGTCGTCGCGTTGAGGCACGCCCGCAGTTTCATAGCGATCCTCCCCCCAAAATGCCCGATATTGCGCCGCTTCTGCCCCGTTCGCTCCGAACGACTCGGCCCGTTGACAGGCGATGCAAGGCGGTGTATACTGGCGATATGACCCACGTTATCCTACCGAGCGGCCAAAATATAGCCCCAGAGCGAGCGACGGCCAAGTCGAGGCCTGTGGGCAAGTCCACGCCCCGCGTGGCGAGATCGAACGAGCGCGAGCGCAATTGGGCGAGCAATACGCCCCATTCGTCGCGCGACGATAAAGACATAATCCGCCACAAATGGGCCGATTTGGGCATGCTGGGGCAAAGGGTCCGCGCCCGCGCGAGGCGAGCAGGCCCGACCGCGATTGAGCGAGATCGAGACGAGTTCTAGCGCCAGGGGCAAAGGGCGATCAGCCCCACACTAATCCCTGCACAGGGATTGAAACTGATCCAGCCAGCGTTCACATCGAATGTCCACTTCTTGATCAGCCCCACACTAATCCCTGCACAGGGATTGAAACCTAGTACTGGGCACTTCGATACGAGCCTGCCGGCTTTCACATCAGCCCCACACTAATCCCTGCACAGGGATTGAAACACGAGCCTGCCGGCTTTCACCAGGCGGAATGTCAGGGATCAGCCCCACACTAACCCTGCACAGGGATTGAAACTGATCCAGCCAGCGTTCACATCGAGTCCACTTCTTGATCAGCCCCACACTAATCCCTGCACAGGGATTGAAACCTAGTACTGGGCATCTGATACGAGCCGCCGGGCTTTCACATCAGCCCCACACTAATCCCTGCACAGGGATTGAAACACGAGCCTGCCGGCTTTCACCAGGCGGAATGTCAGGGATCAGCCCCACACTAATCCCTGCACAGGGATTGAAACAAGACAGAGGTACTCCGTTCGACATTCGCGCAAAGTGAATACAAATCAGCCCCACACTAATCCCTGCACAGGGATTGAAACCTCTATGAGCTTCGCGAATTGTGAAACCTTTCTTTAATCAGCCCCACACTAATCCCTGCACAGGGATTGAAACTTGGGTGTAGATTTGGGTTGGCGCTTGGGTCGGTCCGATCAGCCCCACACTAATCCCTGCACAGGGATTGAAACCGGAAATCCATTTACCACCACTCGCGTGGTGATGTCAATCAGCCCCACACTAATCCCTGCACAGGGATTGAAACACATAAGCTCGCCCATAGGTTGCCCCATTGGGCCCGGATCAGCCCCACACTAATCCCTGCACAGGGATTGAAACTCCGTCGGAGGCACGTAGTCCCAAGGCTCTCTGCGACGGATCAGCCCCACACTAATCCCTGCACAGGGATTGAAACTGTGGCTCATCTCGTTCTCCTTTGGCGGCGGGGTCATGATCAGCCCCACACTAATCCCTGCACAGGGATTGAAACTGTTACCGTCGGCGGCCGCGCCGAGTACAGCGTGTAGAATCAGCCCCACACTAATCCCTGCACAGGGATTGAAACTCTCGTCATCCGTGTAGAGGCCCGTCAGGTCTTCCGGGAATCAGCCCCACACTAATCCCTGCACAGGGATTGAAACTTGTCTCCGACTGTTCGACCCTGGGGCCGAACGCTGGCATCAGCCCCACACTAATCCCTGCACAGGGATTGAAACACATGCAAGGAGTTCGGCCTTGAACAACGGGTTCGTAAATCAGCCCCACACTAATCCCTGCACAGGGATTGAAACGAATGCCCATACCCATTCTCTCTCGAGGCCTCTCTTCTTATCAGCCCCACACTAATCCCTGCACAGGGATTGAAACAAGTTCAGCTAGGGCACGAGTGCCCGTAGCCGGTTGATCAGCCCCACACTAATCCCTGCACAGGGATTGAAACAACTATCCAAAGGTCGTGCAGTGATCGCGATCGGCATATCAGCCCCACACTAATCCCTGCACAGGGATTGAAACCAGAACGGATGCTTGTCCACTGACACCAATTACTGGATCAGCCCCACACTAATCCCTGCACAGGGATTGAAACATAACAAGCAGTATCGAAAGGAGAACGAGAACACAAATCAGCCCCACACTAATCCCTGCACAGGGATTGAAACTCATATACTCGATTACCTTTGCTGCATCTTGCAACAAATCAGCCCCACACTAATCCCTGCACAGGGATTGAAACGAAAATCTGCCCGTCTTACTGGCCTCCGAAATGCAAATCAGCCCCACACTAATCCCTGCACAGGGATTGAAACGTGCAATTTTGCTGCATCTATTCTTTTACTTTAAGATCAGCCCCACACTAATCCCTGCACAGGGATTGAAACCGTTCCCAGGCGAGCGCGTGCTCGTCCCGGGAGGTGATATCAGCCCCACACTAATCCCTGCACAGGGATTGAAACTTTTATATACTGCGACACCTACTGCCCATACACCTAATCAGCCCCACACTAATCCCTGCACAGGGATTGAAACTCTTCTTCTGATCGTCGGAGATCAGGGTATACTACGTATCAGCCCCACACTAATCCCTGCACAGGGATTGAAACTCGACAGCACTGCTACGAGCTGCTCCATCTTGAACTCATCAGCCCCACACTAATCCCTGCACAGGGATTGAAACTAATAGCACCTATTACACCCAAACCTAAAAGTACTCATCAGCCCCACACTAATCCCTGCACAGGGATTGAAACAAAACTAAAGCGATCTTACGCATGGTCTGTTCTCCGATCAGCCCCACACTAATCCCTGCACAGGGATTGAAACATGGGCGGCCGATAGGTCGCCCGGGCAGTTGGTCGCGATCAGCCCCACACTAATCCCTGCACAGGGATTGAAACGATCTGTTCCTCAAATGAGGAAATTCCTTTACAGGAATCAGCCCCACACTAATCCCTGCACAGGGATTGAAACCTTGCCCGATACCCCCGTCCAGCCATGATCTGGGGATCAGCCCCACACTAATCCCTGCACAGGGATTGAAACACGAATGGCTGGGAGGTGGTGAGCAACTCCACCTCGAATCAGCCCCACACTAATCCCTGCACAGGGATTGAAACAATTTGAGACCACCGGGCTTGTTGACCGCGGTTTCGAGATCAGCCCCACACTAATCCCTGCACAGGGATTGAAACTTCGCCTCGATGAAGCAAAACGGCGGCACTAACGAACATCAGCCCCACACTAATCCCTGCACAGGAGGGATGGACCTAACATGGCGTCATGATGGGGGGCGGCACAAAACATAAGCGAGGCCGAGGGGCGGGCGACAGGGCGGAGCGGGGCGCAGAGGGTCAGCTGACGGGGCCGGCGAGCGGCGGTGGGGCGTCGGACAGACGGTATCGGCGGCGGCTCTGGGCCAGGGTCGGCGTCGCTGGCCGACGGAGACACAGACGGGCCTGCTTCGCGCGGGCAAGCGCCGCTGAAGAGGGGTGGTCTCGGATGTGATTGAGGAGTGTTCACCTGAGCCAGGGAGCGCACCGCAGAGGCGACACATCCCCACGACCGCTCGTTGACGAAGCGAAGCGGTGTCAGCCCACCGGGTCAGGTCGGTCTAGCCGAGGCGATGCGCTGCCGCCTGAGCCGACGCGCGGGTGTGAGCGCGGACGCGGCCGAGCGCCTGCAGGTTGAGCAGGACATAGATGAGCGTGTTGTGGCTGGTGATCGAGCGCTCGTTGCGGAGGTAGGGTCGCTCGATACCCAACTCCTTGGCCTGGGAGTTGATGCGCTCGTCAACGGTGCGCTGCTTGTAGACGGCCTGGAAGGCGTCGCTTTCGCGGTCGAGAGTGTAGCGGAGGCGAGCGCCGATGGACGTACCCAGGGTGACGCAGCCGCCGTCGGCCCAGTGCTTATCGGCGCTGGGACAGACCTCACCCGTCGGGGTCGGAAGAGCAGCGGCAGACGTAGCGCCCCTTCTCGTGGGGGACGAGGCTGGTGCGCTCGACGAAGGTCGCCTTCAGGGGCATGGCGAGACGGGCGGCGCAGCGGGGCAGACCCTGAGCGTCGAAGGTGCGGTGGGTATGCTGGCCCTTGGCGACGAAGGGAACGGCGGCGAAACCGCCCGCGTTGTGGAAGGCGTCGTAGACATAGAAGGCGTCGAACGCCGCGTCGAACGCGCCGAAGGGGGGATGGAACGCCGCCGCTGCGTGTCGGCCATGAGGGGGCTGGAAGGTGCTGATGTCGGCCTTGTCGAACGTCTGGGTGCGCTCGGCGAGGACGACCTCGGCGATGGGGGTGTGGTCGGGGGCGAGGACGCGGGTGGCGACGACGCCGGAGGCGTAGCCCCAGTAGAGGTCGGGATGGCCGACCTGTTGCGAGGCCGGGCTGGGGGTTGGTGGAGGGGGTGGACGGGGCGTCGGCTTCGGGCGAGCGGTTGGCGCGGACTTGACGCCGAGCTTGCAGCCGGGGTCGCCTTGGGCTGGCGGGTCTTGTCGTAGCGCCCCTTGACAAAGGCCTTGGGGTTGTTCCTTGACCCAGGCCAGGATGTGCTTGGTGTCACCGGGCCACGACGTGGCCGAAGGAGGCGCGCCCGTCGTCGGGCAGTGCGTCGGCGATGAGGCGGACGCTGGCATCCAGGAGGAACTGCAGGTTGTCGTTGGGCGCGCGGCGCAGGACGCGGCCGAGGTGCTTGCGGGAGGGGAGGCGGGCAGGGTCGAAGCCCAGCAGCGTGGCTAACATCGGGTGATCCAGAAGATACTGGCGCATCCGTCATGTAGCGCAGCTGCGCGTCGAGCTTGACTAGGTAGGGCAAGGCGACATAGGCGGCGCGGGGGTAGTCGGGCGTCGGCCCCGGCCAGGACGGTTGGGGTCGCGTTCGGGGAAGTGCGCCCAGCCGAGGTCGTGGAGGAGAGGTAGTACCAGCGCGACGGGACAGGCGCAGACGGCAGCGGGGAGGTCAGCCTCGGCCAGGGTCAACGGGCGCGACGCCGAGGGGACGACAGTGACGGTCGGCCGGGCGTGGCGAACCGCCTGGGAGAGCCACTTGCCAACCGGCTCCAGAAGGGCTAACATTGGGACGGTCTCCTTTCTGGCGGTCGTGTGGGCTGTGTCGGAACACCTATTCTACCCCAGAAGGAGACCACTTGCTGGACGCGGCACGGCGGCCCGCATCTTATGTTTCGCGCCAACTCTACCCGCTTCGGCTGGTCCTATCGGCCCTTATGCGCCAAGCGGCGCCGCCAATCTTATGTTTTGTCCACCCCTCTGCACAGGGATTGAAACTTGGTGACCGGGACTGCGGGCTGCGCCTGGTTGGTGAATCAGCCCCACACTAATCCCTGCACAGGGATTGAAACCAAAACGGCCCATGGCTGCAGCTGGACGGTGTAGCACAATCAGCCCCACACTAATCCCTGCACAGGGATTGAAACCTGCAGAAGTGTCAGCGGCCTACTCGAGTTCCTCGAGATCAGCCCCACACTAATCCCTGCACAGGGATTGAAACAAGGCAACGTAAGCCTTCGACCAATGCGTCCGACATATCAGCCCCACACTAATCCCTGCACAGGGATTGAAACTCGTATCCAGGATCTCGTACATCTCGAACCTCCTTGATCAGCCCCACACTAATCCCTGCACAGGGATTGAAACCCGAAGTCATCCTTCGGAATCTCGAACTGTACCTCAAATCAGCCCCACACTAATCCCTGCACAGGGATTGAAACAAATTCTTAGACTGGATCGCTGACATCTCGAGCCTCAATCAGCCCCACACTAATCCCTGCACAGGGATTGAAACTCAGAGTCGAGGGGCGAGGATCTCGACATCAAGCTGCAGATCAGCCCCACACTAATCCCTGCACAGGGATTGAAACCAATACCTCGCGAACATCGCGCCTCCTTTGGCTCACATCAGCCCCACACTAATCCCTGCACAGGGATTGAAACCCGCGAACTGGGCCAGGCAGACCCCGTTACCACGGTATCAGCCCCACACTAATCCCTGCACAGGGATTGAAACGGTCGGAGGGGCGGGTGGGTTCGGTGGTGGGTGACGGGGATCAGCCCCACACTAATCCCTGCACAGGGATTGAAACGGGCTCATCAATCGCCCGAATCAGTGCGCTGTATGTATCAGCCCCACACTAATCCCTGCACAGGGATTGAAACCGCGACCAGGAGTGCCAGAGCGAACACATACATGAACATCAGCCCCACACTAATCCCTGCACAGGGATTGAAACATTTTACCTCCTATGGTTTCGCCGTTGATAGAACACTATCAGCCCCACACTAATCCCTGCACAGGGATTGAAACACGCGCCTCTCGTCGGGGGTCATGTCATCCCAACTCTATCAGCCCCACACTAATCCCTGCACAGGGATTGAAACATTCTGGGTCACCGGGCGTACAACGTGATACTGTTGCATCAGCCCCACACTAATCCCTGCACAGGGATTGAAACTAAGTACCATAACGCGCTTCATGATCTCCTTCCTTATCAGCCCCACACTAATCCCTGCACAGGGATTGAAACCTGAAGGTTGGCGTGCTCGTACAGTGTGCCGCCTGTCATCAGCCCCACACTAATCCCTGCACAGGGATTGAAACGCGGTAGGTCTGCAGTGTCCAGTCCAGAATCAGTATATCAGCCCCACACTAATCCCTGCACAGGGATTGAAACCAGAACGTGTCCGACGCCAACCGCAACCTCCTCGGATCATCAGCCCCACACTAATCCCTGCACAGGGATTGAAACATGTTAGAGGAAACCGCTCGCAATACAGGGCAGCCGGATCAGCCCCACACTAATCCCTGCACAGGGATTGAAACCTTCCATACGGCAGGGCCGTAAGCGATCTGTCGGGAGATCAGCCCCACACTAATCCCTGCACAGGGATTGAAACATGTTCCGGGCTTGCACCAACCTCTGGTACTGGTAGTATCAGCCCC